>DASXZD010000044.1:0-71358 GCA_036502085.1 Streptosporangiaceae bacterium
GCGCAGAATTCGTTACCCTCAGGATCGGCCATGACGTGCCACCTGACCTCGGCGTCCGGCTTCCTGAGCACGGTGGCGCCGGCGTCGATCAGCCGCTGCGGGTCGGTCACCGTGACGTCCCAGTGCACCCGGTTCTTCACCGTTTTGGGCTCGGGCACCGGGACGAAATCCATGGTCAGGATCGGCATGCCGGGCACGTCCTGCACAGTGGAGTAGCCGCTGGAGTGGTTCACCAGCCTGCCTCCGTACACCTCCGCCCACCAGCGCGCCTGCGCTTCGGCGTCCACGCTGTCCACGACGAGGCCGTGCAGCAGGTCGCCGGGCAGCTCGTTGTGCAGGAACGCGCAGTACTCGCCGTGCTCGGGGTCGGCCATCACGGTCCAGCCGCGGCCGTCGCCCTCCGGCCGCACGGTGCGCGACCCGAGCTCCTGGAGATCGGCGAGCCGCGCGGCGTAGATGTCGAGGTGAACGCGGTGCTTGACCGTCTTCGGCTCGGGCACCTTGTTGACCCAGATCGTGTGCTGCGGAGTCCGGCCGGTGAGAAACCCGTCGCCGCCGTCCTGCATCTGCCAGGACAGGCCGAGCACCTTGGCCCAGAACGGCCCGATCGCGGCCGGGTCGGCGGCGTCGATGCACAAGTCCTTGAAGCGGGCAACAGTCATACCGGGACCCTATCCCGATGCCGGGATCGCGCCCGGCGGTGGCGCATCATGTGATGGTGACGCCAACGACACATCCAGCTGGCAGGAGCCCCGGCCGGTACGACAGGCTGGGTCAGTCATACCGGCAGACGCGGCGGCAGGATCCGCGGATCGCGGCGCGAATCTGGGCCGCTGTGGGTGATGCCGCCAACGTGCTCAACGTCGGCGCGGGCACCGGCTCGTACGAGCCGGACTGGCTGCGGGTGGCGGCGATCGAGCCGGCCGGCGTGATGCTCGCGCAGCGACCGGCGACCGCAGCACCGGCGGTCATGGCGGTGGCCGAGGCCCTCCCGTTCGGAAATCAAAGTTTTGACGCCGCCATGGCCTTGCTGACCGTGCACCACTGGACCGACCCCGCACGCGGACTTGCCGAGCTTCGCCGGGTGGCGAGCCGGGTCATCCTGCTGTGCTCGACGACCCTGACCAACGGCCTGTGGCTCACCAGGGATTACTTCCCGGCCATGGCGCGGCAGCGGCGGCCCGAGATCCAGGCCGAGGCCATCGCCGGACAGTTCGGCGAGCTGGGCTGGCGGGTGCGGATCGAGACGATACCGCTCCCCCGTGACTGCCTCGACGGTTTCGGCGAGGCGTTCTGGGCCAGGCCCGCCGCGTACCTGGACGCTAAGGTGCGCGCCGGAATGTCGGCGTTCGCCCTGCTCACCGACGCGGAGCGGCGGCCGGGCCTGGAGCGATTGGCGGTCGACCTCGCGTCCGGGACGTGGCAGGCCAGGAACGGCGACCTGGCCGACATGGCCGAGCTTGACTGCGGCCACCGGCTGCTGGTGGCCGACCGGGAGGCCGAGGGCGCTTGTTAGGCGGCTCGGATACGCGGCGTGAGGGTGGCATTACGGGAGCGCAAGTCCGCAGGCAACGGCGGCGGCGCTGCGGAATACTGTGGGCACGTTCCGCCTGCCACCAGGCAAACCCGACCTGGCCGGCGGCTCAGGAGGGTCAGTGATGCAACTCTCACCGTCCGCGCATACCGACACGTTCTGCCGGGACAACCTCCCGCCCGACGGCCAGTGGCCCGCATTCTCCTTCCCGCTGCCGGAGCTGCGCTACCCCGACCGGCTCAACTGTGCCGCCGAGCTGATCGACGCCACGGTCCAGCGGTACGGCGCGGGGCGGCCGTGCCTGCTGTCGGCTTCGGGTGACTGGAGCTACGGCGACCTGCTGATCGCAGCCAACCGGGTGGCCAGGGTGCTGACTGAGGACTTCGGCATCGTGCCCGGCAACCGGGTGCTGCTGCGCGGGCCGAACGCCCCGTGGCTGGTGGCCTGCTGGGCCGGCGTGATCAAGGCCGGCGCGGTCGCGGTGACCACGATGCCGCTGCTGCGGGCCGGCGAGATCGCGACGATCGGCGAGATCGCCCGGCCGGTGCTGGCGCTCTGCGACCACCGGTTCACCTGGGATCTGGCCAGCGCCGAGGTCCCCGGCATGACGATCGTGAAGTACGGCACGAGCCAGCCCGACGACCTCATCCAGCTCGCGGGGGGCAAGCCCGGCGATCACACGGCCGTCGCGACGGCCGCCGACGACGTGGCGCTGATCGCCTTCACCTCGGGCACGACCGGCAGGCCGAAGGCGACCATGCACTTCCACCGCGACGTGCTGGCCATCGCCGACACGTTCTCGGCCCGGGTGCTGCGGCCGGTCGCCGACGATGTGTTCACCGGCACGCCGCCGCTCGCCTTCACCTACGGGCTCGGCGGCGCAGTGGTGTTCCCGCTGCGCGCGGGCGCGTCCACGCTGCTGGTGGAGAAGGCGGCCCCCGATGACCTGGCCGCGCAGATCGCCGCGCGGAACGTCACCGTCTGCTTCACCGCGCCGACCGGCTACCGGGCCATGCTCGCGTCCGGCCAGGCCGCGCGGCTGCGCGGGCTGCGGCACGCCGTCTCGGCGGGCGAGCACCTGCCGGCCAGCACCTGGCAGGCGTTCTACGCCGCGACCGGCGTCCGGATCATCGACGGGATCGGCAGCACCGAGATGCTGCACATCTTCATCTCCGCCTCCGGTGACGACATTGTGCCGGGATCGACCGGCAAGGCGGTGCCCGGGTACACCGCCGCGGTGCTCGACGACAACGGCGTCCCCGTCCCCGACGGCACGATCGGCAGGCTCGCGGTGAAGGGGCCGACCGGCTGCCGGTACCTGGCCGACGACCGGCAGCGCAGCTACGTCCAGAACGGCTGGAACCTCACCGGCGATACGTACCTTCGCGATCCCCAGGGCTACTACTGGTACCAGGCCAGGTCCGACGACATCATCATCTCGTCCGGCTACAACATCGCCGGGCCGGAGATCGAGGAGGCGCTGCTGCTGCATCCCGACGTGGCCGAGTGCGGGGTGGTCGGCGTCCCCGACGAGACGCGCGGGCAGGTCGTCACGGCGTACGTGGTGCTGCGCGGCGGGGTCGCGGCCAGCGAATCCACTGCCGTCGAGCTGCAGGACTTCGTCAAGCAGCAGATCGCGCCGTACAAGTACCCCCGGCAGGTCAGGTTCCTGTCCGCGCTGCCGCGGACGACGACGGGGAAGCTGCAGCGGTTCCGGCTGCGCGAGGACGGAGCTGGCAGCACCGGTGCTTGATGACATCGTCCGGTACCTTCGGTGCCCGTATTGCGGGGGCGGACTGGTCCGTGTCGAGGCCGCGCTGAACTGTCCGGCCGGGCACTGTTTCGACGTCGCGCGGCAGGGCTACGTCAGCCTCTTGCCGGCGGGCGGGCCGGGTGCGGCGGGCGGGGTCGCCGGGGCGCGGGGGGCCGACGGTGACACCGCCGCCATGGTGCAGGCGCGGTCGGACTTCCTGGCGGCGGGTCACTTCGCCGGACTGGCGGGCGAGGTGGCGGTCGGGGTGGCGGTCGAGGTGGCAGCCGAGGTGGCAGCCGCGGTGGCGGACGCCGTGGCCGACCTTGCGGGCGGCGAGGGCCGGGATGACGGTCGAGGCGGCGGCTGCGTGGTCGATTGCGGCGCCGGGACCGGCTACTACCTGGCCCGGCTGCTGGACGCGCTGCCCGGCCGGGCCGGCATCGCGCTGGAGCGGTCCAGGTACGCGCTGCGCCGCGCGGCGCGCGCGCACGAACGGGCCGGCGCGGTGGCCTGTGACGTGTGGCGGGGCCTGCCGGTCGCGACGGCCGCGGCGGCGGCGGCGATCAACGTGTTTGCCCCGCGCAACGGGGCCGAACTGCACCGGATCCTGCAGCCCGGCGGCCTGCTGCTGGTGGTCACCCCGGACGCCGACCACCTGCACGAGCTGACCGCGGCGCTGGGCCTGCTGGCGGTGGACGAGCGCAAGGACGAGCGGATCCGCCGGGAGCTCGGCCCGTACTTCGACCTCGAGACGAGCCGCAGCTACCGAGCGACGATGAAGCTGGACCGCGCGGACGTGCTGGCCGCCGCCCTGATGGGCCCGACCGCCTGGCACGCCGCAGCGAGCGACCTGGCCGGCCGCGCCGCCGGGCTGCCCGAGCCGGTACTCGTCACGCTGTCGGTGACCCTGTCGGCCTACCGCCGCACCCGGTGAACGACCGCGCTACCGGTCGTGGACCAGGTCCGTGCGCTCGTTGTCGCCCGCGGACGGGCCGCCGACCGGCTCGTGCCACACCCAGGTGCGGTAGCTCCAGAACCTGAACAGCGTCGCGATCATGATCCCGATGAAGTACGCGACGTTGAGCAGGAGCTTGTCGGTGACGCCGAACCCGTACTTGGCGATCGACGCGCAGGCGTACTGGATCAGCGCGCCGACCGCGTTCAGCCCGAAGAAGATGATGGTCTCGCGGGTGGTGCTGTACCCGGCCCGGTGGCGGAAGGTCCAGAACTTGTTGCCGGTGAAGGTGACCACCGCGGCCGCCCCGGTCGCCAGCGCGTTGGCGGTGAACAGGCCCAGCCCCGCGTTGAAGTGCAGCAGGTTGAACCCGGCCTCGGTCACGATGAAGCCGACCGCGCCGACCACGCCGAACTTCGCCATCTCATGGATGAGATGCCTGAACCGCTCCACGAGCTTGCGAACCAGCGTCATCCGATTGCCTCCGTCACACCTCGACGAGAACTGGGATGATCATGGGGCGGCGGCGGTAGTGCTCGTTCACCCAGCGGCCGACGACGCGCCGGACCAGCTGGGTGAGCTGGTGCGCGTCGCTGATCCCCTCGGTGGCCGCGAACGTCAGCGCCTCTTCGACCCGCGGCCGCACGTCGCCGAACGCGGCGTCCTCGATGCCCGAGCCGCGGGCGTGGATCTCCGGCCCGGCGACCAGCTTGCCGCTGGTCGAGTCGACCACGATCACCACCGAGACGAAGCCTTCCTCGCCGAGGATCCGCCGGTCCTTCAGCGAGGCCTCGGTCACCTCGCCAACCGAAAGGCCGTCCACGTAGACGTAGCCGCACGGCACCGACCCGGTGATCGACGCGTGCCCGTCCACCAGGTCGACCACCACGCCGTCCTCGGCGATCACGATGTTGTCGTCGGGCACCCCGGTGAGCGAGGCGAGCCGGGCGTGCGCGCGCAGGTGCCGCCACTCGCCGTGCACCGGCATGAAGTTGCTCGGCCGCACCAGGTTGAGTACGTACAGCAGCTCGCCGGCCGACGCGTGCCCGGACACGTGCACCAGCGCGTTGCCCTTGTGCACCACCCGCGCGCCCAGCCGGGTCAGCCCGTTGATCACCCGGTAGACGGCGGTCTCGTTGCCGGGGATCAGCGAGGAGGCGAGGATCACCGTGTCGCCTTCGGCCACCCGGATCGGGTGATCGCGGCCGGCCATCCGGGACAGCGCGGACATCGGCTCGCCCTGCGACCCGGTGGAGACCAGCACCACGTTGCCGGGCGGCATCTGCTCGGCTTCCTTCAGGTCGACGACGAGCCCGCCGGGCACCTGGAGATACCCCAGGTCGCGGGCGACGCCCATGGTCCGCAGCATGGAGCGGCCGACGAACGCCACCTTGCGGCCGTGCGCCACCGCGACGTCGAGCACCTGCTGTACGCGGTGCACGTGGCTGGAGAAGCAGGCGACGATGATCCGCTGCCGGGCGGTGGCGAAGACGTCGCCGAGCACCGGCGCGATCTCCCGCTCCGCGGTGACGATCCCCGGCACTTCGGCGTTGGTCGAGTCCGACATCAGCAGGTCGACGCCCTCGCGACCGAGCCGCGCGAACCCGCCCAGGTCGGTCAGCCTGCCGTCCAGCGGCAGCTGGTCCATCTTGAAATCGCCGGTGTGCAGCACCACGCCGGCCGGCGTGCGGATGGCCACCGCCAGAGCGTCAGGGATGGAATGGTTGACCGCAAAAAATTCACAACCGAAGGGTCCGAACGCTTGCTTGGTACCCTCGCTGACCTCCACTGTTACGGGGGTTATCCGATGCTCGGTCAGCTTGCTGCGGATCAGCCCGAGGGTCAGCCTGGACCCCACCAGCGGGATGTCAGATCGTTTCCGCAGCAGGTAAGGCACGCCGCCGATGTGGTCCTCGTGGGCGTGCGTGAGCACGACCGCCTCGACCAGGTCGAGCCGGTCCTCCAGGTACCCGAAGTCCGGCAGGATCAGGTCGATCCCGGGCTGGTCGGGCTCGGGGAAGAGCACCCCGCAGTCGACGATCAGCAGCCGGCCGCCGTACTCGAATACCGTCATGTTGCGGCCGATCTCGCCGAGACCGCCCAGGCCCACGATGCGCAGGCCATGCTCGCTCAGCTGGCGGGGCGTGGCCAGCTCCGGGTGCGGGTGGCTCATGCAGCCAGCCCCGGCAGCTTCACGCCGCCCGCCGCGAGGTCATCGTGCAGCCGGGCCACCTCGGCCTCTCTGGCGTTGGCCAGCGGCGGGCGCACCGGTCCGCCCGGCAGGCCCAGCAGCCCGAGTGCCGCTTTCGTCATGATCACGCCCTGGTTCCTGAATATGCCGGTGTACACCGGCAGCAACTCGTAGTGGAGTGCGCGCGCTTGGGCAACGTCGCCGGCCGCGTGCGCGTCGATCATCTCGTGCAGCCGGTTCCCCGCGACATGGCCGACGACGCTGACGAAGCCGACGGCGCCGAGCGACAGCAGCGGCAGGTTCAGCAGGTCGTCGCCAGAGTAGTAGGCCAGGTCGGTGCGGGACAGCACCGCCGAGGTGGCGGCCAGGTCACCCTTGGCGTCCTTGACCCCGACGATTCGCTCGTGCCCGGCCAGCCGGACCAGCGTCTCGGTTGCGATCGGCACGCCGGTGCGACCCGGGATGTCGTACAGCAGCAGCGGCAGGCCGGTCGCGTCGGCCACCGCGGTGAAGTGCGCGAACAGCCCGTCCTGGGGTGGCTTGCTGTAGTACGGGGTCACGACGAGCAGGCCGTTAGCGCCTGCCCGTTCGGCATCGCGGGCGAGCTTGATCGTATGGGCCGTGTCGTTCGTGCCGACGCCGGCCAGGATGCTGGCCCGGTCCCCCACCGCCTCGATCACCGTTCGCAGCAGGCGGTCCTTCTCCTCGTTCGAGGTGGTCGGCGATTCGCCCGTGGTGCCGCTCACCGCGAGGCCGTCATTGCGCATCTCGTCGACGAGGTAGGTCGCGAGCCGCGCCGCGCCGTCATAATCGATCGCCCCGTCGGCCGTCATCGGGGTGACCATGGCCGTCAGCATCCGGCCGAAGGGGGCGTGAAACGTTGTCATGCACCGAACGCTACCCGGCCTGGTCTGTCCGCGGGTAACAGACAGGCCGCGGGCCGTAAAGCCGCCGGGTGCGGTCGGGCCGCCCCCGGGCCGCCCTGGGCCGCCGCCGGGTCGCCGGCGGGGATGTTGAAGACGCGGGTGACATGAGCTCGGGGGTACCCACGTCAACCGCGTCTGACCGGTTATCGGCGGCCGCGCACGGTGCGTTACAAGCGCGACACGGTCCGGCAGATCCGGTCCGGAGGGCTGTTCCTCAGAAAACCGGGATGATGTCTTCCGGGTCGATGTCGTCGGCTACGTCCACGCCCTCGATGTCGAGCTCGGGGATCGCGGGGAACTCGATGCCCCAGCGCAGCACGATCGCCCGCACCCGCGCCATCGCTACCCGCCAGTTCTCCGCCTGCTCCTCGTACGACAGCACGCCGAGGCCGGCCTCGCGGGCGTGGTTCATCAGGACCCGGTGGTTAGCTAGGAAGTAAGGCGGGATGTCCCAGAAGCCGGGCGGCGGCTCCCACAAGATCATCGACAGGAAGATGAACCCGGCCCGGAGCTGGCGGGTGATCAGGCTCTTGGTGTCGTCGGTGAGGCCGGGCCACTCGTTTTCCAGGATCGTCATGCAGATCTGCAGGTGCCGGGACTCGTCCCGGCCGATCCTGGAGAATATCCCGGCGAACACCGGGTGCTTGGTGCCCGACGCCATCCCGCGGAACAGCGTGGACGCCGCCATCTCGCCCATCATGAAGCTGGTGAACAGGACGGGCAGCGAGTACTTGCCGACCGCCTTGTTGTAGCCGTTCCAGTAGCGGCCGCCGTTGTGGTACAGCCAGCTGATGTTGTTGTGCGCGGCCTTTTCCAGGTCGGTCTCCGGCTGCCAGTTCAGCGGGCCGCCCGGCCACAGCGCGGCGATCGTCCGCTGGCAGCACTCCTCGTGGTTCATCTCGTCCCTGGTGATCGAGAAGAAGCACTTGCGGACCGGGTCTTCCTCATGCTGCTCGAACGCGTGGATGGTGGCCCGGGCGAAGACCGCGGGCCCGGAGGCATCGAAGTTGGCCAGCACCGAGAACCAGTACATGATCCCGAGCCGCTGCTCGGTGGTGAAGTCTTCGGCGCGCAGGTCGTCCCAGGGCAGGTCAGCCGGGTTCCAGGCCATCCGCTTGGACTTCTGGTAGATGTCGGCGAGCTTCTGGGTCTCGACCCGCCACTCCATGGGGTAGATGTTCGGCTGCGTGATCACCGGCGCAGGCCAGAAGCCGCCGTCCGGGATGACCAGACCGGCCGAATCCGGTGTCACCGAGCTCTGATCCGATACCGTCACTGCACCGCTCCGTCCATGCGTCCACCGCCGCTATCGGGGAACCCGGCGCGTGTGCGGCGCCTCCGGTTTCCCCGGCGCTATCGGCGTTTCCTGCACCGGCGCGGTCTGCGCCGTTGGCATATGTGACAGCATACGGCAATTCGTGCGCAATGCAGTCACATAAGCGAACGGGGGCCCCACTATCCGGCCGGGGGCTGTTCTTGTCGTGACCCCGCCACGTGGCCGGTTCACGCCTCGCCTAGGGGCATCTCACCACCACCGCCCACCGCACGCCAGCAGAATTACCCGATGGCCTAGCAGGGGTTCTGGCTCTCGATCAGCCGGAAGGCCTGGGCGACCACGAGGGTGTCGTCGTCGACGGTGAACTGCGGGTCGCCCCTCTCGTCGCGAACCTCCGGCGAGTGCCAGAACCGCTCGTGACCTGCGCGCCATCCGGCGACGGAGGTGTCACCCTCGCCTTCGGCCAGCACGTGGGCCAGGTCGACGTCGGCGAGGCGCAGCACCCGGACCGCGGTGATCTCGATGACCGCCACCCGGCGGCCGGCCGAGTCGAGCACCGCCTCCCGGTCCCCCGGCTCGGGCAGCGCTTCGCCGGCGGCCTCGTACTCCACCGCCAGCCCGGTGGTCGAGGTCTTGTCGCCGGCCAGGATCGCGGCCACGAGCCGGTCGCGCAGCGGCCCGGGAAAGCCGAACTCGGCGGCGGGCAGATCCTCATAGGGCATGCCGCGAATCTACCGGCTGCTGCGAGTCCGGCCCGGCTAGCCGGCGGCAGAGTCGCCGACGCGGCGCAGGCCGGTGCGGTAGCGCTTGCCGCTGGCGACGTAGGTCTCGACCGCCTCGGCGATCCAGGCGGCCAGATCGGCGGGGGCGGGCCGCATCCGGGCCGGAACGCCGAGCGCGATCTGCCCGCTCTCGACGACGGCGCCCTCGGTGACCAGGGCGGCCGCGCCGACCGCGGCGGCCTGCGCCACCACCGCGCGGTTGAGCACGACCGAGCCGGAGCCGATCAGGCAGTCATCGCCGACGCGGCATCCTTCCAGGTGCGCGAGGTGGCCCACCACGCAGCCGGAGCCGATCAGCGTCGGCCACTCCTCGGTGCAGTGGATGACGGTGCCGTCCTGAATCGACGTCCTGGCGCCGATCTCGATCCGGCCGTGGTCGCCGCGCAGCACCGCGCCCGGCCACACCGTGGACTGCGCGCCGATCGTTACCGCCCCGATCACGGTGGCATCCGGGTGCACGTACGCGTCGGGGTGGATCACCGGCACGATGTCGTCCAGGGCGTAGATCACGGCGCGACTCCCTTCGGCTCCGGCTTGAGCTTATAGACGCGGATGGCGTTCCCGGCTAGCACCAGGCCCGCGGTCTCCTCGTCCGGGCACAGCGCGGCGACGGCACGGGCGTTGCGGGCGATGCCCGGCACGCCCGGCCAGTCCGTGCCGAATATCATCCGCCGGGTCAGCCGGGCCCAGTTGTGCCGGGCATAGTAGGTCTGCAGCCGGGACGGCGGCAGGCCGGACGGCTCGATCCAGACCTGCTCGCCGGCCAGGGACAGGAACGCCGCGGCGTCATACCACCAGCCACGGCCGCCGTGCGCCAGCACCACGTCCAGCGCCGGGAAGTCGCGCAGCACCTCCTCCAGCAGCACCGGATCCCCGTACTTGTTCATCGCGCCGGGGAACGTAGACGTACCGCAGTGCACCACGATCGGCACGCCTGCCGCCTGGCACACCTCGTACGCGGGGTACATGGCCCGGTCGCCCGCGCTGAACCCGCCGTGTACCGGGTGCACCTTGAGCGCGACCGCGCCGAGGGCGAGCTGGCGCTGCACCTCGTCGGCCACTGGGTAGTGCAGGTGCGGATTGACGTTGGCGGCGAACCTGATCCGCGCCGGGTTGCGCGCGGCCAGCGGCAGCATGTCCTCGACGGCCTGTGTACCGGTCACCTTGGGGCTGTACTCGGCGAGCACGACCGCGACATCGACCCCCTCGGCCGCCAGGAAATCGTCGAACGCGTCCGGCCTGACCGCCCCGACCGGGTCATAGAGCCGCTCAAGCCCGGGGTCGCCGAAGCCCTGCAGCCATACCGCCCACGGCATCTTGAGCCCGGGACGCCGGGCGGGATGCAGATGGACATCGACGAGCGGTAGTCCGTCGATCAACGGCTCGGTCTCCCTCGCGCAGTTCGTCAGATGGACTGAGCCGAACAGTACCCGCGCACACTCCCCCCTGCCCCGCGCGCGCCCCCCTGACCCGCGCGCCCCCCTGCCCCGCGCGCCCCCCTGCCTCGCGCGCCCCCTGACCGTGCGCTCCCCCGATCCGCGCCCCCGACCGCATGCGCGCCCCGGTGTCCAGGCCAGGTGCCTACCTCACCCCCTCGCACGCGCCCCACCCACGCCCCCGCCCGCACCCCGCCCGCGCGCGGCCCACCCGCGCGCGGCACCTCGACCCGCGTGAGCTCCCCGACCCGCGCGCGGCACCTCGACCCACGTACGGCCCCCGACCCACGTACGCTCCCCCACCCGCGCGCGGCACCTCGACCCGCGCGCGCTCCCAACCGGCGTACGCGCCACCCGAGTATCCCCGGCCCGGGCACGATCCCTCGACCCGCGTGCGCGCCACCGGGACCCGCGCGCACTCCATCCACGCCCCCACCCGGGCGCACTCAGGTGTGCACCCCAATCCCATGATCATTTTGACTTTTCACGCAGTCTGCGCATTTCGTGTCCTGTTTTGTTCTGGTTTGCGGAGACAGAACGCGTGAAAAGATTGAGCCGTGTCTCACATTCTGAGACACGGCGGCGGGCTGCGGACTCAGGCGACGGGCGGGTGCGACACCGGGACTCAGCGGCATCGGGACTCAGCGGCGCCGGAACTCAGCGGCGCCGGAAACTCAGCGGACAGGACGGTGTGCGCCGGGCCGGGATAACGCTTTACGGCGAGGCCGACCTGCGTCAGGTGCCGGGCGTAGCGCTGCTCGAGGCTCTGGTGCACGACGATCAGCAGCCGCCTGTGCGCCGCGCGCCGGGCCAGGCCGACCATCAGGAATGTGCTGGCCACGGCGTCGATGTGGGTGGGGATGTTGCACACGGTTAGCGGGGTCGGCGGCACGTCCGTCGGTACCGGAGTGCAGGCGACGGTCAGGTCAACGCCGTGCCGCCGCGCGTTCTGCTCAGCCAGCCACAGCGCCACCGAGTCGATGTCGGTAGCCACCGCGCGCCGCGCCACCCCGCAGGCCACCAGCCCGACGGCCAGCGCCCCGTAGCCGACCCGATGTCGGCCACCGCATCCACCGGCCCCCAGCCAGCCCAGCCAGCCCAGCCACCGGCCCCCAGCCAGCCCAGCCAGCCCGGCCACCGGCCCCCAGCCAGCTCGGCCTCGGCTAGCTAGCGCGTCCTTAGCTAGCACGCCAGGCGCCTCAGGCTGAGCCTGGCGCGCGAACTCGGCCAGCGCCGCGGACGACGTGGCGTGCGGGCCGGCCGACGGGACCTCGGCCAGCGCGGCGGACGACGTGGCGCGCGCGTTGCCCGCCGCGAACTCGGCGAGCGCCGCGGACGACGTGGCGTGCGGGCCGGCCGACGGGACCTCGGCCAGGGCGACGTCGGCTAGGAGGGCGGGGCCGTCGTCGATGCGCTTGGGGGAGAACACGCCGTAGTCGGCGGCGAACGTGAGGTCGGCGGGGCCGATCCGGCCGGCGAAGCAGGCCGGATCGGGCCGGATGGCGGCCGTCACGGGCGGCAGCCCGGTGAGGCGGATCCGTCGCGCTCGCGGGTGATCTGCCGCCAGCCGAGCTCGGTGAGCATCCGGGCGACCGAGTCGGGTCCCTGCCGCTTCTCCAGCCACCAGGTCACCTCGGCGTCCGGGCTCGCCAGCCGGGCCGCGACCAGCCAGCCGAGCAGCGGCACCAGGGACTTGCCGCGGTAGGCCGGCAGCCACACCTGCACCCGCGGCGCCCGGCCGTAGTCCGCGCTCATCGCCTCGTGAAACCAGACGCCGGGCTGTCCCGGCGGCATCGGCGCGGTCAGCGCCACCGACCCGGCTCGCGGGCTGTTGCCGGCACCCGCCGGAGCCTCAGTGTCCTCGGGAGCCCCTACCCGCCACAGGGACATCGGAGCACTGACCATACGCAGATCGTACGGGCGGGCCGGCCGGGCATCGTAAGGACAGCTAAACACAGGCCGTACCGACCGGCCAGGCGCAGAACGTACCGACCGGCTAGACGCCGAGGCCGCGGCCGATGATTTCCTTCATGATCTCGGTGGTGCCGCCGAAGATGGTCTGCACCCGGCCGTCCGCGAACGCCCGCGCCACCGGGTACTCGCGCATGTAACCGTAGCCGCCGTATAGCTGCACGCAGCGGTCTACGACGCGATTGCACAGCTCGGTGTTCCACCACTTGAGCATGGACGCTTCCTCGGTGCTCAGCCGGCCGGCGTTGTGCTCCGTGACGCAGCGGTCGGTGAAGGAACGCGCCACCGCGAGCTCGGTGGCCATCTCGGCCAGCACGAACCTGTTGTGCTGGAACCGGCCGATCGGCCGGCCGAACGCCTGGCGCTGCTTGCAGTATTCGAGGGTCTCCTCGAACACCTTCTCCGCGCCGGCCAGCGCCGACGCGCCGATCGCCACCCGCTCCCTGGGCAGGTTGTTCATCAGCGCGATGAAGCCGCCGCCGGGCTCGCCCACCAGGTTCGCGGCGGGCACCCGCACGTCGGAGAAGAACAGCTCCGAGGTGTCCTGCGCGTGCAGGCCCACCTTGTCCAGGTTGCGGCCGCGCTCGAAGCCGGCCATGCCGCGCTCCGCGACGAGCAGGCTGATGCCCTTGTAGCCGGCCTCGGGATCGGTCCTGGCCACGACGATCACCAGGTCGCACAGTTGCCCGTTGGAGATGAATGTCTTCTGGCCGTTCAGGATGTAGTGATCGCCGTCTCGCACGGCCGTGGTGCGGATGCCCTGCAGGTCGCTGCCCGCGCCGGGCTCGCTCATCGCGATGGCCGTGATGATCTCGCCCGAGCAGTACCCGGGCCCCCAGCGTTCCCACTGCTCGTCGGTGCCCAGCCGCTGCAGGTACGGCCCGATGATGTCGTTGTGCACGGTGAACCCGGGCCCGTGCGCCCCGGCCCTAGCCAGCTCCTCGCCGAGGATCAGGTAGTACCGGTAGTCCTGGCTGCCGCCCCCGCCGTACTTCTCGTCGATCTCGATGCCGAGCAGCCCGGCCCGGCCGGCCGCGAGCCAGACGTCCCTGGAGACCATGCCGTCTCGCTCCCACTGTTCGTGGTGCGGCGTGACCTCCTTGTCAATGAAGGACCTGACCAGGTCGCGGAATGCCGCATGTTCCCCGGTGAAGATGTCACGCTCCACTGCCCGCGCCCTCCTCAGGCGGCGCTGGGCTGCGGCAGGTACGCGGCCCACTGCGGGTCGCCGTCGTAGCCGACCCCGATCAGCCGCCAGTGCGCGCCGCGCGGCACCATGGGCACGCAGCGCATCGTCCAGCCCAGTTCCTCGACGAGCCGGTCGGCCTTGCGGTGATTGCAGGTCCGGCAGGAAGCGACGCAGTTCTCCCAGGTGTGCCCGCCGCCCCGGCTGCGCGGTACGACGTGATCGACGGTCTCGGCCTTGGTGCCGCAGTAGGCGCACAGATAGTTATCCCGGCGCATCAGCGCCGCCCTGGTCAGCGGGACCCGGTTGCGGTACGGCACCCGGACGTAGCGGCGCAGCCTGATCACGGACGGCGTCGCCAGCCGGATGGAGGCCGAGCTGAGCACCGCGCCGGTGAGATCGTCGTGCACGATCTCCGCCTTCTCGCAGAGCACCAGGCACACGGCACGGCGCAGGCCAACCGTGGTAAGCGGTTCATACGTGACGTTCAGCAGGAGTACACGCCGCACCGTCAGGTTCACCTCCCGCCGACTCCTCCCGGTACACCGGTATCAGGAGACACTCTGCACCTAGTGTGCTGGCTGGGCTCTGCATTCGCCACCTTATAGCCCTGTTGCGCGCATCGAGTTCCCGGTCGCGCAGGCGCGGGCCAGCGATCCCGGCGCATGGCTTAGGGTGCCTGGCATGGCGGAATTCAACTATCCGGATGCTCGCAGGCTCGATCTCGCCGAGGAAATCTTCGGCCATACCGCGCGGGATCCCTACCGCTGGCTGGAGGAGCTCGATTCCGCCGAGACCCGCGACTGGCTCGCCGCCGAGGATTCCCTGTTCGCCAGCTATGCCGCGTCCCTGCCCGGCCGGGACGGCGTGGCCGAGCGGGTCTTTGAGCTGATGCGCTCGGGCATGGTGGGCGCGCCGGCCTGGCGCGGCGACCGCCGGTTCTTCATGCGGCGCACCGCGGACCAGGATCACGCCGTGCTGTTCACCGCCGTGACGCCGCCGGGCGCCGCAGCGCCCGCCGGACAGGAGCGCGTGCTGATCGACCCGATCGCCATCGACGCGTCGGGCAACACCACGCTGGACTCCTGGCAGCCGGACAAGCAGGGCGAACTGCTCGCCTACCAGCTGTCCGAAGGCGGCGACGAAGAATCCGTGCTGCGGGTGATGGACGTGGCCACCGGCGAGATCGTGGACGGCCCGATCGGCCGCTGCCGCTACTCCCCGATCGCCTGGCTGCCGGGCACCAGCCGGGGCCCGGCCGACAAGGCGTTTTACTACGTGCGCCGGCTCGCTCCCGAAGCCGTGCCCGAGGGCGAGCAGCAGTACCACCGCCGGGTCTACCTGCACCGCGTCGGCACCCCCGCGGACGAAGACATCGTGATCTTCGGCGAGGGCATGGACAAGACGAACTACTTCGGGGTGTCGGTCAGCCGGGACGGCCGCTGGCTGACGGTCTCCGCCGCGCTGGGCACCGCGCCGCGCAACGACCTGTGGCTGGCCGACCTGACCGCGTCCGCCGAGGCCGAAGACAAGCCGGAGTTCCGCGTCGTCCAGCAGGGCGTGGACGCCAGGACCGCGGTGCACGTCGGCCGGGACGGGCGGCTGTACGTGTACAGCAACGCGGGCGCCCCGCGCGGCAGGCTCGCGGTGACCGGCCCGGCGCAGCCGACCGCCGGTCACTGGCGCGGCCTGATCGGCGAGCGGGCCGACGCGGTGCTGGACGACTTCGCCATCCTGGACGGCCCCGAGCTCGACCGCCCGCAGTTGCTCGTCGCGTGGAAGCGGCACGCGATCAGCGAGATCACCGTGCACGACCTGGCCAGCGGCGAGCAGACCGGGACCGTGCCGCTGCCCGGGCTCGGCGCCGTCGGCAGCATCGCCGAGCGGCCCGAGGGTGGCCACGAGGCGTGGTTCAGCTACACCGACAACACCACCCCGGTGGTCATCCAGCGCTATGACGCCCGCAGCGGCGAGGTGACGACCTGGGAGCGCGCGCCCGGCACCGTGCAGGTGCCCAGCGTGCGGACCGAGCTGGTCACGTACAAGTCCAAGGACGGCACCTCGGTCCGGATGCTGATCGTCTCGGGCGGGCAGCCCGGATCGCCCCGGCCGGCCATACTGTACGGCTACGGCGGATTCGGCCTGAGCCTGACGCCGACCTACGCCGCCTCGATCCTGGCCTGGGTCGAGGCCGGCGGGGTGTACGCGATCGCCTCGCTGCGCGGCGGCGGCGAAGAGGGCGAGCAGTGGCACCGGGCCGGCATGCGGGAGCACAAGCAGGACGTGTTCGACGACTTCCACGCCGCCGCCGAGACGCTCATCGCCGACGGCTGGACCACCCCCGGCCAGCTGGCCGTCTCCGGCGGCTCGAACGGCGGCCTGCTGGTCGGCGCGGCCATCACCCAGCGGCCGGAGCTCTACTCCGCCGCGATCTGCTCCGCGCCGCTG
Source organism: Streptosporangiaceae bacterium (assembly GCA_036502085.1). GTDB lineage: Bacteria > Actinomycetota > Actinomycetes > Streptosporangiales > Streptosporangiaceae > PALSA-505. The sequence goes on from DASXZD010000044.1 coordinate 16,459, forward strand.
CTGGACATGGTCCGGTACGAGAAGTTCGGCCTGGGCCAGACCTGGAACGACGAATACGGCACGGCCGCCAACCCGCAGGAGCTGGGCTGGCTGCTCAGCTACTCGCCCTACCACCACGTCCGGGAGGGGACCGCCTACCCCGCCGTCCTGTTCACCACCTTCGACAGCGACACCCGGGTGGATCCGATGCACGCGCGCAAGATGTGCGCGGCGCTCCAGCACGCGAGCGCAGCGAGCACTCCGAGCGCCGCCGCGCCGGGCGCCGGCTTGCCGGGATCGGATGCCCCCGGCAAACCGGCGAAGCCGGTACTGCTGCGCCGTGAGTCGTCCGCCGGACACGGAGCACGGGCCGTTAGCCGTTCGGTAAACCTACTGGCGGACACTCTCGCATTTGCCGCATTCCACACCGGCCACACGACGCTCGGAAAGCCAGCGAAGACCTGAGCTCAGGCGGTCAGCAGCTCAGGCGGTCAGCAGCGCTTCGCGGTACTCCCGGACGGCGGGCAGGTTGCCGTGCCGCGCCGCGACTGACTCGCCGAGCCCGCGGGCCGCGCCGATGATGATCTCGGCGCGCTGCTTCCTGGGCAGGTCGAACAGGGTGTCGCGGCTGATCCGCAGCGCCTCCTCCGGCTCGCCCGCGTCCAGCCGGCACCGGGCCTGGCCCAGCCGGACCAGCGAGCGGTCGAGGAACTCGGCCGACGAGTACAGCCGCAGCGACTGCGCGAACGACTGATCGGCGCCCTGGTAGTCGCCCAGCGATACCAGCGCGTCGCCCTTGTGGAAGAAGAACTGCCGCTCGGTGTACCCGAGCGCGGTGTCGCCGCGCTGGCCGGGCGGCAGCGCGCTGAGCCCGTCGGCGGCCCGGTCCAGCGAGGCCCTGGCGCGGCCGAGCATTCCGCGCTTGCCGTTCGCCGCGAGCTTGCCGAGCGCCCGCGCCTCGAGGACCGGGGCCATCACCGCGGCCGCGCACTGGCTGCGGCCGGCCAGGTCAGCGCCGGCCCGGGCCAGCGTGACCGCCTCCCGCGGGTCGCCGTAGTACATCGGGATCAGCGCCTCGCGCACCGCGACCCAGGCCCGCAGCGCCCGGTCGCCGGTCTCGTCCGCCGCGATCCGCGCGGTGCGGAAGAACGACCGGGCCATCCGCTGGTCGCCGATGTCGATCATCGTCATCCCGGTGAGCGACGCGAGCTGGGCGGCCAGCCGGCACAGCCGCTCGGCGAACTCGATGGGCTGGCGCTGCTCGCACATCCGGCGCACGTCGCCGAAGTCGAGCAGCATGTCGCAGAGCAGCCGCAGCGGCGGCACGGTCATGTACTGCCTGCCGTAGCCGGTCGCGGTCTCCTCCCACTGGTCCAGCATGGTCGCCGACACCGAGCCGCGGAACAACGCGTCGTCCATCCGGCGGCGCACCCGGTCCACCGCGCTGAAGAACTGGCTGTCCAGGTTCACCGGCGCGCCCGCGATCATCTGCAGCAGAGCCCGCCTGAGCACATCGTCATCGTCCGAGCCCCAGGCGAAATCGGCGGCCACCGGGTCCTCGCCGGGCTCGGCGGCCGGCGCTAGCCCGCTGGGCCGGCCCTGGGTGGCGCGGCCCGGAGCGGTGCGGCCCGCCGACGGCAGCCCGGCGGCCGCGGGCGCGGCGGCCTGGCTGGCCCGGTGACCCTGACCGCAGAAGCAGGTGCCCCGGAAGCCGAGATCCTGCGGATCCGCGCTGTAGACGGCGCACAGGTAGTGCATGTACTCGGGACCCGGCTTCTTCTGGCCGCTCTCGTAGGCGGACAGCAGGGTCTGGCTGAACCGGGGCTGCGGGCGGCCCTGCGCCTCGTACCACGCCCTGACCTGCTCGACCACATCGGCCAGCGTGATCCCGAGCGCCAGCCGGTAGGCGCGGATCCAGGTGGTGCCGAAGGCCTCGCACTCATCCCTGATTACGGCCGCGATCTGCGGCGGCGTCTGGCCGGCCACCAGGCCGCGCGCCCGCAGCCTGCGCGCGAGCAGGCACTCGGTTTTCTCCGGGGCGCTCAGCCCGTCCGCACCCTCCGGGGCGCCGGGTACCACCGCTTCTTCGGGAAAAACCTGAGATATTCCGAACGGTACATCGCACTCTACTGACATGACGACCCTTCCCCTCCCTAGCCTCAGACGCCCCGCCCGCCCCCCGGCTCAGGTGAAACTTCCTGACGCAGAGTAACCTTGTCGTATCCTTCCGCTCATTGATGCTCACAGCGGATCTCCAACTCTCGGATCTCCAACTCCCCTAAGTGCAATTCTCACTTCTCATTTCTCATATTGCACCTTTTGACGCCAAGATTCTGCCTCTCAGTGAAAACTTCGTCGCAGAGCGTTTCAGCCCCCGCATAACTGTCGGGCTGTCGTCCGGGGTTACGGTGTAGCATCTCCCGGCGCCGGCCACCATGGAGGGCTGACGAAAGGGGCCCGCCATGACTGTGCCTGAGCTCGCCGCCGGATCCGCTGCGCCGCGAACCCCCGACACCCTCGAACGCTCCTGCGGGCATACTCCCGGCAGCGCCTGCCGCCTGGTGTGGGACCTCTCGCACAGCGGCCGCGCGGCCCGGCTGACCCAGGCTTACCTTGCCGGCCCGGTCAGCGTGGCCTTGAAGATCGCTTTCGTGCTGCTGCTCGCCATTATTGTGCGGGCCGCCGTGCACCGCCTCATCAACCGGGTCACGACCAGGGCGGCCAAGCCGGGGCCGCCGGCGCTGCTGCCCGACCTGAGCGGCGAGCGCAGGCGGCAGCGCGCGCACGCGCTCGGCTCGATCCTGCGCAACGCGTCGTCGATCCTCATATTCGGCCTGGCCGGGATGACCATCCTCGGTGACCTCGGCATCAACCTGGCCCCCGTGCTGGCCAGCGCGGGGGTGCTCGGGGTCGCGCTCGGTTTCGGCGCGCAGAACCTGGTCGGCGATTTCCTGGCTGGCATATCCCTGCTGCTCGAAGACCAGTACGGGGTCGGCGACGTGATCACCAACGGGACCGTCACCGGCACGGTGGAGGAGGTCGGCCTGCGGATCACCAGCCTGCGCGACGTGAACGGCATGGTCTGGCACATCAGGAACGGGTCGATCCAGCAGATCGGCAACCAGTCGCAGGGCTGGGCCCGCGCGGTGATCGACTTTCCTGTCCCTTACACCCAGGACTCATCCCAGGTGCGAGAGATCATGACCCGGGTGTCGGTGGACATGTGGGCGGAGCCGCAGTGGCACGGCATCATCCAGGAGGAGCCCAAGGTATGGGGCGTGCAGTCGGTGTCCAGTAGCGAGGCGGTCTGGCGGCTGGTGGCCATGACCACCGCGCCCCGGCAGTACGAGGTCGAGCGGGAGCTCAGGGAGCGGGTCAAGGCGGCGCTCGACGGCGCGGGCATCACGACGGCACCGACCGCCGTGGCCATGATCTCCGGCCGGTTCCCTGATCCCCCGGCGGCGTCTTGACGACCCGCCGGGCGACCGTACCCTGGTAGCGCCATGAGCGAGGAGAACCAGAGCAGCTTTTATCAGGCCGTCGGCGGCGAGGAGACGTTCCGCCGCCTGGTCCACGACTTCTACCTGGGTGTGGCCGCCGATCCGCTGCTGCGGCCGGTGTACCCGGCCAAGGATCTCGGGCCCGCCGAGGAGCACCTGCGACTGTTCCTCATGCAGTACTGGGGCGGTCCCGGCACCTACGGCGAGCAGCGCGGGCACCCCCGGCTGCGGATGCGGCACGCCAGGTTCACCATCGGCGAGGCCGAGCGCGACGCGTGGCTGCGTCACATGCGCGCCGCGCTGGACGGCCTCGCCCTGGCTCCGGCCCTCGACGCGCAGCTATGGGACTACCTGGTGATGGCCGCGCACAGCCTGGTGAACCAGGATCCGGCCGCGCGCGGTGACCTGGGCCTGGCCCCGGCCTAACCGGCCTGGCCCGGCTTTGCGGCGTGCCTGGCTTTGCGGCGTGCCTGGCTTTGCGGCGTGCCGGTCAGCCGCGGGTGAGCCTGCGGTAGGTGACCCGGTGCGGCCGCGCCGCCTCGGCGCCGAGGCGGTCGACCTTGTTCTTCTCGTAGGACTCGAAGTTCCCCTCGAACCAGAACCAGTTCGCCTCGCCCTCCCAGGCCAGGATGTGCGTCGCGACCCGGTCCAGGAACCACCGGTCGTGGCTGGTGATCAGCGCGCAGCCGGGGAACTCGAACAGCGCGTTCTCCAGCGAGGAGAGCGTCTCCACGTCCAGGTCGTTGGCCGGCTCGTCCAGTAGCAGCAGGTTGCCGCCCTGCTTGGGGGTGAGCGCCAGGTTGACCCGGCCCCGCTCGCCGCCGGACATCAGCCCGGCCGGCTTCTGCTGATCGGATCCCTTGAAGCCGAACGCGGCCACGTAGGCGCGGCTGGGGATCTCGACGTTGCCCACCCTGATGGTCGACTCGCCGTCGGAGATGACCTCGAAGACCGTCTTGTCCGGGTCGATGCCGGACCTGAGCTGGTCCACGTAGGACAGCCGGACGGTCTCGCCGATCCGGATCGTGCCGGAGTCGGGCTTGTCCTCCCCCGCGATCATCTTGAACAGGGTGGTCTTGCCGACGCCGTTCGGGCCCAGCACGCCGACGATCCCGTTGCGCGGCAGCGAGAAGCTCAGGTTCTCGTACAGCTCGCGGTCGCCGAAGCCCTTCTCCAGGTTCTCGATCTCGACCACGGTGCTGCCGAGCCGCGGGCCCGGCGGGATCTGGATCTCCTCGAAGTCCAGCTTCCGGCCAGCTTCTGCCTCGGCCGCCATCTCTTCGTAGCGCTGCAGCCGCGCCCGGCCCTTGGCCTGGCGGGCCCGCGGGCTGGACCGCACCCATTCGAGCTCGTCCTCGAGGCGCTTGCGCTTCTTGGCGTCCTTGGCTCCCTCGACCTTGATCCGGGCCGCCTTGGTCTCCAGGTACGTGGAGTAGTTGCCCTCGTAGGGAAAGGCGTGGCCGCGGTCGAGCTCGAGAATCCACTGAGCCACGTTGTCGAGGAAGTACCTGTCGTGCGTCACCGCGACGACGGTGCCCGGGTACTTCTCCAGGTGCTGCTCCAGCCACTGCACGCTCTCGGCGTCCAGGTGGTTGGTGGGCTCGTCGAGAAGCAGCAGGTCGGGCTGGGAGAGCAGCAGCCTGCACAGCGCGACCCGGCGGCGCTCACCGCCGGACAGCACCTTCACGTCGGCATCGGGCGGCGGGCAGCGCAGCGCGTCCATCGCCTGCTCGAGCTGGCTGTCGATGTCCCACGCGTCCCGGTGGTCAAGCTGCTCCTGCAGCTTGCCCATCTCGTCGAGCAGGTCGTCGGAGTAGTCGGTCGCCATCTTCGCCGCGACCTCGTTGTAGGCGTCCAGCAGCTGCTTGGTCTCGGCGACGCCCTCTTCCACGTTGCCCAGGACGGTCTTGTCCTCATCGAGTACCGGCTCCTGGGCCAGCAGGCCGACGGTGAACCCAGGCATCAGCCTGGCGTCGCCGTTGGACGGCTGCTCCACCCCCGCCATCATCTTGAGCAGGGTCGACTTGCCCATGCCGTTCGGTCCCACGACGCCGATCTTGGCCCCGGGCAGGAAAGCGAGCGTGACGTTGTCGAGGATGACCTTGTCGCCATGCGCCTTGCGCACGGCGCGCATTGAATAAATGTACTCCGGCATGTCTCCAGGGTAGGGCTCAGCGGATCCTGGATCCGCCATGACGCCGCCAGAACGCGGGTCCCAGCGGCAGGTCGGCGACGAGGGTGCCCGCGCGCCAGTCGGGCAGCCGCGCGGTGACCTGGCCGGCCGGCGAGACGAACGCGGCCAGGCCGGGGAAGTCCTCGTCGGCCGTCGAGCCTGCCTGGGTGGCGAGGGCCACCCAGGCGCCGGTGCGCGCGGCGTGGCGGCGCGCGTCGCCCAGCCCGCAGCCTTGCCACCAGGCGTGCCCGGCCCGCCACGATGCCTCGTCGGTCCGCCGTCCGTACAGCCCGGGGGCGGCGCAGAAGGCGATCAGCCTGGCGCCGGCCGCGGCCGGCTCGTCGAAGGGGTAGTCGACGCTGCCTTCGGCGCAGATGGCGATGCCGAAGCTGACCTCGGGCTCTATAAGCCCAGGCCCCTCTCCCGGACGCTCCCCTGGCCCCTTCCCGAGACGGAACAGGGCGCTCTCTCGTCCGGGGGTGTAGCCTTCCTCGCCCTCGCCCAGGTGACGCTTGCGGTACACGCCGGCGATCTTGCCTCCGCAGGCGTAAACCTGGGTGATGTGGCTGGCTCCGCCCGCGCCGCGCTCGGCTATGCCGAAGACCGCCGCGACCGCGTGCTGCCCGGTGGCCTGCGCCAGCGCCCGCACCGGCGCGGCGTCCAGGGTGGCCAGCGCCCCGGGCGCGGTCCTGGGGTCGAGCGAGCCGGTGAGCGACATCTCAGGGAAGATGGCCAGCTGGCAGCCCCAGCTCGCGGCCAGCACCCGGCGGTGCATGGCCAGGTTGGCCGCCATGTCGCCCTTCTCGCAGCGCACCGCGGCCAGCAGCACCCGCACGATCCCGGCCGTGGGCTCGCCGTCTGCCGGTGACATGGCCATGCCGCCGACGCTACCCGCAGCGGCGGAGCTGCGGGTAGCCTGGCGGGCTCTAGGTGACCCGAGGTAGCTCTAGGTGGCCCTAGGTGGCCCGAGGTGGCCCGAGGTGGCCTAGGACGCAGTCGCCGGCGTGTTCTCCGGGAAGTGACAGGCAACGTGGTGGCCGGTGGCCAGTTCCACTAGCGGCGGCTGCTCGGTCTTGCAGATCTCCTGAGCCTTCCAGCAGCGGGTGTGGAACCGGCAAGCCGGCGGCGGGTCGAGCGGGCTCGGCACCTCGCCGCTCAGCCGGACGCGCTCGCGGCGCTGCCGGCGTCCGTCGGGTCCCCGGTGCACCGGCTCGGGCGAGGGCACCGCGGACATCAGGGCCACGGTGTACGGGTGCCGCGGCCGCGCGTAGAGATCGTCGCGGCTGGCCAGCTCGACCAGATGCCCCAGGTACATGACCGCGACCCGGTTGCACACGTGCCGAATCACCGACAGGTCGTGCGCGATGATCACATAGGTCAGGCCCAGCTCCGACTGAAGGTCGGCGAGCAGGTTGACCACCTGCGCCTGGATGGAGACGTCCAGGGCGGACACCGGCTCGTCGGCCACGATGAGCTTGGGCCGCAGCGCGAGCGTGCGGGCGATGCCGATCCGCTGCCGCTGGCCGCCGGAGAACTCATACGGGTACCGGTTGTAATGCTCCGGGTTGAGCCCGACCATCTTGAGCAGTTCCTGGACGGTCGCCTTGACTCCGTTGTCCGGCTTGACTCCCTGCAGCCGGAACGGCGCCCCGATGATCGAACCGACCGTCTGCCGCGGGTTGAGCGACGAGTAGGGGTCCTGGAAGATCATCTGGATTTCCCGGCGGAACGGGCGCATGGCACCGGTCCGCAGGTGGGTGATGTCCTTGCCGTCGAAGACGATCCGCCCGGACGTCGGCTCGATCAGCCGGGTGAGCATGCGCGCGGTGGTGGTCTTGCCGCAGCCTGACTCTCCGACGATGCCGAGGGTTTCGCCGCGGTTAACGCTGAACGAAACGTCGTCCACGCTGCGGACCAGCCCGACGCGGTGCCGCAGGATGATCCCGCGGTTGACCGGGAAATGCTTGGTGAGCCCGGTCACCGTCAGCAGGGCATCCGACGACGGGGTGGGGGCCGTCGTCTCCTCGCTCAGCTGCGCGCTCATGCTTGTCTCCCCCGCCTGGATCCGGCCCTGTTCACAGCCTCACCTTGATCTGCTCGCTCCAGATCTGGCGCTGCTCGTCCACGCTCAGGTGACAGGCGGCCTGGTGGCCGGGTCCGACGGTGCGGAACTCCGGCACCTCACTCGTCGATTTGCCGCCGGTCAGGTTGGCGTAGGCGCAGCGCGGGTGGAACGGGCAGCCGGTCGGCACGTTGATCAGGCTGGGCGGTGTGCCGGGGATCGGCAGCAGCCGATCCAGCCGTTCGCGGTCCATCCGCGGCATGGATCCGAGCAGCCCCCAGGTGTAGGGGTGGCCGGGCTGTTCGAAGATGTCGACACCGCTGCCGTATTCGGCCATCCGGCCGGCGTACATGACCATGATGTCGTCGGAAAGCTCGGCGACCACGCCGAGGTCGTGGGTGATCATGATGACCGCCGAGCCGAACTCTTGCTGCAGGTCCGACATGAGGTCGAGGATCTGCGCCTGCACGGTGACATCGAGCGCGGTCGTCGGCTCGTCGGCGATGAGCAACTCGGGGTTGCAGGACAACGCCATCGCGATCATCGCGCGCTGGCGCATGCCGCCGGAGAACTGGTGCGGATAGTCGTCCACCCGGCTCTTCGGGTGCGGGATGCCCACCCGGTTCAGCAGGTCGACCGCGCGTTCGTGGGCGGCCTTCTTGCTGACCCGGTTGTGGATGAGATACGCCTCGGCGATCTGGTGACCCACGGTGTAGTACGGGTGCAGCGACGACAGCGGGTCCTGGAAGATCATCGCCATCTTGCTGCCCCGCAACTGGCGCACCCGGTCAGGGGACGCGTCGACGAGTTCCTCTCCGTCCAGCCAGATCTTGCCGCTGATCTTGGCGCTGGTGCCGTGGTGAAGGCCTAGGATCCCGAGGCTGGTCACGCTCTTGCCGGAGCCCGACTCGCCCACGATGCCGAGCGTGCGTCCCCGTTCCAGGGTGAACGAGACGCCGTCTACCGCCTTGACCACGCCGTCGTCGGTGGGAAAGTGAATGCGCAGGTCCTGGATTTCCAGCAGCGCGTCCGGCGAGCGCTGGATGGCGACCGGAATCTCCTGGTCCGCGGCGGCTGAATTCCCCCGCCAGGTGCGCGGGCTCAATGCCGGACCCTTGGGTCGACGACCGAGTACAAGATGTCCACGACGAGATTGGCGAAGACAACGAAGAATGCGGTGAGCAAGGTGACACCCATGATCTCGGGGAAGTCCTGCTGCTGGATTGCCTCGTAGGTAAACAGGCCGATGCCGTGCAAGCCGAAGGTGTACTCGGTGACGATCGCGCCGCCGATCAGCAGGCCGACGTCCATGCCGAAAATGGTGATGATGGGCGTGAGCGCCGCCCGCAGGCCGTGTTTGGTGATGACCGTCCGCTCGGGCAGGCCCTTGGCTCTCGCGGTGCGGATGTAGTCCTCATTCATCGTTTCGAGCATGCCTGCCCGGGTCAGCCGCGCATACAGTGCGGCATAGAGGAACGCGAGCACGACCCACGGCAATATCAGGTTCTTCGCCCACAGCAGCGGATTCTGGGTAATGGCCACGTATTGCTCGTTCGGGAAGATTGGCCATTTATAACTGAACAGCGCCAGAGAGATGAGGCCGGTGAAGAAGATGGGCAGCGAGACTCCGGTGAGCGCGGCGCCCATGGAGAGCCGGTCGAAGATGCTGCCGCGCTTGAGCGCCGAGACCACTCCGATCGAGACCCCGCCGACCAGCCAGATGAGGGCAGCACCGACGGCGAGCGAGAGAGTTACCGGCAGCGCGGAGACCATTTGCGGCCAGACCGCCTGCTGGCTGCGGAACGAGTAGCCGAGGCACGGCGGCGGGCAGTAGGTCTGGCTGGGGCCGTCGTTGTAGTGAGCACCGAACACGATGCCGCGCAGGAAGCGACCGTACTGGACGCTCAGCGGCTCGTTCAGGCCCAGCTTGATCTCGACCTGGTGAATGGCCGAGACGGTCGGGTTACGACCGACATACTGCGCCGCGAGCTCATACGAGTTCTGGCCAGCCAGCCGCGGTATCAGGAAGAAGATCGCGAACGTGACCATGCTCACGATCACCATCAGGAAGACCGCGGATATCATGCGCCGGACGATGAATGTAATCACTCTGCCCAGCGCCGGCACCCGGCCTTACGGCCGGGTGCCGGCGCCTCCACCTGCCTTCTAGCTAGCGTGTGGACTTGCTTCTTTGCGCCTGACTACTTCACGCCGAGAACGGCATAGTCGTACATGCCGAAGTACGGCTGGATGAACGCGTTGGTGATGTTCGGGCTCCGGTAGATGAGCGACTTCGCGTACACCTCAGGAAGGATGACCGCCTGCTTCATGATCTCCATATCGATCTGCGGCCAGACGGCGTTGCGCGCCGCCGTGGTGAGCCCCACCTTGTTGGACTCGGTGAACAGGTTGTTGACCACTGGGTCGTTCAGTTCCCCAATGTTGGCGTTACCGGAGGAAGTGATCGCGTTCCCGTTGCTGATTGCGTCCATGAAGCCGTTGCCGTTCGGCCAGTCGGCCGCCCAGCCACCGAAGTCGAGCCCGAGGTCGTGCTGGTGCACGTACTTGGGAGCGCCCGCGAAGTCGGTGTAGTAGGTGCCTGACGGGTAGCCGTGCAGCTGCAGCTTGATCCCGGCCTGAGCCAGCGCCGCCTGCAGTGACTGCGCACCGTTGACTTCCTTGGGCCGGTCGCTGCGGTAAGCCACGCTGGTGGTGAAGCCGTTCGGCTGGCCGCACAGCTTCAGCTGGGCCTTGGCCTTGGCCAGGTCGCCATTGGGCTTGGTGGTCGCCTCGTACAGGTCGTACTTCTTGTAGCCGACGGTGATCGGCAGCATGATCGTGCTCGCGATCTGGCCGCCGGCGATCGGTCCGCCGTAGGCCGTCTGCAGATCGGTCTTGTTGGCCGCGTACTCGACCGCTTCCCTGCAGTGCACGTTGGTCAGCGGCGCGACCTTGGTGTTGATGTAGATGAACCACAGGAACCCGGCCAGCGGGTTGTCGGCCGACTTCATGAGCGTCGGGCTGGACAGGATCTTCGCCCGGGCCGCCGCCTGCACGCCGGTGCCCGCCGCGTCCACGTCAAGGTCGCCGGCCATCAGCCGGTTGTCGATGTCAGCGGCGTTGACGTTCAGGTTGACGATGATCTTGCTGGCCAGTTGCTTCGCCTGCGGGTCCCAGGAGGGGTTCCACTTGGGGTTCGGTACCAGGACGGCCTGCTTATTCAGCTGGTAGCTCTGGAACATGTACGGCCCAGTGGACTGAGGGTTCAGCTGGTAGTTCGAGCCCGTGTCCTTGCTCGGCGGTACCGGGGCCGTCTGGGGGAAGGCCACTACGTACGGGAAGTCAGGGAACGGCTTCAGCAGGTGGAACACGACCGTGAGGTTGTTGGGCGTGGTGATCGAGGTCAGACCCATCAGGTTCTTGGCGCGGTCCTTGTACGGCCCCGGGTAGGTGGGGTCGGCCAGCAGCGTCGAGAAGTAAGACGGGCCGTTGGCCAGCACGGACCGGTCATAGGTGCGCTCGACCGCGTACTTGACGTCCTGCGACGTTACCGGCGTGCCGTCCGGGAACGTTACCCCCGACTTGAGGGTGTACGTCCAGGTCAGGCCGTCGCTGCTGACCACGCCGGTGTTGGTGGCCAGACCGGGCACGAGCGCGTTGCCGCAGGTGCCGGGGCAGGACTTGTACGTGGTGAGCGGCGTGACGAACAGCCGGTCGAAGTTGAGTACCCAGGCGTAGTAGGTGTTGCCGGGGTCAAACGAGTCGGGCGTGCTGCTGTCACCGAAGGTCAGCGTCCCGCCCTTATGGGTGGACGGGTTAACCACCTGATTGTTGCCCTCGTTGAAGGATGTTGTAGTCGACCCAGTGCTACCGCCGCCTCCTCCACCACCGCTCCCGCTGCCGCACGCGGCCAGGATCAGGGCGCCTACCGCTCCTACAGCGGCAAGGCCCAGAGTTCCGCCTCTCTTCATGTGTCAAACGCCTCCTGTATAACTTTGATGGAACGGCGGGTAGCCCACTTACCTGCTTCTCGGGTCAAGCGCATCTCGCAACCCGTCGCCGAATAGGTTAAACGCCATGACGGTAATAAAAATGGTCACGCCGGGGATGATCATGAACATGGGGTCGATCGAGAAAAATTGCTGGCTCACAGCCTCGGAGAGCATACCCCCCCAGCTCGGAGCGGGCGGGATCAGGCCGACGCCCAGATAGTCAAGGTACGATTCGAACAGGATGTTCGTCGGGATCAGCAGTGTGGAGTAGACCAGGATGGGGGCGATCAGGTTCGGCAGCAGTTCGCGGAACACGATGTAGGGCCACCGTGCCCCCAGGCTGCGCGCGGCATCCACGAACTCGCGTTCCCGCAGCGAAATGGTCTGCCCGCGGACGATCCGGCCGATATACGGCCAGGCGAAGAACCCGATAATGAAAATGAGCAGCGCGACGCGCAAGGTATTGCCGTTGAGGCCGAATGCGGCATTGGGTACGACGCCGGCCAGCGCGATCGCGAAGACCAGCAGCGGGAAGGCGAGGAACACGTCCATCGCCCGCCCGATCAGCGCGTCCAGCCACCCGCCGAAGTAGCCGGCGATGACGCCCATGAATGTTCCGATGCATACCGCGAGGGCGGTGGCCAGGAATCCGATGAGCAGCGAGTACTGGGCTCCGTTGACGATGCGGCTCAGTACGTCGCGCCCGAAGATGGGCTCGACGCCCAGCGGATGGGCCCCGCTGATCCCGCCGAGTGTCCCGTTCGGGCGGCTAAAGGTCGGATTGATCAGGCCCTCGTGCAGGGTGTCCGGGTTCTGCACCAGGTGCGGACCGACGATCGCGACCAAGATCAGGAAGACAATGATCACCCCGCCGGCCATCGCGACCTTGTCGCGGCGCAGCCGCCGCCAGGCGATCTGCCCCAGCGAGCGGCCCTGGATAGCCTTCACACTGCCACTTACCAGTGCGGCCTCAGGGTCAAGCTCCAGCGGCTCCAGTGGCGCGGTCATCGAGAAACGACGCTCCCCATTCGTGATAGCCGAAACACTGTGGCCATCACCTGTTCCGGCATCGTGTTACAGCTTTACCCGGAGAATGTCCTGGTTTGCACTGCGACGCCAGAGGCGTGGCGCGGTCGTTCCTGGATTGTGATCTAACAGACATGAACCAGGCAAAGCTCGCTGGTCCCACGTTGCGAACTGAACGCTCCCCTCCGGCCACTATACGCGTGACCACCCTGACGCGAGCGCTCCCCCCGCCCGGGCGCGCCGGGCCTGGTCCAGCTCAGGCTGGTCTGGCCTGGCATGACGCGAGGCGGCGGTCCTACTTGCCGGCGGTCCGGTCCTGCTCGTCCTGCTCGTTGGCGGACAGGACGATCTTGCCGACCTTGCCGCCGCCGCTGAATCTAGCGTAAGCAGCGGCCACGTCGTCAAGCCGGAAGGTCGCGTCGACCAGGACCCTGACGCGCCGGGCCGCCAGCAGCGGCAGCACGTGCTGCTCGACCTGACGGGCCAGCGCCGCCTTTTCCGCGAGCGGGCGGCTGCGCAGCGTGGAGCCGCTGATCCGGCCGCGCTTGATCATCAGCGCCCGAAGGTCGAGCTCAGCGTGGCCGCCGGCACTCAGGCCGATGATCACGATGCGGCCGCCGGTCGCCATGGAGCTGAGGTTCCCGACCAGGTTGGGCGCGCCGACCAACTCGAGGATCACGTCGTACGGCCCGTGTTCGTCGAATCCTTCCGGGTCGATCACCGGCTCGGCGCCGAGCGCGGCGACGGCCCCCCGGCTGTCCGGGTTGCGGACGGTCGCGGTGACATGCGCCCCGGCTGCCACGGCCAGCTGGACAGCGGCGCTGCCGACGCCGCCCGCGGCGCCGTGCACGAGGAGCCGCTCGCCGGGCTGCAGCCCGCCCTGGCCGAATATCGCGTCGTAGGCCGTCATGAATACCTCGGCGAACCCGCCCGCTTCCGGCCAGCTCAGTCCCTCAGGGACCGGCATGAGCTGATCCTCGGGCACGACGGCCAGCTCCGCCTGCCCGGCGCCCGCCACGATGGACATGACCCGGTCGCCGGTACGGAACCGGACGGCGCCGGGGCCGGCCCCGGCGACCTCGCCGGCCAGCTCAAGCCCGGGGATGTCCGCCGGGATACCGGATCCAGGCGGCGGCGGGTAGAAGCCGAGCAGCTGCATCTGGTCGGCACCGTTGAGTCCCGCGGCCCTGACCCGGACCAGGACCTCACCGGGCCCTGGCTGCGGATCGGGGTGCTCGGCGACGACCATCGCAGCATTACGGATGGTGGCGGCTCGCACGTTCCGTTCCCCTTTCGCTCGTTCGTGGCCATCATGGCTGGCGAGCCGTGCACCAGCCCACCCGGGTCAGGACCGGCAGTGCTTGAGCTGGCCGCGCAGGATGACCGCCCGAGGGCAGCCCAGCTCGGCGAGATCGGCCCGCGGGTCGGAGTCGTAGACCACGGCGTCGGCCGGGCCGCCCGGGACAAGACCCGGCAGCCCCAGGAAGGACCGGGCCGCCCAGGAGGCGGCGGCGATGGCGTCGTGCGGCCTGACGCCGGCGGCCGCAAGAGCACGGATCTCGTCGGTGATGCGCCCGTGCTGCGCCGAGTCGGTCCCGGCCAGGATGGTGACGCCGGCTTCGGCGGCGGCCGCCGCCAGCTGGCCGTGAACGCTCGCCCCGCCGAGATACCAGTCCTTGCGGGGGCCATCGGGCCGGCCGCTCATCTCGCTCAGGCTCTCGGTAATGACCGAAAGCGTCGGGGTCAGGGCGGTGCCCTGGGCGGCGATCTGAGGCAGCAGGGCCGGGTCCAGGCACATGCCGTGCTCGATGGAGTCCACCTTCGCCGTGACCGAGGCCGCTCCGCCCGCCGCATGCTGGGTATGGACCGCGACCCGCCCGCCGACCGCGTGCACAGCAGCCACGACGGCCGTGAGCACGTCGGCGGGGAGCGGTTCATCGCCCACTCCCCAGTCGGCGATGAGCTTGGCCCATCCGGTGCGGGCCGCCTGCGCGGCGGCGAGCGCCGGGAGTTCCTCGTGGCTGGCGCGCCGCCCCCAGCCGTCGAAGAACTGTCCCGCCTGGGCGATCCACGGCCCGGCATGCACGGCCCGCGGCACGTCCGGGTCACGGCCGAACCAGTCCGGCGGGTCACCGGCAAGCCCCGGCGAGCGGATCATGGTCACGCCAGCGGCGACGTGTTGCCGCAAATGTTCGCGCAGCAGCGTGTCATCCAGTGCTTGCCCTGGCGCCCCGGCGCCGGGGTGGGTGTGCGCGTCCACCAGCCCCGGCAGCAGCCAGCCCTCGGCGACCAGCTCCGCCGCGCCGACCGGGTCGGTGGTCCACCGGTCGCCGTCGGCATACAGGTCAACCGGCTCCCCCTCGGGGAGGGCATAGCCGCGCACCCGCAGAACGCTCATCCGTCACTCCCCCGGGTCGCGATGGCCTTTCCGGTTCGGTGACATTATCCCGGATCGATGGCCAGATCCCGGGGGAAATGTCCAGCGCCAGCTGCGCGGGAATCTCCGCGTCGCCCGGCCCGTCGAGCATGCGCACCTGATTCCGGCCCGCCCTCTTGGCCCGGTACAGCGCAAGGTCGGCGCTCGCCAGCAACCCGGGAATGTCGTCGCCGTGCACGCCGAGCACGGCGGCCCCGATCGACACCGTGATGCGTACCTCGCCGGTGGCGAAAACGACAGCCGTCTGGCTCACCTGCTGGCGCAGCCGTTCGGCGGCCTGGCCAGCCTCGGCTGCATCGGCGCCGGGCAGCAGGACGACGAATTCCTCGCCGCCAAACCTGCCCACTACGTCTGAGTCGCGCACCTGCTGGCGGAGCGCCTCGGCCAGCCCGGCCAGTACCTGATCACCGGCCAGGTGCCCGTGCGTGTCGTTCACCCGCTTGAAATGATCGATGTCGATGAGCAGCAGGGCCAGGGAACTCTTGCCCCTGGACATCCTGGTCATCTCGGTATCAGCCTCCCGCTGCCAGGCGGCCGCGTTCAGCAGTCCGGTCTTGGCATCGGTCCGCGCGGCCGCGCGCAACTGCTGGTGCAGCAGGCTGCGCTGCAGCAGGACGACCGGCGGCAGCGCGACAAAGAGCAGCACCGGATTCAGCGCGCAGGCGATCGTGACCAGCACGCCCACGCAGACCTCGGTGACGTCGAGTACCACCCCTTCCGCATCCCAGAGCACGTCCCGCCAGCGCAGCTGCGGCCGGGACGCGTGCACGGCGACGCCCACCAGCGTCGCGTTGAGCACGCTGAACAGCGCGGCGCAGCCGATCGCGATCACGACGGTCACCGGCCGGGTGAACCACACTTCGGGGCCGGGATAGGCGAACCACGCGGCCAGATCGCGCACCGTGCCGGCCCGAAGGCCGAAATGGCCGAACATGATCGAGGCCGCCGCGCCGGCCAGGCCCAGCGCCGCCGCGCTGAACGCCCGCCGGTAGAAGACGCTGCTGCGCACCCGCAACTGCACCAGCACGCTGAGCGGAATCGGGGCGAGCAGCGCGTACACCGGGGGCAGCAGCAGCGCAATGGGCAGCCACCAGGCGGAGAGCAGGTCACGCGACACGCCGGCCGGCAGGCCGAGTCGCCTGGTCGCCTCGATGCAGGCGGCGCCGCAAGCCAGCAGCGCCGCGAACATCAGGAACTCCCCGGCCCGCAGCGGTGTCCTGGCCAGTTCCCAGCCGATCAGGGCCAGGTCGCCGGCCACCACCACGACGACGTACGCCACCAACGGCGCCGGCTCAGCCGCCAGCGGCCACGTCGCGGGGCGCCGCAGCAACTGCCCGCGACCCTGGGGCCGGTCGGGCCGCTCTTGCGGCAATGCTGCCTGCTGGACTGCCATGTCCTCCTGCCCATGACCACGTCGCCGGGTGCCCCGCCGGTACGCTCCGGGCCATCACGCAGAGTGCCGCCGGAGGGACACTGAACTACTCTGGGTAACAGAGTAGTTCCGTTGCGTGCGCGAGGCCCGGGAAACCGGTATGTTGGTCGCCGCACAGCGCGGACACCTCCGGCGGCCAGGGATAGTGCAGCCGGAATGTGCCCACACCGTGCGGCCACGTACCCCAGGCCCGTCTGGTCCCTCGGCCAGTCGCCGACCTGGAAGCGGAACGGCATTGTGCCGATGGACACCGTGCGATGAACACCGTGCGATGAACACCGTGCCGACAGATGAGGGAGAGGGCGCTCGATGCGAGGCGTGATCTGGAACTGACGGCCCCACCGGGCTGTAGTGTCATGCCCCACCGGGCTTGTAGTGTCCGGGGTTGTAGTGTCACCGTCACGCCAGCAGCGTCAGGGTCAAGAGCAGCCAGGGTCAGAACGGCACCGCTACGGGGGCTGAGCCCTCTTCCGCCTCGGCGAGCTCGGCTACCGCGTCCCGTTCGAACAGATCCTCGTGGCTGCCGCCCGGCGTCCCGTTCCCGCCCGCTCCCGCCCCGCCCTGGAGCGTCAAGCCCGGTTCGATGATGTCGTCGGTCGCGGCCCCCTCGGCGGTCGCATCCTCGGACGGCCGGTTGGTGCGCTGGAAGTGCGAGACGCCGCGGGACAGGTTGTGGCCGATGGCGTCCGCGTCGATCTCGACGTAGATCCGGCGCAAGCCTTCCTTGTCATCGTTCTCCCGTATCTGCAGCCGCCCGGCCACCACGACGGCCTGGCCCTTGTGCAGCGACGGCGCCACGTTGTTGGCCAGCTTGCGCCAGCAGTTGACGGTCGCGAATGACGTGTTGCCGTCTCGCCATTCGCCGGTTTCGCGGTCCACGTAGCGCTGCGTCCAGGCGACACGCATCGACACGATGGGCGTGTTCCCCTTGATGGTCCGGTAGTTCGGCTCCGAGGCCACGTAACCCGTCAGGGTCACTGTTGCGCCGTTGATCATCGGATCCTCCTGAGCGATTCCCGCGGCACGGTGCCGTGGGGCTGTCGAGCTAACGGCGGGCGGCGCTGCGCCACCGGCCTGTTACCACGATGGCTCGCGAGAGGCGGTCCCCGGCGGCTCGGATCGCGCGCTGTGGATTACCGGGCGCGATACCCGGATCTGTGGAGAGCCAATTGCCATACCCAGGTCAACGGCGTCATAATGCCCGGTCGGCTCCACGCCGAGCACAGCTGCCGACACCGCAGCCGGCCCGGCCGAGGCGGACAGGGGACTGGGGACAGGGGACTGGGGACTGGGGACTGGGGACTGGGGACGGCGAGGGTTACGCTGCGACGAGCTCTGTCGGCTGCGCGATCACGTCGACCAGGGCGCCGTTGCGCATCACCGTGATCGCGAGCGGCCGGCCGATCGCGTCACCGAACATCAGCCGCTGCAGATCCTGCGACACCGCAACCGGACTGCCCGCAGCGGTCAGCAGGACGTCACCCGCGCGCAGGCCGGCCCGATCGGCGGGCTCGCCCGCCATGACCTGCGCGACACGCAGCCCGTTCACTCGGCCGGTCCGCTCGCGCAGCCAGGCCGGCAACGGCGCGGGCACGGTCACCAGCCCGAGGTACGCCCGCCGCACCCGGCCGTCCTGCATCAGCGACGAGATAATCCGCCGGGTGGTCGAGTTGACCGGCACGGCCAGCCCGAGCCCGATCCCGGCCACCGCCGTGTTGATGCCGACCACCCTGGCGTTCGCGTCGGCCAGCGCGCCGCCTGAGTTGCCCGGGTTGAGCGCCGCATCGGTCTGGATCACGTCCTCGACCAGGCGGGCGACGGCACCCCGGCCGTCCCTGGTCGGCAGCGACCGGCCAAGCGCGCTCACCACGCCGGCCGTCACCGATCCGGCCAGGCCCAGCGGGTTGCCGACCGCGACCACCAGCTGCCCCACGACCAGCTCGTCGGCCTCGCCCAGCTCGGCTGGCGGCGGCGTGTCGCCCGCCGACCTGAGCACGGCAAGATCGGAGAGCGGATCGATCCCCACCACACGGAATGGCGCGGTCGCCCCGTCCGCGAACAGCGCCGTCCCACCCTGGGCACGGCCGACCACATGAGCGTTGGTCAGCAGGAACCCGTCACCCGTATAGACGACGGCCGAGCCGAGGCTCTCCCCCGTTCCGGCCGCTCTGCCGCCCGCCCTCGGCACCCGCAAGCTCGCCACCCGCGGCGTCAGCTCGGCGGCAACGCCCGCCACCACCTGGGAGTACGCGTCCAGCGGGGAACCAGATGCCATGCCGCCTCCAGCGAATATTGATTACAACATTACGTCCGAACGGTGGCGCCTGGCCATCACTTCCTCGCAGCATTACGCCACGGGCGTAAGCCCCTTCCCGCCCCGCCGATCCGCCGCCCCCGCCCTGCCGCCCCCGCGCCCCCCTCCCCCGAAACTCCATGATCATCGCGACTCTTCACGCGTTCTGCGCCCACATACCGGGACAATCTGGGTCACCAACCAGTCAGAACGCATGAAAAGGCAAAACGATCATGAAAGGTGCGGACCCTCGGCCGGATCGGAGTCGGCTCTGCATTTCGAAGCGGCCAGGCGATCTGCTCGTGGAAGCCGGCCAGTTCGCCCATGCGAGTAACTGCCCGGCCGGCCAACCCGGCCGGCTAACCGCGCCGGGCCAGCTAACCGCGCGCGGTCTTCAGCTCAGCGCGGAACCTGTCGTATTCCGAAAGCTCCTGCTTGACCGGCAGCAGCACGGTCTCCCGCGCGACCATGCCGATGCGCGACCGCATGACCTCCTCGACCTGGGCCCGTTCCTTGTCGGCGGACAGCATCACCAGGTTCATGCCGCCGGACGCGGTCAGCCAGCCGAGCAACAGCAGGGCCACGATCACCGCGACCACCCAGGGCAGCAGGGTCAGCTGGTCGAGCAGCGGCGAGGACACCTGCCGGTCCACACCGAACCCGCCGAAGGCCAGGATCGCGCCCATCCAGGCGACGCCGGCCACCATCGTGGCGATCAGCAGCCATTGCCAGGCCCGGACCAGCCGCCACCAGGCGGGCACGCGGATCTCGGCGGGCAGCGACTCGCCGATCGCGGTGCCGAGCGCGCGCGGGATGGTGTCCGCCCTCGACCGCGCGGCCGAATACACGGTGCGCGACCACGGGACGGGCAGGAGCGCGCCGATCTCCGCACCGAACGCGGTGAGCGCGTTGTCGATCTCGGCTGGCTGCGCCTCCCGCGGCCCGGCCGCCAGCTCGGCCAGCTGGCCGGCGATGTTCCACGGCGCCATCTTCCTGGCCGGATTGCGGCCGGGCAGGCGGCTGGCCAGGGCGGCGACCGGCCACCCGATGTAGTCAGCGGCGCGCTGCTCGCGCGCTCCCTGCATCGCGTCGCAGACCGCCGCCGTGCCGGACGCGCGGGCGAAGGCGTCGGTGAGCGCGACGGCGCTGCCTTCGGGCACCGAGACGGAACGGCTGCCCGCGTAGGCGTCGAACTTGGCCGTCAGCGCGTCGATGTCGGCCTCGAGGCGCTCGCTGGCCGCCCGGCGCGCGGTCACCGCCTCGATCAGCACCTTGCGCAGCTCCTCGATGCCCGTCCCGGTGGCCGCGGAGGTCAGCACGATCCTGACGTCGTGCAGGCCCTCCGCGTCGAGCAGCCTGCGCAGGTCGTTCGTGCAGTCCTCGACCTGCTCGGGGTTGAGCAGGTCGACCTGGTTGAGCAGCACCGCAGTGACCGCCGAATGGCCGGCCAGCCGGGTCAGGTACCGGCTGTGCACGGACGCGTCGGCGTACTTCTGCGGGTCGAGCACCCAGATCATCAGGTCGGCCAGCTCGACCATCCTGTCTACCTCGTGCGAGGCGCCAGCCGTGACGGAGTCGTGGTCGGGCAGGTCGAGCAGCAGCAGGCCGGTGAGGCTCTCCTCCCCCTGGTCCAGCGCGCTCGCCCGCGCGTAGCGGTGCCGCCGCTGGATGCTCAGCCAGTCGAGCAGCGGCCCGGCCCCGGCCATCCCCCACACGCACGCGTGCGGCTCGCTGGTCTGCGGCCTGGTCACGCCGACGGGCGAGAAGTCTGCCCCGGCGAGCACGTTGAACAGCGAGGACTTCCCGCTGCCGGTGCCGCCGGCCAGCGTGACGACGGTGTGCGCGCCGGACAGCCGCAGCCGCTCGCCGGCTCGGCCGAGCAGGTCCACCGCGTCCTCGAGCAGTTCTTGGCTGATGCCCTCGGGACCGCTGCGCGGCGAGCCGATCTGGACCAGCCGGGCCAGCGCGGTCAGCCGGCCGGGCAAGGTCGGCCCGCGCGGGTCGGTGAAGAGCTCAGCTCCGGGCTCGGCGGACGGGGGCCCGCTGGACACGGACCCGCCGGACTCGGTCATCGCACCACCTCGAGCGAGTAGGTGGCCTGGTAAAGCTGCACGGCAGCGGCCTCGTCGGGAACTCCGCCCGCATCGATGAGCTCGGCGAACCGCAGCATCTCCTCATCGAACAGCAGGCGTACCCGTTCGGTCAGATCCTCGCGCGCCTTCGCCTCGATGTCACGCAGCGGCCCCGGCCCGAACAGCGTGCTGAGCAGCCCCTGCGCCGTGCCGCTGCTGCCTTCGGCTGGAGCAGCGGCGTCCGCGCCGTAGCCAAGCAGCCCGACGATCACCACCAGGGCCAGCGATTCGTGGTCGAACGAGACCATCCGGGCGATGGATCGCTTGGTCACGTCTTCGGCCTGCACGAGGTGCATCACATGATCTTGCCAGCTACTGATCGCCTGGGCCGCGCGGCGGACCAGATCCGGTGCGGACCGGCCGAGCACGGCGGCACCGGGCAGCGACCCGGCCTCCCCGCCATTAGCCCCAGCCTCAGCCCCAGAAGCCGCAGAAGCCGCAGAAGCCCCAGAAGCAGCGAGCGCCCCTGGGTACGCCGGGGAAGGCTCATCGTCAAACGGCGACCGGCCCGCGCCCGCGCCCGCCAGCAGGCCATCCTCACCCGAACCGTCGCTGGCCAGCCGGATGGCCCGCGACTGGACCTGCGCGGGCAGCTCGGCCAGCAGCGCCGCCCCGGCCGGGTGATCCCGCCAGCGCGCCACGGCTTCTTCCGCGGCCCGGTCGCCGATGGACACGATCAGCGATTCCAGGCCGGTCCGCACGGCCGCCTTCAGCGCCTGGGCGCGGCCGGAGATCCGCTGCTTGCGCGGCTTGGCCGTCGCGCCCGACCTGCGCCGTGACTGCAGCGTCTTCAGCAGGTCGCCGGTGCCGGCGAAGTCCTGCCAGCGGGCCAGCGTCTCGCCGCGCAGCAGCGAGCCGTTCCTGGTCGCCTCGTCGATCTCGGCCCTGGCGGCGGTGTAGCAGCTCTCCACCGCCTGCCGCAGCTGCACCCGCAGGGTCAGCTGGGTGGCCAGGTGAGCGGCCAGCTCCGGGACCTTCGTCCGGAACGTGTCGAGCACGCCGGACATCGTCTGGGTGAGCACCGCGACCCGGCGGTCCTCCCGCTCGGCCGCGTCTCGCAGCCAGTCCTTGACCGGCTCGTACGCCGCGGGCGGAAGGTAGCCGTCGTTGATCATAGTCTCCGGGATCACGAACCGGTCGGCGCCGCCGAGGCCGTTGGCCTCCAGCATCGCGGTGAAGTGCGCGGTGAGCTCGGCACGCGACCGCGGCGGCACCCGGGACAGCACGATGCCGAGCGAGGCGTCCCGCTCCCTGGCGTAGCGCAGCAGCTCCCACACCGGGGCGTCGGCGTACCGGCTGGCGGTGGTCATGAACAGCCACAAGTCCGACGCGTCGAGGAACTGATGCGCGAACTCGTGATGCGCCTGCACCACCGAGTCGATGTCCGGCGTGTCGAGCAGCGCCACGCCCTTGGGCAGGCCCTCGCTGCTGGCCAGCACGAGCAGGCCGTCCCGGCCCGGCATGGCCAGCCCCTGCTGGCGCACCCGGGGCAGCGTGGGCAGGAACACGTTCTCGGCGAACCAGTCCATCTCGTCGGGGTGACAGGCCAGCACCGGGCTGTTGGTCGTCGGCCGCCGGATGCCGGTCAGGCTGACGTGCTTGCCCACGATGCTGTTGACCAGCGTCGACTTGCCCGCGCCGGTCGAGCCCACCAGGGCCACCAGCAGCGGCGCCGCGGACTGCCGGATCCGGGGCAGCAGGTAATCGTCGATCTGGGTGAGCAGCTTGCGCCGCTGCGTCCTGGCCTCGGTCACGCCGGGCGCCTCGAGCAGTAGCGGCGCGTCCACGATCCGGTGCCTGAGCACGAGCAGGGCGGACTCGAGCTGCCGCGCGTCTACCCGCATGTGCGGCTCCACGCCGTGCCCGTCGCTCACGTCCCTGGCCTTCCCGCTTCCGTTCGCCGCGCGCTTGCGTTACCGCCCGGCCGCGTCCGCCGCGGCGCGGCCGAGTTCCGCTGCCTGCTCACCGATGGTGACGACCTCCCCGACGACCACAACGGCCGGCGGCCTGATATCTACCGCCGAAGCCCGGTTTGCGACCGTCTGCAGCGTCGCGCTAATTGTGTGCTGCGTGGGCAGGGTACCGTCCGCAACCACCGCTACGGGAGTACTGGGTGCACGTCCGTGCCGGATTAGCGTTTCCGCGATGTCCGGGAGGCTTTCGGTAGCCATCAGGAGCACCACAGTGCCGGATGATCCGGCCAGCGCGGCCCAGTCCACCGTGGATCGCTCGTCGCCCGGCGGCACGTGCGCGGAGACCACGTGAAACTCCTGCGCCATGCCGCGATGGGTCACCGGCACGCCCGCCGCCGCAGGGACCGCGACGGCGCTGGTGACGCCGGGAACGACGGTCACCGGCACCCCCGCCCGCAGGCAGGCGAGCATCTCCTCGGCCCCCCGTCCGAAGACGAAGGGATCACCCCCTTTTAGCCGAACGACGAACCGGCCAGCTAGCGCTCGCGAGATGAGGATGTCGTTGATCCGGTCCTGCGCCATTGCCCGGCCATACGGAATCTTGGCCGCGTCGATGACCTCTACATCCGGCGGCAGCTCGCCGAGCAGTGACTGCGGGGCCAGCCGGTCGGTAAGCACCACGTCCGCCTCGGCCAGCAACTGCCGGCCGCGCACGGTGATGAGCCCGGGGTCACCGGGTCCGCCGCCGACCAGCGCCACGCCGCGGCGCCGGTCACGGCCGCGCCGCGCGCCGAGGGTGCCCGAGCGCAGGCCGCCGAGCACCGCGTCCCTGATCCCCGCGCTGCGCCTGGGATCGCCGCTGAGCACGGCGATCCTGACGTCTTCGGCCTGGCCGGCCGCGGGCGTCCATGCGGCCGACGCGGCGGCCTCATCTGCGCGGACACACCAGCACCGTGCCCGTTCGGCCTCGTCGGCAATCGCGGTATTGACCAGCCGGTCGTCGGTGCACGCGCAGACCAGCCAGGCGCCCGCACAGTCGCCGGGCGCGTAGCCGCGCTGCTGCCAGTCGATCCGCCCGGCGGCGGCGAGCCCGGCCAGGGTCGGGCCGGCCGCGGGCGAGATGAGCTCCACCCGCGCGCCGCAGTCGAGCAGCGCGGGGATCCGGCGGGCCGCGACGCTCCCGCCGCCGAACACCGCGACCCGCTTGCCGCCGAGCCGCAGCCCCAGCAGGTACGGCTCGCCCGAGTGAGCCGAGTGCCCCGAGTCGCCCGATTGGTCAGTCACCGCGTCAGCTCCCTAGCCCCGGCCAGACCCGATCGCCCGCGACTCCGCTGCCGTCCCCCGCAGCGTTCCCGCGGAACGTGCCTGCCGAT
Source organism: Streptosporangiaceae bacterium (assembly GCA_036502085.1). GTDB lineage: Bacteria > Actinomycetota > Actinomycetes > Streptosporangiales > Streptosporangiaceae > PALSA-505. Next base: position 40,771 of record DASXZD010000044.1, read on the forward strand.
GAGGCAACGCCGCCGATCCGCGGATCGACACCTTGGGCGGGCGATGCGCAGATCGACCACCCAAGGGGAACCAATCCGCAGATCGACCCCCACCCCAGGGAGCCAATCCGCGGATCGACCACCCAAGGGAACCAATCCGCGGATCGACCCCCACCCGGGGCGGGCGATGCGCCACCGACTCCCGCAGGTAGGAGTCGATGGGCCGTTGACCGTCACGCCGCCGAGCCTGAACCCCGCGCCGGAACTGGCCCGGTCGCGGGGGGCGGGCGGTTACAGCGGAGGGGTGGGGGCGTCATCGTTCGGGATCCGGGTTGTCCGGTATGACCTCGGGAGGGCCGACCGGGACGGAACCGGCGGAGACGGCGGCGAGCCGCAGCAGCGCGCTGGCGGCAGCGGCGGCGACCGCGGCGCCGCCCTTGGGGGAGGTGTTGGTCAGCGACGGCAGGCCGCTGGCCCGCAGCGCGGCCTTGACCTCGGCCGCGCCGTCGAGCCCAACCGGCACGCCGATGACCAGGGCCGGCTCGGTGCCGCGCCGCATGATCTCGGCCAGCGCATCCCGGGCGCAGCCGACGACCCAGACCGCGCCGGGGCCGACCTCGCTGAACGCGAGCCGCACCGCGGCGGCCGGCCGGCTGATGCCGGTAACCCGGGCGAGCCGGATGGTCAGCGGGTCGTCGCCCTTGCAGATGACCGGCCGCTCGGTGATCCCGGTCGCGACCATGGCCGCGTCGGCCACCATCGGCGCGCCGGCCGCCAGCGCGGCCACCCCGGCGGCCAGCGCAGGCTCGGTGCGGACCAGGTCGGTCGCGTAGTCGAAGTCGGCGGTCGCGCAGATCACCCGTTCGGTGACCGCGCGGCCGATCGGCGGCAGCCGGCTCAGGTCGATGCGGGAGCGCAGGATCCGGTAGGACTCCCGCTCGCCGGGGTGCACGCCCGGGTCGGCCACGTTCCCCCCTCCCGCCGGCTCCAGCATGGCACAGCCGGTCCGGCGCGCCGCGTCACCGGTCACGGCCTTCCTGGTTACAGCTTTGCCATTACTTTGCCGATTGCCGACGGATTCGGCGGCGGGCGCATTTCGCCCCGGCCGGATCTTGAGGTTCCTTCGCCCGCCGGTTCCGCGGTGCCGGGTACACTGACCGGGCGCATTCAGGGCCGCCCCCCGGGGGGCGCCATGCCCCTCGGTCCTGCCAGGCCTGTTCAGGCAGCGCCCGGCCGAAGGTGGCAGATCCGGACAAGAGAAGTGAGCAGGCCCAGATAGGAACAGCGGGCCGAATACACGCATAGTCACACACGGAAATGGAGCACGCATGCGGGCTGAACCGCATTCGCGGGTGTTGGTAACCGGCGGTACCGGTTTCATCGGGCGACGGCTAGTCCGGTCTCTGGTGCGGGCCGGGGCCGAGGTCACGGTGCTCGACAAGCGGCCGTCCCCCGACGACGGGGTCACGATGGTGACCGGCGACATCCGCGACGAGTCGGCCCAGGCGCGCGCCGTCCAGCCGGGCATAGACACGATCGTGCACCTGGCCGCGATCACCTCGGTGGTCGACTCGATCAGCGACCCGGTCGGCACCTACCAGACCAACGTGGCCGCGACGGCCGGCCTGCTGGAACTCGCCCGCACGAACGGCGTCACGTCCTTCCTGCTCGCCTCGACCAACGCCGTGGTCGGCAACGTCGGCGACGCGATGATCACCGAGCAGTCGCCGATGCGCCCGCTCAGCCCGTACGGTGCCACGAAGGCCGCCGCCGAGATGCTGCTCAGCTGCTACGCCGGCGTCTACGGCATGACCACCTGCGCGATGCGCTTCTCGAACGTCTACGGCCCGGGCATGCTGGCCAAGGACAGCTTCATCCCGCGGCTGATGCGTGCGGCCGCCAGCGGCCAGGGCGTGCAGGTGCGCGGCGACGGCAGCATGAAGCGCGACGTGGTGCACGTCGACGACGTCGTCGCGGGCATCCAGGCCATCTGGAAGTCCGGTCACAGCGGGCCGGTCATCCTCGGCTCCGGGCAGGTCGTGTCCGTGCTGGACATGGTCGAGGCGGCCAGGAGCGTGACCGGAGCGCCGCTGCCGGTCGAGCTGGTGCCGGTCGGGCCGGGCGAGATGCCGGCCGTGGTGCTGGACGTCTCGCTGGCCCGCAGTCTGGGGCACGCGCCCGCGCACGACCTGAAGTCGGGCATCGCCACCGTCTGGCCGGACTTCTCCGGCTCGCGGGGTGGTGACCGGTGAGCGCCGGTCGGACGGGGCACGGTGCGACGGGTTACTCGCGCCCGCAGGACCTGGCCATCGACAACGACGCCCTGGATACCTTCTACGGCCAGCACGCCGACCAGGCACGCGCGCTGCCGCCGGTCGCGATCGTGATCGCCGCCTACAACGAGGAAGGCGGCATCGGGCCGGTCATCTCGGCGCTGCCCACCACGGTCTGCGGGCTGGCGGCGGCGACCATCGTCGTCGCGGACGGCTGCAAGGACGGCACCGTCGCCGAGTCGCGCGACCACGGCGCGATCGTCTGCGACGTGCCGGTCAACCGGGGCCAGGGCGCGGCACTGCGGCTCGGCTACCGGATCGCCCGCGACGGCGGCGCGCAGTACATCGTGACCACTGACGCCGACGGGCAGTACAACCCGGCCGAGATCGACAGCCTGCTCGCCCCGGTGGTGGCCGGCACGGCCGACTTCGTCACCGGCTCGCGGCGGCTGGGCAGCGAGGAGACCAAGGACCCGGTCCGCCGCCTCGGGGTGCGCGTCTTCGCCCTTACGATCAGCACGCTGACCGGGCAGAAGATCAGCGACACGACGTTCGGGCTGCGCGCGATGCGGGCCGAGGTGACCGGCGCCGTCCGGCTCGACCAGCAGCAGTACCAGGCGGCCGAGCTGCTCATCGGCGTGATGTCCCGCGGCTTCCGGGTGACCGAGCTGCCCGCCACCATCCACAAGCGGAAGGTCGGCGAGAGTAAGAAAGGTCACAACGCGATCTACGGCCTGCACTTCGCCGGCGTGATCGCCCGCACCTGGTGGCGCGAGCGCGTGCTGGGCGGCGACCGTCGCGGCGGCGCCCGGCCGGGCGCGCTAGGCGCGGGCCAGCCAGGCGCAGACCAGGTGCCGGGTCAGCCCGCGGCGGACCCGGCGGCAGGCGACCGGGGAACGGCCACCGCGTCCGCCGTTCCCTCACTGGCGGTCGCCCCCGGGGCTTCCGGGGATGGGGCCGACCTGGTCGTGCCCGCCCCGGCTCCGCCGGGGGATGAGTCCCGGTCGGCGAAGAGGACGTAGTGGAATATCACAAACCGGGCCAGGAACGTCAGCACGTTGGCGCCAAGGTAGGTGCCGTTCACCACCAGGTGCCACTCCAGGCCGCCGCGGTGCAGCGAGCTGGCCAGGTGCACGCCGAGCTTGGTAGCCAGGGCCAGGACGATCCAGGCGGCCACCGAGACGATCCAGAACGGCAGCGTCTCCTTGAGCACGTGCGGGCGGCCCTTGCGCTCCCAGGCCCAGCGGCTCAGCACGTAGCTCACCGCCGCGCCCGCCACGGCCGCCAGCCCGCCGGAGATGCCCGCCGTCAGGTGCGCGCCGTCGAGGAACACGACGAGCGCGGCCTGGCTGGCGATCACCGCCGCCAGGGCGACGAGCACGAACCGGGAGAAGCGCCTGCCGGTCTCCCCCTGGAGCTTGCGACGGACAGGGGCGGGAACCGACCGCAGCAGGGCGACCGCGAGCCGGGAGGGTGCCGATGCCATGAGTGTCCTCGGTGTTGGGATGTGACAAGTATTGTCGCGGCAGGTATACATCACGGGCACCGCCGAACGCTGAATTGCGGCTTCCGGGTATGTCGCGACTTCAGCAGGCTACCCTGCCAGGCGGAGGCTCGCAGCCGTTGCGGAACGCGCACCGGCCGCGCCGACCGCGGCGGGCGGGACGCCCCATCGCGAGCCGGGCCGCCGGCTCGGCTCGCGGGTACGACGGACATACAGCGGAAGCGACGCACGGAAAAGGACAGGTAGGAGCTGACGAATGAAGATCCTGGTGCTAGGCGGGGACGGTTACCTCGGATGGCCCACTGCGCTGCATCTCTCGGAGTGCGGCCACGACGTAGCGGTGGCTGACAACTTCGCGCGCAGGCAGTACGACTATGAACTCGGCGCCGAAAGCCTGGTCCCGATCGAGCCGCTGCAGACCCGGATAGCGACCTGGCGGGAGGTGACGGGGAAGACGATCGAGCTTTACATCGGAGACCTGGTGGACGCCGAGTTCACCTACCGCATGCTGGCGGAGTACCGGCCGGACGCGATCGTGCACTTCGCCGAGCAGCGCGCCGCGCCGTACTCGATGATCGACCGGAAGCACGCGGTCTACACCCAGACCAACAACGTCGTCGGCAACCTCAATCTGCTGTACGCGATCGCCGACACGAACCCGGACATCCACCTGGTCAAGCTGGGCACGATGGGCGAGTACGGCACGCCGAACATCGACATCGAAGAGGGCTGGATCGAGATTGAGCACAAAGGCCGCAAGGACCGGGTCCTGTACCCGAAGCGGCCCGGCTCTTTCTACCACCTGTCCAAGGTGCACGACAGCCACAACATCGAGTTCGCCTGCCGGATCTGGGGCCTGCGCGCCACTGACCTGAACCAGGGCGTCGTCTACGGCCAGCAGACGCCGGAGACCGCGCGGGACGAGCGGCTGGCGACCCGGTTCGACTACGACGCCGTATTCGGCACCGTGCTGAACAGGTTCGTCATCCAGGCCGTGCTCGGCCTGCCGCTGACCGTGTACGGCAAGGGCGGCCAGACCCGCGGCATGCTCGACATCAGGGACACGGTCCGCTGCATCGAGCTGGCCTGCGAGAACCCGGCCGAGCGCGGCGAGTTCCGGGTGTTCAACCAGATCACCGAGTGGATGTCGGTGGACGAGATCGCCCAGACGGTCGCCAAGGCCAGCCCGGACGCGGTGCAGATCGAGCACCTCGACAACCCCCGGGTGGAGCTCGAGGAGCACTACTACAAGGTCACCCACACCGGGCTGCCCGAGCTCGGGCTGGTGCCGCACCTGCTGTCCGACACGCTCATCGAGTCGCTGTTCGGGATCACCAAGCAGTACGTGCACCGGGTGCGCCTGGAGGCCATGCGGCCGACGGTCAACTGGCGGAAGACGTCCAGCGACGCTACCCACCAGTAGCTGGTTTTCTGACTGTGGTGCGCCGCGTCTCGCTCTGGCGGGGCGCGGCGCACTTGTAAATCCGGGAGCATGCGATGGCGTTCAGCGGATGGCCCGTCGAGGCGCTGGAGTTCTACGAGGGCCTGGCGGCCGACAACTCCAAGGCATACTGGACGGCGAACAAGTCCATCTACGACAATGCCGTGCACGCGCCGATGCTGGCGCTGCTCGCCGATCTGGAGGGCGAGTTCGGCGAGGGGCGCATCTTCCGGCCGTACCGCGACGTCAGGTTCAGCGCGGACAAGTCACCGTATAAGACGGTCATCGGCGCGACCCTGGCCGACGGCGGCTACATTCAGCTGTCCGCGCACGGGCTCGGGGCCGGCAGCGGGATGTACCAGATGGCCGCCGACCAGCTTGACCGCTACCGCCGCGCGGTCGCCGAGGACCTGACCGGCGAGAAGCTGCGCCGCATCATCGCGGCGGCCGGGCGGCAGGAGATCGAGATCACCGGGCACGAGAGCCTGAAGACCGCGCCGCGCGGCTACCCCAAGGATCACCCGCGGATCGACCTGCTCAGGCACAAGGGCCTGATCGCGTGGCAGGACTGGCCGGCCGGCGCCTGGCTGGGCACGCCGGCCGCGGGCCAGCGGGTCAGGGACTTCCTGCTGGCCGCCCGCCCGCTGCGCGACTGGCTCGACAAGCACGTCGGCGAGAGCGCCCTCCCCCGCGACCGCTGACCTACCCCGCCGCACCGCGCCCGCCGCACCGCCCGGCCGCCACGCCGCTGCCCGGCCGGCAATTCCGCCCCCGGTTGCCCGGGCAGCGGGCAGCGGGCAGCGCGGTGAGCATTGCGTAATCGTTTGGTCACATTTCGCCGCATGCCGGGGGTGCGCCGGTAGCGTGAGCGGAGTCATGCAGAGACACCCCGGCGGACACGGCCGACGGGGACTAGGGGAGGAGCTGTCATGACACCGTTGCTGCGCTTAAGCAGGGATTCCCTCATCGCGAAGATGCTGCGCGAGGAACGGGCGCTGACCGCGATCGAGATCATCAAGGAGATGCGGCTCGCCAGTGAGCGGGCCGGCTCCCCGGAGCTTGCCGGGCCTCCGGGGCTCACCGAAGCCACCCGGCTCGCGCGGGACGCTCAGCTGCGCCAGGACATGGAAGTCGTCCGCTGGGTAGGCGGCCTGCGGCCCGGACGGGATGAGCAGTAACGGCCGGTCCGTAAGGCCGTTAGTAGGCGCCGATGCCCTTGGGGGTGCCTAGGCCGGTGGGGCCGTCGTAGCCCTTGGCCGCCTTGCACAGGTAGGTGTTGGGCAAGCACGTCCCGGTCGAACTCCCGTTCACGATGTCGAAGAGCGCCGCGGGGCTGGCGTAGGCCAGCGAGGCTGACGCGACCGTCTGCGACGAGGCGTTGCCGGCTAGGCCGTACACCCCGGCGGTCAGCGGCGACGCGACGCTGGTGCCCGAGAAGAAGAACCAGCCTCCTCCCCCGCTCTCGTAGGAGTCGTAGCCGAGCACGTTGGTGGCGACCGCGCTCACGTCCGCCGTGGTGCGCTTGGCGCAGCCGCCGTCGTTCTGCCAGGACGGCTTGGCCTCGTACGACGAGCAGCCGCTGCCCGAGCCCTGGGTCGGCGGGTGGCTGCCCGGGGTTACCCACGCCTTCTCCGCCCACTGCCGCTGGTTGCCGGCCGGGGCGAGCATGGTGCCGCCCACCGAGGTCACGTACGGCGACGCCGAGGGGTACTGCACGCCGCCCTGGTAGGCGCCGTCGCCGGAGCTGACCGTGATGGCGACGCCGCGCACGTTGAAGTTGACGTCGAAGTCGGTCTCCCCGCTGAACTCCCCGCTGCCCCAGCTGATGCTCACGACATGGGCACCGAGGGCGATGGCCTTCTGCTCGGAGGCGAATAGGTCGCCGAACCCGCTGGTGTTGGCCTCCACCAGCAGGATGTGGCACTTGGGACAGATGGCCGACACCATGTCGAGGTCGATGGACATCTCCTGGCCCCAGCCCATGTCGCCGGTCGGGTAGTTGCCCTGATTGCCCTCCTGGTTGACCTTCTTGAAGCACCCGTCGCCGGTGGTGCAGGCCGGGAGCCCGAAGTTGGACCGGTACTTGCCCATGTCGGCCTCGGCGTCCGGGTCGTCGAAGGCATCGATCACGGCCACTGTCTGGCCCTGGCCGCGGGTGGTCGACAGCGAGGTGAGCTTGTAGGCGCTCCGCAGGTTGCACGGCGAATAGCCGTCCGCCTCGACCACCGTGCAGGTCGATCCCAGCCCGATGGCCGCCTGTGCCGGGGCCGCCTCGGCCGCCAGGTAGCAGTGGGCGACCCGCGGGGCGGTCGGCGCGGCGCACCCGGCCGGGCTTGCCCCTGCCCCGGCGATCTGGGCCGCGGTTCTGCCGGTCACGGGCGGTCCGGTCTTCGCCCCGGCCGGCAGGGCGCCAGCGGCGAGCAGCAGCACAGTCCCGGCCAGCACAGGCGTGGTGCTGCGGACAATGCGTCTTCTGGCCATCTGTCCTCTCCGAAAAGTGACCACAGCGTAACTTTGCCAGATGTAGCTGTAAATACGGTTCATGAGACGATCTGCCGGGCGGCTGCGCAGTCAGTAAGCACTGTCAGTAGGCTCCGATGCCCTTGGGAGTCCCCAGGCCGGTGGGGCCGTCGTAGCCTGGGCCCGCCTGGCACAGGTACGCGTTGGGTGCGCAGGTGCCGGTCGCCTTTCCGCCCTTGATGTCGAAGAGCTTGGTCGGGCTGGCGTAAGCCAGCGAGGCCGGCGCGGCGGTCTGCGCCGAGGCGTTGCCGGCCAGGCCGTACACCGCGGCGGTCAGGGGGGACGAGACGCTGGTGCCGAAGAAGAAGAACCAGCCGCCTCCGCCGCTCTCGAAGGAGTCGTAGCCGAGCACGTTGGCGGCGACCGCGCTCACGTCGGCGGTCGTGCGGTCGGAGCAGCCGCTGTCCGTCTGCCAGGACGGCTTGGCCTCGAACCCCGAGCAGCCGCTGCCGGAGCCCTGGGTGGGCGGGCTGCCCGGCGTCACCCAGGTCTTCTCGGACCAGCCCCGCGCGCTGGCCGCCGGGGCGAGCATGGTCCCGCCCACCGAGGTCACGTACGGCGACGCCGAGGGATACTGCACGCCGGCCTGGTAGGCGCCGTCGCCGGAGCTGAAGGTGATCGCGACGCCCTGGGCGCTGAGGGTGCTGTCAAAGTCGTTCTCACCGCTGAACTCGCCGGTGCCCCAGCTATTGCTCACCACGTGGGCGCCCAGCGTGATGGCCTGCTGCTCGGCGGTGAACATGTCGCCGAACCCGCTGCTGTTGGCCTCCACCAGCAGGATGTGGCACTTGGGGCAGATGGCCGACACCATGTCGAGGTCAAGGGAGATCTCCTGGCCCCAGCCCATGTCGCCGGCCGGGTAGTCGCCCTGGACGCCGTCCTGGTTGACCTTCTCGAAGCACCCGTTGGCGCTGGTGCACGGGGCCAGGCCGAAGTTGGACCGGTACGTGCCCAGGTCGGCCTCGGCTTCCGGGTCGTCAAAGGCGTCCACCACGGCTACGGTCTGGCCCCTGCCGTGGGTGGTCGACAGCGAGGTGAGCTTGTAGGCGCTCTGCAGGTTGCACGGTGACCAGCCGGCTGACGCGTTCACCGTGCAGACCGCGGGCCTGACGCGGCCCGTCGCGGCCGGGGCAGGGGCAGGCTTGGCGGCTAGGTAGCAGCGGGCCACCCGGGGACCGGACGGAGCGGCACACCTGGCCGGGCGGGCCCCGGAACCAGCGAGCTGGGCTGCGGACCTCGCGGCGGGCGCGGGCGGCTCGGGGGGCGCGGTCTTCGCCCCGGCCGGGAGGCCGCCGGCAGCGAGCAGCAGCAGCAGGGACCCGGCCAGGACCGGCAGGATCCTGCGGACAACAGCATGACTTCTGATCATCGTCCCCTCCTGTGGCCCCGCGGGAGGGGCGCGTTAGCGCATGGGAATTATGGGCGAGAGCCCGATTTGGATGACTATGGGACAGATTCTCATGTCGTGTACGGGTAATCCAGTCATCCTCGCTGGACGTCTACGTTGCACCAGGGCTGGGCGACGGCGGGCGCCTGGCTGCCGTGCCCTAGCCATCCGAGCCGCTCAGGCCATTTGAGCTGCCCGGGCTGGCGTGCCAGAGCCGCCGCGGCGGATCCTTCACCGGGTTCCCCGGAGAGCCGGTTTCCGCGTAGGGGGAGAGCGCGAATCCGGTGCTGTACGTCATCGGGTCGGCCGCCTTCGGTCGGTCCGCCCCGCGCCGCCCGGCCCTGGAGGCGGCCGTCAGGTCCGTCAGGTCCGTCAGGTCCGCCGCCGTCCCCCTGTTCCCGGCGGCCATCGCCGCGCGCACGGCACCGATGCCACGAGATATTCGGATTTCTTCCAGAACGGTGAGGTCCCAGCAATCGGTCGCGTTGACCGACACGGCCAGGTCCTCCGGCCCCGGCCTGCGGACGCGGCCGCGGACCACGAGCAGCCAGGAGCCGAAAACCCGGGCCGCGCAGCGTTCTTGCACCGACTCGAAGAACGTCAGGTTCAGCTGGCCGGTGGCGTCGTCCAGGGTGGCGAAGATGATCCGCTGGCCGGACCGGATGGCCGGCATCTGCGTCGAGGTTTTCACGCCGGCCACCAGCACAGAGGCGCCCGGGCGGCAGCGGTGCAGCCGGCGCGCGCGTACCACGCCGAGCGCGCCGAGTATCTCGTCGTAGAAGCCGATCACGTGCTGGCTGACATCGATGCCGAGGATCTCAAGCTCGGCCGCGACGCGTTCGGCCGCGGAAAGCTCCGGCAACTCCCCGGCCGGCACCAGCCGGGCTACGTCATCCCCGCGACCGTCGAGGTCGAGGGTCAGCTGGTCGTGGTCGCGGCGAGCGCGCCGGCCCGCGGCCGGAGCCCGGGTGCCGCGGGCCGGGCTGGCCAGCACGCGGACCCTGGCCAGCAGGTCACGGCGGGTCGGCTGGCCTCCTTCGGCCCCCGGCGGGTACAGCGAGTCGAAGGCGCCGGTGAGCGCCAGGCGCTCGGTTACCGGCCGCGATGCCCGCGCCCGCGCGCAGAAGTCCCGCAGCGACACGTACGGCCGGCCGGCGATGATCCCCGCCACCTCGGCGTCGCTAATCCCCTTGACCTCGCGCAACCCGACGCGCAGCGCCTCCCGCATCTGGCCCTCCCGCAGCGGCTCCCCGCGGTTCTGCGAGCGCCGGGTGACGTGCTCGACCTGCCAGTCGGCCGCGGAGGCGTTCACGTCGGGTGGCAGCAGCGGGATCCCGGCCAGCCGGGCGTCGCCCGCGATCACCCGCTTGGGGTACATGCCGGGGTCGTGGCTGAGCACTCCGGCGTAGAACGCGGCCGGATAGTGCCGCTTCAGCCAGGCCGACTGGTAGGTCGGGACGGCGAAGGCCGCCGCGTGCGCCTTGCAGAAGCCGAACCCGCCGAACGCCTCGAGCACCTGCCAGACACATTCCACGATGGCCTCGTCATATCCGCGGCGCAGAGCGGCCCCGCGGAACCACTGACGGACACCCGACCGGGCGGATTCATCGGATAGTTTCCGTCGGCACCGTTCGGAATCCGAAAAACCGCACGCCGTCATCGCCTCGATGATCCGCAGCACCTGCTCGTGGAAGATGACCACTCCCCCGGTCTCGCCGAGCGCGTCCACCAGGTCCAGGTGCGGATAGCAGGCCGGCCGCCTGCCGTGCCTGATATCCAGGTAGGGAGTGATCATGTCGGAGTTGACCGGCCCGGGGCGGAACAGCGATATGTCCACGATCAGGTCGCCGATGTCGCGCGGCGCCAGCCTGGTCACCAGCTCGCGCTGGCCGGGCGATTCGATCTGGAAGCAGCCGAGCGTGCGGCCGGAGCGGATCATCTCGAACGTCGGCTCGTCGCCGGGATCGATCGCGTCGATGTCCACCGCCTCGCCGCGGGTCCGCTCGATCTCGGCGAGCGCGTAGGTCATCGCCGACTGCATGCGCACGCCGAGCACGTCCAGCTTGATCATCCCGGCGGCTTCCACGTCGTCGGAGTCGTACTGGCACAGCGGCAAGCCTTCGGCGCTTCGCTCCACCGGGACCCGGTCAAGCAGGGTGCCGCTGGACAGCACCAGTCCGCAGGGGTGCATCGCGATGTGCCGGGGCAGCCCGTCGAGCCGTTCGGCGATACCGAACAGGCCGGCCAGCTGGGGGATGGCCAGGTTGCTGGCCCGCAGCTCGGGCAGGTCGGCCAGCGCGGCGCCGATGCCGCGCGCCCTGATGTGGCCGAACGCCTTGGCGATCGCGCCGATCTCGTGCGGCGGCAGCCCGAGCGCGGCGGCCGTGTCCCTGATAGCGCTGCGGGCCCAGTAGGTCTCCATCACCGACACGCAGCCGCAGCGCTCCTCGCCGTACCGCTCGAGGATCGCGCGGTACGCCTCGATCCGCCGCGCGGACTCGACGTCTAGGTCGATGTCGGGCAGATCCTTGCGGCCTTCGGACAGGAACCGCTCCATGATCAGGCCGTGCTCAAGCGGGTCGATGCCGGAGATGCCAATCAGGTAGTTGACCAGGCTGCCCGCGCCGGACCCCCTGATGGCGCAGCGGATCCCGCGGTCCCTGATCAGCTGGGCGACGTCGGCCACGGTGAGGAAATAGGAGGCGAGCCCGGTCCGGCCGATGATGCCGAGCTCGTGGCTGAGCCTGCGGCGCGCCCGCTCGCGGCGGTCCCGGTGGTCGCCGCGGTGGGCGCGCGGGGGGTAATGAGCCAGTCCTTCGGCGCACCGCTGGCGCAGCTGGCCGAACGCGTCGCCGCTGATCTCGGGCAGGTACATGCCGTCGATCCCCAGGTCGCGCACCGGGTCCAGCCGGCAACGATTGGCCAGGACGGCGGTGCCATGCAGCAGGTCGTCAGCCTCGCTGGCGCCGCCGATCCGCGCCGCGATCGCGGCCATCTCCGCGGCGCTCTTCAGGTACGCCTGCGCGTTGCGCCCGGCCAGGTGACGGGGGCCGAGCGGGGCGAGCCTGCGGGCCGCATCGAGCACCTGCGCCACCGGTTCGTCGGCCGGATCGAGGTAGCGTACGGCGTTGGTGAGCACGGCGGAGACGCCGGCCTCGCGGGCCAGCCGCAGCATCCGGGCGGCCCGGTGCAGATCTCCGGAACCGCGGTGATCGACGATCTCGATGACGATCTCGGCCCGGTCCCGCCAGCGCGCCAGCACGGCCGCGGCGCGGCCGGGCCGCCGGGCGGCCATCGCCCGGCCGACGTCGCTCGCCGGGCCGAGCAGCACGATCAGGCCGTCGGCATGCCTGGCCACCAGATCCGGGGTCACCCCTGGGACGCCGCGCTCCCCCGTCCGGTGCGCCGCGCTGACCAGGCGGCACAGCGACGTCCAGCCCTGGCGGCCGCTCTCGCCGCAGGCGAGCAGCGTGACCCGGCAGGCGGTCTCGTTCCTGAGCCTGGCCGGAGTCGGGGCCTGGGCGCTTCGCGGGGGGTGAGCGTTCCGCGGGGACCGGGCGTCCCGCGGGGTCTCGGTGTCCCACAGGGCCAGGTCGGCGCCGAGAATCGCGGCGATCCCCGCCTGCTCGCACGCCCGGACGTGCTTGACCGCCCCGTACAGCCCGTCCCGGTCGGTCAGCGCGAGGGCCGGCATGCCCAGCTCGCTGGCGCGGGCGGCCAGCGCCGCCCGGCTGGCCATGCCGTACCGCATCGAATACGACGACGCGACGTGCAGGTGAGTGAAGTCTCCTGTCCAGCTCATGCCGCCGCGCCCGCCCGGCCGACCACGCCAGCCGTCTCGGCCATCCCGGCCACCGTAAATCCCAGACCCGCGATAGCAGCCAGTCGCCCGACTCGGTGTCGCGGCGCAGCTCGTAGACCGCCGACGGGACGTCCTGGCCCGGTGACGCCTCTACCCGCCAGAACTCCCGTTCGGGCGGCACGTCGGCGCTGGGATTCTGCTGCTGCCACCACTGCCGGCTGACCACCCAGTGCTCGAGCACCGCGCGGACTGTGTAGAGCCGCTGCCGCCAGATGAACCTGACCGGCCGCCCGTCGGCCGCCCTGACCTCGATTGGCTCGCCATAAATCCTGCTCACGTGCCCGCCCGTTCCTGTTCGCGCTGTGTGCCCAGCGCCGGGCCCTAGCACCGGGCCCTATTCGCTTCGACCACCATGGGGAAGGCAGGCAGTTCTCGATTCGTCCCGGTCGAAGATATATTCGATCATGGGGTTTTGCAACCCTTTGTTATCGAAAACGTGGTCACGGAGGGTATCGGGCCTGTGTCCCTTTTGCCGGGACAGGCTCGTGAGGAGCCGAGCCGGTCCGCGCTTGCTCTGCGTAGCTGCCGGGCGCAGCAGACTGCGACGCGTGTCCCGCAGGTCACACTGGCCTCAGCAGGCGCTGCGGCGGTGGGCGAGGTCATGGTTGGGGGAAGGATTTTGGTCGCTGGAGCGACCAAAATCCTTCCGGCTGATGGTCAGCGTGTTCTACCCCGTCGGCCTCGTCGGATTCACCCATTTGAGCTGAGGGAAGCGCGCGAAGTCGGAGTCGGCCGAGCAGACACCCACACCGTGTTCCAGGGCGAGTGCCGCGAGGTGAGCATCAGGGATGAGATTCCCGCGCAGGTCACCGTCGATGATGAGACTCCGTAGGAGTTCCTGGTGCCTGGAGGTCGGCTCTGGGATCCAGGTCGGCTCCGCGCTCAGCCAGTCTTCGACCCGGCTCCAGGCATCGACGGGCAGGAGTGGGTTGGCGCTCACTCGCGGATGGGTCGCGATCCGCAGGAAGGCGCCCAGCGACACCCAAGGCAGGCCGACCCGGGCAGAACCGCTGAGAGCATTTTCAAGCCAGCTCTTGGCAGGCTGGTGAAATGGGCTACGCGTGTCGACTGCGTACAGCAGGATGTTCGCGTCAACGATCACCGGCATCCTCAGCGGTATCTAGGTAGTCAAGCGTCTCCGCCACGTTGGATACGTCCACGGTGAGTCCGAGATCGTGAGTTTGCTGCCGGAAGATCGGCCGGTCTGGGCGTGCCGTCAAGCCGACGCGGGCCAGTTCGTTGACCGCCTCGCTGAGCCCGATGTGCTTCTCGCGGCGTAGTTGATCCGCAGCCGCCGCGACGTCTGGATCCAGGTTGATCGTAGTCCGCATTGTCCAATTATAGAGCATCGCTGATGCAATATAAGGTGCATCAGTGATGCTACGCCTCTGGACCGCCTGTTGGTGCCGTCGTCAGGCTTGATCGTCGCGGGGCAGCAGGATGAAGCTGGCGTCGCCGGTGAGTGGCCGTACCGCACCGAAATGTTTTTGGTCTAGCGACAAGATCTTGGTTGTCTTGTGCCGGGCCGCCTGCACCATGATCGACGCATCCGTCAGGCCCAGCTGCATGTCGCCGTATTTACCGGCAACCTCGGACGCCAGCTTGAAGTCATCGTCGGTGAACGAGGCAAGCCGGTATGCCGGGGACCTCAGCTCGGCCAGTACCTTCTGCTCGGCCCGCGCGCCGAGCCTGGTCAAGATGAAGTAGTCCAGTTCGGCCAAGACAAGCGGAGAAAGCACTAGCGGCCCGCCATTACGCTCAACGGCGACTCGCGCGGCTTGGTGCTCGGGCTGGCGGCGGTTGAAGATGGTGTACAGCCCGCTGGTGTCGGCGATGATCACCGCTCGATCCCGGCGGCCCCCAGACCCGCGGCCAGCGCGACGTCAATCTCGGCGGCGGTGATCGGGTCGGCGTCCAGGATTCCGAAGGCGGGCAGCACCGGGACGGCCTCCTCGGCAAGAACCCGGCGGATGCCCTCGCGGATCAGTTCGGCCTCTGACTGGTGCCGCCGCCGTGCAGCGGCTTTAAGCGCCTGCATGTCAGCGTCCGGTAGGTAGACCGTCGTCTTCACCATGTTTGGCAGTCTACCATACATGCCATACATAGATGGGTCCCTCGCGAACCCGGGCAGGCGGCTGCTCAGCCATCACCACCACCTGCGCCGCAGGGCTGCATGTCGGCAGAATCCAGATCCGGCTGATCGCCTATGCGAACGCCATGTATGGCCGGGCAACTCGGCCGCGCGGTGCCAGGATTAGGTGGTGGCGGGATCATGGGGTGATGAGTCCGGCCTTGAGGTAGCTGCGGGTTTCGCCGAGCGGCTGCTGGAGGTCATCGATTCGGGCCGCCGTACCGCGACCTACAAGCTCGCGCTGCTGATGTCCTTGCTCGACCTCTGCGCCCGGCGCGGCGGCCTGGATGGGCGCCCGCCCTCCGTGCTGTACACCCGGGAGATCGCCGAACGGGTCGCGGCCATCTACTGGCCGCAGATGATGCCCTACCGGCGCGGGTCAGGAGTGATCGAACTCCGGCAGATCACCCTGCCGCGCTCAGCGATCACTGGCGCGGTGCTGGAGTTCCGCCGGGCGGCCGAGGCGACCGGAGTGACCTCGCTGAGCCTGGCGCGCCAGCGGCTGGCCGGTGAGTACGCGCGGATGCTCGACCGCGTGGAGGTGGCGGTCGCCGAGCAGCCGCTGCCGCGGCTGCAGACCGTCGGCTCCAGTGAGCAGGTATTGCCGTTCCTCTACGACATCGGCTGGGGTCCACGCGAGTCATTTTCGCCGCGCCGGCTGCGCCGCGCTGGTCCGGCCGGGCTCCCGGTCCGGCTGCGCCCCGGCGCGGGCGAGCAGCTGGTGCGCCTGGCCCCGCTGATCCGCCCGCTGGTCGAGCTGCACTGGACCCAGATGGTCGCCACGATCAACCGTGTCGCAACCGAAGAGCAGGAGCTGCACCGCCACCTGTTCGGACGTGACCGGCTGGCCCCGCCTAAGGCGCTGCGCGAAGGCCTTGCCGGCCTGCAAGCCGGGCGCTGCTTCTACTGCCGCCAACCGTTCCGCCGGACACCGGAGGCCGACCACTTCATCCCGCGGGTCCGCTGCGGTATCGACGCCGTGGAGAACCTCGTACTGGCCGACAGCTCATGCAACAACGACAAACGTGATCTGCTACCGGCGCCTCCGCTGGTCGACGCCTGGTCTGGCCGCAACCGCGAACACGAAGACGCCCTGGCCCAGCTCGCCAGCGCCTGCGGCTGGGACTCCGACCCCGAGGGCACCCTGGCGGTCGCCCGCTCGATCTACCGTCACCTGCCGGCAGGCCTTGCGCCGTTCTGGCGCGGCACCGGGAACGTGGACATAACTCACGTCCGCCCCGGCTTCGTCGTAGAGATCATCTGAACAGCCGGCCACGAACCAGGGCCAAGAGCACTCCAGTCGCTGATCCAGCCGCATACAGATCATTCGATCGCTTCCGTGGTTATTACTCCCCACACCGCCTTCCCGCTGGCCCCCTCCAGCGGGAAGGCTCCCCACTCCGTGCACAGGCTCGCTACGAGCAGCAGCCCCCGCCCGCCTTCCGCATCAAGGTCAATGCCCCTCGGCTCGGGCAGCCGGTCGTCACCGTCCCAGACCTGCACGAGCACGCGTTCCTGATCCGCGCACAGCCACAGCCGTACCGGCGGTACGCCCGGCGCCCACCGGCCGCGATACCGGCTGCCGGTCAGCCCGGCCGAGGCACGCTGCGCGTTCGTCACGAGCTCTGACACGACGAGAGTGACCGCCTCAGCCAGGCGCCCAAGCCGCCACTCCCACAGCACCTGGGTGGCATGCAGCCTGGCACACGCGACGGCGCTAGGCAGCGCGCCGAATTCCAGGTAGCTCACGAGCGGCCATTCCCGTGCGGCGGCAGCCATGCGGTTCGCGGGCATCTACCGCGCGCCCAGCGTGAAGAGCGGGCTGACCATCTTTCACCACCTGCCGGCGTGTTTCCTCGTGCCGAGTCGCCCCGAGCTGGCATGCTTCCTGTCGACTAGTTATCTACATGCCATAATATGCAGGGCTGCATGTAGCATGTCGACACGATAGAGGCGTGCGTCGAGTTTGGGAAGAGGAATCGCCATGACCGCCGACCACAGCCCCACCGTCCGCCGGCGCCAGCTCATCGCCGAGCTCAAGCGCCTGCGCGAAGCCGCCGGGCTCACCCAGGACGACGTGGCCGAACGGCTGGACTGGCACCCCACCAAGGTCTTCCGCATCGAGACCGGCCGCACCGGCCCGCATCCCAACGACGTTCGCGTCATGCTGGAGGTCTACGGCGTGACCGGCCAGTCAGAGCGCGCGGCCCTCGTCCAGCTCGCCAAGGACGCCCGCCAGCGCGGCTGGTGGTACTCCTTCCGCGACGTGCTGCCCAGCCGCTACGAGTTCTTCATCGGCCTGGAAGAAGAGGCCGCCGCCATCCAGACTTTCCAGCTGGCCGTCATCCCGGGCCTGCTCCAGACCGAGGACTACGCCCGCGCCATGATCCGCGGCGGCCCGCTCGAACTCGACCCCGACGAGGCCGAACGCCGCGTCGAGGTCCGGATGACCCGCCAGCGCGTACTGGCTAAGCCGGACCGCCCGCAGCTCTGGGCCATCCTGGACGAGGCTGCCATCCGCCGCGTTATCGGCGGCCAGGCCGTGATGCGCGCCCAGCTCCAGCACCTGCTGGTACAGAGCGAGCAGGGCAAGACCACTATTCAGGTCGTGCCCTACATCGCCGGCGCCCACCCCGGCACCGCCGGATCGTTCATCATCCTGGGCTTCGCCGAGCCCGGCGAGATCGACGTGGTCTACATGGAAACCATCGGCGGCAACATGTCAGTGGACAAGGCCGACGAGGTCCGGCACTACGCGACCGCGTTCGACCACCTCCGCGCCGTCGCCCTTAGCCCGGAGGAAACCCGCGCTATGCTTCATGCAGCTTCGCAAGCACTGACGTAGCCCGGGAAGGAGCCGCGGGATGACCCAGATCGACCTGTCCCGCGCAGCCTGGCGCACGAGCCGGCGCAGCCAGCAGAACGGAGAATGCGTCCAGGTCGCCACCCCCCGCTCCGGCGTCGTGGCCATCCGCGACTCCAAGCAGCCGGACGGACCGGTCCTGATGGTGAGCCCTGGACAGTGGCGCGGGTTCGTGCAGCAGCTCTTGGCCGCTCACAGGTAAACTTCGCCGCGCAGCCCGAAGCTGCTTGCGTGATCAGTCCGTAGTCACGGTGCGGCTAGAATTCCGACCTCGGCGACCAGTCCTCAGCGAATGTCTCCATCTGCCGAATCACTAGTTCGGTGGCGGCCGGCTGGGCGTCCGGGGGATAGCCGTGCTTAGCCAGCAGTCGCTTGATCGTGGAGCGGAGCTTGGCGCGCACGTCGTCGCGTGAGATCCAGTCGGTGGTGACGTCACGCCGCAGCGATTTCACCAGGTCCCGAGCGATGTCCGCGAGCACGCCGACGCCCATCTCTGTCATCGATGAGCTCCGGGAGCGGTTCCCCGGCGACGAGATCACGGTCACCGGGCGGGGACAGGCCGGCGCGGATGTCACTCATAGGGTGCGGCATGTCGGCCGTGACTGCGGCCTGATCTTGTGGGAGTGCAAGCGCGCCGCGAACTGGAGCAGTACGTGGATCGGCAAGCTCGCCAGCGATTCTGGCAAGGCGGGCGCGGCCTTCGGGGTGATCGTCTCCGAGACGCTGCCGCACGGAACAGACGGCTCCGGTCGCGTGGACGACGTGTGGATATGCGACTTCCGCTCAGCCGCACACCTGGCCACTGGGCTGCGATGGGTGCTCATCGCCGCATCGCAGTATGAAACCGCCAACGCGGCGCGGACTGATACGTCCGGCAAGGTCTATGACTACATCGCCACCGGCGGCTTCGCTTCCCGGTGCGAGGTCATCAACCGGGCCATCGACACGATGATGACGACGCTTGGTAAGGAGAGGCGTTACTACGAGCAGCGGTGGAAGGAATGGGAGCGGCACATCGAAGCTGTTGCCGGAAGCCTCTACGGGATCGCGAATGACCTGGTCAGGCTAGGCGCCGAGGTTCCCTCACCATTGCTTGCCGAACTCCCGTATACCAACCCGCCCGCGCTGTCTGCAAGTTCGATCGGCTAGTGCGGTAATGGGCTTGATACCATGGGTATCTCTCCAGGATATCCATGGTATCGTTATGGGTGAAGGTGAGGACGGTGAGCGTTGTGGCCATGGTGAAGACGCCGATCGAGATCGACCAGGATGCTCTGGCGGTCGCCGCCGAGGTTCTCGGGACCAGGACCAAGAAAGACACGGTGAACGCCGCCCTCCGCGAAGTCGGGCAGCGGCTCGTACGATTGCGGGCGCTGGCCGCCCTGGGCGAGATGGCCGACCAGGGCGACTTCGACGAGTTCCTGGGCCAGAAGGCGGCATACCGCCGTTGAGTCCCGGCCTCTACCTGATCGATACCTCGGGCCTGTTCCGCATCCTGCAAAGCGAGCTGCGGAAGGCGTGGTCGGACCAGTTGGCGGCGGGCGTCATCGCGATCTGCCCGATCGTCGAACTGGAATTCCTGTACTCGGCGCGATCGCTAGCCGACCGGCTGGAGAAGCAGCGCCTGATACGTAAGATCTTCGGCTGGGTCCCGGTGCCGGACAATGCGTGCGAACGCGCCGCAGAAGTCCAGCAGTTGCTGACCGAGAACGGAACGCACCGCTCGGCCGGGGCGGTCGACCTGCTGATCGCCGCGACCGCGGAACGCCAGCGGCTTACGGTCCTGTGCGATGACCGCGATTTCCAGACCGTAGCCCATGTCACCGGCCAGCCCATCAAGCTCGTCACCGACGTCTGATCTGGCGGCAGCGCAGGCCCGGCGTTGAGGTTAGGCCAGGGCGGCGAGCCCTGACCTGGACTGGGTGAGGTGCTCGCCGGCCAGCACGACGGTGTTGAGCAACTGCACGCCCGCGCTCACCCGGGCGCCGGGCAGGACGACCGAGCGCTCGGCCCGCACGCCCGGCTCCAGGATGCTGCCCGGGTACAGCACGCTCTCGCGCGCCTGCACCCCCGCGGGCAGCGGCCCGCTGGCGATGATCCCGCCGGCGCCGGTCAGCTCCGGCTGGGCTCCGGGCAGGGTGCGCGGCAGGCCGGCCAGCGGCAGGGCCGCCGGGGAGCGGATCAGGTCGAGATGACCGAGCAGGTAGCGCTCCACCGTGCCGATGTCGGCCCAGTAGCCGGTGACCTGGAACGCTCGCACGTGACGGCCTTCGGAGATCATGAACGGCAGCACGTCACGGCTGATGTCGTGCTGCCACCCGTCGGCCGGCCGCTGGCCGAGCTCAGCCAGCACCTTCTGCAGGGCGTCGGCGCGGAACAGGCAGAAGGCGGTGAAGACCAGGTCGGACGTGGGCTCGGCCGGCTTCTCGACGAGCCTGCGCACCCGGCCGGCCTCGTCCAGCTCGACCATGCCGAAGAGCCGCACGAAACGTCGCTCGATCCGCTGCACCCCGATCGTGACGTCCGCCTCCGTCCCGCGGTGCGCCCGCAGCATCGGCCGGTAGTCGAAGGTGTAGACGTGATCGGCGTGCAGGACCAGGATGTCGCGGCAGTCGCCTGCGAACAGCCATTCGGAGCTGGTCAGCAGCGCGTCCGCGGTGCCGCGCTCGGCCGGCCGCGCGGGAAGCTCCGCGTCGGCCGGCAGGCCGGCGCCGCGGTCGGCCCGGTCGAACATGCCTTCGTACGGTCCGAGGTGCACGTGCATCCCGTCGCGGCCGTCCCAGCGGCGCATCAGGTGATCGATCAGGTCGCGCTCCAGGTGCTGCGACATCACCACCAGCTCCGGGAGCCCGGACCGCACCGCGTTGGCCACGCTGAAATCCACCAGCCTGGCGCCGCCAGCGTAAGGGACCATGGGTTTGCAGACAGCGTCGGTGAGCCGGCCCATCCTCTCGCCGCGCCCCCCGGCCAGGAGGGCGGCGCGTACGTCACGCATGTCCACTGGTCAGCCCCTTTCCGTGGGAACCTGCCGTATCGCCAGCGAGATCGAGATACCAGGTGTCGCGGTCGATCCTGGGGTCGGACAGCCCGATGGGGTCGGTCCCGGCGAGCCGCGCCAGCGCGGTCAGCAGGGCCGCCGCCGGATCGCTGATCAGCGTAACCAGGTCGGCGCCCAGGCCGGTGGCGGCCGCCGCCAGCCGGCTGAAGAACTCCGGGCAGCCGGTCATCACGCCGCCGACGACCGACAGCCGCCAGCCGGCCGTCACCGCGGCGGCGTCCCTGGCGGCCCGTACCCCGATGACGAGCTCACCGATCACGTCGTCCACCAGCTCCGCGGCGGCCTGGTCGCCGGCCAGCCAGGCCCGCAGCACGACCGGCGCGAGCGCGGCCACGACGGACTTAGGGAACGGCGTGCGCGCGAGCCTGCGGGCCAGCTCGGGCACTGGTTCCCCGGCTTGCGCCGCGAGCAGGTCAGATATTTCCGTACGCTGACCACGCCCGTCCAGCCCGCGGACGGCGGTCCGCAGCCCGCGCAGGCCGAGGTCGAACGCGCTGCCTTCGTCGCTGCCCAGGTATTCGCAGCCGCCGACGCGGACCGGCGCGGACCGTCCGTCGGTGGCGAGGAACCCGGTGCCGGTGCCGCACACGACGACGACGTGGCCGACCTCAGGCGGCGCGCCGAGCAGGAGCGGGGTGATGTCATTGGAGATCACGAGCTCGGCGCGCAGGCCGGCCGCCCGCGCCGCCGCGGCACACCGGCGTATCTCCTCGCCGGCCGTGGCCGGGTCGACGGACGCCGAGGCCAGCCAAATCGCGGGCCAGATCGCGGGCCAGATCGCGGGCCGGATCGCGGGCCTGCTGTCCGGCCCGGCGTCTGGCCCGGCGCGGACCCAGTTGGCGCGGACCCAGTCGGTCCGCTCGCGGCCCGTCTCGGCGTGGGCCCTGATGCGGCCGAAAAGGTCGGCCAGGCAGCGGTCCGACACGTCCTGGCCGACCGAGCTCGGATTCACCGGCGGCATGGTCCAGCGCTCGCCGGTCCAGGTCCGCACGGATGTGCCGCTGCCGCCCGCGTCGATGCCGTACAGCGGGCGGTCCGCGCTGCTCACCGCGGTCCGCCCGCTGCGGTGATGTGCATCACGGCGACAACGTCACCGCCTTCATCCGGTCGTTCAGCGCGAAGCGGATCTCGTCGTCACAGACGTCATCGACGATGAGCGCGCTGCCCATGCCGGTCGGCAGCACGAAGCGCAGGTTGCCGTCCCGCACCTGACGAACCTTCTCCAGTGCGCCGATGACGTCGTCTGCCGGGGGCGTGACGGAAAGTTCCCCGGGCACGACCGGCAGGCCTACCGCGCGCAGGAGCCCGACGATGCGCGCGGCAGTCGCGGGCTCGAGCACGCCGCGGGCTAGGGCCACCCTGACCGCGACCGCCATCCCATAGGCGACGGCCTCGCCGTGCAGCACCGGCCCGTAGCCGGTCACCGTCTCGACGGCGTGACCCACCGTGTGCCCGAAGTTGAGCGTGCGGCGAAGATCGACCTCGTAGGGATCCCGCTCCACCAGCGTGCACTTGATCGCGGTCGCGGCGTGCACCAGCAGGCGCAGGCAGGCCACGTCGAGGGTCAGCAGCGACTGCCAGTGCTGCTCGATGAAGGCGAACAGCTGCGACGAGGAGATCACCGCCACCTTGATCGCCTCGGCCAGGCCGGAGCGGACCTGCCGCGGATCGAGCGTGCTGAGCCAGCCGGTGCACGACACCACCGCATGGGGCGCGTAGAACGCGCCGATGAGGTTCTTGGCGCTGTCGTGATTGACCGCGACCTTGCCGCCAATCGCCGCATCAACCTGAGCGAGCAAAGTGGTCGGAACGTTAATGTAAGAAATCCCGCGCATGTAGGCGCTGGCGACCCATCCGACGGTGTCGATGACAGCACCGCCGCCGACCGCGAGCAGCATATCGCGGCGTCGGGTATCACTTTGCGCCAGCCAGTCCAGCAGATGGCGCGCCATCGGGAGACTCTTGCTGCGCTCCCCCGCGGGAATTGCAATTTTCTGTACTTTTAGCCCGTGCCCGGACAGCCACTCTCTGATGTGTTCGGCATAAAGCTTGTCGACCGTCTTATCGGTGACCATGGCTATCATCCGATCGCCGATGGCCTCAGCCAGTGCCGAAAGGGCCGTACCCTCGTCGCTAGTCACATGTATGTCATATGTACTGACCCTCTGCACCGAGGAGGTAATCGGCCCGTCAGGTACAGGAATCGGCTGATCGTCCAGCACCGACAGCGGTCCGCTCATCTTTCCACCTTTCATTTCACCAGGTACGGCCTTCGGCCGCCCCGCCGGGCAGAAATTCACGTAGCAGGCCCAGGCTCCGCGCAATGCCCTGGTGCCTGGGCAGCAGTACATCCTCGTGCTCGACGTAAAGAACGTTCTCGAAGCCTTCGTCGATCAGCGTGCTCACGATCGCGGGCCAGTCCAGCACGCCCAGGCCGAGCGCACGGAAGCGAACCGGCGGGCCCGGGCCGTACCGGCTCCAGCCGCGGCCGGACGGGCCGCCGCTGCCGGTCCAGGTCTGCAGGTCCTTCGCGTGCACCGCGGCCAGGCGTGACCGCCAGCCGCGGACCGCCTCGACCGGGTCGTGCCCCATCGCTGCCAGGTTGGCCGGGTCGACGCAGAGCGCGAGCGTACCGGCCCATTGGGGGCCGGCCGCGAACAGCAGCTCCGCGCTGGCCCGGTCGTAAACGATCTGCTTGGGATGCGGCTCGAGCGTCACCACCACGCCCGCCTCCCTGGCCGCCCGGAGCACGGGTTCCGCCTGGGTATAGAACGTGTCGACGTTGTCCGCCCAGCTCACGTCGCTTCCCCACCAGGACAGCCAGCGGGCGAAGTCCGGGCAGCCGACCAGCAGCCGCACGACGGGCGTCCGGGTGCGCTCGGCCAGCCTGATCGCGCCGATCGCGCACCGCACCGCGTGGTCTCGTTTTTCCTCGGCGGACCCGGAGCAGACCGGATCGGTGTGCGGCCCGTGCGGTCCGAGCAGCAGCTGGGCGTCGCGGCTGTTGCTCACGCAGGACACCGGCTGCCCGCGCGCCGCCGCGCCGGCCAGCACCGCGGCCACCTCGTCCCGGTAGCCGGCTTCGGCGAAGCAGCGCCTGGCGTCGACCAGGCCGAGCGTGGTATCAGTCGGCAGGTCGAGGCCGAGCGGCCCGTAGTCCGCCACCTCGGCAAGCGCCGCCGCCAGGCCGGCGCCGCCGAACACGGCCAGGCACAGGCCCAGGCGCATCCCGTCCCCCGCTGCGCTCATCGCGTCTGCGCACCTTGCCCCGCGGCCCGTTGCCCCGCGATTAGCCGGACGTCTCCCCTGGTGGGCGGCCTGGTGGCCAGCATCTCGCGCACGCCTTCGTCGGGGGTCATGGGCCGCCAGGCCGCCAGGCCGGGCAGGCTGGCGAAGGTCCCGCAGGCGAGCGAGGAGAACTGCGGGCGGCACGCCCAGTCCGTATCCTGCCGCAGGCAGGGCCGGACCAGCGCGGTGTCGGCTCCGGCCAGGCGGTAGGCCAGCCGGGCGAATTCGTACCGGCTCAGCTCAGCGGGACCGGCCAGGTGCGCGATGCCGGTCAACTGGCTGGCGCTGGCTGGCTGGCTGAGGCCGGCCGGCTGGCTGAGGCTGGCTGGCTGGCTGAGGCTGGCCGGCCGGCAGAGGGCCGCGGTGACCTCCGCTACGTCCCGCACGTGGATCGGGGTGAATATCTGATCGGTGGGCGCGGCCATCGGGCGGCCTTCGGCGGCGGCATCCAGGCAGCGTTGGGCGAACGTGGCGCGCTGCCCGGGCCCGGCCCAGCCGTAGACGAGGCTCACCCGCAGCACTAGGGCCTTCCCGCCGGCCAGCAGGATGCGCTCGGCCTCGGCCTTGACCCGGCCGTAGCCATTGGCCGGCTCGATCGGGTCGTCCGGCCGGTACCCGCCGCGGCGCCCGGGGAACACGTTGTCGGTCGACACCAGGATGGCGGGAGCACCGCAGCGGGCCACGATCGCGGCAACCCCGCAGTGCACGGCGGCCGCGGCCGCCTCGTTCTGGTCGATCCAGGTCACGTCGCTCGGCCCGTGGGTCAGGACCACGCACTGCGGGCGCATCTGGGCCACGGCCGTCTCCAGCGACGCCCGGCCCGCCTCGCTGGCCAGGTCGAGGGGGAGGTAGCCGTGCTGCTCCCGCGGGCGGCGGCCGACGCATACGGCAGGAGCCTGCAGCAGCGCGGGAATGGCCCCGCCGATCAGGCCGTGGCCGATGATCAGCGCCGGACCCGCGCCCGCGCCCGGCCGCGCACTGGCGCCCGCGACCAGAGCGGCGCCGGCCTCCACGATCGAAGCGGCGCCGGCCTCCACGATCGAAGCGGCGCCGGCCTGCGTGACCGGCGCGGCACTTCTGGCTGCCTTCCCCCCACCGTTCGTCGTCACCCCATGCCCCTCCGCAAAGGTCGTCCCATGTGAGACGCGCGGCCTAGCAAAGCGGTTGGCAAGTATTTGAGGCAAATGTCCGGACAAAGTAATAACCCGGTTGAGCTGCCGTTTCTCGTGAGTCACCCGGCCGCTGACCGCATGGCAAGCTCGAGGTGGCTCCTGGACAGCGCGTACGAGGCCGCCCGCGAGACTGGCCGGAGGCGGGTCCGCGGGCCCGCCACGCCGCGATGAGCTACGACCGCACGCGCAGCAACTTCAGGACGGCCTTGAGCACCATCAGCGTCGTCCCGGCCAGCAGCCGCGACGCGTACCCCAACGACCAGTTCTCCAGGTCGGCGCGGTCGTAACGGATCATGTCGGCCAGGCTGATCCCCCCCTCCTGCAGCGCGCGGTTGCCCATACCGGTGGCAAGAGAGCGCGAGCTGAAGAACCCGGGCTTGGTATAACTGAGCACCGAGTCAATGTAAAGCTCGTCGATATCCTTACGCAGCAGCGGCCTGGGCCCGAACCATTGCATGTCGCCCAGGGCAATAAGGGAAATCTGCAGAATCTCGTCGAGCCCGACCGGGCGGACCAGCCGCCCGAACCATGTCTCGCGCAGCTCTCCCGAGGCGACGACGTTCATCGTGCTGAACTTCGGAACGCTGATGTCAAGACCGCGATAGCCAACGCGCTTCTGCCGCCAGATCGGCGACTCATTTGATGACACCATAACGAACGGCAAGAAAAGAATGGCCAGCAGCAGCACGAGCGGAACAAGCAGCCAGGCGATAATTCTCCCGAACGCGCTGCCGATAAGACCCAGCGGCTTATGGGACGTGAACCCTGGATCTACGGATACGAACCGAGGCTCTGCCCCGCCGTCCGTAACCACGGTGCTATCCGTAACCACGGTGCCGTTCGTAACCACCGTGCCGTCCGTTACCGCAGGCGCGCTCTTACCCCGGAGCTTCCCGACGACAATCCCAGGCTTGATTGTGTACAAATTGCCACCCCGGCGAATCATCTCGCAGGACCGTGAACGCTGTCAAGACCGCCAACCCCGGCACCAGCCAGAGAAAGACCGCCATTTTAGGACGAAGGAGGACCGAGAGCTGGATGCGCCCCGGGTGCCGGGCATCATGGTGGATTTCGAACCGGCAGCGCACCGCCCTGGTGGCCGTGCCGAACGGCTCCCTGGCTAGGCTGCCCAGCCGGGAATCGGGTAGTCGGCGAGGAACTCGCGGACCTCGCCTGCGATCCGCCCGATCGCGCTCTCGTCCTCCTTCGCGGCGGCGGTGATCGCCTCGTCCATCCAGGCCGCGATCCGCGGCATGTGCTCCTCGCGCAGGCCGCGGGTGGTGATCGCCGGGGTACCGAGCCTGATGCCGGACGGGTCGAACGGCTTGCGCTTGTCGAACGGGACCGTGTTGTAGTTGAGCTCGATGCCGGCCCGGTCCAGCGCCTGCGCGGCCGGCTTGCCGCCGATGCCCTGGCTGGTCAGGTCGGCCAGGATCAGGTGGTTGTCGGTGCCGCCCGACACGAGCGTGTACCCGTGCGCCAATAGCGCCTGCGCCAGCGCTTTCGCGTTGCTGACCACCTGGGCGGCGTAGTCGCGGAACCCGGGCTGGGCGGCCTCGTGCAGCGCCACCGCGATCGCCGCCGTGGTGTGATTGTGCGGGCCGCCCTGCAGGCCGGGGAAGACCGCCCGGTCCAGCGCCTTCGCATGCTCGGCCGTTGACATGATCATCGCGCCGCGCGGGCCGCGCAGCGTCTTGTGCGTCGTGGTGGTGATGACGTCCGCGTGCCCGACCGGGGACGGGTGCGCGCCGCCGGCGATCAGGCCGGCGATGTGCGCCACGTCGGCGGCCAGCACTGCCCCGGCCTCGGCCGCGATCTCGGCGAAGGCCTTGAAGTCGATCGTGCGCGGGATGGCCGTCCCGCCGCAGAAGATGATCTTGGGCCGCTCGCGCAGCGCCAGATCCCGCACTTCGTCCAGGTCAACTCGCCCGGTGTCGGCGCGCACGCCGTACTGCACCGGGCGGAACCACTTGCCGGTCACCGAGACTGGCCAGCCGTGCGTGAGGTGGCCGCCCATCGGCAGCGCCATGCCCATGATCGTGTCCCCCGGCGCCGCGAGCGCGAGATAGACGGCCAGGTTCGCCGGGGAGCCGGAGTACGGCTGCACGTTGGCGTGCTCCACGCCGAACAGTGCCTTCGCCCGCTCCGCGGCCAGGATCTCGATCGGGTCGATGACCTGCTGGCCCTCGTAGTACCGGCGGCCCGGGTAGCCCTCGGAGTACTTGTTCGTCAGCACCGAGCCCGCCGCCTCGAGCACCGCGACCGATACGTAGTTCTCCGACGGGATCAGCCGGATCTTCTCGAACTGCCGCTGCGCCTCGGCGTTGATCAATCCCGCGATTTCGGGATCCGTGACGGCGACGTGGGGAACGGGCGGCTGGTGCATGGCGACCTCCTCTGGCCTCGGGCCTGAGGCCCTGATCTGGGGCCCCGGTCCGTTGGCCTCGGCAAGAGGCTACACAGCCGATCACCTGTTGCGCAGATCTGCCGTCGCCGGCCGTGCCGGGCCTGCCCAGAGCCGATCTTGGCCGGGCGAATTTGTCGGTGCCCGCTGGTATTTCTGACGTAGGACAGGAACCGGTCCTGTCCGGCGGTCAGGCGCCACGGCGGCCCGCCGATCGACAGGGGAAACGATCATGAAAATCCTCACCGCGACTTCCCTTACCCAAGGCCAGCGCGACAACGACTTCGACTGGTGCATCGAGGGGGAACTCGTGCACTTCGGCCTGGTCTGCGCGGCGGACCGCGACGACGCAGATGGCCGTTGCGGCTGCGGCCGGTCGTTCGCCGGGCTCAACTCGCACTGCGCGACGACCACGGCCATGGTCCGCGACCTGGACGGCTTCACCAGGGACGACTACATCGAGGCGATCAGGTCCAGCCTGGATCAGCAGGGCTGGGATCCGTCCACCGCCGAGGATGAGGCCGATGAGCTGATCCAGATCGTGGCCGGCTGGCCGGTGGGCGCCGTGACCGAGCGCCGGCTCTGCGAGATCGTGATCCGCGCCGTGATGGCTCCGCCGGCCAGCTAGCGACCAGCCTGTCCGCGTCCTGAGTCAGCGAATTCGGCGGCCTGACTCTTTATTTTTCCGAACGGTCACGCGGCTCCGCCAAGTGCAATGAGCGTTACCGATGCGCCGGCCAGGGCGAGCCCGGCCAGCCGCGCAGCTGTAAGCCGCTCGCCGGCGAGCACCCGGGCCAGGGCGATGGTGATCGCCGGGTACAGCGAGGTGAGGACCGCCGTAATGGCGAGGAAGCCGTTGTGCGTGGCGACAAAGTACAAGATCGTCGCGCCGCCCCCCGTCACCCCGGTGATCACCGACAGCCCCACCATCCCCGACAGCACGGCCACCCCGCGCCGCGCCACCGAGACGGAGGGTGCGGCCGATCGGGGCGGCGCATCCCTGCCGGACCATCCCGCTGCCCCAGGGAGCGCAGCCGTGCCGGGCCGTGCGGCCACGTCGGGCCCGCCAGTTGCGGCGGGTCGTACGGCCGTAGCGGGGAGCGCGGCCGCCCCCGTTGGGCTATCGGTCGGCAGGCCGCCGCGAAGCCAGCCGCGGCGGAACCCGCCGGTCGCCGCCACCAGGCCGGCCAGGACGATGACCTCGACGACCTGCCCCGAGGCCACCGGCCAGATGCCCGCGGCGTTCCCGGCACGGTTCAGCGCGACGAACAGCAGGGCGAACCCGATGCCCGCGGCCAGCCCCCAGGCCACGCCCGCCCACGCTCTCCCGGCGGCCCGATGACCTGGCTCCGGCAAGCCGGCGCCCGGCAAGCCCGTGCCCTGCCTGCCCGCCGGGCGCGGCCCGGCTGGCCTGCCATGCCAGGCCTGCTGCCCCCGCTCCCCCACCGGACGCCGTTCGCCGCCAGCGGCCCGGCGCGGCTCGTCCGGGGGGCTCTGCCGAGGCTGCGATTCCAGGTCGCCTTGCGAGGTGGCGGTGTATGAGACGAGGACGATCGCGGGCAGGGCCACCACGATCCCGGCCAGCGAGAGCACCGCGGGCCGCTCGCCGAGCAGCACGCCCGCGACGACGGACAGCCCGGCCGCGCTGACCGCGCTGAGCGGGCCCGCCACGCTGAACGCCGCCCGGCGAAACCCGGCGTACAGCGCGAGCGCGCCCGACATGCCGCCGATGCCGGCCGCCGCGCCCCAGGCCAGCGCGGCGGCCGACGGCGCGCGGGTCGCCATCGCGGGCAGCACGAGGAAGGTGAGGATCACGCTGGCCACCGTGGCCACGAACGTCACCACGAGCACGCCAGACGTGCGGGCGGCCAGTCCGGCCGCGAAGTCCGAGCCGCCGTAGCCGACGGCGGCGGCCAGCGCGAGGACGACGGCTAGCACGGGCCGCTAGCTGCCACCGGCCGCTCCCCCCACCGCCGCACCTGGTCGACCGGGCATACGTACCCGGTTCTGCACATAATGCCCTGCCTGCCGCCGCAGCGGCGACAGCGATCACTTCCCCGGCAAATCAGATTCGCGCCGGGCGAGCCCTATCGTCCTGCATGATCAGGGGAGTCATGTCTCAGTCGCAGCGATCCGATTCATATTCACGCCCGTGCGCCGCCACGATGTTCCTGCTGGTCGGGCTCCCTGGAGCCGGGAAAACCACCCGGGCCGAAGAGTTCGCCGCGGCGAACCGGGCGCTGCGGCTGACCCCGGATCACTGGATGATCCCGCTGTTCGGCGAGTCGATGGCCGACGGCAAGCGCTTCGTGCTCGAAGGGCGGCTCATCTCGGTTGCCCTGCAGGCGCTGCGGCTGGGGATTAGCGTCGTTCTCGACTTCGGGCTCTGGGGCCGCGATGAACGGTCGGCACTGCGCTGGCTGGCGCGATCGGCCGGGGCATCCTGCCAGGTGGTCTACCTGCCTGTGGCCAAGGACGTCCAGCTCGCCCGGATCGCGCACCGCCAGGCAGCGGCACCGCATCAGACGTTCCCGATGAGCGAGGCCGACGTAGACCAATGGCGGGAGCAGTTCCAGGTACCTGACGCCGCCGAACTCGGCGGCGGTGAAATCCCCAGGCCGCCAGCGGGGTGGCCGGGCTGGGCGGAGTGGGCAGCCGACCACTGGCCCTCATGCACCGACAGCTAACTTGGACGCAAAGCGCCTC
>DASXZD010000045.1:0-7290 GCA_036502085.1 Streptosporangiaceae bacterium
ACGGCGCTATGGCCGCCCGGCAAACGGGCGGCCATAGACTCCGCAGCATGAGCGGCGATCTGGAACCAGCCGGGTCGGTCGAGTACCTGCCGGGCCGGGCGCGCTGGGCCGCCATCGTCGTGTTCGCCGCGGTCACCGCGGCCGGGGTGGTCAGGCTCAACCCCAGCGCGGCGGCCGCCGCGGCCGGGGCCGTCGTGGCGGTCGGCGCGGCCGCGCTGCTCGTGCTGGGCTGGCGGCCCGTGCTGCTCTACGCCGCGGTCGCGACCGCCGGGATCGCGGTGCTCGGGAACGGCACGTCGAGCAACATCGGCTGGTTCGCCGTGTGCCTGCTGGCCGGCTGGTGTGTGCTGGCCGGCACCCGCCGCGAGGGCCTGGCCTACTGGGCCGGGGCGATGCTCCTGTTCGCGTCCGAGTGGCTGTGGGGCCAGCCCGATCCCGGCTGGGGTGCCTGGCTGGCCGGCACCACCCTGACAGTCGCGTTCAGCCTGCTGATCCGGCACGACCGGGACTTGCTCCGGCGGCTGCGGCTGGCCCAGGCGGGCCTGGCCGAGCAGGCCAGGGCCCAGGAACGGAACCGGATCGCCCGGGAGTTGCACGACGTCATCGGCCACACCCTGACGATCAGCTTGCTGCACGTGCAGAGCGCGCGGCTGGCGGTGGAGCACGACCCGGCCGACGCCGGGCGCGCCCTGGCCGAGGCCGAACGGCTCGGCCGCGAGTGCCTGGCCGAGGTGCGTACCACGGTCGGCATGCTCCGCGAAAACGACGCCGCGGACCGTACCGCGCCGCTGCCGAGCGCCGGCGGCCTGCCCGCGCTGGCGGAGCAGTTCCGCGCCGCAGGCGCCGACGTGACCCTCACCGTCGAGGGCGACATCGCCGGGCTGCCCGCCACCACCGGCCTGGCCGTGTACCGCATCGCGCAGGAGGCGCTGACCAACGCGGCCAAGCACGCGCCTGGGGCGCCGATCGAGGTCCGGCTGCGGGTCTCCCCCGGCGAGGTGACGCTCACCGCAGACAGCCGGGTCGGGCCGGCCAAGGGCGCGAGCGCTGGCGCGGGGCTGGGCATGGTCAGCATGCGGGAACGGGCCGAATCGGTCGGCGGCAGCTGCGCGGCCGGTCCCGGCGGCCGCGGCTGGCTGGTCCGCGCCAGCCTCCCGCTAAACGGGGGAACATCATGATCCGGGTGCTGCTCGTAGATGACCAGGAGCTGGTCAGGACCGGCCTGCGGGGCATCTTGCGCGGCCCGTTCGGCTTCGAGGTGGTGGGTGAGTGCGCGGACGGCGGCGAGGTCATCGCCGCGGTCGAGGCCACCGCGCCGGACGTGGTGCTGATGGACGTCCGGATGCCGTTCACCGACGGCGTGCAGGCGACCCGCCAGCTCAGGCAGCGCGAGGGCAGCCCGCCGGTGCTCGCCCTGACCACGTTCGACGACGATCAGGCGCTGGCCGGGATGCTCCGGGCCGGAGCATCCGGTTTCGTCCTCAAGGGCGTGCCCGCCGAGGACCTGCAGCGGGCGGTGCGGATGGTCGCCGAGGGCGGCGCATGGCTCGATCCGGCCGTCACCGGCCGGGTGCTGGCCACCTACCGGTCCGCGCCGGCCGCCGCGGGCCCGGCCGGCCGCGATCCCGACCTGGACGCGCTCACCGGCCGCGAGCTCGAGGTGCTGGTGCTGATCGGCCGGGGCAGGACCAACGGCGAGATCGCCGCCGAGCTGTTCGTCAGCGAGGGCACCGTCAAGACCCACGTCAACCACGTGTTCACCAAGCTGCGGCTGCGCGACCGCGCCGCGGCCGTGGTGTTCGCGTTCGACCACGGCCTGGTCAGGCGCCCCGGCTGACTGGTCAAACGCCCCGGCTGAGCACGCGAGCCTGCCGAGCAGCGGGCTACACCACACCAGCCACTTCAGCCTCACCGGTTACGCCAGGTCCATGCCACTGAGCGTAAGCCGATCATGAGGGGCCGGCCCTGTGTTTGGTGTCACTCCTGGTGCCCGTGCGCTGCTGGCACGCTCAAGTGACCCCTGATATCCGGATCGCTGCCCCGGTCCGCCCGTTCATACTGCATGGTTGCCTCGCTCATGCAGCTGTAGCGACGTGGCTGGGGCAGCCATGCAGTAAGCCCTCGCCACGGGTGGTACTACGGGGCGGAAGCGCTTCTCGCACCCAGGATGATGAGCTGACTACGGCCAGGCGGACGAGCCGGCTACGAGCGGGTGGCGCGGCGCAGGGACCAGCCCAGGGCGGCGAAGACGCACACGGGCAGCAGCCACCAGGCGTTGACGCCGGCCGCGTGGACCAGCACCGTGGTCAGCGCGAGCGCTGCGACCACGACGACCGCGACCCGCCAGTCGTCGCCGACCACGAAGTCGTACCAGAACGCGCCGATGGACTTCAGCCGCCTCATGAGCTCACCACCTTCTCCGTCGCGGGCTCGGCCGGGCTGCGGCCACGGCGCGGCCGCGGCAGGAGCGTGTAGCACAGCGCCACCAGCGCCACGACCGGCACCAGCACGAGCAGGGCCGCGTCCTGGCCGGGCCAGGCGACACCGGCCCCCTCGGCGCCCCAGAAGATGCCGAACGAGGTGAGCATGATGCCCACCGCGAACTTCATCGCGTTCTCCGGCACCTTGGCCAGCGGCGCCCGCACCAGGACCCCGGTCACCGCGACCACGACCACCGCCGCGGCCGCGCCGATCACCGCGGCGCCCACGTTGCGCTGGTTGGCGCCGAACGTGATCACGATGAAGACCACCTCCAGCCCTTCGAGCAGGACGCCCTTGAACGCCAGCGTGAAGGCGTACCAGTCGTGGACACGGCCCCGGGACGAGATCCCTGCGGCCTTGGCCGCAGTCACCTCGCGCAGGTAGGCGCTGGCCTCGTCGTGCAGCGACTTGTATCCGGTGGCGCGCAGGATGGCCTTGCGCAGCCACTGCAGCCCGAAGACGGCCAGCAGCGCGCCGACCGCCAGCCGCAGCGCGGTCAGCGGCAGCAGCGTGATCGTCGGCCCGAGCGCCGCCACGATCGCGGCCAGCACGGCCAGGGCCACGGCCATCCCCTGGAACGTGGACCGCCACTCGCGGGTCAGGCCGGCGGCGAGCACGATGGTCAGCGCCTCGATCGCCTCCACCGCGCAGGCGACGAACACGGTCAGGATGAGGGGAAGCGCGGTCACGGGGCTCCCCCCAGGGCTAGTGCTTGAATATTCGCGTGACGGAGAAAACTGACGACGCGGGCTGGCTGGTGCTCATCTACCGTGTTCCGCCCGAGCCAACCAGGCTGCGTTCGACCGTATGGCGGCGGATCAAGAGCCTGGGCGCCATCTACCTGCAGAACTCGGCCGCCGCGCTGCCGGCCAGCGCCGCCACCGAGCGCGCGCTGCGCAAGCTCAGGCGGGAGATCATCGAGATGTCCGGGACGGCCGTGCTGCTGTCCTGTTCGGTGCTGGCGGGCGAGTCCGATGTGCATAAGGCCTTCCAGGCGGCCAGGAACGACGAGTACGAAGAGATTGTGGACCGTTGTGAGGATTTCCTCCAGCAGGTGAAGAAGGAGTACACGGCGAACCACTTTACCTACGCCGAACTGGAGGAGAACGAGGTCGACCTGGTCAAGCTGCGCAACTGGTTCGCCAAGGTGCGCGAGCGCGACGTGTTCGGCGCGGACGGACGGCAGGCCGCCGAGAAGGCGATCGACGGGTGCGAGCAGTCGCTGGAGGCCTACGCCGCCCGGGTGTACGCCGAGGAGAACGAGAGCCGCTGACCGCCGTCTCCTGCCACCTTGCACAACCGACTCCCTCCGATTGCGTCAACTGTTAAATCATACAACTAACGATTGTTGCACCATGCTGTCACCTGTTCCCCGCGGATCAGTAATTTCACGGCACCGAACGGGCCGGGTTTCCCGCCCGGGTGAGCAGGAACATGGTCAGGCTGCGCTGGTGCTTGACCAGGCTGAGCCGGTAGCGCGGCTGTTTGCGGAGGGCAAAGTAAGTCCCCGCCGGAGCCGGGCTGGAACACCGGCCAATGCCCTACGATCAGCAGGATGACGGTCACTTTGCTTACCAGCCAGTCAGCGCCGACGACAACCGATGCGGACGCCCTCGTCATTGGCGTGTTCCAGGGCCAGGACGGCCCCATACTCACGCTGAGCACCGATGAAATCGACCTGATGGCCGCGCTCACCGCGCTCGGCGCCACGGGCAAGGCCGAGGAACTCACCAAGATTCCCGTTGGTCGGCCTTCGGGGGGGTCTGGGGGGGTCGTCCCCCCGGGCCAGCAGCAGCTGGCGACCTCGGTCATCGTCGCCGTGGGCCTGGGCCCGGAGCACGGCGCGGCCGATTCGCCGTCCGGCACGGGCGCCGAGCGGCAGGCCCACCTGGAGCGGCTGCGCCGCGCCTCCGGCGCCGCGGCCCGCGATCTGACCGCTTCCGCGTCGGGATCGAAGGGACGGGCCAAGCGAGTCGCCGTCGCGCTCCCCGCGGGTGAGCCGGATGAGGCCGAGGCGGTGGCGCTCGGCGGGCTGCTCGGCGGCTACGCCTTCAGGAAGTACCGGACCGCCTCCAGTGCGCCCGGTGACGTCGAGCTGATCGTGCACACCGCCCACGACGACGCGGCCGGGCGGGCCAGGGTCCTGGCCGGGGCGATGACGCTCGTCCGCGACCTGGTGAACACCTCCCCCGCCGACATGGTGCCCGCGGACCTGGCCGCGGTGGCCGAGCAGGCGGCCGCGGCGCACGGCCTGAGCGTGCAGGTACTCGATGAGAACGAGCTGGCCAAGGAGGGCTTCGGCGGGATCTTGGCGGTAGGCATGGGCTCAGTGCACCCGCCCCGGCTCGTTCGGCTCGAGTACACCCACCCCGATGCCGCCCGCACCGTGGTGTTCGCGGGCAAGGGCATCACCTTCGACTCCGGCGGCCTGTCACTCAAGCCGCCGAAGGCGATGGAGACGATGAAGGCGGACATGAGCGGCGCCGCGGCGGTGCTGGCCGCGGTGCAGGCCATCGCCGAGCTCGGCCCCGCCGTGAACGTGGTCGGCTACCTCTCGCTCGCCGAGAACATGCCGGGCGGCGGGGCCCAGCGGCCATCGGACGTCATCACGATCTACGGCGGCAAGACCGTGGAGGTGCTGAACACCGACGCCGAGGGCCGGCTGGTGCTGGCGGACGCGCTGGCCCGGTCCGAAGCGGACGGGCCCAGCCTGCTCATCGACGTGGCTACACTGACAGGGGCGCAAACGGTGGCGCTCGGCAACCGCACAGCCGGGGTGATGGCTAGCGACGATTCTCTAGCCGCGGAGATCGCGGACGCGGCCAGGCGGGCCGGCGAGGCCATGTGGCCGATGCCGCTGCCCGAGGATCTCCGCAAGGGGCTCGATTCGACGGTCGCGGACATCGCGAACGTGTCCGGAGACCGCGGCGGTGGCATGCTCGTCGCCGGGCTGTTCCTGCGCGAGTTCGTGCCGGCCGGGGTCCGCTGGGCTCACCTGGACATCGCCGGCCCCGCCTACAACGACGGCGGCCCGTACGGCTACATCGCCAAGGGCGGCACGGGGGCGGCGGTCAGGACGCTGGTCCAGATCGCGGCCGACGTGGCGGAGGGCAAGCTTGCTGGCAGCCCGGCTGACGGCAAGTGAAATGATGAAGACTGGGTAGGCCAGGTAGGGCTGACTGGCTCATGAAGGAGGCTTGAGGGGTGGCAGAGGGCATCGGCAGCTACGACATCGTCGTGCTCGGCGGTGGCAGCGGCGGGTACGCCTGTGCGCTACGCGCGGCCGAACTCGGCAAGCGCGTGGCGCTGATCGAGAAGGACAAGGTCGGGGGGACCTGCCTGCACCGCGGCTGCATCCCCACCAAGGCGCTGCTGCACGCCGCCGAGATCGCGGATCACGCCAGGGACAGCGCGTCCGTCGGCGTCAAGACCACCTTCGAGGGCATCGATGTCCCGGGCGTGCTGTCCTACAAGAACGGCGTGGTGGACCGGCTCTGGAAGGGCCTGCAGTCCACCATCGCGAGCCGGAAGATCGACACCATCGAGGGATCGGGGCGGCTGGAATCGCCGCACAGTGTCCGGGTCGGCGACACCATCTACGAAGCCGAGCACATCGTGCTCGCCAGCGGATCGGAGCCGCGGAGCCTGCCCGGTCTCGACATCGACGGCGAGCGGGTGATCACCTCGGACCACGCGCTCAAGCTGGACCGGGTCCCCGAGTCGGTCGTCGTTCTGGGCGGCGGCGTGATCGGAGTCGAGTTCGCGAGCGTGTGGCGGTCCTTCGGCGCCGAGGTCACGATCGTGGAGCTGCTTCCCCAGCTGTTGCCGCTGGAGGACGAGACGAGCGCGAAGCTGCTGCAGCGGGCGTTCCGGCGCCGCGGCATCCGCTTCGAGCTCGGCGCCAGTTTCGAGTCGGTCAAGCACACGGACACTGGCGTCACGGTCACGCTCGAGGGCGGCAAGGCGATCGACGCCGACCTGATGCTGGTCGCGGTGGGCCGTGGCCCGGTCTCCGCCGGCCTCGGTTACGAGGAGGCCGGGGTGGCCATGGAGCGGGGCTTCGTCAAGGTGGACGGGCTCTGCCGGACGAGCGTGCCGTCGGTCTCCGCGGTCGGCGACCTGATCAATACCCCGCAGCTCGCGCACGTCGGGTTCGCCGAGGGGATCATGGTCGCGGAGCGGACCGGCGGGCTCCCGGTCACCCCGATCGACTACGACGGCGTGCCGCGGATCACGTACAGCGACCCGGAGGTGGCGTCGGTCGGCCTCACCTCCGCGCAGGCGACCGAGCGCGGCCTGAAGACGGTCGAGTTCAACTACAACCTCGGCGGCAACGGCCGGAGCGTGATCCTGCAGACCCAGGGCGCGGCCAAGGTCATCGCGATGTCCGAGGAGCATGGCCCAGGCCGCGTGATCGGCGTGCACATCGTCGGCAGCCGCGTCGGCGAGCTTATCGCCGAGGCCCAGCTGATCTACAACTGGGACGCCGAGCCCTCGGACGTGGCCCAGCTCATCCACCCCCATCCCACCCAGTCGGAGGCGATCGGCGAGGCGCATCTCGCGCTGGCCGGCAAGCCCTTGCACGTACACGCCTAATCTTTGCCCACAACCCACCTATTTTGTCCCCCAAACCCACCCTATTTGTCCCCCAAACCCACCCTAGGAGTCACGAGAGCCATGTCGGTCTCCGTATCCATGCCGCAGCTCGGTGAGAGCGTCACCGAGGGCACCGTCACGCGCTGGCTGAAGAAGGAAGGCGAGCGCGTGGAGGTGGATGAGCCGCTCCTCGAGGTGTCGACGGACAAGGTG
>DASXZD010000046.1:0-6353 GCA_036502085.1 Streptosporangiaceae bacterium
TGCGCGGTGCCGTCGCGGCGGATCGATACCATGGCCTGGCACGGCGCCTGGCCTGACATGAACGTGACGCCGGCCATCCCGTAGCCGACCAGCCAGTTCCCGTCGCGGACCGATCCGATCCCGGGCGTACGCCTGGCCCAGCCGAATCGCTCGGCGCCGGCGTGGTAGCACTCCCGCAGTGCCTTGCTTGACCATGGCCGCCCCGACCCCGGATGGACCTCGGCATAGTTCCGCAGCCGCAGCTCAATCGGGTCGATGCCCAGTGCGTAGGACAGCTCGTCGAGCGCGGATTCCACCGCGAAATGGCCCTGGACCCTGCCCGGGGCACGCATCCAATACGGGCTTGGGATGTGCAGCTGCGCCCGCCGGTCGTGTGTCGCCACGTTCGAGCAGGCGTACGCGTTGCCCGTGACCTGCGTGACGGGCTCGACGCCCCCGTCGCCCAGGGCCCCGATCGTCGCGGTGGACTCGTGATCGACTGCGACCAGCCGACCATCGCGGGTGACACCGAGCCGCACCCGTTGCCGTGTCTCCGGCCGGTGGCCGACGGACGTGAACATCTGCGGCCGGGTCAGCACGAGCTTGACCGGGCGACCGACGACCCGGGCCGCGAGCGCGGTCAGGAGCACGTGCGGCCAGGCGCGGAGTGCGGCCCCGAACCCGCCTCCGAGGTACGGAACAAGAACCCGGACGCCAGTCTCAGGTAGCTCGAACGCCGTTGCCAGGGCTCTGCGCGTATTCATCGGGTCTTGATTCGTGTCGTGCACGGTGAGCCGATTACCTTCCCAGCGAGCCACCGTGGCGAAGAGCCCCATCGGATTGTTGGTCACCGCTGCCGTGGTGAAGGTCTCGTCATAGGCCACCTCGGCGGAGGCGAGCGCGGCGGTGACATCACCGCGATCGACGTCCAGCCCCCACTGATCAAGCAAGACCGGGGCACGGGGATCGTCGAGACTCAGCACCGGAACAGCCTCTTCGTAGCTGATCTCGACCAGTCGCGCCGCGGCCGCCGCCTGTTCGCGCGTCCGCGCCACCACGATGGCCGCAATCTGGCCCCGGTACAGAATCCGGTCGTCCTTCAACGGGGGGGATGTAGGCGATGGGTCGACCCGGGCCGTCGGTCCCGCGACGAGAGCAGGTGCGTTTTCGTGCGTGATCACCGCTAGGACGCCCGGCGCGGCCTCCGCGTTCGCTACGTCGATGCCCCTGATGGTTCCGGCCGCGATCGTCGACTGCACCAGGACGGCATGTGTGAGATCGGGGAAGGTGAAATCCGACGGGTATTGCGCCGCGCCCGTCACCTTGGGCGGCCCGTCGATCCGATCGACGGGATCACCGATGGTGTTCTCGCTTGTGACGGTCGTCATGACTGGACTCCGGAGACGGTTTGCAGGATTCGGACGATCGTGCGCTTGGCCAGCTCGACCTTGAAAGCGGTGCCCGCGACCGTGAACGGATCACGAAGCGCGGCCTCCGCCGCCGCGCGGAACGTTCGGCCGGTGGCGGGTGCGCCGTGGAGAATCTCCTCGGCCTCGAAAGCCCGCCACGGCAGCGTCCCGACACCGCCGAGCGCGAGGCGGGCGCGTACGATCGTGCCGTCTTCGATCAGCAGTGCCGCGGCCGCGGAGGTGAGCGCGAACTCGTAGGAGGCTCGGTCGCGCACCTTCAAGTAGCCGGACCGCGTGCCGACCGGCGGTAGCGGTATTCGGATCTGCGTGATCAGCTCGCCGTGCTGGAGCACGTTCTCGATGTCCGGCCGTTCTCCAGGGAGGACATAGAACTGGGTCAGCGGCACGATGCGCGACCCGTCTACACCCTGGATGTCGATGACCGTGTCGAGCGCGACCAGCGGCACGCACAGATCCGAGGCGTGCAAGGCAATGCAGTGGTCGCTGGCGCCCAGGATCGCGTGCATCCGTGCCGGACCGCGCACCGCCGCGCACCCAGACCCCGGACTGCGCTTGTTGCAGGCCATCACCGTCGTGTCGCGGAAGTAACGACAGCGCGTGCGCTGCAGGAGGTTCCCGCCGATCGTCGCCATGTTGCGCAGCTGCGGCGAGGCACCCGCCAGCAGCGCCTCGCGGACGAACGGCACCCGCTCGCTCACCGTCGTGTCCGCGGCGAGCTCGTTCATCGTGACCAGCGCCCCAACGCGCAGCGTGTTCTCGGCGCGGGTGATCCCGCGCAGCGGCAAGCGCGTGATGTCGACCAGCCGCCCAGGCTCGACCACCCCGTCCTTCAGGACGAGATCGAGCTCGGTCGTGCCGCCCGCGAGGTACTCAGCCTGGGGGTCGGCGCTCACCAACGCGACCGCGGCGGCCGCGTCGTCGGCACGGGCGTACTCGAAGGGTCGCATCGCTATTCACTCCCCCGGCCGGCGACCTCTCGGATCGCGGCCACGATGTTCGGATACGCGCCGCAACGACAGAGGTTGCCGCTCATGAACTCGCGGATCTCCTCATCCGAACCCGCTCGTCCCTCTTGCAGCAGCGCGACCGCGGACATGATCTGCCCGGGCGTGCAGTAGCCGCACTGAAAACCGTCGTGGCGGATGAACGCCTCCTGCACCGGATGCAGCTCCTGGTCCTTCGCCAGCCCTTCGATCGTCGTGATGTCGCGGCCGTCGCACTGCGCCGCCAGCACCAGGCACGACAGCACGCGCTTGCCGTCAAGGAGGACCGTGCAGGCCCCGCACGCCCCCTGGTCGCAGCCCTTCTTGGTGCCGGTCAGGCCGAGGTCCTCACGCAACGCGTCCAGCAAGGTCACGCGGCTGTCCAGATGCAGCCGCCGCGTACACCCGTTGACACGCAACGCCAGATCAATACCGGCGCCGGCGACAGGCATCTTTCCCATTGACGTACCTCCACGTGTGACTAGCAGCTCTTCACGTTGCCCACCAGGCCGTGACCGGGGTATGGGCCGGGACGCCGTTGGCAGGTGACGATGTGCACGTCGAGTCCGCCGCCGCGGCGGATTACCCGCGATCTGATGCTGGCTGCGGGCCGCAGCGCGGCCAGCCAGGTGCGGGGCGTCAGCACTCACTGTGCGTCCCCGCCCTGCACCAGGCCCGACGGCACCGGGGGGAATGGCGGCCGCACGATCATTCCGGACACGGCGGTCCTGCGGCGTCGGCGGTGGTCGGCGGGCCGCCGGCGGAGCAAATGCGCGCGGTCGGTTGCGACCAGGCCGCCCCAGACACCGTGCTGGCCGATATCCCAGTGCCGCAGCGACAGCTCCAGGCACTGGGCCCGTACAGGGCAACTGGTGCAGACGGCGATCGCGGCCGCTGCCTGGTGGCGGGCCTGGGCCGGTTCGATACTGACCGGGTACCACTGGTCAGGGTCAAGGCCGCTGTCGGCGCACCGGGCCTGCCTGGCGACCCGGGCCCACAAGGCATCGTCGGTCAACCGCTGGACGGGAAGGCTGCTGGCCATGGGGACTGCCTCACCGGACGATCTGGAGCGCAAGCCGTGGCGGGCAGCCGCGGCGCACCAGCTTGGCGACCTGGTGCCAGTCGACGTGGTCGGCGGCGGTCTGGGCCAGCGACCATGGGATACCCAGCCGGGTGAGCTGTGTCACCCGCCATTCATGCACGGGCGGGTGATCGTCGTCGATCGCCTCATGGCATGCTCTTGCCAGCGCCGGTTCCATTGTTGGGCCTCCTGCCAGGCCGGTTCCTTTGTGATCACGCTAGGATCGCCAAGCCCGCGTCCGAATCCGCAGAAGCTTCTAGTCCCGCCCCGCGACCTGATAGTCGTGGCCCGCGACCTGACAGCAATGGTGGGCGTGCCCCGGCTTTAAACGCGCCCCTAGCGCCATCAGCGGGAGGGCCAGTAGCGTGGAGGCTCGCGGTAGGGCGCGCCGCGTCGGTGATTGCACGCGGGGCCGGTGATGCTGCTAGATCGTCTCGTCGAGCGGGCGGCGCTCAGCGGGCTGCTGGAGGCGGCGCGCGGCGGGCGCAGTGGCGCGCTGGTGGTGCACGGCGAGGCCGGGGTGGGCAAGACCGCGCTGCTGGAGGACGCGATCGCGTCGGCGGCTGGCATGCGCATCGTCCGGGTCGCTGGCATCGAGTCGGAGATGGAGCTGGCCTACGCTGCCCTCCAGCAGTTGTGCGCGCAGATGCTCGATGGCCTGGAGCGGCTGCCGGACCCGCAGCGTGATGCGCTTGGCGTGGTGTTCGGACTGCGGGTAGGGGAGGCGCCGGACCGGTTTCTGGTGGGGCTGGCAGCGCTGAGCCTGCTGGCCGACGCGGCGAACGAGCAGCCGCTGCTGTGCGTGATCGATGACGCGCAGTGGCTGGACCGGGCGTCGGCGCAGGCGCTGGGGGTGGTAGCGCGCCGGCTATTCGCCGAGCAGGTCGCCTTCGTGGTCGCGACGCGTGAGCCGGGCGCGGCGTTCGGCGGTCTGCCGGAACTGGCTGTCGCGGGGCTGGGTGACGGCGACGCCCGGGATCTGCTGGCCTCGGTGATCACGCGGCCGTTGGATGAGCGAGCGCAGGAGCGGTTCCTCGCCGAGGCGGGCGGCAACCCGCTGGCATTGCTGGAGCTGCCGCGGGGACTGACACCAGCGGAGCTGGCTGACGCTTTTGGCGTGACGGCCGCGCCGGGGCTGCTGCGGCGGCTTGAGGACAGCTTCCGGCAGCGGCTCGGGGGGTTGCCGGAGACGACGCAACGGCTGCTGCTGGTCGCGGCGGCCGAGCCGACCGGCGACCCGGTGCTGGTGTGGCGGGCGGCCGGGCGGCTGGGGATCGGAATGGAGGCGGCGGCCCCGGCAGAGGCCGAGGGGTTGCTGACGATTGGGGCGCGGGTGACCTTCCGGCATCCCCTGGTCCGGTCGGCGGCGTACCGGGCGGCGTCCCCCGAGCAACGGCGGGCCGCCCACCGGGCGCTGGCCGGCGCCACAGACCCGCAGGCCGACCCGGATCGCCGCGCCTGGCACCGCGCACAGGCTGCGGCAGGGCAGCACGAGGAGGTTGCCGCCGAGCTGGAGCGCTCCGCCGGCCGGGCGCAAGCACGCGGGGGATTCGCCGCGGCGGCCGCGTTCTTGGAGCGCTCAGCCGCGCTGACGCCCGGCCCGGTACGGCGAGCGGACCGGGCGCTGGCCGCCGCGCAGGCTACGTCCCGGGCTGGCGCATTCGATGCGGCGCTGAGACTGCTAGCTGCGGCGGAAGCCGGGCCGCTGGATGAGCTCCAGCGCGCACAGGCAGCGCTGCTGCGCGGCCAGATCGCGTTCGCGTCCAGCCGCGGCAGCGACGTACCGCCGCTGCTGCTGAAGGCAGCACGGCTGTTTGAACCGCTGGACGCGCAGCTGGCCCGGGAGACCTACCTGGAGGCGCTGTCCGCGGCGCTGTTCGCCGGCCGCCTAGCCGTCGGCAGCGGCCTGCGGGAGGTGGCCGAGGCCGCGCGTGGGGCACCCCCGCCGTCGCGGCCTGCGCGAGCGGCTGATCTGCTGCTGGACGGCCTGGCACTGTTGGCCACCGACGGCTACCCGGCAGGCGCGCCGGTACTCAAACGGGCGGTGAGCGCGTTCCGCGGCGACGAGGTCTCCCGGGAGGAGGGCCTGCGCTGGCTGTGGCAGGCGTGCCATGCCGCCGCGCTGATCTGGGACTATGGCAACTGGGATGTGCTCTCCGCCCGCCTGGTCACGCTCGCCCGTGAGGCCGGCGCGCTGGCTGCGTTGCCCCTCGCCTTCGAGGCGCGCACATGGCCGCACGTGCTGGCTGGGGAGTTCGCCGAGGCCGCCTCACTGGTCGGGCAGGTGGAGGCGGTGACCGAGGCGACCGGCAGCAGCGGCGCGCCGTATGTGGCGCTGATGCTTGCCGCCTTGCGGGGCCGGGAAACCGAGGCCGCCGAGCTGATCGAGGCCGGCATGAAAGAGGCGGAGCGCCGGAGGGAGGGCGAGTGGCTGACCTTCGCTCAATGGGCCACCGCGGTGCTGCACAACAGCCTCGGCCGGTATGAGCAAGCGCTCGCCGCGGCTGAGCAGGCAAGCGAGGACTCTCCCATGCTGCTGGATTCGAGCAGGGCGCTAGCTGAGCTCATCGAGGCGGCGACCCGCAGCGGGGTACCTGAGCGTGCGGCACAGGCGCTCCAGAGGCTCTCGCAGATGACCCGCGCCTGCGGCACCGACTGGGCACGTGGCATCGAGGCTCGCTCGCGCGCGCTGGTCAGCGATGGCGAGGCCGCCGAGGCCTGTTACCGCGAGGCCATCGACTACCTCGGCCGCACCCCGCTGCGCGTGGAGCTCGGCCGAGCCCATCTGCTGTACGGGGAGTGGCTGCGCGGCCAGCGGCGTATCCGGGAGGCCCGGGACCAGCTGCGCCGGGCCTACACGCTGTTCAGCGGCTTCGGCAT
>DASXZD010000047.1:0-47967 GCA_036502085.1 Streptosporangiaceae bacterium
CTCACCTCGGCCAGCGACAGCCCGGCATTGTTACGGTAGCGGGCCAACTCGACGCCGATCAGCCAGCGCAGCGGCGAAGTGTCACGCCGCACCATGGCCCACCCGCCCGGCCCAGACGACGGCCATCCGGCCCGTCACCGCTGATGTGCCCGGCCGGGCTGCCGCGCTGCTCCGCATGGGTTCCTCACCTCGTTCCGTTTAAGCTTGTGCTCATGATACGTCTCGGCTAGCATCCGAGTCACATCTCATCACGCACTGCGTGCGAAAGGTTACTCTCATGCACGAGCACGGGGACATGAATCAGCCGAACGGTAGCGCGGACCTCTCCCGCATCAACGGAACGGCCAGGTCACACGGCGAGCCGGAACCGGACCTCCATGCGCTGTGCGCCGCCAGTGCGCCAGGGGTCTTCGCGATCTGCGAGGTGGATGATCTGGGGGAACTCCCGCGCGGCCTCAGGCGTGGTTCGCGGTGTGATCCTTAGCCGGGCCGAGACAGGAGCGTACCCAGTCCGCGATCTGCTGGGTGGAGGCGCCCGGCGT
The DNA here is from genome assembly GCA_036502085.1 of Streptosporangiaceae bacterium. Lineage (GTDB taxonomy): Bacteria > Actinomycetota > Actinomycetes > Streptosporangiales > Streptosporangiaceae > PALSA-505. The sequence continues at coordinate 543 of DASXZD010000047.1, forward strand.
GAAAATCTTCGCCACGCCCAGCCGCTCCAGCTCGCCGATGTCGGCCTCGGGGATGATCCCGCCGCCGAAGACGGTCATGTCGGCGGCGTCCCGCTCGGCGAGCAGCTCCAGCACCTTGGCGAACAGCGTCATGTGCGCGCCGGACAGGATCGACAGGCCGATCGCGTCCGCGTCCTCCTGCAGCGCGGCGGACACGATCTGCTCCGGGGTCTGGTGCAGGCCGGTGTAGATGACCTCGACCCCCGCGTCGCGCAGGGCCCTGGCCACCACCTTCGCGCCACGGTCGTGGCCGTCGAGACCGGCCTTCGCGATGACCACCCGGATGCTGCCCATGAATTCCTTCCGGCATGTGCCTGCCGTGCGCAGGCTCACGCTTTTCCAGGTTAGAGCTTCTCCAGCGGGGCGTAGCGCAGCACCAGGTGCTTCACGCCGTACTCCCCGCCGAAGTCGATCTTCGCCTCGGCCCGGTCGCCCGCGCCGTCCACCGTCATGACCGTGCCGAGGCCGAACTTGTCGTGGTTGACCCGGTCGCCCGGCGCGAGCGCGGGCACCGCCCGGTTGCCGGGCGAGCTGACGCCGGGCCGCTGCGAAGCGCGCTCCATGGCCGGCGGTACGGCGGCCGACTCGTCGCGCCGCCATTCGATCAGCCGGCCCGGGATCTCGCCGAGGAACCTCGACGCCTTGTGGAACTCGGGCCGTCCCCACCACATCCTGGCCACGGCCCGGGTCAGGTACAGCCGCTGCTGCGCCCGGGTGATCCCGACGTAGGCCAGCCGGCGTTCCTCTTCGAGTTCCTTCTCGTCGGAGATAGACCGCTGGTGCGGGAACACGTTCTCTTCCAGGCCGGTCAGGAATACGACGGGGAACTCCAGCCCCTTCGCGGTGTGCAGGGTCATCAGCGTGACCAGCCCGCCGTGCTCGGCCCCCTCGGGAATCTCGTCCGCGTCGGCGACCAGGGAGACCTGCTCGAGGAACTGGTCGAGGGTGCCGTCGGGATGGGCCCCGTCGAACTCCCTGGCCACCGAGACGAGCTCCTCGAGGTTCTCGATCCGGTTCTCGTCCTGCAGGTCCTCGGATGCCTTCAGCTCCTGCACGTAGCCGGTCCGGTCCAAGATGGCCTCGGCCAGCGCGGCCACCGGCTCGCCGCTCGCGGCCAGCGCCCGCAGCGAGGTAATCAGCGCGTTGAACTCGGCGATCGACTTGGCCGAGCGGGCGGCCAGGTCGGACACCTCGGCCACGCCGGCGAGCGCGGCGGGGAACGTGACCCGGTGCCGCTGAGCGTGCCGGGACACGCTCTCCATCGCCCGGTCGCCGATGCCGCGCTTGGGCACGTTCAGGATCCGCCGCAGCGACATCTCATCGTCGGGATTCGCGATCACCCGCAAGTAGGCGAGCAGATCCCGTACCTCGCGCCGCTCGTAGAACCGCACGCCGCCGACCACCTTGTAGGGCAGCCCGACCCGGATGAAGATCTCCTCGAAGACTCGGGACTGAGCGTTCGTCCGGTAGAACACCGCGACCTGGCCGGGCTGTGCCTTGCCCTCGTCGGTGAGCCGGTCCACCTCCTCGGCCACGAACGCGGCCTCGTCGTGCTCGCTGTCGGCCACATACCCGACCAGCGGCGGGCCGTCACCCTGGTCGGACCAGAGGTTCTTGGGCTTGCGGCTCGGGTTCCTGGCCACCACGGCGTTCGCCGCGGCCAGGATGTTCTGCGTCGAGCGGTAGTTCTGCTCGAGCAGGATCACCCGCGCGTCGGGGAAGTCTCGCTCGAACTCGGTGATGTTGCGGATCGTCGCGCCGCGGAAGGCGTAAATGGACTGGTCGGCGTCGCCGACCACGCACAGCTCGGCGGCGGGCGTGCTGCCGCCCGACCCTTCCACCAGCTCCCTGACCAGCGTGTACTGAGCGTGGTTGGTGTCCTGGTACTCGTCCACCAGCACGTGCCTGAACCGGCGCCGGTACTCCTCGGCGACCTCGGGAAAGGCCTGCAGCAGGTTGACCGTCACCATGATCAGGTCATCGAAGTCCATCGCCCCCGAGGCGAGCAGGCGGCGCTGGTACTCCGCATAGGCCTCGGCCAGCGCCTTGTGCCGGTACCCGTCCGCCTGCGCGGCGAACGTCTCGTAGTCGATGAGCTCGTTCTTGAGGTTGGAGACCTGGCCCGCCAGCGCCTTCGGCGGGCTGTACTTCGGGTCGAGATCCAGCTCGCGGCAGACCAGCGCCATCAGCCGCTGCGAGTCGGCCTGGTCGTAGATCGAGAACGCCGACGGGTAGCCGAACCGCTTCGCCTCGCGGCGCAGGATCCGCACGCAGGCCGAGTGGAAGGTCATCACCCACATGGCTCGGGACCTGGCCCCGGTCAGCGCGGCGACCCGCGCGGCCATCTCGCCCGCCGCCTTGTTGGTGAACGTGATCGCCATGATCTCGCCAGGAGCCGCGCCCCGCTCGCCGATCAGGTAGGCGATCCGGTGCGTGAGCACGCGGGTCTTGCCCGATCCGGCGCCCGCCACGATCAGCAGCGGGCCGCCCTCGTGCAGCACGGCAGCGCGCTGCTGCGAGTTCAGTCCTTCCAGCAGGGCGTCCGTCTCCGTAACCGTCACGTGCCAAGGGTAGGCGCTACGGGTGACATCGGCCCGGCGAAGCCCCGTCGGCCCCGGTGAACTAATCGCTCACCACCTCATCCGCGCCGGTTTCCCTAGTCCGGGTCGGGGACCAGGGTCCGCGTCGACCGGGTCAGGGTCTGCTTCTTGAAGAAGGCCGGCGCGGTGAACCGCCAGAACAGGTAGCAGGCCACGCCGATGATCCCGGAGACGACCGCGATCACGAACGCGCCGCCCATCTGCCAGTGGATGCCCGGCACGGTCCACATCGTGTAGTCGTTCTGGGTGGCCACGTCGTAGTCCAGCCACAGGCTCCAGCCGCCGAGGAAGAACAGCATCAGCGCGCCGGCCGACGGCAGGATGCCCTGCATCCACAGGTTGCGCGCGCTGCTGGTGAGGTTCCTGCGGTAGTACCAGGTGCAGGCGAAGCCGGTCAGCCCGTAGTAGAACGCGATGTACAAGCCGATCGCGATCACCGCGTCGGCGATTACCCCGATGCCGTTGGACATGTAGTTGAACGCCACGTAGACGGCGATCGAGATCGCGCCCATGGCGATCGTGGACACGGTCGGGGTCAGGTAGCGCCGGTGCATCCGGGCGAACGTGGCCGGGATCGCCCTGTACACCGCCATCGACAGGGTGGTCCGCGCGGTGGGCAGGATCGTCGTCTGGGTGGACGCGGCGGCCGAGGACAGCACCATCAGCAGCAGCAGGTGGGTCAGGAACGAGCCAAAGCCGGAGTTGCCGAAGATGGCGCTGCCCTGGATCGACAGCACGTCGCCCGCGTTGTCGCTGTTCCCGAGCCCGTTGCCGCTGGTCCCGATCCCGGCGAACGACTGCATCGAGAAGATCACCAGCGCGTAGGTGACCAGCAGGATGACCGTGGACAGGATCGCGGCCCGGCCTGGGGTCTTGTTCCTGTCCTTGGTCTCCTCGTTGACCGCGACCGCCGTGTCCCAGCCCCAGTAGATGAACACCATCAGGATGACGCCGCTGGCGAACGCGCTGAAGCTGGAGATGTGGAACGGGTTGAGCCAGGAGATGCTCGGGGTGAGGTGACCCGCCGGGGCGTGCCCGCTGCCGACTTTGACCAGGGCCGTGACCGACAGGACGAGCAGCATCACCAGCTCGATGCCGAGCAGTGCCTTCTGGAAGTTGGCCGACAGCTCGATCCCCCGGTAGCAGATGTAGGTCATCACCACGATCCACAGCACGCCGACCAGCAGCACCCAGCTGCTGCCCGGGTTCGAGCCGATCCCCTTGGCGTTGAACAGCAGGAACCCGTACTGGCCCGCGACCTGGGCCAGGCTCGCCATCACCAGCACGTCGGCGACGATGATTGCCCAGCCGCCCGCCCATCCCGACTTCGGGCCGAACGCGCGCGTCGCCCAGGTGAACGTCGTGCCGCAGTCCGGATCGGCCTTGTTCAGCTCGCTGTAGCCGATCGACGTCAGCAGCATCGGCACGAACGCGAGCACCGCCACCGCGGGCGCCTGGAGGGCGACGGCACCGACCACGAACACCAGCGTCGCCGCGATGCTGTAGGCCGGCGCCACCGAGGCGGTCGCAATGATCGTGGTGGAAACCAGCCCGAGAGCGCCCGATTTCAGGCCCTTGTCAAGCGGCTCTTCGCTCAGCGTTGCGACGGACTCGGCGGTGGCCATGCCCTCACCCTCTCCCGGGCTAGAGGTCATCCAGGTTCGACGGTTCTAGCACTAATTGTGGGCTAAAGCAAAGGTTTCCGCATTAACATCTCGATGTCAGCACTGGATTCCGTGTCCTATCGCGTTAGTATCCACGACATGCGGATCCTTCTCGTCGGCGCCGGCGGCGTGGGTACCGCGATCGCCAGGATCGCCGCCCGCCGCGCGTTCGCCGATCTCGTCGTCGCCGACTACGACCTGGCCAGGGCGCAGCGCGCGGCCGCGGACGGGTCCCCGGCGATCCGGCTGGACGCCCGCGACGCCAGCTCGGTGGCGGCCGCGATCGAGGCGCACCGCTGCGACGTGCTGCTCAACGCCACCGACCCGCGCTTCGTCATGCCGCTGTTCCGCGCGGCGCTGGCCGCCGGAGTCAGCTACCTGGACATGGCGATGTCGCTGTCCGCGCCTGACCCGCAGGAGCCGTACCGCCGGTGCGGGGTCAAGCTGGGCGACGAGCAGTTCGCCGCGGCCGGCCAGTGGCAGGACAGCGGCAAGCTGGCGCTGGCCGGCATGGGCGTCGAGCCCGGCCTGTCCGACGTCTTCGCGCGCTACGCCGCGGACCGGCTGTTCAGCGAGATCGACGAGCTGGGCGTGCGGGACGGCGCGAACCTCGTCGTGGACGGCTACGATTTCGCGCCCACCTTCTCCATCTGGACCACGATCGAGGAGTGCCTCAACCCGCCGGTGATCTGGGAGCGCGGCCGGGGCTGGTACACGACGGAGCCGTTCAGCGAGCCGGAGACCTTCACCTTCCCGGCCGGGATCGGCCCGGTCGAGTGCGTCAACGTCGAGCACGAAGAGGTGCTGCTCATGCCCCGCTGGGTGGACGCCAGGCGGGTGACGTTCAAGTACGGTCTCGGCGCCGAGTTCATCGGCGTGCTGGCGACCCTGCACAAGCTCGGGCTCGACTCCACCGTCCCGGTGCGGGCCGGCGAGGTGACCGTCTCGCCGCGCGACGTGGTCGCCGCCTGCCTGCCCGACCCGGCCACGCTGGGCGAGGCGATGCACGGGCTCACCTGCGCCGGCACCTGGGTCACCGGCACCGGGACCGACGGCGCGCCGCGCGAGGTCTACCTGCACCACGTGGTGGACAACGCCTGGTCGATGGCCGAGTACGGGTGCCAGGCCGTGGTCTGGCAGACCGCGGTGAACCCGGTCGTCGCCCTGGAACTGCTGGACTCGGGCGCCTGGTCGGGCACGGGCGTGCTCGGCCCGGAGGCACTGCCGGCCGATCCGTTCCTCGAGCTCCTCACCGACTACGGGTCCCCGTGGGCGTGCGAGGAAAGGACGCCGGCGGCCCGATAATTCCTTTATGGCTGCCGAACGGAGGATACCGTGACGAAGGATCTGCAGAACTTCATCGGCGGACACAGTGTCGACGCCGCGAGCGGCCGGCGCTCCGACCTGGTGAACCCGAGCACGGGTGAGGTATTCGCTACCGCGCCGGTGTCGGACGGCGCCGACGCCGACGCCGCCTTCGGGGCCGCGTCGGCCGCCTTCGAGGGCTGGCGGGACGCCACGCCGTCGGAGCGCAGCCTCGCCCTGCTGCGGATCGCGGACGCGATCGAGGACAAGGCCGCCGAGCTCGTCGCGATCGAGAGCGAGAACACCGGCAAGCCGGTCGCGCTGACTCTGGCTGAAGAGATTCCCCCGATGGTGGACCAGATCCGGTTCTTCGCCGGGGCGGCCAGGATGCTGGACGGCCGGTCGGCCGGCGAGTACATGACCGGCTTCACCTCGTTCATCCGGCGCGAGCCGGTCGGCGTCTGCGCGGCGGTGACGCCGTGGAACTACCCGATGATGATGGCCGTGTGGAAGTGGGCGCCGGCCCTGGCGGCCGGCAACACGATGGTGCTCAAGCCGTCGGACACCACCCCGGCCAGCACGGTGGCGATGGCCGAGATCATGAGCGAGTTCCTGCCGCCCGGCGTGTTCAACGTGGTCTGCGGCGACCGGGACAGCGGCCGCACCGTGGTCGCGCACCCGGTGCCCGCGATGGTCTCGATCACCGGCAGCGTCCGGGCCGGCCGGGAGGTAGCCAGGGCGGCCGCGGATGACCTCAAGCGGGTGCACCTCGAACTCGGCGGCAACGCCCCGGTGGTGGTGTTCGACGACGCGGACGTGGCACAGGCCGCCGAGGGGATCGCCGGAGCCGGCTACTTCAACGCGGGCCAGGACTGCACGGCCGCCACCCGGGTGCTCGCCGCGCCCGGCGTGCACGACGACTTCGTCGACGCGCTGGCCGAGCAGGCACGCGCCCAGACCGTAGGCGGGCCCGACGTCGCCGACGCCTATTTCGGCCCGCTGAACAACCCCGATCAGCTGGCACGGGTGTCCGGGATGGTCGACCGGCTGCCCGATCACGCGCAGGTGCGGGCCGGCGGCCACCGGATCGGCGGCCGCGGCTTCTTCTACGAGGCGAGCGTGGTCAGCGGCGTCCGCCAGGACGACGAGATCGCCCGCGACGAGATCTTCGGCCCGGTCATCACCGTGCAGCGGTTCGCCGACGAGGACGAGGCGGTGCGCTGGGCCAACGGCACGAACTACGGGCTGGCCTCCAGCGTCTGGACCCGGGACCACGGGCGGGCCATGCGGATGGCCCGGCGGCTCGACTTCGGCTGCGTGTGGATCAACACGCACATCCCGATCGTCGCCGAGATGCCGCACGGTGGCTTCAAGCACTCCGGCTACGGCAAGGATCTCTCGCTGTACGGTTTCGAGGACTACACCCGGATCAAGCACGTGATGAGCTCATTGGACTAGCTCACGCGGCGGCTATACCTTTCGTCACCCACAACATGCAGCAGGCTCAGCGGGTGTCGAGGTCGACGTACACGGTCGCTTCGGCTGACCGGCCCGGAATGACGTGACCGGGCCCGCGGTTGAGGCGGGTGTGCTGGAAAACTCTGAGATCGAGCGGATCCTGGTCATCAACGCCCATCCCGACGACGTGGACTTCGGCTCCGCGGGCACGGTCGCGATCTGGACCGACGCCGGGATCGAGGTCACCTACTGCGTGGTCACCGACGGCGACGCCGGCGGCTACGACGAGAGCGTGCCCCGCAGCGAGATAGCCCCCCTGCGCCGGGCCGAGCAGACCGCGGCGGCCAAGTGCGTCGGCGTGTCCGACCTGCGCTTCCTCGGCTACCCCGACGGCCGGGTGGAGGCCACGCTCGGCCTGCGCAAGGATCTGGCCCGGGTGATCAGGCAGGTCCGCCCGGACCGGGTGCTCTGCCCCACCCCGGAGCGGAACTACGTCCGGATGCCGCCCAGCCATCCCGACCACCGCGCGGTCGGCTCCGCCGCGCTCGACGCGGTCTACCCGGACGCGCGCAACCCGTTCGCGTTCCCCGACCTGCTGGCCGACGAAGGACTGGAAGCCTGGACGGTCCGCGAGGTCTGGATGACCAGCTTCGCGGCCAACCACTACATGGACGTCACCGACACGTTCGGCCGCAAGCTCGCCGCGCTGCGCGCGCACGAGAGCCAGACCGGGCAGATGGACAATCTCGAGGACATGCTGCGCGGCTGGCTGACCCGTAACGCAGTCCAGGGCGGGCTGCCCGAGGGCAGGCTGGCCGAGGGATTCCAGGTCATGGAGACCGGCTGAAGGCGGATAATCAAAGCGGAGGACCTGCGTATCCCGCCGGAGCCCGGGAAGAGAGCCCGGGAGGAGAGCCCAGGGAAGAGAGCAGGGTACGGACCGATGAGCATTGAGCTTGAGCACTCGTTCGACGTCCCCATCCCGCCCGAGCGGGCCTGGGAGGTGCTGCTCGACGTGCGGCGGGTAGCGCCGTGCATGCCGGGCGCCACCGTCGACAACGTGGACGGCGACGAAGTGACCGGCAAGATCAAGGTCAAGGTCGGGCCGATCGCGCTGACCTACACGGGCAAGGCGCGGTTCACCGAGCGCGACCCGGTGGCCCGCGCGGTGACCGTCGAGGCCGCCGGCAAGGAGACCAGAGGCTCGGGGACGGCCTCGGCCACCGTGCACGCGCGCCTGGACCCCAGCGGCGCCCAGACCCGGGTCGTCGTGCAGACGTCGCTGAACGTGACCGGCCGGCCCGCGCAGTTTGGCCGCGGCGTGATGTCCGAGGTAGCCGGCCGGCTCGTGGAGAAGTTCTCGGCTAACCTCGCGGAGCAGTTGGCCGCCGGGGACGGTTCACGGTCAAGTTCAAACCCTGTTATTCCGAACGGGGCGGCGTCAGACTCCCGGCTAGCGCTGCCCCTCGAGGAACTGAACCTGCCCGCCCGCTCCTTTAACAGCCTGCGCGGTGAGGGCATCGCCACGGTCGGCGAACTGGTGGCCCGCACCGGGACCGAACTGCTCGCCATCAAAAACCTGGGCGAGAAGTCCGTCGGCGAGATCGAGCAGCGGCTGGGCGAGATCGGCCTCGCGCTGCGGGATACGGCCGGGGACAGCGGGCCTGAGGCCGGCAGCGTGTTTTCGCTCGGGGAGACCTCTGACGGCCCGGCCGAAAGCCCGGCCGGGCCCGGCGGCGAGGCGGCCGGACCCGGCCTCACCATATCCAGCCCCGCGGTCACGCCGAACGGCTCGGCCCCGGGCAACGGCACGGGCCCGGCCGTCAGCGGCACCCCGCAGGCCGCGGAACCCGAAGGCTCCGCCGCCTCGGACGTGGACGCCGCGATGCGCCGCGACGAGGCCGACGACGACGCGCTCAACCTCTTCGAGGTGGCCGCCGTGCCGCTGCTCAAGCGGGTGCTGCCCGCGGTCGCCGCGGCGGCCGCGCTGGCCTGGATCGGCCGCCGCGTCCGGCACCGTAGCCGCCGCACCAGCGACTAGCCCGGCCAGCCCGCCGGGCGCCGACCCGCCGGGCCCCGGCACCCCCTCAGCCGAAGGGCGTCGAACCGCGCATTGCTTCCCACCGGTGGGAAGCAAACCGCGTATCGACCCCCTTTGGGGTGCGGGGCGGCGGGCGGGCGGTGACGCGGGCGAGAGCTACTGTCGACGGCGTGACGGACTCTTCGGCTGATCGCGGCCGCGCCCGTGCCCTGGAGCTGGACTCCGCCGACCCGCTGGCCGCGTTCCGCGACCGTTTCGCCTATGACCCCGCTGCAGACTCCGCCGCAGACGGGCGCGGGCTGATCTACCTGGACGGCAACTCGCTCGGCCGGCTGCCGCTGGCCACGGCGGAGCGGATCGAGCGCGTCGTCCGCGACGAGTGGGGCTCTGGCCTGATCCGCTCCTGGGACCACTGGCTCGGGTGGCCGGCCCAGGTCGGCGATCTGCTTGGCGAGCACCTGCTCGGCGCGGCCCCGGGCCAGGTGGCGGTCAGCGACTCGACCACGGTGAACCTGTACAAGCTGACCTGCGCGGCGCTGGACGCCAGGCCGGGGCGGCGGGTCATCGTCACCGACGACGACAACTTCCCGACCGACCGCTACGTGATGGAGGGGATCGCCGCGCAGCGCGGCTGCGAGCTCCGGATGATCCACACCGACATGGACGCCGGCCTGGATCCCGAGACCCTGCGGGCCGCCGTGGACGACCAGACGGCGCTGGTCTGCCTGTCGCACGTCGCCTACCGCTCCGCGGCGCTGGCCGACATGGCGGCGGTCACCGACCTGGTGCACGCTAGCGGCGCGCTGATGCTCTGGGATCTCTGCCACTCGGCCGGCTCGGTGCCGGTGCGGCTGGACGCGTGCGGCGCCGATCTCGCCGTCGGCTGCACCTACAAGTACCTCAACGCCGGCCCCGGAGCACCCGCGTTCCTGTACGTACGCAGCGAACTGACCGAACGGCTGCGCCAGCCGATCTGGGGCTGGTTCGGCCAGCGGGACCAGTTCGCGATGGGGCAGGGCTACGACCCGGTGCCCGGCATCGAGCGGTTCACCGCCGGCACGCCGCCGATCGTCGGCGTGGCCGCGGTGGAAGAGGGCGCCCGGCTGCTCGCCGAGGCCGGGATCGAGCGGCTGCGCGCCAAGGGCGTCGCGCTCACCGAGTACCTGATCGAGCTGGCCGACGCCTGGCTCGGCCCGCTCGGCGGCACGGTCGCCTCGCCGCGGGACCCGGCCCGCCGCGGCTCGCACGTCTGCGTGCACCACCCGCAGGCGCGGCGCGTCTACACCGCGCTCACCGCCTGCGGCGTGATCATCGACTACCGGGCGCCGGACCGGATGCGGTTCGGCCCGGCCCCGATCACCGCCCGCTTCACCGACGTCTGGGACGCGCTGGACGCGACCAGGCAGATCATCGAAACCGAGGATCGCGTGCGATGACAGAACCCGGAGCCGCCCGGACGGCGGATACGCGTTCGCAGGCCGGCGAATCCCCGGATCGCCGCGGCCAGGTCCCGCTCAGGCTGCGGATCGGGATTACCGGTCATCGCGACATAACCGCGGACCATCCCGGGATCACCGTGGAGATCGCCAAGGCGGTCGAGTACATCACGCAGGTGCTGACGGCCGATCCGGGCGCGATGGTGTCGGCGGATCCGGCTCAGGAGAATCCCGAAGGGATCGTACTGACTGTCGTTTCCTCCCTGGCCGAGGGAACCGACCGCGTGGTCACCGGTGAAATCCTCAAGCGCAAAGGCGCGCAGCTGGAGGCAGTGCTGCCGCGAGCGCCTGCCGGACGACTCCCCTGGCGGCTCGTCGCCGCTCCTCGCGCAGACCGGTTCCCGGCCGTGGCTTGAGTCTGCCGCCTGGCAGATCGAGCACTTCTCGCGTTACTTCACCCGCGCCGACCTGCTGGCCAGGCGATTCCAGCAGCGATGGTTCTGGGCTACCCGCTCGCTGTTCATCCTGGCCCCGCTCGCGGTGCTCGTGGTCGCCGCGCAGATAGTGTTCGCACCGAGTCGCCCGCGTTACGCCTGGTTCGAGTTTGCGATCCTGATCTGCGTCACGCTGCTGCTCATCGCGACGCGTAAGCTGCAATGGCACGCGCGGTGGATATCAGCCCGCTACCGCCCTCGCGGCCCTGCTGCACAGCCTCGGAGCGGGATCGGCTCCCGGGCAGCCGTTCAAATGGTGGGACTTTCTCGCCGTCACCGTTCCCGCCGTGGCGGCCGCGCTGGGCGGCTACGGGGCTCAGCGCGACTACATGCGCCACGCGGAACGGTCCAAGCTTTTCGCTTCCACCCTGGAGAATGCGACCGCTCGGCTGCTGAACGTGAGGAATCTCCGGGATATTCAGCAGGCGGCGCTCAGCGTCAGCCGGGCGATGCGCAGCGAAGCCACCGACTGGTACTCGGTGGTGCAGTCTCAGGACGTCGAACTGCCTTCCTAGCCGAATGCCCCGGAGCGGGATGCGACGGCCGCCACGCTTAGCGGTGGTTAGCCGCGCACCGTAAGGAAGGCTGGGTTTTACTACTGGCGGTCGTTACTCCCACTCGATCGTGGCGGGAGGCTTGCTGGTGACGTCGAGGACGACGCGGTTGACCTCGCGCACCTCGTTGGTGATCCGGGTGGAGATGCGGGCCAGCAGGTCGTCCGGCAGCCGGGCCCAGTCCGCCGTCATGGCGTCCTCGCTGGCCACCGGCCGCAGCACCACCGGGTGCCCGTAGCTGCGCCCGTCTCCCTGCACGCCGACCGAGCGCACGTCGGCGAGCAGTACGACCGGGCACTGCCAGATGTCGCGGTCCAGGTCGGCCGCGGACAGCTCGGCGCGGGCGATCGCGTCGGCCGCCCGCAGGATCCGGAGCCGGTCGGCGGTCACTTCGCCGATGATCCTGATGGCCAGGCCGGGGCCGGGGAACGGCTGCCGCCAGACGATCTCGCCGGGCAGGCCCAGCTCGGTGCCGATCAGCCGCACCTCGTCCTTGAACAGCCACCGCAGCGGCTCCACCAGCCGGAACTTAAGGTCTTCCGGCAGGCCGCCGACGTTGTGATGCGACTTGATGCTCGCGGTCCCCGTACCGCCGCCCGACTCGACCACGTCCGGGTACAGGGTGCCCTGCACGAGGAACTCGACGGACTCGCCGTGCGCGCCGGCCTGCGCGGTGATCTCGCGGGCCGCGCCCTCGAACGCCCGGACGAACTCGCGCCCGATCACCTTCCGCTTGGCCTCGGGATCGGTCACGCCGGCCAGCGCGCGGGCAAAGACCCCGGCCGCGTCCACCGTGCGCAGCTCGACACCGGTCGCGGCCACGAAGTCCCGCTCCACCTGCTGCGCCTCGCCCTCGCGCAGCAGCCCGTGATCGACGAAGACGCAGGTGAGCCTGGACCCGATGGCGTGCTGCACCAGCGCTGCGGCGACGGCCGAGTCGACGCCGCCGGACAGCCCGCAGATCGCGCGGCCGCCGCCGACCTGCTCGCGGATGCGCTGCGTCTGCTCGTCGATGATGCCGCGCATCGTCCAGGTCGGGCGGCAGCCCGCCGCGTCGAGGAACCGGCGGAGGATCTCGGTGCCCTGCTCGGTGTGCATCACCTCGGGGTGGAACTGCACGCCGTAACGCCGGTGGTCGGGATCCTCCATCGCGGCGACCGGCGTGCCCGCGGTGCGGGCCGTGACGGTGAACCCGGGCGGCGCCGCGACGGCCGTGTCGCCGTGCGACATCCAGACCCGCTGGCCGCCGGGCCGCCCGGCGAGCAGCGCCCCGCCGCCGTTCTGGGTGTCGAGCTCGCATCCGCCGTACTCTCCGGCCGGGGTCCGCTGCACGGCGCCGCCCAGGTCGGCCACCATCAGCTGGAAGCCGTAGCAGATGCCGAGCAGCGGCACTCCGGCCGTCAGCAGGCCGGCCGGCGCCGACGGGGCCCCCGGCGCGTACACCGACGCGGGCCCGCCGGACAGGATGATCGCCTTCGGCTTCTTGGCCAGCATCTGCGGCACCGGCATGGTGCAGGGAACGATCTCGGAGTAGACGTGGCACTCGCGCACCCGGCGCGCGATGAGCTGCGCGTACTGCGCGCCGAAGTCCACCACGAGCACGGTGTCGAAATCGCCGTCAGCGTTCACCGTGCCACCTTACGGCCCCGAGCCGGGCCTTACGGGCGAGGAACCGGGCTTCGCAGGCGAGGAGCCGGGCTCGCTGGGCGAGGAGGCGACCCTGATCCGCGCGATGCGGCGGCCGTCCAGCTCGGTCGCGGTGAGCCGGTGGCCGGGCAGGTCCACGTGGTTGCCTTCGGCTGGCAGCTGGCCGAGGGCGGCCACCATGTAGCCCGCGACCGTCTCGTAGGGGCCTTCGGGTAGCTCGATCCCGGTCTGCTCGGCGAACTCGTCCAGGTTGAGCAGGCCGTCGACCTCAAGCTCCCCGCCGCGCAGCTGCAGCGCCCCGCCGCTTTCGGTGTCGTACTCGTCCCAGATGTCGCCGATCAGCTCCTCGACCAGGTCTTCCAGCGTGACGATGCCGGCCGTGCCGCCGTACTCGTCCACCACGATGGCCAGGTGCGCCCGGTCGCGCCGCATCTCCGACAGCGCGGACAGCACTCGCTTGCTGGTCGGCAGCTGCTTGACCGGCCGGCACACCTCGCCCACCAGGGCCGGCCTGCGGCCGGCCGGTGCCGCCGCTTGCGGGCCTGCCGGTGCCGGGCTTGCTGCTTGCGGGCCTGCCGCGTCCGTGCCTGCTGCTGGCGAGACTGCCGCGTCCGGGGCGCCGAGGTCGAACAGGTCACGCACGTGCACGAACCCGATCACGTCGTCGTAGGAACCCTGGTACACCGGGAAGCGCGAGTACGGAGCGCCGGCCACCGCCTTCGCGGCCTCGCCCAGCGAGGTGTCGGCGGCCAGGAACTCAACCTCGGTCCTCGGCACCAGCACCTCGCGAATCTGACGCTTGCCCGCGTCGAAGACCTCGCCGACGATGTGCCGCTCGTCGGCGCCGAGCGCCTGGTGCCCGGCCACCAGGTCGCGCAGCTCCTCCTCGGTCATCACGCCGCGGTTGGCCGACGGGTCGCCGCCGAGCACCCGGACCACCAGGTTGGTGGACTTGGACAGCAGCCACACCAGCGGCCGGGCCACCGTCGAGATGCGGTCGAGCAGCGGCGCGGCGAGCAGGGATATGCCCATCGAGCGCTGCAGCGCCAGGCGCTTAGGCGCCAGCTCGCCGAACACCAGGCTGAAGAAGGAAATGCCCAGCGTGACCGCGGCCAGCGAGAGCGTCGAGGCGAGCGCGTCGGACAGCCCGTGCCGCAGCAGCTCCGTGCGCAGGTTGCTGGCGAGCGTGGCCGCCCCGAACGTGCCGGACAGCAGCGTGGCCAGCGTCACGCCGATCTGCACCGAGGACAGGAAACGGTTCGGGTCCTGCGCCAGCCTGGCCGCACGCTGGCCGCGCCTGCCGCGCTGGCCCAGGCTCTTGACCTGCCCCTCACGCAGCGAGACGAGGGCCATCTCGGCCGCGGCGAAGAACCCGCCGACGCACACGATGAGCAGGACGGCGACAATGTCCCAGGGAACCTGGCTCACGTCTTGCTTCCCGCCCTCGTCATTTCCGCCGCCGGCCTGGCTGGCCGGGCACTGGACAACCTGTCGTCCCGCTGCGGCATAACGCACGCGCTGCCCGGTGCGTGCGCCCAAGTCTATGCAGCTGACCCGCGGTCAAGCGCGCCCATCCGCGCGTGTCAGGGGTTGCGGCCCCCGGCCTGCTGCGAGACGATTATCCGGCCCCGCCACCGGCCGAGTTCCTTTTTTGGTCAGGTCTGGCGAATTTTGCCAGACACCTCACTTCGACGGTGACGCTGCCACTGGGGGAATTCCTTGATGAAATGCGAGAATCGATGACTCAGCCATCTGACCCGAACATTCAGCCGCCGCCGGTCAATCTGCCGCCGGCCCAGGCTTATCTGCCGCCGGCCCCGCCGATTACGGAGGCATATGGCTACGGCCAGCAGGGGGTGGCGGTCGCCGTGCCCGGGTTCTACGTCGACCCCACCAGCGGCCTCAGCCTGCCCGACGGCACCGAGCTGGCCAGCGTCGGCCGGCGTATCGGGGCCTACTTCCTGGCCATTCCGCTGTCGATAGTCACCCTGGGAATTGGGTATCTCATCTGGGGCCTGATCGCTTGGGGACAAGGCCAGACCCCGGCGCAGCAGGTACTCGGCATGCGCTGCTGGCGACCGGAGGACCGCCGCGTGGCCAGTTGGGGATGGATGGCCATGCGTGAGGTTGTCGGGGGGATAGTCGACGGCATTCTGTCGCTGCTCACCGAGATCACTTCCTTCGTCCTGATGCTCACGCGCCCGGACCGCAGGACTCTTCACGACCTGGTCGCCGGCACGATAGTGCTGCATGACCCCAACAAGGTCCTCGCGAACCGGCCGTAGCCGGGCTCGCCCGTCCGCGGCGCCCGGGCGGTACCTGGCCAGCAGGTGCCGGCCCGGGCGCCGTTTGGATAACCAGTGCGTCACGTGCCAGCGTATGAATGCCGTGAGACCAATCTGGAAGAACACAGGCAAGCTCGCCGACGGGCGAGAGATCATCTATTTCGACGAGACTCCTGGCCGGGGCCGTGCCGACGTGCCCGACACCCGTGACCCCGGCGTGATGGCGCAGGAGGCCGGCGGCCCCGGGTCCAGGCTCCGCTGGGATCCGCTGGTTGGCGAGTGGGTGATCGTCGCCGCCCAGCGCCAGGACCGGACTTTCCTGCCGCCGCCGGATGCCTGCCCGCTGGACGCGTCGGCACCCGGGCGTCCCACCGAGATACCGGCCGCCGACTACGACGTCGTGGTGTTCGAGAATCGCTTTCCCTCGCTGCGCGGGGCCGGCGCAGGGCCGGCTGGCGCAGGACCTGCCGACACGGGCGAGCATGCCCTGCTGGTCGAGCGCGAGGCGGCCGGCCGGTGCGAGGTGATCTGCTTCACCTCCGATCACCACGCGTCCTTCGCCCAGCTGAGCCCGGACCGGGTGCGGACGGTGGTCGAGGCGTGGGTGGACCGCAGCGCCGTCCTCGGCGGGCTGGACGGCGTCCGGCAGGTCTACTGCTTCGAGAACCGGGGCGAGGAGATCGGTGTCACGCTGCACCACCCGCACGGCCAGATCTACGCCTTCGGGTTCGTGACGCCGCGGATGCGCCGGATGCTCAGCCAGGCGCGGAGGTACCGGGCGCGGACCGGGGGCAACCTGTTCGACGACCTGACCGCGGCCGAGCTGGCCGACGGCGCCCGGCTGGTGACCCGCAACGAGCACTGGACCGCGTTCGTGCCCGCGGCGGCCAGATGGCCGTATGAGGTGCTGATCTTCCCGGTCCGGCGGGTGCCCGACCTGACCGCGCTCGGCGACGACGCCAGGAACGCGTTCTGCGGCCTGTACCTGGACGTGCTCGGCCGGCTGGACGCACTGTTCGGCGCGCCGCTGCCCTACATCGCGGCGTGGCACCAGGCACCAGTCAGCGGCGAGCCAGGTCGCGCTGAGTTCGGCATGCACCTTCAGGTACTGTCGGTGCGGCGCGCTCCGGGGAAGCTGAAGTACCTGGCCGGGACCGAGTCGGGCACCGGAGTGTGGATTAACGACATCGTGCCGGAGGTCGCGGCGCGCAGGCTACGGGAGGCCGGATGAAGCTGCTCGTCACCGGGGGGGCTGGGTACGTCGGCGGTGTCGTCGCCGCGGAACTGCTGGCCGCTGGCCATCAGGTGGTCGTGCTCGACGACCTGTCCACCGGGCATGAAAGCGGCGTGCCGGACGGCGCGAGCTTCGTGCGCGGCACGGTCAGGGACGACGCGGCGGCGGTGCTGGCGGACGGTGTCGACGCGGTGCTGCACTTCGCGGCCAAGTCATTGGTCGGCGAGTCGGTGGCGAAGCCGGGGCTGTACTGGTCGCACAACCTCGGCGGCGCGCTCGCTCTGCTCGACGCCATGCGCGTCGCCGGGGTGCACCGGATCGTCTTCTCCTCGACCGCCGCCGTCTACGGCGAGCCCGAGCGCGTCCCGATCGAGGAGTCAGACCCGGCGCGGCCGACCAACCCGTACGGCGCGTCCAAGCTGGCCGTCGACGAGACGCTGCGCGAGTACGCACGGCTGCACGGCTTCGGCGCGGTGAGCCTGCGCTACTTCAACGTGGCCGGCGCGCACCGCGCGGCCGACGGCCACTGGCTGGCCGAGCGGCACTCCCCCGAGACGCACCTGATCCCGAACATACTCAAGGCCGCAGGGCTGGCATCGGGGGCACCGGAGTTCCAGCTCTTCGGCGAGGACTACCCGACGCCGGACGGGACCTGCGTCAGGGACTACATTCACGTCGCCGACCTGGCCCGGGCGCACCTGCTGGCACTGGACGCGTGCACGGCGGGCGAGCACCGGATCTACAACCTCGGCCACGGCCGCGGGTACTCCAACCTCGAGGTGCTGGCCATGTGCCGGGAGGTGACCGGGGCGGACATCCCGGCCAGGATGGCGCCGCGCCGGCCCGGTGACCCGGCCGAGCTGGTCGCCTCATCGGCGCGGATCGAGGCCGATCTCGGCTGGAAGGCCGAGCTGGATCTGCGGTCGATGGTGACCGACGCATGGGCGTCCCAGCACGGGGCCGACCAGTAGGCGGCGCCGGCCTGTGGGCGACGGCGGACCGCACAGCGCCGCTGCACACGACGCCGCTGCACACGACGCCGCTGCACACGATGCCACTGCGCGCGACGCCGCTGCACACGACGCCGCTGCGCGCGATGCCGCTGCGCGCGATGCCACTGCGCGCGACGCCGCGGCCGGGTGGTTCCGCGAGTGCTACGACCGTGATCCCGAAGGAGTCTGGCACGCGCCGGGCCGGGGCAACCTGATCGGCGAGCACACCGACTACAACGACGGCTTCGTGCTGCCGTTCGCGCTCGGCCAGGGCGTCCGCGCAGCCACCGCGCGCCGCGATGACGCGGTGCTGGAGCTGCGCTCGCGGCAGGTGCCAGACGATGCCGTCACCGTGGACATCGGCGCGCTCGCCCCCGGCACGCTGCGCGGATGGGGCGCCTATGCCGCCGGGGTGGCCTGGTCGCTGCGCGCGGCCGGGCACGCCGTCGGCGGAGCGAGCATCGCCTTCGACTCCGACCTGGCCCAAGGGGCCGGCCTGTCCTCGTCGGCCGCCCT
Organism: Streptosporangiaceae bacterium; assembly: GCA_036502085.1. GTDB lineage: Bacteria > Actinomycetota > Actinomycetes > Streptosporangiales > Streptosporangiaceae > PALSA-505. The sequence continues at coordinate 18,808 of DASXZD010000047.1, forward strand.
GGAATGCGCCACGGCGGTCGCGCTGACCGGACTGTACGGCGCCGGGGTCACGCGGCCGGAGCTGGCCAGGATCGCGCAGCGCGCGGAGAACGACTTCGCCAGCATGCCCTGCGGCATCATGGACCAGTCCGCGTCGCTGCAGTGCACGGCCGGCCACGCGCTGCTGCTCGACTGCCGGTCGCTACAGACCGCTCAGGTACCGTTCGACCCGGCCGCGGCCGGCCTGGAACTGCTCGTCCTCGACACCAGGGTGCGCCATCAGCACGCCGATGGCTCTGCCGCCTGTTACGCCGACCGGCGCCAGGCCTGCGAGCGGGCGGCGGCGCTGCTCGGCGTCCGGGCGCTCCGCGATGTCGAGGACCCCAGCGTGATCACCCGGCGGCTGGCCGACCCGGTCCTGCGCCGCCGGGCCCGGCATGTGATCACGGAGAATCAGCGGGTGCACGCGGTCGTCGGGCTGCTCAGAGCCGGCCTGTCCGACCCAGCCGACCCAGCCGGATCGGCCGGGGAGGCTGGCGCGCTGCTGACCGCGTCGCACCGCTCGCTCCGCGATGATTTCGAGGTGTCCTGGCCCGAAGCCGACGTGGCCGTGGACACCGCGCTGGCGGCCGGCGCCCTGGGCGGCCGGATGATGGGCGGCGGCTTCGGCGGATCGGTGATCGCGCTGGTGCAGGCGGGCCGGTCGGCGGATGTCGCCGCGGCGGTCAGCCGTGAGTTCGCGCGCCGGGGCTGGCCGGCTCCGGCGCTGGTCCCGGCCGCGCCCGAGGCCGGCGCTCACCTGCTGCCCTGAGACCAGCGCGCGCCCGGCATGACGCGGCGGCAACGGGCTGGCAGGATGTCAGCATGGCGCTCTATGACGAGGCATGTGCCCTGGCGACCGAACTATCCGAGCTGCGTCATTCGCTGCACCGCGAGCCCGAGATCGGCCTGCAGCTGCCCAAGACCCAGGCGAAGGTGCTGGCCGCGCTGGACGGGCTGCCGCTGGAGGTAACGCTGGGCCGGGCGCTGACGTCGGTGACCGCCGTGCTGCGCGGCGCGCGGCCGGGTGCGACGGTGCTGCTCCGCGGCGACATGGACGCTCTTCCTGTCACCGAGCGCACCGGGCTGCCGTACGCGTCCGAGCACGATGGGGTGATGCACGCCTGCGGGCACGACCTGCACACGACCATGCTGGCCGGCGCCGCGCGGCTGCTGTCCGCCCGGCAGGCCGACGTGGCCGGCAACATCGTCTTCATGTTCCAGCCGGGCGAGGAGGGCTTCGCCGGCGCCAGGCACATGATCGAGGAGGGCGTGCTCGACGCGGCGGGCGAGCGCGCGGCCGCCGCGTACGCCGTGCACGTGTTCTCCGCGCACCTGTCCTGCGGGACCATCGCCACCAAGCCGGGCCCGGTGCTGGCCGCGGCCGACAAGCTCAATGTCACCGTGCACGGCCGCGGCGGGCACGCGTCCCAGCCGCACTCCGCCGCCGACCCGATCCCGGTGGCCTGCGAGATCGTGACCGCCCTGCAGACGTTCGTCACCAGGGGCTTCGACGTATTCGACCCGATCGTCATCACCGTGGGCAGCTTCCACGCGGGCACCACCGACAACGTCATCCCCGACCAGGCCGAGTTCCTCGCCACGGTTCGCTCTTTCTCCGCCGCCGCGCGCGCCAAGGTGAAAGAAGGCGCAGTCCGCCTGGCCAACGAGATTGCCCGCGCGCACGGCCTGACCGCGACGGTCAGCTACCAGGACAACTACCCGGTCACGGTCAATGACGCCGCGCAGGCCGCGTTCGCCGAGCAGACGGCCGTCGCGCTCTTCGGCCAGGACCGCTACGCCGCACAGGAGAACCCGATCACCGGCGCCGAGGACTTCTCCTTCGTGCTGGAGCAGGTGCCCGGCGCGTTCCTCTCGATCGGCGCCTGCCCGCCAGACCGCGACCCCGCGTCGGCCGCGGTCAACCACTCCGCCGAAGCAGCCTTCGACGACGCTGTGCTCAGCGACGGCGCCGCGCTCTACGCCGAGCTCGCCCTCCGCAGGCTGGCCCAAGGCTAACGCGCCGGTCTCCCCCGGCTGGCCCAAGGCTGACGCGCCGGTCCCCCCCCGCTCCGAGCCCCCTCGGCGGGGGGTCAATCCGCGGATCGCATCCCACCTAAGGGAAGCGATCCGCGGATTGACCACCTTGGTCGTGCACGATCTTGCTGACGACGAAGGCTATACGGAAGGTGAAAACCGCTACGCTGAGCTGGTGAGTGGCGAGGCGCCCGCCGGGGACGCCGTGGAGCCGCCTGCCGTGCGGCTGGTCCGGCTGCGCGCGAGCCTGGGCCTGAGCCAGGAGCAGCTGGCACGGGAGCTGGGCGTGTCGTTCGCGACCGTCAACCGCTGGGAATCCGGTCACACGCAGATGTCGCCGCGCGCGGCCCGCGCGCTGGCCGACTTCCAGGAGCGCAGCGCCGCTGGGCGTGAGCGGCCCGATCCCCTGCCGGTGGCGCAGTCAAGCTTCGTCGGGCGTGCGCGCGAGCTCGCCGAGCTTTCCGAGTTGCTCGGACGGTCCCGGCTCGTCACGATCATCGGGCCCGGCGGAGCCGGCAAGACCCGCCTGGCCATCGAGGCCATCCGCCGTTTCGAGCCGGGCGCCGGGACCTACTCCGGCTCGGCTGCCGGGGCGGCCGCTGAGGTTGTGTTCATTGCGCTCGAGCCGGTACGGCTGCCTGAGTTGCTGATCGCCGCGGTCGCCTCGGCGCTGCGGGTGCGCGACCAGCCCGGGCTGCCGATACATGCGGCGGTCGAGGAGGCGCTGCGCGCCTGTACCCGGCTGATCGTGCTGGACGGCGCTGAGCACCTGCGCCAGGAGGTTGCCACCCTAGTCAGCAGCTTCCTGAGCACGGTCAGCGACGTCCGGATCGTGGTCACCAGCAGGCTGCTGCTTGAGGTGCCCGGCGAGGTGTGCTGGCCGGTGCCCCCGCTGGCCTGCCCCTCGGCCGCCGCGCCCGTGTCGGATATCGCGTCCTCGGACGCGGTGCAGTTGTTCATGGCGCGGGCCCGCGAGCGGCTGCCCGGCTTCAGCACCACGGATGTCGCGCCGCACGCCATCGGCGAACTCTGCCGCCGGCTCGACGCGCTCCCGCTCGCGATCGAGCTGATCGCGGGCTGGGTGGGCACGCTGTCGGTGCAGGAGATCCTCCAGCAGCAGGACCTGCTGCTGGCCGAAGATTCCGGCGACCACAACGGCCGCAGGCTCGCCGATGTCATGCGGGCGAGCTACGACCTGCTCGCCCCGCAGCAGCAGCGACTGCTGCCCGTGCTGAGCGTTTTCGCCGGCTCGTTCACGCTGGGCGACGCCCTAGCCGTCGGCGGCGAGGGCCCCGGGCTGCCGCGGGCCATCAGGGGGCTGGTCGACGCATCATGGCTCGCGGTCACTCGCGGCGGCGAGCGCAATCAGTTCACGATGCTGCAGACGATGCGCACCTTCGCCACGGCGCTGCTGGATGAGCGGGATGACGCCGCGGCGATCCGCGGGCGGCACGCGGCGCACTTCGCCGAGATCGCCCGTGGCAGCGAGTCGGGCCTGTCCGGGCCCGAAGCAGCGGCGTGGAACGCGCAGATCGACAGTGCGGTCGCCGACCTCGACGACGCCCTGCTGTGGGCCGAAGAGAACTCCGACATCGACCTCGGCCTGGAGATGAGCGCGGCCCTGTGGCGCTCGTGGCTGAACCGCGGCCGGCTGGTGGTCGGCCGGAACTGGCTGGGCAAGTTTCTCGCCCGCGCGGGCGAGCGCAGGGACAAGCTCACCGGGGCGGCGCTCTGCTCGGCGGCGATCCTGGCCGCCGAGAACGGCGACTACGCCGAGGCGATCCGCCAGGGGCAGCTCGCGCTCGGCATCTTCGAGCAGCTTGGCCTGCCGGAGCGGACCGCGCTGGCCGCGACCGTGCTCGGGTCGGCGCACCGCTACCTGGGCGACTCCGCGGCCGCGCGGCGCTGCTTCGGCCGGGCGATGGCCCTGCGGGCCGGCAGCGGAGACCGGCACGGCGAATCGGCGGCCATCAACAACCTGGCGCTGCTCGAAGGGGACGACGGCAACCTGGGGCGGGCCCGCGAGCTATTCGAGCAGGCCCTGGTGATCAAGCGCCAGCTCGGCGAGCTGCAGTCGCTGGCGATCGGCCTGAACAACCTGGCCGACATCCTGATCCGGGCCGGCCAGCTGGACGCGGCGGCCCAGCCGCTGGCCGAGGCCGCCCAGCTCGCGGCCGAGCTCGGCAACCCGCAGCTCATCGGGACGGTCCGCTGCAACCAGGGCGACATCGCCGCCCGGCAGAAGGAGTGGCAGGACGCGGCCGGGCATTATCGAGCCGCGATGGTGGCGCACCAGCAGGCCGGGCACCGCACCGACGCGGTGCTCGCCATGATCGGCCTGGGCCGGGCCACCTACCAGCTCGGCCGGCGCGACGAAGCGATCAGGCAGTTGCGCGACGCCGAGGCAATCGCCACCGAGATCGCCAACCCCCAGCGGCTGGCCGAGGTGCGCACCGCCCTCGCCGAGACCGGCGAAGCCAGCGAGGAAAAGCCCGCCGCTCACACCGAACCCGCCGCTCACAGCGAACCCCCCGCTCACACCAAGCCCGCCGCTCACGCCGAACCAGCCGCTCACACCGAACCCGCCGCTCGCGCTGAGCTGCCCGGCGGGCTCACCGTCCGGCAGGCCGAGGTGCTGCGCCTGCTGGCCGGCGGGATGAGCAACAAACAGATCGCCAGCGAGCTGTACCTGAGCCCGGCGACGGTCGAACGGCACCTGGCCACGATCTACCGCAAGCTCAGCCTGACCGGACGGGTCGAGGCCACCCGCTACGCCGTCCGCACCGGCCTAACCGACCCGTCCCAGTAACCCCCGCCGGGGTGAGCGCGGTCCTCTGCATAAACCCAAGCTGGTCGATCCCGCCGCTACCCCCAGTGGGCATCGATGTGCGCTTTGCTTCCCTCCGGTGGGATGCAAACCGCGCATCGACCACCATGGTCCGGCCCGGCCCGGCCTGGTCCAGCCCGGCCCGGCCGGACCAGGCCGGGCTCGGCTCGCGGCCGCTTGTTATAACAGTTGGCCGCATTCGCCCGGTAAATCGACATTGCGGGCGGCTGTCCTCGGCGGAGGAGTGGGGGCGCACCGTTCGGAATACATGGTTTCGAGGATGCGCGGCGGCACGCCGGGGCCATAGACCTGTACCAGGGAAAAGCGGCCTTCAAAAGATCGGGGCGGGGACATGAAGGAACAGGTAATCGGGTCGACGCTGCCAGTGCTCGAAGTCTCGCTCGACCCCGGCGAGAGCGTCGTCGCCGAGGTCGGCGAGTTCTCCTGGATGACCGACTCAATCCAGATGTCAACGGGCATGGGCGGCGGCATCGGCGGCCAGGGCCTGATGGGCGCGCTCAAGCGCAAGGTCGGCGGATCGTCGTTCCTGTTCAGCACGTACACCGCGCAGGGCTCGGCCGGGATGATCGCGTTCGCGTCCAAACTTCCGGGCAGCATCCTGCCGGTCGACCCAGGCCACGGCACCGAATACATGGTGCACCGGCGCGGCTTCCTGGCCGGGACGCCCGGCATCCACATCTCGGCCGGGTTCCAGCAGTCGTTTACCGCGGGCATATTCGGCGGCGAAGGCTTCATCTTGCAGCGCATCGGCGGCGAAGGCCGGGCCTGGGTCGAGCTGTCCGGCGAGGTGGTCCCGTACGAGCTGGCTGCGGGCCAGTCGCTGCGCGTGCATCCCGGGCACATCGGCATGTTCGAAACCTCGGTGTCCTTCCAGGTCATGCGGGTGCAGGGGATCGCCAACCGGTACTTCGGCGGCGACTCGCACCACTTCGGCGTGCTGTCCGGCCCGGGCAAGGTGTGGCTGCAGTCGATGCCGATGCCAGTGCTGGCCGCGTCGCTGGCGCCGTACCTCGGCGACACGGCGGGCCGCGGCAAGGCGGTCGAGGGCGGCGTCATCGGCGGCGTGATCAGTGACCTGCTGCGATGAACCGGCTGCCCCGGCTGCGCAGCCGCCTGTCCCGGCTGAGAAGAGTCCCTCGCGTACTCCTGAACCGAGGGCCAGGCATGAACAGGTTTCCCCGGCTGGCCGGGGGGCGGGCCCCGCACGCCGCGCTGGCCGGCCGGCCGTGCTGGCCGACATCGCCGCGATCTCCGCGCTGGCGCTGGCCGGCTGCGGTGGCTCATCGCCGGGGGGCTCCGGCGCCTCCGGTTCTAACGCCGGCACCGGGGAACTTAGGTCGTTCACGAAGGGGTAGCAGAGCTTCATCCGCCAGGCGACCAGGACATTAAATTTTCCCGAACGCCGCAAGCGGGGGCGCGGGTGACGGGCCCGGCAGCGTGGCTGCCGGGCCCAAGACTTACTCCGCACGGCCGGTCGAGCTGCCCTAGCCCGGCCCCGGCCCAGCCCGGCCTTAGCCCGGCCCGCCCCCCAGCCCAGCCCAGCCCAGCCCGGCCCGTAGCCCAGCCTCTAGCCCAGCCCCCGGCCCCTAGCCCCGGCCCGGCCTTAGCCCGGCCCCGGCCCGGCCTCGGCCCGGCCTTAGCCCGGCCCCGGCCCGGCCTTAGCCCGGCCCTGGCCCCTAGCCCAGCCCGAGCCCGAGCCCCAGCCCCAGCCCCAGCCCCAGCCCCAGCCCCGAAATGATCAACGTCGATGTGAATTTGGTGTTGCTCTATGACCGTCGCTGTCACTTTGATGTTGATCATCTTCGCGGGCGGGCGGAGGGCGGCGGCTAGAGGCTGGCGACGTCGGCTTGCTTGGCGCGGACCGCCTCGGCGGCCTCGCGGAGCGAGGCGAGCTCGGAGTCGGTCAGGTCGCGCTCGACCACGCGGCGGATGCCGGTCGCGCCGATCTCCGCCTCGACGCCCAGGTAGACGCCGGAGATCCCGTACTGGCCGTCCACCCAGGTGCAGACGGGCAGCACTGTGCCGGCGTCCTCGGCGACCGCGCGGGCCATCCTGGCCGCGGCCGCGGACGGGGCGTAGTACGCGGACCCGGTCTTGAGCAGCTTGACGATCTCGGCGCCGCCGTCCCTGGTGCGCTGGACCAGGTTCTCGATCTCGGCTGCGGGCAGCAAGTCGGCCAGCGGCTTGCCGTCCACCGTGCAGGCCGAGGGCACCGGGACCATCGTGTCGCCGTGTGAGCCGAGGGTCAGCGTCCGCACCGAGCCGACCGGCACGCCGAGCCGCTCAGCCACGAAGTTGCTGAACCTGGCCGTGTCCAGCATGCCGGCCTGGCCCATCACCCGGTGCGACGGGAAGCCGCTGACGCCGGCCGCGAGCGCGGTCATCTCGTCCAGCGGGTTGGAGACAATGATCAGGACGGCGTCGGGGGCGTGCTTGACGACGTTCTCGGTCACGCTGCGCACGATCTTGGCGTTGACCCCGATCAGGTCCATCCGGCTCATCCCCGGCTTGCGGGGCAGGCCGGCCGTGACGATCACGATCTGCGAGCCCGCGATGGCCTCGTAGCCCTCGCCGTCCAGCCCGGTGGTCTGGCCGGTGACCTTGGTCTCGAAGCCTTCCACCGGCCGCGACTGGCTCATGTCGAGCGCGAGCCCCTCCGGCTTGCCCTCGACGATGTCGGTGAGCACGACCTCGTCGAAAATGTCGTACTCGGCGAGCCGCTGCGCCGTGGTTGAACCGTAGAATCCGGCTCCGACGACGGTTACCTTGCCTGAACGGGCCATGTCCCGCGTTCTCCTTTGCTCCGCATGTTCGGGTTGACGGCGGCTAGCCGATGAGTTCGTCCATCTTGGCACGGAGGTTCTCGTCCAGTGCGTTGAGGAACTCCTGCGTGGTCAGGAACGGGGTGTCCCCGCCGACCAGGAGCGCCAGATCCTTGGTCATCTGGCCGTTCTCTACCGTCTGCACGCACACCTGCTCAAGCGCGGTGGCGAACCCGGTCAGCTCGGGCGTCCCGTCCAGCTTGCCGCGGTGCGCCAGGCCGCGGGTCCACGCGAAGATCGAGGCGATCGGGTTGGTCGAAGTGGGCTTGCCCTGCTGGTACTGCCGGTAGTGCCGCGTCACCGTGCCGTGCGCGGCCTCCGCCTCCACGGTGCGGCCGTCCGGCGTCATCAGCACGCTGCTCATCAGCCCGAGCGAGCCGAAGCCCTGCGCGACCACGTCGGACTGCACGTCGCCGTCGTAGTTCTTGCAGGCCCAGACGATGCCACCCTCCCACTTGATCACCTGCGCGACCATGTCGTCGATCAGCCGGTGCTCGTAGGTGACCCCGGCCGTCTCGAATTCTGCCTTGAACTCGCTCTCGAAGACCTCGGCGAACAGGTCCTTGAACCGGCCGTCGTAGGCCTTGAGGATCGTGTTCTTGGTGGACAAGTAGAGCGGGTAGCGGCGGTCGAGCGCGTACCGCATGGTGGTACGGGCGAAGTCGCGGATCGAGTCGTCGAAGTTGTACATGCCCATGGCGATGCCGCCGCCGGTGAACTTGGCCACCTCGATCTCGATCGGCCGGTCCCCCTCGTCGGGCACGTACGAGATCGTCACGGTGCCGGGGCCGGGGACGACGAAGTCGCTGGCCCGGTACTGGTCGCCGTGCGCGTGACGGCCGATGATGATGGGCTTGGTCCAGGTCGGCACGAGCCGCGGGATGCTGGAGACGACGATTGGCTCGCGGAACACGACGCCGCCCAGGATGTTGCGGATAGTGCCGTTCGGCGAGCGCCACATCCGCTTCAGCCCGAACTCCTCGACCCGCTCTTCGTCCGGGGTGATCGTGGCGCACTTGACGCCCACGCCGCAGGCCCTGATGGCGTGCGCCGCGTCGACGGTCACCTGGTCATCGGTGGCGTCCCGGTGCTGGATCGACAGGTCGTAATACTGAAGATCTATATCCAGGTACGGGAGGATCAACTGGTCCTTGATGTACTGCCAGATGATCCGCGTCATCTCGTCGCCGTCAAGCTCGGCAACGGGATTGGTTACCTTGATCTTGGGCATGCAGCCGATTTCCCTTCCGCGCACGTTAGCCCGCACCGTTGCCAGGCTCGCCGTCTGCCAGGCTACCCGTGCGGGCGGGGGCGCCTTGCGGCCCGGTCTTCAGCCGGCCGTCCGGCTGCTCACGACGACGCGGGCAGCACCAGCGCGGCGACCAGAATGGACGTGCCCAGGCTGGCCAGCAGCAGGACATCGGTCAGTCGGCGCCGGGATACGAGCATCCCGGCCGTGCGCTCGGGCAGCACCAGCCGCGCGGCGCTAGCCAGCAGCACCGCGCACGCCACGGCCAGCATGCCCACTTTGGCGTGCCGCGGGGCCAGCCCCAGCCAGGTCAGGCCGCCCGCGATCCCGGCCAGCGCGATCGCGTAGGGCAGCTGAGACCAGCGCGAGCCGCCCGCAGGACCTGAGCTGCGGACCGCGTGCGCCGCGTGCTTGGTCGCCGCTAGGGCCGCCTTGTCCACCCGGTGATCCTATCTCCGGGCCGACTGCCGCGCGGACGAGCACACGGAACGCTTATTCGGCGTCACAGAACGGTTATGACTGCCCACGCAGAGGGTAACCAGAACGTGAGACATCACTGACTGCTCCGCTAGGCGGGAGGTACTGGATGGAAGGCCCCTACATTCGCGTCGAGGACAGCGGCGAAGTGATTCCGCTGCGCACGGGGGTGACGACCGTCGGGCGAGGCAACTCCGTGGACATCCGGCTGCGAGACCCGAGCGTCTCCAAGCTGCACGCCGAGATCATCCGGCGCGGAGACTACGCCTACGTGGCTGACCTGGGGTTATCGCGCAACGGGACCCGGGTTAACGGCCGTCCCGCGGCCCGCCGCGTACTCGAGGACGGCGACGTGGTGAGCTTCGGCTCGGCGCGCTGCCGGATGGGCGGCCTGTCCCAGGAGGACATCGCCGCCGACGTCGAATTGCGCAGGCCAGCCGCTCCCGAGCTGACCCGGCGCGAGCTCGACGTGCTGACCTCGCTGTGCCGGCCCGCGCTGTCCGACGAGGCGTTCGTGGCGCCGGCCACCGCCCGTGAGATCGCGTCCGACCTGGTCGTCACCGAGGCCGCGGTCAAGCAGCACCTGCTGCGGCTGTACCAGAAGTTCCGCATTCCCGAGGGCCCGAACCGGCGCACCAGGCTGGCGAACGAAGTGGTCGCCCTCGGGCTGGTCCGGCCGCTGCCACCGTCGGGAAAGGCGGAGCCCGCGCCGGGACTCGGGGCCGCGCCAGGTGTCGCGGCCGCATCCGGCGGCGGGATGCCGGGCCCAGCCGCCGCGGGCATGCCGGCTCAGCGAGGGCTGATGCCGGCCGGGTCGCCGGGAGCGGCAGGCCGGGCGCTGCCGGGGGTCGCGGTGGCGGCCCGCTGACCACGTGCAGTGCTGACCACATGCAGTGCTGACCACGTGCAGTGCTGATCACGTGCAGTGCTGACCACATGCAGTGCTGACCACATGCAGTGCTGATCACGTGCAGGAGGAGCTGACCGCCTGGGCGTGCATCGTCTGGTAGAGGCAGTCGAACACGCCGGGGTGGATATACGTCGCATCCCCCGCTGACCCGGTGTACGCGCGCAGGTAATAGAGCCGGTCCACCTGCGGGTCGCCGGCCGGGACTTGCGCGGGAAGCGTGGTACCCGAGTTGGCTCCGTCGAGGAACAGGAAAGCAAAAGCCTGGCGGCGCCCGGAGAAGGTCGAGCTGAGGTTGTTCACGCATCCGCCCGGCGGGCCGAACTGCGCCTGGTGGTACACCGATATCTCGTTCAGCCAGATCGAGGTACCGGACCCGTAGCCGAGGCTCGCGAGGTCGGTGGCGAACTGGACGGTCTTGGCCCGGTAGCCGGGCGGCGGGTAGCTGTTGCCCGGGTCGCCGGTGCAGTACTCGTAGTCGGACGCGTCGGTGTAGGAGTGAACGCCCCAGGTCCAGGGCCTGATCTCGGTACACGTGGCGCAGTCGTTGAGGTGCTGGGAGTAGGTGAGCCAGTACGGCTGGCTGGTCGTTGACCCGCCGGTCCCTTCCACCGGCGCGGTCTGCGAGGCCACACCGCTGCTGTAGTCGCCGGCCACGATGCCGCTGTTCAGCTTGTTGGCCGCCGGGCCCGACGTGAGCTCGCATTTGGCGCCGCAGGTGTTAAGCACCGCCATGTAGTACTGCGCGGCGAGCACAGGGCCGCACCAGTTGGTGTTGGTGCTCGACGTGCCGTTCGCGGTGCACTGCGCGGTGGACAGCAGGTTCCCGCCCTCGGGGATGTAGAAGTCCTGCGAGCTTGCCGGGATCGAGCCCAGCGAGTTGCCGGCCAGCTGGGAGCTGCCGAAGTCGGGCTCGCCCCACGGCGAGATGATGTGCACCCGCGCGCCGCACGGGTGCGAGGCGCACGAGCCGCTGCCGCCGGGCGGCGGGCCGGCCGATCCGCTCAGCAGCACGCAGTCGTTGCCGCTCGGGTCCGAGCCGTCGGCGCACAGGCTGTATTCGTCCACGAACGCGGTGACCGCCGTCTTATAGGCGGCGATCGCCGGGGCGAGTATCGCGTTGTCCGGGATGGCCGGGCTCTGCAGGCCGGGATTGAGGTTGCGGTAGTCGTAGTCCGGCTTGAACGCGATCTGGACCGCTACCCCGGCCTGCCGGGCCGCGTCGAGCCACCAGTCCAGGCAGGCCTGCTCGTTGGTGAGCGCCTGGAGATGAAACGAGGCCCACTGGCTGGCGGGCGGGTCATACTGCGTGACCAGCGAGGCGCTGGCCGAGTCCGGCAGGGCGATGTCCCACGGGACGCTGACCCGCACGGTTCCGGAGTGCAGGCCGGCGAACCAGCCCTGGCCGTCGACCGGGTTCGGGCTCTCGTTGAGCATGACCTGCTGCGCGGCCGGGCCGTTCACCGGCGGCGCGCCCGAGCTGAGCCATTTCTCGCCGTTGTCGCAGTTATTGATGGAGCCGTCGTGGATCCCGATCGTGATCGAGCCGGCCGCCCGCGCGGCAGGCGCGGCCGAGATCGGCGAGCCTGCGGCCAGGCAGGCCGCGGCCAGGGCCAGCGTTGCTGCTAAGGCTGCGGATCGCGCTCTCATCCATCGGCTCCTGTCTGTGGTCGCTGAATGTCCAGGTCACAGGTGCTGCAGGCGGGACTGCACCGTGCTGGCCAGGTGGCGCAACGCCGGCCAGTGCCAGCTCAGGCCGGAGGCCGGCCAGAAGTCGTGCGGCCGCGAGATCGCGGCAGCGGCCCCTGCCAGGGCCAGCACGGTCAGCACCGATGCGGCGAGCCCGGCGGACAGCCGGGATCTGGTGAGGCCGCCGAGCATCTGGGTCAGCTGCCGCCGCGGCGCCTTCGACCCGGGGCCGAAGGCGTAGAACGCGATGAACGCGCCGGCCGCGTAACCGCCCGCCGCGGGGTACGAGGGGGCCGCGATGAGCGTCACGGCCGCCGCGACCGCCGCGGCGGTCAGCGCGAGCGGCGCGAGCAGCACGGTGGCCAGCAGCGCGCGCAGCAGCGCCCACGGTGTCGTGATCACCGAGACGAACACGTCGCTGGCCCTGGCGCCGCGCGCCGCGCGCCGCCGGAACAGGCCGTCGCGGGCGCGTTCGGCGGTGCGCAGCAGCAGGATGGTCACGAGCGCGACGACCATGCCCGCCACCGGCGCCAGAATGCTGGCCGCGACGGCGATCACCATCGTGGCCAGGCTCAGCAACCGCGGCAGCCGGGAGCCGGTCCTGGCGGTCTTGTCCGCCGGCTTGTCCGCGGCGGACGCCGGGCCGGCCGAGGTGGCCGAGGTGCTGCCGTTGGCGCCGTTCCGCGTCCCCGCAGCCGCGGCCGCGACGTCGTAGGACACCGGCGGGAGCAGGTCGGCGTAGTCATCAGGGCCACGCGGGCCGGGCAGCTGGCGGGTCCACGAACGGGGCGGCGCGGCCGGGACGGGCAGCTGGGTCGCGGCCGCCGCCTGGCTCCCGGCCGCTCCCGGGGATATCGCGGGCCGGTCCATCAGCGTGCCGGGCGCGGCGGCAGAACCGCCGGCCAGCCCGGCCGCTCCCCCGGCCAGCCCGGGGCTCGCGGCGATCCCTGCGGCTGCGGCCGCTACGCCGCCGCCGATGGCCACGGCGGGCTCGGCGGACAGGTCGAGCGCGGCGCAGTCCGTGCTGAGCTGGATCGCGGACGGCCGGCGCCCGGGCTCACGCGAGAGCGCGGCCGTCACCAGCGGCATCAGCGGGGCCGGGATGCCATTGACGTCCGGCTGGCCGGACACGATCCGGTAGAAGATCGATTCATAGGACCCGGTGCCGTACGGCGGCCGGCCGGTCGCCGCATAGGCCACCGTGCTGCCCCACGAATGCACGTCGGCGGGCGGTCCGCTCGGGTGCCCCTCGACCACTTCGGGAGCCAGGTAGCCCGGCGTGCCCATGAACATGCCGACCTGGGTGATCCTGGTCGCATCCGGCGGCTGCGCGATGCCGAAGTCGATCAGCACGGGGACGCCACTCGCCATCACCACGTTGGCCGGCTTGAGGTCGCGGTGCACCACACCCGCCGCGTGTACGGCGGCGAGCCCCTCGGCCAGGCCCCAGGCCAGCCGCTCGAGCGCCCGGCCGCGCAGCGGGCCGTCCTGCCGGACCGCCTGATCCAGGGTGTGGCCGACCACGTAGCGCGTCACCACATAGGGAATGTCGCCGGTTACGTCGGCGTCGATGACCTCCGCGACGAACGGGCTGCGCACCCGCTGCATGGTCTCGAACTCGCGGCCGAGCCGACGGCGGGCGTCCGGGTCGGCCGCGACACCGGGACGCAGCACCTTGATCGCGACCACCCGGTCCTGCTCGTCCTGGGCGCGGTGCACAACCCCCATGCCGCCTTCGCCGATTCGCTCGAGAAGGCGGTAAGGACCGAGTCGGTCCGGCATCGGGGTTGGCACGGCCATCGCATCGCCACCTTACGCCGAAGGCTGCCCTCTGCCGCTGCGCCAGCGGAAGGGCTTGCTGCGGGCAGGCTGGCAGAAGCCCGAACACAGGCTGCCCATACAGTCTGACGATCGCGAGGGCCGGCAAGTTGCGCCGGCGGCCTAGCTTCCGGCTACCAGCCGGCGCAGCACCTGTGCGGCCTGCGCGTTCTGGTCCGCGTAGGCGACCAGCCCTCTGGCCAGCTCGGCCAGCCATTCGTCCACCGGGGCCGGCCGACGGGACAGCACGACGCCGCGGACCTCCTTGCAGATCTCGGCGGTGACCTGGCCGCGCTGGCTGGTCAGCGTCAGCACCTGCTCGCCCAGCCGGACCGTGATCTTCGAGACCTCGCCGGGCCGCCCGCGCATCCGGTCTCGCGCGGTGCGGTCGCGCATCACGCTGACCACCCCGGGGGGCAGCGCCTCGCCGAGCGAGTCGGTGAGCACCCGCGCATACACTGCGACGTCCGCGCTGTCGGCGCGCAGCGCGGCGGCGACCAGGTCAAACGAGAGTGCGTCCGATGGCTCGGTCATGGCGGCTCCGTTCGGTCTGATCTGCGGGCGCGGCGGCGGATTCCCGGGGCGCGCCCAGCCGGCGGGACGGGAGGCGGGTCACCGTCCGGAGAACGTCGCCTTCCCTGGCCCATTCTCGATGAAACTGCGCATTCCCGCGCGCAGGTCCTCGGTAGCGAACAGCCCGGCGAAGTGCAGCCGCTCGATCTCCAAGCCGGCGTCGAGGCCGACCTCGAGCCCTTCGTCGATAGCCTGCTTGGCCGCGGCCAGCGCGACCGCGGGCCCGGCGGCGAAGCGGCCCGCCAGCTCCCGCGCGGCCGGGTAGACCTCCGCGTCGGGAACCACCCGGTCCGCCAGGCCGATGGCCAGTGCCTCGTCGGCCGGCACGAAGCGCCCGGTGTAGACGATGTCCTTGGCCCGGGCCGGGCCGACTAGGCGCGGCAGCCGCTGGGTGCCGCCGGCGCCGGGGATGACGCCGAGCAGGATCTCCGGCTGGCCGACCCGCGCGCGCTCCCCCATCACCCGGAAGTCGGCGCACAGGGCCAGCTCAAGGCCGCCGCCGAGCGCGTAACCGGTGATCGCAGCGACCACCGGCTTGGGGATCTTCGCGATCGCGGTGAAGGACGCCTGCAGCCGCCTGCTGTCGGCGGCCATCCAGGCGTAGCTGACCTCCGCCATCTCCTTGATGTCGACGCCGGCCGCGAAGACCTTCTCGCCGCCGTACACGATCACCGCCCTGACCTCGGCGTTCGCCGTCACCTCCGCGGCGGCCGCCACGAGCTCGCCCTGCATCTGGGGGTTGAGGGCGTTCATCGGCGGACGGTCCAGCCGGATGGTGGCCACCGCGTCCTCGATCTCGACCCGGACGAACTCGCTCACGACGGACCTCCAGCCCTAGCCAGCGCGGACATCATCTCAGGTCGCCGTTGATCATCCCGACGGGCGCCTCCGGCATCGCCACCAGCCCGAGCTCGGCCTTGCTGGCGAGCAGCGGGTGGCTGGGCAGCACCCTGATCGTGTACCCGAACGGCCCGGCGCGGCCGAGGTCGGCCGCGCCGGCGTACCGGACGGCAGGCCCCTGCGCGCCGGGTCCCGGCGGCTCGGGCTGCAGCGGGGTGCACACCGGATCGATGATCTCGTCGTCGTCGCCGGTCCGGCCGCGGACCAGCTCGACCGCGACGTCCGCCGGAGTGAGGTCGCCCAGCACGATCGTCGCCCGCACCGCCAGCCTGGAGCCCAGCCTGGGCTCGGCCGCCTCGGCCTCGACATGCTCGATCCTGACGCCGGGCCAGGCCTTGACCACCCGGTGCCGCCAGGCGGCCAGCTCCCGCGCCGCCGCGTACGGCGACGGCCCGCCGCTGAGCGCGGCGGTGCTGCGGGCGGCCGAAGCGTACAGCTCGGTGGCGTACTGCCGCACCATCCTGGCCGCCTGCAGCTGCGGGCCCAGCGTGTGCAGGGTGTGCCGGACCATCTCCAGCCAGCGCCGGGGCAGCCCGTCGGCGTCCCGGTCGTAGAAGGCGGGCGCGACCGACTGGCTGAGCCGGTCGTAAAGCGCGGCCGACTCCAGGTCGTCGCGGCGGTTTTCGTCCGCCATGCCGTCGGCGGACGGGATGTCCCAGCCGCAGCCGCCGTCGGAGAACTCCTCCCACCAGCCGTCCCTGATCGACAGGTTGAGCCCGCCGTTCAGCGACGACTTCATGCCGGAGGTGCCGCACGCCTCCAGCGGCCGCAGCGGGTTGTTCAGCCACACGTCGCAGCCCTGCACCAGGGCCCGGCCGAGCGCCATGTCGTAGTCGGGCAGGAACGCGATGCGGTGCCGGACGGCGGGGTCGTCGGTGAACTCGATCATCTGCTGGATCAGCCGCTTGCCGCCGTCGTCGGCGGGGTGCGCCTTGCCGGCGATGACGATCTGCACCGGATGCTCGGGGTCCAGCAGCAGCGCCTTCAGCCGCACCGGGTCGCGCAGCATCAGCGTCAGCCGCTTGTAGGAGGGCACCCGCCGGGCGAAGCCGATCGTCAGCACGTTCTCGTCGAGCGCGTCATCGATCCAGGTCAGCTCGGCCTGGGACGAGCCGCGCTGCCGCCAGGAGGCACGCAGCCTGCGCCTGGTCTCGGCGACCAGCCGCGCCCGCAGCTGCGCGCGCACCTGCCAGACCCTGGCCGGCCCGGCCGCCGCGACCCGCTCCCAGTCCGGCCCGGCACCGTCAGGCCCGGCACCGTCAGGCCCGGCGGCACCATCCACCGGCACCTGCCGGGCCAGCCGCACCGCGCCTTCCGGCACCTCGGGCTCCGGCTGCGCCGCGGCCTGGGACACCTCACGGGCCAGCCGCACCGCCCCCTCCGGGTCCGCTGCCATGCCGCGCGGATCCGGGTCAGGCCCGGCCAGCGCGATGATCTCGGCCGCCACCCAGGTGGCGGCGTGCACGCCGTTGGTGACCGAGCCGATCGGCACGTCGGCGACGTCGAAGCCGGGCCACAGGCCCGCAAACATCTGCCTGCTGACCGCCCCGTGCAACCGGCTCACGCCGTTCACCCGCTGGGCCAGCCGCATGCCCATCACGGCCATGTTGAACACGCCGGGATCGCCGCCCGGATAGGTCTCGGCGCCGAGCGCGAGCACCCGGTCGGCGGGCAGCGCCGGGTCCTCCGCGTCGCCGGTGAAGTGACGCTGCACGAGATGGCGCTCGAACCTGTCGATGCCCGCGGGGACCGGGGTGTGCGTGGTGAACACGGTGCCCGCGCGGCAGGCCTCGATGGCCTCGTCGAAGCTGAGCCCCAGCCGTGAGTACTCGCGGATGCGCTCCAGGCCGAGGAAGCCGGCGTGGCCCTCATTGGTGTGGAAGACCTCCGGCCCAGGGTGCCCGGTCAGCGCGCAGAACGCCCGCAGCGCCCGTACGCCGCCGATGCCGAGCAGCAACTCCTGGCGCAGCCGGTGCTCGCTGCCGCCGCCGTACAACCTGTCGGTGACCTCGCGCAGCTCAGGCTCGTTGTCCTGCACATAGGAGTCGAGCAGCAGCAGCGGGACCCGGCCCACCCTGACCTGCCAGACCTGCGCGGCCAGCCGCCGGCCGTCGGCCAGCGCCACCGCGACGCGCACCGGCGTGCCGTCCTCCTGGCGCAGCAGGGTCAGCGGCAGGCCGTTCGGGTCGATCGGCGGGTAGCGCTCCATCTGCCAGCCTTCGGCGGACAGCGACTGGGTGAAGTAGCCGTGCCGGTAGAGCAGCCCGACGCCGATCAGCGGGACGCCCAGATCGCTGGCGGCCTTGAGGTGATCTCCGGCCAGGATGCCCAGGCCGCCGGAGTACTGCGGCAGCGCCGCGGTGATCCCGTACTCGGGCGAGAAGTACGCGATGGCGGCGGGCGCACCGGTCAGCCCCGGATCGCCAGACTGGTACCAGCGCGGGCCGGCCAGATAGTCGTGCAGGTCAGCGGAGGCTGCGCCGAGCGCGTGCAGGAACGGGCCGTCGGCGGCCAGTTCGTCCAGCCGCGCGGGCGGAACGTCGCCGAGCATGGCCACCGGATCGTGGCCGCTGCGCTCCCAGCGGTCCTGGTCGATCGAGGCCAGCAGCTGCCTGGTTCCGGCGTGCCAGGACCAGCGCAGGTTGAGCATCAGCTCGGCCAGCGGCGCCAGCGGCTCGGGCAGCGCGGTGCGGACAATGAAGCGTCGGATCGCTTTCAACGGGAATGCTCCTGAACCGGTCGGTCGTCCGAGGGCAAGAAGCGAGCATAGACCCCAACGCGATCCGGCCGTCCCCGGTCAGGAATCAGCGAGGTATTCGCGGGTCTCGAGCAGCCGGATTCCCCGGCCCAGCGCGATGACCCCGGACAGCTCGATCCGGGCGCGCCGGGTGACGATGTCGATGTCCTGGATGGCCAGCGCGGCGGTGACGTCGCACCGGCCGGCGTGCACGGCGACCAGCTTCCCGGCGCTGACCCCGGCGAGCAAGGCGCTGACCTCGAGGCCGAGCGAGAGCCTGAACCTCACGGTGGCCACCTGATGGCCGTCGACCAGGACCCCGACGTATGGTGCTTGCGTTTCGGTGATCCGGTGCGTGACCAGCTTGACCAGCTCCGTGCTGCCTGGCACGGCCAGCGTGCGCCGGGCGGCCGCACGCAGGTCATCGTGCTCGCGCCAGCCGGCCACCAGCACGTCGGCCAGGTTGACGTCCAGCAGCCCGGCGGCCTGGCCGGCGACCTCACCGGCCGCAGCGTGGCCAACCGCCCCGGGCAGGTGCGCCACCGCGCGTCCCAGCCCGCCGTCGGCGTCCACGGCCAGGATCTGCCTGGCCAGCGCGCTGGCCGCGCCGTCACCCGGCCCGTACAGCAGCTCCAGCGCGCTGCGCGGCTCCGCAGGCAAGACGTCCGTCATGGCCGCACCTCCTCAATCGCAGGTCTAGCGGCCGCCGCATCCGCAAGCACGGGACTGGCTCCAAGCACGGGACTGGCTCCAAGCACGGGGCTGGCGGTGCCCGCGTGCGGCTCGATGCGGACGCTGAGCGTGGGCTCGGTCCCGGTGTCCTGGACGGTCACCGCCGCGGGCGGGCCGGCGTGCGGGACGGCCCGCACCCGGGCGGGGACCGTCACCCTGGTCGCGCGCAGGACGGCCAGGACGCCGATGGCCAGCACAACGGCGCCCAGCAGGACGAGCTCCAGCACGATCGGCCCGCGCGACCACGGCGGCCCCGCCGCGGACGCCGGCGGCGAGCCGACCAGCCCGGAACTGGCCGGCCCCGAGCGGCCGGCACTGGCATCGACGGACGCCGACGCGGATGCCGTGGCGCTGGCCGGCGGGGGCGGCGCGGGGGCGGCCGGCGCCGAGTTGCCGGGGCTGCCCCCCGAAGTCGCGGACACCGTTTCGGCCGGCGAGCTCTGCAGCGGAGTCAGCGTCCCGTCGCTGAACGATCTCTCCGCGGTGGCAAAGACCGACGAGCCAGCCTCGCCGGGCGCTGTCGCCTGCGCGTACGTGATCGTGAACCCCTGTCCCGGGAGGACCGACAGGTCGCTGACCACGATCGTCGTGCTGTCCCGCAGCACGGTCACCGTGCAGCCCAGCGGACAGCTCGCCGAGACGCCGCCAGGCCCGGCAGCCGACGCGGGCGGCGTCCAGCCCGGCGGCACGGTCAGCGTGACCTCGCCGCCCTTGAGCTCGGTGTCCGACGTGTCGGTGTAAGCAAAGGTGAACGTCGTGATCTGCCCGGCGGTCACCGAGTCAGGCGAGACCGTCATCGTCCCGGCGCCGTCCGGGTTCGCCGAGCTGGACATGGCCGCCGACCCGAGACACCCGACCGCGCAGATCCCCGCCAGCGCGTACCGCCTGCGACCGTGTTTCACGTCACCTCTCCCCACCCAGCGAGCACCTAACGAGCACCCAGAGGGCACCCCGAGGGTCAGAAACCCATCGGTAATCAGAGCCGCGGCCAGCCGCACGGATACACCATCGGCAGGGGAAGGCGGGGGAAGGCGGGGGATAAAACAATGGCTTGCGGAGTCGTGTCGCGGCGGGCCGGCTGGGTAGCCTGGCCCAGGTGATCGGACGCGTCCCCATTCTCAATGTTCAGCCTGCCATTGACGGCGGCAAGTGGCCGGCCAAGGCCGTGGCCGGCGAGACTTTCGAGGTCAGCGCCACCGTGTTTGGCGAGGGGCACGACGTGCTCGGCGCCGGCGTGGTGCTGCACCATCCGGACGGAGGCCGGAGCGCCCCGGTTAGCATGCGGGAGCTCGCGCCCGGCTCTGACCGGCTGGGCGCCGACGTCACGGTGACCGCCGAGGGACTGTGGCAGTTCCAGGTGCTGGCCTGGCGGGATCCGATCGCCCAGTGGTGGCACGACGCGGAGATCAAGGTGCCCCGCGGCCAGGACGTGGAGCTCACCCTGGCCGACGGCGCCGCGCTGTTTGCCCGGGCCGCCAGGGCCATCCGCGCCCCGCGCCGGGCACCCGGGCCAGCCAGCCAGAAAGGCAAGAAACCCAGAAAGATCAAGAAACCGGCGACCAGCCCGGCAGACGAGCCCCCGGCGCGGCACCGGCTGGCCAGGTCGGCGCTGGCCACGCTGGCGAGCCGGCTGACCGACCGGGCCATACCGCCCTGGGACCGGCTGGCCGCCGTGGTCGAACCGGAGATCCTCGCGATCCTGGCCGCCTACCCGCTGCGCGACCGGCTCACCCGGTCGAGCCGGCACCCGGTCGTCGTGCAGCGCAAGCGCGCGCTGTATGGGTCCTGGTACGAGTTCTTCCCCCGGTCCGAGGGGGCGCAGATCGACCCGCTGGGCAACAGGGACCCGGTGTCCGGCACGTTCCGCACAGCGGCGGCGCGGCTGGACGCGGTCGCGGAGATGGGCTTCGACGTCGTCTACCTGCCGCCGGTCCACCCGATCGGCACCAGCCACCGCAAGGGCCGCAACAACACGCTGCACCCCGAGCCGTCCGACCCCGGCGTGCCGTGGGCGATCGGCTCGCCGACCGGCGGGCACGACGCGATCCACCCGGATCTCGGCACGCTGGCCGACTTCGACGCGTTCGTCGGCCGGGCCGCCGAGCTCGGCCTCGAGGTCGCGCTGGACTTCGCGCTGCAGGCCTCGCCCGATCATCCCTGGGTGACCGAGCACCCGGAGTGGTTTAACACCCGGTCAGACGGATCGATCGCCTACGCGGAGAACCCGCCGAAGAAGTACCAGGACATCTACCCGATCAACTTCGATCGTGACCTGGACGGGCTGGTCGCCGAGACGCTGCGGATCCTGCGGCACTGGATGAGCCACGGCGTGCGGATCTTCCGGGTGGACAACCCGCACACCAAGGCGCTGCCGTTCTGGGAGCGGGTGCTCGCCGAGGTGGCGAAGACCGACCCCGACGTGCTGTTCCTGGCCGAGGCGTTCACCAGGCCGGCCATGATGCAGACCCTGGCGAAGATCGGCTTCCATCAGTCGTACACGTACTTCACCTGGCGGAACACGGTGGCCGAGCTCACCGCGTACCTGCGCGAGCTGTCCGGGCCGGCCGCCGCGTTCATGCGGCCCAACTTCTTCGTCAACACCCCGGACATCCTGAGTGAGTACCTGCAGTACAGCCCCCCGGCCGGGTTCGCGGTCCGGGCCGTGCTGGCGGCCATGCTCTCGCCGTCCTGGGGTGTTTATGCTGGATACGAGCTCTGCGAGAACGTCCCGCTCCGGCCCGGCAGCGAGGAATACATGGACTCGGAGAAGTATCAGTACCGGCCTCGGGACTGGTCCGCGGCCTACCACCCTCCTGGTGGTCTCGCACCGCTTCTGACCAGGCTAAACAGCATTAGGCGAGCCCACCCGGCCACGCACTGGCTGCGTAACCTACGATTCCATCACGTCGATCAGCCGGAACTCATCTGCTTCTCCAAGCGGTCGGCCGCGGTTACCCCCGCGGCGGACGGGGACGCCGTGGCGAAGCAGGCTGGCGAGAACCGCTCAGAACCTGACACCGTGCTCGTCGTCGTGAACCTTGATCCGCATCAGCCGCGCGAGGCCATGGTCTGGCTGGATCTGCCTGCCCTCGGCATGGCACCCGGCAGCCAGTTCACCGTCACGGACGAGCTGACCGGCGCGTCGTACCGGTGGGGCACGTCCAACTACGTCCGCCTCGACCCCGCGGTGTCGCCCGCGCACATCTTCGCCGTCGTCACCGACACGGCGCAGGAGTGACGGCGGAGAAAGGCCGACCGGAAACCATCGGAGAAGAACGCAGGAGACGACGTGGTGACAGAACCTGAGCCGGCTGGCCTCGGCCCTTCGTTCCCGCCCCGCCGGGAAGGCTACGCCGCCGTTCCGACCGAGCCGGTTCCCGATTCGTTCTCGTTCGATACGCCGCGGGACCCTCGCTGGTATCAGCATGCCGTCTTCTACGAGGTGGCGGTGCGCGGCTTCCAGGATTCCTCTGGGAACGGCACGGGTGATATCCGCGGCCTCACCTCGCGGCTGGATTACCTGGAATGGCTCGGCATCGACTGCATCTGGCTGCTGCCGATCTACGAGTCACCGCTGCGCGACGGCGGCTACGACATCGCCGATTTCATGAAGGTGCTGCCCGAATACGGGAACATCGGTGACTTCGTCGAGTTGGTCGAAGAGGCGCACAAGCGAGGCATCAGGGTGATCGCGGACCTGGTGATGAACCACACCAGCGACGCGCACCCGTGGTTCCAGGCCTCGCGCAGCGACCCGGACGGCCCGTACGGCGACTTCTATGTGTGGGCGGACAGCAACGAGGCCTACGGTGACGCCAGGGTCATCTTCGTCGACACCGAGCAGTCGAACTGGACCTACGACCAGGTCCGCGGCCAGTACTACTGGCACAGGTTCTTCTCCCACCAGCCCGACCTGAACTACGAGAACCCCAGGGTCGCGGACACGATGCTGGAGGTGCTGCGGTTCTGGCTCGACCTCGGCATCGACGGCTTCCGGCTGGACGCGGTGCCCTACCTGTACGAGCGGGAGGGCACCAACTGCGAGAACCTCAAGGAGACGCACGAGTACCTCAAGCGGGTGCGCGCCGAGGTGGACCGCCAGTACCCGGACCGGGTGCTGCTGGCCGAGGCCAACCAGTGGCCGGACGACGTGGTGCAGTACTTCGGCGACGCCGAGAGCGGCGGCGACGAATGCCACATGGCATTCCACTTCCCGCTGATGCCGCGGATCTTCATGGCGGTCAGGCGGGAACAGCGCTACCCGATCTCGGAGATCATGGCGCAGACGCCGAAGATTCCGGCCGGCTGCCAGTGGGGGATCTTCCTGCGCAACCACGACGAGCTGACGCTCGAAATGGTCACCGACGAAGAGCGCGACTACATGTGGGCCGAATACGCCAAGGACCCGCGGATGAAGGCCAACATCGGCATCCGCCGCCGGCTCGCCCCGCTGCTCGACAACGACCGCAACCAGCTGGAACTGTTCACCGCGCTGCTGCTGTCGCTGCCCGGATCGCCGGTGCTCTACTACGGCGACGAGATCGGCATGGGCGACAACATCTGGCTCGGCGACCGGGACGGCGTCCGCACGCCGATGCAATGGACGCCGGACCGCAACGCGGGCTTTTCCAGCTGCGATCCGGCCCGGCTCTACCTGCCGTTGATTATGGATCCGATCTATGGGTACCAGGCACTGAATGTGGAGCAACAGCGGCAGCACTCGGCCTCCCTGCTGCACTGGACCCGGCGCATGATCGAGATCCGCAAACGGCACCCGGTGTTCGGCATCGGCGACTACGAGGAGCTGTCCTCGTCCAACCCGAGCGTGCTCGCCTTCGTACGGGAAAATTCGATTTTTCCTAACGGTGCGGCGTCACCCGACGACTCGGACCGGATCTTGTGCGTCAACAACCTGTCCCGGTTCCCGCAGCCGGTCGAGCTTGACCTGCGCCGGTTCAAGGGCGTGGTCCCGGTCGAGTGCATGGGCGGCGTCTCGTTCCCGCCGATCGGCGAGCTCAACTACCTGCTGACCCTGCCCGGCCACGGGTTCTACTGGTTCCAGCTGCCCGCCGCCAGAGACGAGCAGGAACACTGACTACGCGCGGGCACGCGATCGCGGAGCAGACGCTGGCGCAGTGGCTGCCCCGGCAGCGCTGGTTTGCCGGCAAGGGCGCCGAGATCACCGGCCTGGCGATCACCGAGGACACCGAGCTGGCGGCGGGCGGCGACGGGCAGCCGGGACTGCGGCATCTGGTCGTGACCGTCAGCCAGGCCGGCGCACCTGGCGGCAGCCGCGACTCTTACCAGGTGCTGGTCGGCATGCGGGAGGAGATCCCGGGCCGGCTGGAGCACGCGGTGATCGGGCCGACCACCGGCGGCCTGGTTGCCTACGACGCGCTGCACGATTACGAACTGACCGGGCTGCTGCTGCGCGACATCGCCGAGCAGCAGGTCCGCGGCCCGCTGCACTTCAGCCGGGCCGCGGGCGCGCCGCTGGGCGCCGAGCTGCTGGACGGGCAGGACACCCGCAGCCTGGTGCTCACCGCCGAGCAGAGCAACACCAGCCTGGTCTTCGGCGAGGCGGCGATACTCAAGGTGTTCCGCCGGGTCGCCCCCGGCCCCAACCCCGACCTGGAGGTGTCCGCGGCGCTCGGCAGGCTCGGCTCGCCGCACGTCGCCGAGCCGTACGGCTGGATCGAGTCGCGGCCCGGCGAGAGCGACGGGCCCGGCGGCAGCGGCGAGGGCGGCGAGGGCGGCGAGGGCAAGCCCAGCGGGGCCGACGAGGTTACGGTGCTGGCCGTGTTGTCCCGGTACCTGCGGGCGGCGAGCGACGGCTGGTCGCTAGCCGCGACCAGCGTGCGCGACCTGTACGCCACGCCGGATACAGCCGCGGCCGACGCGGGCGGGGACTTCGCCGGCGAGGCGCACCGGCTCGGCGCGGCCACCGCGGCCGTGCACAAGGACCTGCTGAAGGCGTTCGGCGGCGAGCAGGAAGGTCCCGGCGCCGCGGCGCGGCTGGCCGGCCAGATGAACGCCCGGCTGACGGCCGCGGTCACGGTCGTGCCTGAGCTGCGCGAGCACGCTGGCTTGCTGGCCGGCGTCTACGCCCGGCTGGCCGCGCTGACCGAGCCGATCTCGGTGCAGCGGGTGCACGGCGACTACCACCTGGGCCAGGTGATGCGGACGCAGGCCGGCTGGGTGCTGCTCGACTTCGAGGGCGAGCCCGCGGTGCCGCTGGCCACCCGGCGGGCCCGCTCGTCGCCGCTGCGCGACGTGGCCGGCATGCTCCGCTCGTTCGAGTACGCGGCCTGGCACCAGCTGGTCGATCACCCCGACCGGGCCGCGCTCGAGCGGTCGGCCAGGGACTGGGTGCACCGCAACACCGCCGCCTTCTGCGATGGCTACGCAGCGGCTAGCCAGGCCGGAAAGACACCCTACGGCCAGGCCGGAGCCACCGACCCGCGGCAGCACGCGACGCTGCTGCGCGCGCTGGAGTGCGACAAGGCCGTCTACGAGGTGGTCTACGAGGCCAGGAACCGGCCGTCCTGGCGGCCCATACCGCTCGGCTCGCTCGCCGTCATGGCAGCCGAATCACCGCTGGCCGGCCAAGAGGCCGGGATGAATAGGGTTCAGCCATGACCAGTAGCACCGGCGCAGGAGCCTGGGTGAGTTCCGGCGAGCTCGACCGGGTGATCACCGGCACGCATCACGACCCGCACTCCGTGCTGGGCGCGCACCCGGGGCCCGACGGGGTCGCCGTGCGCGCGCTGCGGCCGCTGGCCGCGACGGTTACCGTGCTGCTCGCCGACGGGCGCAGGTACCCGATGGAGCACGCGCACGGCGGGATATTCGGCGTGCTGCTGCCCGACGATGCGACGCCGGGGCCCGGCCTGGTGCCCGACTACCGGCTGGCCGTCGCCTACCCCGGCCCGGGCGGGGACGGCTCCGACGGTGCCGCCGAGCCTGGCCCCGAGACGGTAGGCGACGACCCGTACCGGCACCGGCCGACGCTCGGCGAGATCGACCTGCACCTGATCGGCGAGGGCCGGCACGAGGAGCTGTGGCGGGTGCTCGGCGCGCACGTCCGCGAGTCCGGTGACAGCACCGGGGCTGACCGCGTACCGTTCGGGAAAATTCTTGGTACGGGTTTTGCGGTCTGGGCGCCCAGCGCACGCGGCGTCCGAGTCATCGGCGACTTCAACCACTGGGACGGGCGCGGGCATCCGATGCGCTCGCTCGGCGGCAGCGGGGTCTGGGAGCTGTTCGTGCCGGGCGTCGCCGAGGGCGCGCTGTACAAGTACGAGATCTGCGGTCCTGACGGCCGCTGGCGGGCCAAGGCCGACCCGATGGCCGCACGGGCGCAGCAGCCGCCCGCGACGGCTTCGGTGGTCACCAGGTCGCGCTACGCGTGGGGCGACGAGGAGTGGATGACCGCGCGGCCGGACCGCGATCCGCTGCACGCGCCGATGAGCGCGTACGAGGTGCACATCGGCTCCTGGCGGCCCGGGCTGTCCTACCGCGAGCTGGCCGACCAGCTGACCAGCTACGTCACCGAGCTCGGCTTCACGCACGTGGAGTTCATGCCGGTGGCCGAGCATCCGTTCGGCGGCTCCTGGGGCTACCAGGTCACCTCGTACTACGCGCCGTCGTCGCGGTTCGGCTCACCGGACGACTTCCGGTACCTGGTGGACCGGCTGCACCAGGCGGGCATTGGCGTGATCGTTGACTGGGTGCCCGCGCACTTCCCGCGCGACGACTGGGCGCTGGCCCAGTTCGACGGCACCGCGCTGTACGAGCACCCGGACCCGCGGCGCGGCGCGCATCCGGACTGGGGCACGCTGATCTTCAACTACGGCCGCAACGAGGTGCGCAACTTCCTGGTCGCGAACGCCAGCTACTGGCTCGAAGAGTTCCACGTGGACGGGCTGCGGGTCGATGCCGTGGCGTCGATGCTGTACCTGGACTACTCGCGGCAGCCGGGCGAGTGGGCGCCGAACGAGCGCGGCGGCAACGAGAACCTGGAGGCCGTCTCGTTCCTGCAGGAGGTCAACGCGGTCTGCTACCGGCGGACGCCCGGCATCACGATGGTGGCCGAGGAGTCCACCGCGTGGCCCGGCGTGACCAGGCCGGTGCACCTGGGCGGGCTCGGCTTCGGCATGAAGTGGAACATGGGCTGGATGCACGACACGCTGGCCTACCTGGCCCGCGATCCGCTGTTCCGGCACTATCACCACAACGAGCTGACGTTCTCGCTGGTGTACGCGTTCAGCGAGAACTTCGTGCTGCCGCTGTCGCACGACGAGGTGGTGCACGGCAAGGGCTCGCTGCTCGGCAAGCTGCCGGGCGACGACTGGCGGCGGTTCGCCGGGCTGCGGGCGCTGCTGGCCTACATGTGGGCGCACCCGGGCAAGCAGCTGCTGTTCATGGGGTCGGAGTTTGGCCAGGGCGCCGAGTGGTCGGCCGAGCGCGGGCTGGACTGGTGGGTGCTCGGCGACGAGTCGCATGCCGGGGTGCAGCGGCTGGTGCAGGACATGAACGCGGTCTACCGCGACCGCGCGGCGCTGTGGGCGCGCGACAGCTCGCCGGACGGCTTCAGCTGGATCGACGCCAACGACGCGGCCGGGAACACCGTGTCGTTCCTGCGGTTCTCCGGTGACGGGGACGTGCTCGCCTGCGTGGCGAACTTCTCGGGCTCGCCGCATGCCGACTACCGGATCGGCCTGCCGTCGGCGGGCCGCTGGCGTGAGGTGCTGAACACCGACGCGGGCGGCTACGGCGGCAGCGGCGCGGGCAACCTGGGCGCGGTCGAGGCGGTGGCCGAGCCGTGGCACGGCCGGCCCGCCTCGGCGACCATCACCGTGCCGCCGCTCGGCGTGCTGTGGCTGATCCCCGACCCTCAGGCCGCGAGCGAGCCGGCCGCTGAGGTGTCTGCCGCGAGCGAGCCGATCCCCCGCCCTCCGGCCCGGCCGACCTGACCCCCCACCCTCCGGCCCGGCCGACCTGGCCCCACCCCCTGCCCGCCCGACCCGATCCCCCACCGTCCGGCCCGCCGATCTGATCCCCACTCCTCTCCGCCCGACATTTCCTTGAATATCGGCAATTGATCGGGTTAAAGTAAAATTCCTGTCAAATGACCCCTGGTGACAACGCCCCGCCGTTGCTATCGGCGGTATCCGAGTCAGTAGGGGGGCACGATGAGCGTGCGACACGTATGGATGACCGCCCTGGCCACCGGGGCGGTGCTGCTCACGCCGCTGGCGGCGGCGGGGACGGCTTCGGCGGCGGTGCACGGCTCGGGCAAGGTGACCTGCTTCGTCCAGAGCGGAAGCGGGACGCTTCTCCCCGGCCTGACCCCGGCCGGCAGCCCCGGCGGCGTCAAGATCAACTTCAGCGGGAAACTGGTCACCGGCCAGTGCAGTTCCGCGGTCACCAAGCCCAAGGGCGACCAGGTCACCGGCGGCACGTTCAGCGGGACCGGCTTCTACGACAGCCCGCCGGCCGGCGGCCCGGGCAGTTCGTGCGCGAACTTCGACGGCCCGGACGTGGTCGGCAAGATCACGGTCACGATCAACTGGACCACCACCGGCGTGCCGATCGCGCCGACGGTCATCACCTACGCCAGCAACCCCGGGACGGTCTCTGGCTCGCCCACCGACACGTTCCTGTTCACCAACGCCCCTCCCGGCACCGCGACGAAGTCCGGCTCGTTCGCGTCGGCCACCACCCCGGCCACGGTCAAGCTGCTGACTGACCTGCCCGGCCCCACCTGCGGTGCGGGCCCGTTCACGACGTTTAACATCAGCAACGGAACGATCAAGGTCTGACCGGCCGGCCGGTCAGGGGCTGCGGGACAGCCGGGCGAGCGACAGGACGAAGATCGACGACAGCAGCCAGCCGAGCAGCGTGGCCAGATTGAGCCACCAGAGCATGAGCTGGCCGCCGGACACGTGCGGGTCGGGGAACCAGGTGGCGCGCTGGTCCAGCGAGATCAGCGGGACCACGGTGTCGATCGCGTACAGCACCGGGCTGAAGCAGCGCACCTCGCCGTCACCGCAGGGATCGGCCGCCGGTGAGTGGGGGCCCGGACCCTGGGCGCTGGCCGACGTGACCAGCAGGCCGCTGGTCGTGTACACGGCCCCGTTTCCGTTCGAGGCCCGCAGCGTGGCGCGGGCGGCGGGCAGTTCCAGCGAGACGGCGACCAGGACGAGCAGCACCGCCAGCAGCCACAGCACACGGGTGGGCCGGTACCCGTAGCCGATGACCGCGTGGCCCGCGTCCATGGCGCGCCGGGGCCACGACGTGCTGGACCGGCCGACCTGGCGGGCGTGCTTGCGCTGGGCGATGAGGATTTCC
>DASXZD010000048.1:0-32825 GCA_036502085.1 Streptosporangiaceae bacterium
CCCGCGGAGCGGAGGCCCGGCGACACGGCTGAGGTCACGAGCGGGGCGGGTAGACGCCGCGCATCGCGATGCAGAAGTTGAGCGTCAGGAACGGCATCATGTTGTTGTGCGCCACGCCGGCGCCGGCGGCGTTGATGGAGCCCGCGGCCAGCGGCTGCACCGGCGCCGCGCCGGCCGGCGTCTTGTAGATCATCGAAGGGGTCGAGCGGGCCAGGGCGTTCTGCGGGCCCGGGCTGTCCAGGGTCGCGTTGTGCGCGCTGGCCTGGAGGGCGTGCGTGTGCGGCGGCACCGTCAGGGTCGACAGCAGCACGCGCGTCTCGCCGCCGGTATCACCGATGTAGTACTGGCTGCCCGACGCGGCCTGGCCCCAGTGCATGGCCGCGGAGCCCTTGAGGTTCGGCAGCGCGAAGGTCGACTTGCCATCGCCGCCGTAGTAGGTGCCGAGCAGCGAGAACAGCGCCGTGTTCTGGGAGATCGGCAGGAGCTGGCCCTCACAGAACGCCCAGCCGGTCGGGGCGTAATTGCACGAGAAGATTCTTATCTCAGCGAGAAAAGGATCGGACACCGGATTCCCCTCAGGACGGCGACGGATAGATGCCGAACAGCGAAATGATGTACGAGACGCACTGGTACGGCTGCATGTTGTCGTGCGGCTGGCTGTTGCCGGGTGCCGCGGAGACGCTCTGCGGCGCCAGCGCGGCCGTGGGCGAACCCTCGATGTACGCGCTGCCTGCGACGATCGTCGCGGGCACGTTTCCCGGCGGATCCTTTTGCGCGCCGGCGTTAGTCGTGCACAGGAACGAGTGGGAGTGCATGGGCATCTGAGCGCTGGCCAGCGTGACTTGCTCGGATCCGCCGGACTGCCCGATCGGGTACCCGGCGCCCTGGTGAACGGGCAGCCGCCCTTGCAGGTTGGGCAGGGCGAAGCTGGTCTGCCCGTCGCCGCCGTAAGTGGTGCCGATCAGCTGGAACAGCACGATGTACTCGTCGATCGGCAGCAGTTGCCCGTTGCAGAGCAGCCAGCCCGCCGGGGCGAAGTTGCCGGCGAACATCTTGATTTCTCCGACGTAGGGAGTAGGCACCGCGAGCTCCTAGTTGGGGGGAGGGAATAGGCCCTGGATCGCGATGCAGAAGCTCAGCACCAGGTACGGCTGCATGTTCTCGTGAGCCTGGCCGCCGCCGGCGTTGGCGATCGTGGCCGGTGACAGCGGCACCGAATTGGCCAGCGGCGCGTAGAAGTTGTCCGCCGCCCCGAGGTAGTTCTCGGCCGGGATCGGCGAGTCCCCGGCGGAGGTGGTCCCCGCCGCGGTGTGGGTGTGCACGGGTGCCTCGCCCACGGTCAGGACGTGCGCCGCCTCGCCGTCGGCGTTGCCGATCGCGTAGCCGCTGCCGACGTGGATCGGGGTCCGGGCCTGCAGGTTGGGCAGGCCGAAGGTGGTACGGCCGTCCCCCCCGAAGGTGGTCCCGAGCAGCGAGAACAGCGCCTGATTCTGATTGATCGGCAGCAGTTGCCCGTTGCACAGCGCCCACCCCCGCGGCGGGTAATTGAACGACATAATCCGGATTTCGGATATATAGGGGTCGGACACGCGCTCTCCTTTGCTCTATCGGCGAGGGCTATACCAGCAGGGAGCTATATCAGCGGGGTTAGATCAGCGGGGATAGGTCAGCAGAGGTAGATCAGCGGGGCAGGTCGGCCGGGAAAGACGGGAGTCCGTCAGGACGGCGCGGGGCAGCCGCCGCCGCCGGTGAATCCCCCGCCGCTGCCGCTGACGGTGGCGATGCCGCTCGGGGTGCCGCCGCTGATGTTGCCGCCCTGCACGAAGCTGACGACCGCATTGGTGTCCTGGGAGCTGCCGGTGTACCCGGGGAGCCTGATCGTGGCGGAGAACTCCTGGTCCAGCTCGAAGTCCGCGCCGCCCTGGCCCGGCTGCGCCGATCCGGTCATCGAGTTCCCGGTGATGGCGGCGCACACGGTCCCGTTGTCCCCGCTCTCCGCGCCGGCCTCGCCGAGCACTCCCCAGCTTCCGAACGTCCCGGGGTGAGCGATCGTGTTGCCGGTGATCGTCAGGTTCATGACCGGGTTGCCCTCACGGTCGAGGAAGCTGATCCCCGCCTCGTTGTCGTACTGGAAGAGGTTGTTGCCGGTGACCGCGAGCGTCTCGGTGACCGAACCCTCGGCGAAGATCCCGATGTCGTTGCCCTGCGAGCCGGAGTTGGCCGCCGCGGCCGTCCCGATCGTGTTGCCGTGCACCGTGCCGGTCAGCGTCCCGGCGGAGCCGTTCTCGTCGATCGCGATGCCGGTGAAGACGGAATTCTGGATGTTGTTGCTGTTGACGTTGATCGTGGTGTGCGAGTTGCCGAACGGGCTGATCACCACGCCGCCGCCGAGGACCCCCGAGACCGTGCTGGTCAGCGTGTTGCTGGAGAACGTGACGCTGTTGGTGCCGACCGAAGCCGAGTCGGTGGAGAACTGGAAGTGATCACCGAAGTTGTTGCTGAACGTCGAGCCGGTCACGCTGACGGTCGCGCTCGTGCTCCCGTTGGCGTCGATGTGCAGCCCGTCGTTGCCGGTGGTGGAGTTGTCGCTGCTGAACGTGCTGCCGGTGACGGTCAGGTTCAGGGCGCCGCTGGTGTCGCTGATCACCGCGTTGTTGTCCGCGGAGCCGGTGACGGTGGAGTTGGAGATCGTCACGGTGCCGGTGAGCCCGTCCGGGGATCCGGTGCCGTTCGGCGAGAAGTCCAGGCCGTCGTCGTCCTCGACCGAGACGGTCGCCGGGGTCCCGTTGCCCGAGACGGTGGAGCCGGCCAGCGTGAACCCGCCGACCTGGGAGCCGTTGACCCCGTCGGCGGCGTTGTTCTTGATCACCATGTCGGTGAAGCTGGGCAGGGAGGTCGAGGTCAATACGATGCCCGACCCGGCCGAGCCCTGAATCGTCCCGCCGGACCCGGCCGTGCCGGTGCCGGTCACGGTCAGGCCGCCGGCCGTGCCGGTGTTGTTCAGCGAGATCCCGGGGTTGGCCCCGCTGGAGGAGATGGCCTGGAACACCAGGCCGCTCGCGCCGATGGCGGTGCTCTGGATGCTGATCGCGGTGCCGGTGCTGGTCGTGATCGTGCTGCCGGCGCCGGCCGCCATGACGGTGCCGCCGCCGGTGGCGGAGAAGCCGGTGTTCCCGCCGGTGCTCAGCGTGAGCTTGCCGCCGAAGCTGATCGTGGCGCCCGGGTTGCCCGCCAGCGAGATGCCGGCCGCGCCGTCGGTGATGTTGCCGCCGAAGGTGCTGGTGCCGCCGGTGTGACTGGCAACCGACACCGAGTGCCCGGCGCTGCCGGTGACGGAGACGCCGGCGAAGTTGAGGCTGCCGTTGCCGCCGCTGACGTGAATCCCGTCGGCGCCGGCGCCGGAGACCGCCACCGCGGTAGCGGCGCCGACGGTGGCGGCGTTGACGCCCGACGCGGCGATGCCGCTGCCGCTCGGGCTGGAGACAGTGACGCCTTCCACATCGGCGCCCTCGCCCAGGTTGATCCCGTTCCCGCCGGAGTTGGTGATGACCGGCGCGGACCCGCCCGCGGGGACCAGCGAGTAGCCGTCGGCCGTCAGGCCGTTCGGCTGGCCGAGCAGATGCTCGCCGGACTGCATGCTCATGCCGCCGGTATAGGCAGCGGTGCCCTGGTACAGGAAGACGATGCTGTTCGCTCCGGCCGCGCTGTTGGCGGCGGCCAGGCTGCTGAAGGGCGAGCCCGCCTCACCGTTCCCGGCGGGCTTGGAGTTATCGACGTACCAGACCACCGGCCCGACCGTGATCGTGACGGTCGCGGTCGCGGTCTTCGGATTGGCCGGGTCGTTGCTGTCGGTGATTGTGTAGGTGAAGCTGTCGGTGCCGGAGAAGCCGGCGGCCGGCAGGTAGGTGAAGGTGCCATTCGGGTTCACCGTGACCGTGCCGTGGGCGGACGCGGTGTTCCCGGTCACGCTGACCGGGTCGGTGGAGTCGGAGTCGCTGTCGCCCGCCAGCAGGCTGCTGGCGACCGTGGCGGCCGGCCCGGACGGGCTGGTGCCGACGGCCAGCGGGGTGTTGCCGACCGCGGTGTAGCTCTGGTTAATGGCAATGGGGGGCTGGTTGGCCGGGCCGACGTCAATCGTGCGCTGAGCCGGCGTCGTGCTGGTGGCCCCGGCCGAGTCGGTCACCGTGAAGGAGATGACCCGGGCGGCCGGGCTGGCCGAGCTGTCGCTGGTCGAGAACGTCACCGAGCGCAGCGCGGTCTCGTAGTCGGTGATCGAGGCGTTGCCGGACAGGGTGAGCACCCCGGCGGCGAAGCTGCCGGCGATCCCGTTCTGGCTGCTGAACGAGAGCGAATCCTGGCCCGGGCTGAAGCCTGACGTGACCGAGACCGTCGCCCCGCTCATCGTGGCGTCGTCGTCATCGCTGATCGTCAGGCTGCCGGTCACCGGGACGGCCGGGTCCTGGGCCCGGTAGCTGAGCGCACCCGCCTCGACGCCGGAGATCACCGGCAGGTCGTTGACGCCACTGATCGTCACCGTGACGGTCGCGGAGTTGGAGTCGTGGAAGCCGTCGGTGACCTGGTAGGTGAACGTGTCGGTCGCCGTCTGGCCCTGGGCCAGGCCCTGGAACTGGCCGTTGGGGTCGTAGTGGATCGTGCCGTCGGGGTTGACCGAGACCGAGCCCTTAGTGCCGGTCGTGTCCACCGACGCCACGCTCAGGTTGCTGCTGTCGGGATCGCTGGCGCTGGAGAGCACGTTGACGTCGATCGCGGTGTTCTTGTCGGTGGACGCGCCGACGTCGGCGGCGACCGGCGGGCTGTTCGGGTTGACCATGACGGTCCGCGACACCACGTTGCTGAGGTTGCTGTGCGCGTGCCCGTCGTTGACCTGGAAGCTGATCGTCCTCGTGCCCGTGGTCGGGTTAGTGCCGTCGGGGTCGCTGTAGGTGACCGACTGCAGCGCCGTCTGGTAGTTCGCCGGCGACGACGTGCCGGTGAGCGTCAGCACCCCGCTGCCCGCGTCGTAGCTCCCGGTGATCCCGTTCTGGCTGGCAAACGACAGCGAGTCCTCGCCCGCGGCGAACCCCGAGCTGACCGATACGGTGGCGCCGACCAGGGTGGGATCGTGCCGAACGCTTATTGTGAGGGTCGACGTAACCTGGACCGCGGCGGTGCCCGCGTCGTACGGCAGCGCGGCGGTCTCCACGTTCGCCAGGACCGGCGCCTGATGGGGCACCGGGACGATCACCGCGAACGTGCCGGCCGGGCAGCGCTTCACCCCGGTCGCGAAGGCCAGCAGGCCGGTGTCCTGGGCCGCGCAGAAATAGACCGGCGCGCTCGTCGGCGGCAGGGTCAGCTCCCGCACCCCCTGAGGCGGCGGCGGGCAGTCGCTCAGGTCCGCCACCAGGTGCACCGACCGGTCGAGGAACACGCACGCGAAGACCGGTCCTGGCACGATCTTCACCCTGGTCTCGCTGGCGGTGCACTGCGATGGCTTGGCCACATAGCGCATGGTGCCGTCGGTCTTCAGGGCGCAGGCGTAGTTCATCCGCA
This sequence comes from Streptosporangiaceae bacterium, assembly GCA_036502085.1. Lineage (GTDB taxonomy): Bacteria > Actinomycetota > Actinomycetes > Streptosporangiales > Streptosporangiaceae > PALSA-505. The sequence goes on from DASXZD010000048.1 coordinate 5,551, forward strand.
CGGCTGCGACGGACGCCGAGGCGCTGGCGCCGGGAATCACGGCCGTCAGCGTGGCGATCATCGCCGCCACGGCGATGAGAGCTATCGACGGCAGCCTTAACCGCGCGCAGCAGCGAATTCCCCCCACAGCGACCTCCTCGACGGCTCACTACAGCCCCGTAGCCCCGCCCGGTAGCCACGAACGACCGCAACAAAAACCCCAAAATGCCCCAGCAAATTCGGCTTGACAGTACACCGGGCTCTAGAGCGGCGCAAGAGCCTGAAACCCGGGCCGCTTGCGGATAATATCCACACCCCGCATCAGGCAGGGAGTCATCCAGTTTCTCCTTTACTGCACATAACTGAACTCTTTTCAATCTAGTCCCATTAGTTCCGGCCCTGTCGGGTCATGAAGAACACCGAAGTGACGGCGACGGTCATAGAGGAACACCAAATTCACATCCACGTTGATCAACTTCGGGGGAATGCGCGCGGGCCGGGTAGTTTGCGTTAGGCGGCGTTGGTGATGGCCGCGACTTCCTCGGGGGTGAGCTCGATCGCGGCGGCGGCGATGTTGTCCTGGGCGTGCGCGGGCGATCCGGTGCCGGGGATCGGCAGGATCTGCGGCGACCTGGCCAGCATCCAGGCCAGCACGATCTGCCGCGGGCTCGCGTCGTGGCGGCGGGCCGCCTCGGCTACGGCCGGGTTGCTGTCGGCCTGCTGGACCGGCGCCCAGGGCAGGAACGCGATCTGCTCCAGTTCGCACACCTCCAGCACCGCCTCCGAGCCGCGGTCGGCCGCGTTGTACCGGTTCTGCACCGACACGACCGGAGTGATCTTCTGCGCGGCTTTCAGCTGGTCCTCGGAGACGTTGGAGATGCCGATGTGCCGGATCTTGCCCTCGTCCTTGAGCCGGACGAGTTCGCCGAGCGACTCCTCCAGCGGCACCGTGGGGTCGGGCCGGTGGAACTGATACAGCGGGATCTGGTCCAGCCGCAGCCGCCGCAGGCTGCCCTCGCAGGCCTCGCGCAGGTGCTCGGGCCGGCCGTCGGCGTTCCAGACGCCGGGACCCGGCCGGACCAGGCCGCCCTTGGTCGCGATGACCAGGTCGTCGGGGTACGGGTACAGGGCCTCGGCGATCAGCTGCTCGCTGACATCGGGGCCGTAGGCGTCCGCGGTGTCGATGAAGTTGACGCCGAGGTCCACTACCTGCCGCAGCGTCGCCTTGGCCTGCCCGGCGTCCGCCGGGTCGCCCCAGATGCCGTCGCCGGTAATCCGCATCGCGCCGAAGCCCATCCGCCGCACCACCAGATCGCCGCCGATCTCGATGGTGCCCGCCGCCTCCGCGCTGGCTGTGCTCGTCATAGATATCCTCCCGGAATTCCTTGTCGGCTCCAGTCTTCCAGTGGCCGCCGAGTGACAGCCGGGCGGGCACGGGCCAACGAGAAGCGCCGGGGAGGAGCGCTGTGCGCGAACCAGGCGAAGCTGCCGTCCTGGAGACTTGGACATCGCGTAGGCCGCCGAGCTGACGTACGGGCAAATCCCACCATCGCCCAAAGGATTGGCAATAGTGTGCGATCCATCAATTATCAGATGCGGAGCGTGACGAGAATGTCATCCGGCCAGCTCAGCAGCCGTGCGCTTAACCGCGCGCTGCTGGACCGGCAGCTGCTGCTGCGCCCGGCCGCGCTGCCCGCGGCGTCCGCTGACCGCGCTGACCGGGTGATTGAGGTGATCGAGCGGCTGGCGGGCCTGCAGGCCCAGGCGCCGTTCCCGCCCTACTACGGGCTGTGGTCCCGGCTGGACGGCTTCCGCCCCGATGACCTGGCCGCGCTGATCACCCGCCGGCGGGCCGTCCGGATCGCGCTGATGCGGGCCACGATCCACCTGGTGTCGGCCCGTGACTGCCTGGCCATGCGCCCGCTGATCCAGCCGGTGCTGGACCGGGGGCTGGCGGCGAACTGGGGCAAGCAGCTGCCCGGCCTGGACCGGCGGGCGCTCGCCGCGGCCGGGCGGGCGCTGGTGGAGGACAGGCCGATGACGTTCAGCGAGTTGGGGGCCGCGTTGTCCCGGCGGTGGCCGCAGTACCCGCCGGCCGCGCTGGCGCAGGGCGTGCGGTCGCTGGTCCCGCTGGTTCAGGTGCCGCCGCGGGCCATCTGGGGCGCCGCGGGCCAGGCCAGGCACACTTCTGCGGAGGCCTGGCTGGGGCAGCGTTCGGCTCCGGTCGACCCTGGCCTGGGCGGCGCGCCCGCCCCAGACAGCGTCTCTACGGCGGACGGCGCGGCCGCGGGGCAGGAGAGTACGGCCGGCCCGGCCATCGAGGAGGGTCCGTCCGCGGGCCGGGAGGGCGCGGTCGGAGCGGGGCGGCCGGTCAGCGTGCACACGCTGGACGGGCTGATGCTGCGCTATCTGGCCGCGTTCGGGCCAGCCAGCGTGCGGGACGTGCAGGCATGGTCCGGGCTGACCAGGCTGGTCGAGGTGACCGAGCGGCTCAGGCCGCGGCTGCGCGGCTTCCGGGACGAGAACGGGATTGAGCTGTTCGACCTGCCCGATGCCCCGCGGCCTGACCCGCAGACCCCGGTCCCGGCTCGGCTGGTCGCCGAGTTCGACAACCTGCTGCTCTCGCACGCGGACCGCAGCCGGATCATCGCCGCCGCGGACCGCCCGCGGCTGGCCACCAAGAACGGCATCTTCCCCGGTACCGTGCTCGTCGACGGGTTCGCGGCCGGAACCTGGCGGATCAGCCGATCCGCTCGCGCGGCTACGTTGACCCTGGAACCGTTCGGGAAAATGCCTGTAAAACATCGCGAAGCCGTGACCCGCGAGGGCAGCAGGCTGCTCGCCTTTGCCGCGCCGGATGTCCCGGTACACGACATCCGCTTCGAACCGGCCGCCTGACCGGCCGGGGTCCGCGGCCCGCGTGCACGCCGCCGGCCAGCCCGCCGGCGCGGCCGTCGATCTCAGTGTCGAAGTTGGAGCCCGACCCCACGTCGACGTGCATCGGCCGCGTCGTGTCCGGCCCGAGCGCCTCGACTTTCGCGTAGACGGCCCCGTTCGCCGGGTTGACCAGGTCGACCTCGGCGGCCGGCCTGGCGGCATAATGCCAGCGAGGGGACGGGTGATCACGACATGCCAGACGGGCTGCGGTGGGGCATCATCGGCACCGCGCGGATCGCGCAGAACGCTTTCCTGCCCGCGGTCAGGGAGGCGGGCGGGATCGCGGCCGCGGTGGCCGGGCGCGACGGCGCCCGCGCCGCGCAGTGGGCACGCGACAACGGCGTTGACCGGGGCGTGGAGGGCTACCAGCAGCTCATCGACGACCCGCTGATCGACGCCGTCTACATCCCGCTGCCCAACACCCTGCACGCCGAGTGGACGATCAAGGCGCTGCAGGCCGGCAAGCCGGTGCTGTGCGAGAAGCCGCTCACCGGGTCGGTCGCCGAGACCGAGCAGGTCCTCGCGGTCGCCAGGCAGACCGGCAAGCTGCTGTGGGAGGCGTTCGTCTTTCCGTTCCACGACCAGATGGACCGGATCCGCCGCCTGCTGGCCGACGGGGTGATCGGCGAACTGCGCGAGATCCAGTCGAACTTCCACTTCTACCTGGGCGACACCGAGCGGAACATCAGGATGTCCGCCGATCTCGACGGCGGCGCGCTCTACGACGTGGGCTGCTACCCGGTCCGGCTGGCGCGTGAGCTGTTCGGCGCCGAGCACGACGCGGCGTTCTGCGGCGCGACCTGGGCGGTGTCCGGGGTGGACGTGGACACCTGGGGCTGCCTGGAGTTCCCCGGCGAGCGCAGGCTGCTGCTGTCCTGCGGCTTCCGGCGCGGCCTGGACACGTCCAGCAGGCTGATGGGGACGGCCGGGCAGATCCAGATCAGCAACGCGTTCCATCCCGCCGCGGCGGACCGGTTCGAGGTGCTGACGCCGGGCGAGGAGCCGGTCAGCCATCCCGGCCTGGGCGCCGACCAGCATTCGTTCACCGCCGCGGTCAGGCATATCCAGGCCGCGGTGACCGGGCGAGAGCCGCCGCGGTCGCTCGCCGTGGACACCTCGCTGGGCTCGGCCCGCGCCCTGGACGACCTGCTCGCCAGCGCCAGGCTCGCATCCGTCCACGCCTAACTACCTGGCCATGACCTCGGGAACGGTGCAGGGCAAGGCCGTCAGCGCCGACTGCGACCCGGCTGGCTGCCCGCAGTCGCAGGACTCGATCTTCTCCCAGCTCGGTAACGCGGGCCAGCAGTGGCGGGAGTACGCGGAGGCAATGCCGTCCAAGTGCCACCCGAGGAACTTTGACAACACCAGCTACGTGAACGCGGACGGCAGCCTCGGGGAGTTCTATTACGTGCGGCACGCCCCGCCGGCGTACTACACCTCCGCCCCGGTACCCGCCGAATGCGCCCAGTGGGATGTCCCGCTCGGCACGAGCACTTCCGGTGCCTTCCTGAAGGCGCTGTCCCCCAGAACGGACGGACTGCCCGCATTCAGCTTCGTCACCCCGGGCGGGTGTGATGACATGCACGACTGCGCCACGACGGTCGGGGACGACTGGCTGAAAGAGTGGATTCCGATCATCCAGCAGTCGGCGGCCTACCAGGGCGGGAAGCTGATCGTCTTCATCACCTCGGACGAAGGCGCAGGCGCAGGCAAGTCGAACGGCGAGACCTGCTGGGACACCACGCACGCCGACTCCGCTGCCTTCCCGTCGTGTCACATCGCCACGTTCGTCATGTCCCCATACACGACACCCGGCACGGCGTCGGACGACTACTTCAACCACCTGAGCCTGCTCGGCACCGCCGAGGATTTGCTGGGCTTGCCCCGGCTGCCCGGCGCCCAGGGATACACCGGACTCCAGTCTGACTTCGGGCTCTGACGTCCTGCGGTGCCCGGCCTGTAGTCCGCGTCCACCGGCGCCGGCGCCCGTAACATCCATGTCGAGCGCCAAGTTGCGGGAAACAGGTACTCATCACCGGGGGCGCGCCAGCATGGCACCGTTCATCGACCGGGTCATCGACAGCGGCCTGGATGCAGTCACGGCGCCGGACGACGCGCTCAGCGTCCGTGACTACCTGGATCTCATACTCGCCGGAAGCTTCCCTGAGCCATCGTTGCGGATACCGGTGACCGCGCGGCGGCGGTGGTTCGCCGGCTACGTCGAGCAGATGATCACGCGCGACATGCCCGCGGTAGCACCTCGCCGAGACCCGGAACTGCTGCGCCGCCACCTATCAGTCCTCGCGATCAATACCGCCGGTATCGTGGCCGAGTCGACGCTACGGTCCGCTGCCGGGATCAATGCCAAGACCCAGGCTGGATGGGACCCAGCCTGTCCCGCGGGCCGGGTCTAGTGTTGCGGGCATGGTGTTCTGGCAGCTGACGATCAACGCGAACGACCCGGCCCTGCTCGCGCGGTTCTGGGGGCAGGCGCTGGGCTATCAGCCGGTGCCGCCGGCCACGCCAGACACGACCTGGCACACGCACTACCGCGCCCGGCTGGGCGAGGCGGCGGCCTTCGGCGATCGGCTTTTCGACCCGGCGGGCCTGCGCCCGCCGATCTGGTTCCAGGAGGTGCCGGAGGCCAAGGCGGGCAAGAACCGGCTGCACCTCGACCTGGCGGTCGATGCGCGCTTTGGTTCCCTCCGGTGGGATGCAAACCGCGGATCGACGGTGGGGCCGGGCGGGGACTGCTCGAGATGGGTGGCGACGTCCCGGCCCGCTCGCTTGGCGTAAGCGGCGACCGCGGCCGCGCCGAGGCCGGTCGCGGGAGTGAGCTGCGGGAGCACCGAGATGAACCTGATGCCGAGGTCGCCGCGCTGGGACTCTTCGGCGGCGTAGCGGGCCACGAACCTGATGGTGGCCTTGGCGCCGGCGTAGCCGCCGCTCAGCGGGGAGCCGCGCAGGGCGGCGCCGCTGGACAGCGCGATCACGGTGCTGCCGGGGTCGAGCGGGGACAGCAGTGCCTCGCGGATCCAGTGGAATACGTGCTGCACGTCGACCTGCCAGCTGCGGCTGAACGTCTGCCAGGTGTGGTGCTGGATCGGGCGGGGCAGCGGAGCGGCGCCGGCGTTGAGCACCAGGACGCCGGGCCGGACAGAGTCGATGAGCTCCCCTGCGACACTGGGGTCGGTCGCGTCCGCGGGTACCGGGATGAACGCGTCGCCGAGCTCGGCGTGCAGCTCGCCGAGGCGGTCGCGATCACGCGCGACTCCGGTGACCGTGGCGCCTGCCTTAACCAGCGCGATAACGGTCGCGCGGCCGAACCCTCGGCTGGCGCCGGTGACGAGAGCGTGCGTTCCTGACAAGTCTGCGGGTGCAGGTACTGCAGGGCGGCGATGAAGGCCAGCCGCATGCCCTCGCGCGACACCGCGATGGCCGCTGGGTCGGTCGGCTCCGCGCCGAACAGCACGTCGGGGATGGGCTGCAGCCACGGCACTTCCGGCGCCTGGGCGGGGACGGCGGCCGCCGGCTGGTCACCCGGCGCGCCCAGCCCGGACGGCAGCGGGCGCCGGCTGATGCGCGGGATCGCCGTCAGGCACACGTTGGTCGCGATCTGATAGAGCCAGGTGCGCAGCGAGGCCCTGCCCTCGAACCCCGCAAACGACCGCCAGGCTCGAAGATAAGTTTCCTGAACGAGGTCCTCGGCATCATCTGCCGACCCGCTCATGCGGTAGCAGTGGGCTAGCAGTTCGGCGCGGAAGCGGCCGGTGAGGGCGGTGAATTCGTCGCTGGCTGTCATCGCGCCGTCCGGCCCCTTCCGCACGCGCCGCGCCTGGGCGCGCAGCATCGTATCTACAGGTGTATAGACCCAGCGCCAGCCGGAGAGTCATCGCCGGGCCGGCCGCCCGACTTGACAGGCCGGACTTGGGTAGTCTTGAATCGGTTCCTGTCATTAGGTAAGGCTTACCTAACTTCCGGCGCCCAGAGGCCGCGTCATGACGGCTGTCAGGAGGAAATCACGAGTGCGGGTACACCGGTTCGCCGCGACCGTCACCGCCATGGCGGCGGCAGGCAGCATGCTGGCCGCCTGCGGGTCATCGCCGGGATCGGGGTCGGGTGAGTCGATCACGCTCTACAGCGGCCAGCACGTGCAGACCACCCAGTCGCTGGTATCCGGCTTCACGGCGGCGACCGGGATCAAGGTCAGCCTGCGCTCGGACGACGAGGACACGCTCGCCGACCAGATCGTCGCCGAGGGGTCGCACTCGCCGGCCGACGTGCTCTTCACCGAGAACTCGCCTCCGCTCGAATTCCTGCAGGGCAAAGGCCTGCTGGCCAAGGTGGACGCGGCCACGCTGGCCCGCACGCCGGGCAAGTACAGCTCACCCGGCGGGGACTGGGTGGGGGTCTCGGCGCGGGTGAGCGTGATCATCTACAACCCGAGCCTGATCAAGGAGAGCCAGCTGCCCGCCACGACGCTCCAGCTGGCCTCGCCACGGTACCGGGACAAGCTCGCCATCGCCCCGAGCGAGACCGACTTCCAGCCGATCGTCACCGCGATGGCGCGCAGCCACGGCACGGCCGCCACGCTCCGCTGGCTAGCCGAGGTCAAGAGCAACGCCGCAAGCCACTCCTATCCCGACAACGAGACCCTCTCGGACCAGGTCAACCGCGGCGCGGTCGCCTTCGGGGTGATCAACCAGTACTACTGGTACCGGATGCGGGCTCAGCTTGGCGCGGCCAGCGTTCACTCTGCCATCGCGCACTTCGCGGCGGGCGACCCCGGTTACGTCGTGGACGTGTCGGGCGCCGCGGTACTCAAGTCGTCCACGCACCAGGCGGCGGCGCAGAGGTTCCTGGCCTACCTGGTCAGCAAGGCCGGCCAGGACGTCATCGCGAACCCGGCCAAGTCGATCAGCTTCGAGTACCCAGTCGGGTCCGGCGTGACCACCCTGGCCCCTGAGACGCCGCTCAGCGAGCTGCGGCCTTACCCGATCAGCGTCGCCCAGCTCGGCACGGGGCTGCCCGCGATCAGCCTGCTGAAGCAGGCTGGCCTATTGTGACGGCACTGTTGTGACGGCACTGTTGTGACGGCACTGCTATGACCACGCAGACGGCCGGGCCTCAGCGGGCCATCCCGGCTCGCGGCCCGGACCGGCCGCGGCTGCTGATCGGCGCCAGTTGCGCCGTGGCCGCCGTGCTGCTGGCCCCCCTCGTCTTCCTGCTGATCGAGGCCCGCGGGGCCGGGGTCGGCACGGTCGCCCACCTGATCTGGCGGCCGCTGACTGGCAGCCTGCTGTGGAACACGGTCCGGCTGCTGGTGGTGGTGACCGCCGCGTGCGCCGTCATCGGCACGCTGACCGCGTGGTGCGTGGAGCGGACCGACCTGCCCGGCCGCCGGATCTGGGCGGTGCTGGTCGTGATCCCGTTCGCGATCCCCGATTTCGTGGTCAGCTTCGGCTGGGCGTCGCTGACCACCTGGGTGCAAGGGTTCCGCGGGGCCGTGATCATCATGACGCTGGCCGTCTACCCGCTGGTATACCTGCCGGTGGCGGCCAGCCTGCGGGCGGCCGACCCCGGCCTGGAGGAGGCGGCCCGCAGCCTCGGGCTCGGCCCGGTGCAGACCTTCTGCCGGGTGACGCTCAAGCATGCCCGCGGCGCCATCCTCGGCGGCTGCGTACTCGTCGCCCTCGTGCTGCTGGCCGAGTACGGCGCATTCGAGATCCTCGGCTACCAGACCTTCACCACCGAGATCTTCACCGAGTTCCACGTCTCGTTCAGCGTGCCGGCGGCCAGCGCGCTGTCGCTGGTCCTGATCGCGCTGAGCGCGGTCGTGCTGTTCGGCGAGACCGCCGCCCGCGGCAAGGGCCGGGCGGTGCGCACCGGCCCGCTGGCCAAGCGCGCAATCAGGCGGTACCGGCTCGGCCGCGGCACGATCCCGGTGCTGGCCGGCTTCGCCGCGCTGACCGGGCTGGCGCTGGGCGTGCCGGTCGGCTCGGCGGTGTACTGGATGTTCCAGGGCGGCGCCCAGGTGATCGGCGGGGTGTCCATTCTCAGCGCGCTCGGGCACACCGCTCTGTACAGCGGGATCGCGGCCGCGCTGGCCACCGTGCTCGCGCTGCCGGTCGCGCTGCTGGCCGTGCGGCACGCGGGACGCGGGAGCCGGCTGCTCGAGCGCAGCACATACCTGGTGCTGGCGGTTCCCGGGCTGGTGATCGCGCTGGCGCTGAGCTACTTCGCCGAGCGGTACGCGAACGGCTTCGGCTATCAGACCGCCCCGCTGATGATCGTGGCCTACGTGATCTTGTTCTTCCCGCTCGCGCTGGTCGGGGTGCGATCCTCGATCGCGCACGCGCCGGTGGCCCTGGAGGAAGTGTCCCGCTCGCTCGGGCAGGGCGGGGCCGCGACGTTCGGCCGGGTGACGCTGCCGCTGATCGGGCCGGGGCTCGCCGCGGCGTTCTGCCTGGTGTTCCTGGCCGCCGTCACCGAGCTCACCGCGACCCTGATCCTGGTGCCGACCGGCGTGCAGACACTGGCCACCCAGTTCTGGGTGTACCAGCAGAACCTGTCCTACGGGCAGGCCGCTCCGTTCGCGCTGCTGATGATCGGCATCGCCGCCCTGCCCAGCTACGGCATCACCCGCTACTTCGACCGGCTGCCGTCCCGGCGGGCGGCCGGCTGAGCCCGCCGCCCGGGAATGCCGGTAGAGTAAGGGCGTTAGCACGTAGGTAAGGCGCAGCCCATCAGGGCGCGCGGGTCGTACCTCGCTCGGTGAGCGAACTGGTTTCCACGGACGTGGCGGCCTTGGATAACACGGCCACCCCATCGTCCGAAAGAGATTCTTTGACCACCCAGCTCAGTAGTAAGTTCAGTGCTGCACAACGTCCGCACGGCAAGCCCTCAGGTCCGGTGACCTTCGCCTCCCTCGGCCTTCCCGCCCCGCTCGTGGCCGCGCTCGATCAGGCCGATATCGCCGCACCGTTCGCGATCCAGGCCGCCACACTGCCCGACGCGCTGGCCGGCCGCGACATTCTCGGCCGAGCCGAGACCGGCTCGGGCAAAACGCTCGCGTTCTCGCTCCCGCTCGTCGCCGGGCTGGCCGGCGGGCACACCATGGCGGGCCGCCCGCGCGGCCTCGTGCTGGTGCCGACCCGCGAGCTGGCCAGCCAGGTCGAGGCCGTCCTCGCTCCGCTGGCCCGCACTATGGGCCTGTCCGTCGCCACCATCTACGGCGGCACTCCGCAAAACCCCCAGGTGGCCGCGCTGCGCAGGCGCACCGACATCGTCGTCGCCTGCCCGGGGCGCCTGGCCGACCTGATCGAGCAGGGGCACTGCCATCTCGGCGATACCGAGATCACGGTGATCGACGAGGCCGACCACATGGCTGACCTCGGCTTCCTCCCGGTTGTGCGGCGGCTGCTCGAGTCGACTCCGGCTGACGGCCAGCGGATGCTGTTCTCCGCGACCCTCGACAACGCGGTCGACGTGCTGGCGCGGCGCTTCCTCAGCGACCCGGCCCGGCACGCGGTCGATTCGGCGGCCGCACCCGCCAAGATGGTCCACCACCTGCTCAGCGTCTCGGCAGCGGACCGGGTGAGCATCGTCGCCGCCCTGGCGGGCGGCAAGAACCGCGCGCTGATCTTCACCCGGACCAAGCGCGGCGCGCAGCGGCTCACCCGCCAGCTGAACACCGCCCGGGTGTCCGCGGTGGAGTTGCATGGCAACCTGACGCAGAACGCCCGCCGACGCAACCTGGCCTCGTTCACGTCGGGCGCGGTGCCGGTCCTGGTCGCGACCGACATCGCCGCCAGGGGCATCCACGTGGACGGCATCGACCTGGTCATCCACGCGGATCCGCCGGCCGAGCACAAGGCCTACGTGCACCGTTCGGGCCGGACCGCGCGAGCCGGCGCCGACGGAGTCGTGGTCACCCTGCACACCCCCGCGCAAGCTGGTGAGGTCCGGACGCTGATGCGCCGGGCGGATGTCGTCCCGCTGACCGCCGCCGTCCGTCCCGGCTCGGCGCTGATCTCCTCGATCGCCGGCGCGCCCGCCGAGTACGTCGCGCCGCCGCGCCAGCAGGCCGGCCAGGGGACAGCCGGCCCGGCCACCAAGGCCACCGGCCGCGGCGCGGCCGCCGCATCCGCCCGCTACCGTTCCGGCCGGGGCGGCCACAGGCGATAGACGGCATCTTGCGCCGGCCCGGCCCGGCCCGGCGTCAAGCTGGCCCGGCGTCAGGGTAGGCCCGGAGTCAGCCGGGCCCCGTTCTTCGCGCTTCCCTGGATCGCTGCCCGTCACGGTCGTAGTAGCTGTAGTCGTACGGCGGGCGGGGCCGCAGCCACCACATCAGGCCCGGCAACGCCAGGAAGCCGCCGAGCCAGGGCACCTGGGCGGACTGCGGCCGATGGCCGGCCCCGGCGGTGATGGCGCGCGGCTCCGGAGCGCGCGCCTGAACGGCGCGCGGCCCCGCGTCGGGTGAATCCGCGCAGCGCAGGCGGCCCGCGGCGAGCAGGCCCAGGGCCATGATGGCGACCCCGCCGACCGTGTCGAGTACGAAGTGGTTGGCCGAGGCCAGCACCACGAACGTGGTGGCGGCCGGATACAGCCAGGCGAGGTGGCGCCAGCGGCCGCGGGTCGTGGTGACGATGGCGACCGCGCACCAGGTGGCCCACGCCACGTGCAGGCTGGGCATCGCGGCGTACAGGTCGATCAGGCCGCTGACGCCGTGCGGGTTGGCCGCACCCAGGATGTGGTGCACGACCAGGACGTCGTTCATCCCCCGCACAGCCAGCCGCGGCGGCGCGAGCGGCCAGGTCCAGAACACGACGTTGGCGGCGGTGGTCGCCAGGATGAGCGCGGAGCGCAGCCGGGGGAACTGCGCCGGGCGGAGCAGATAGAGCCAGGCCAGCACCAGCGGCGTGACGATGAAGTGCAGCAGCCCGTAGTAGTACCCCACGGCGTCGGCAAGCGTGACGTGAGCCGAGATGAGCCGGTTGAGCAGCGGCTCGGCATCCACGTGCACCCACCGCTCAAACCGCCACATCTCGGCGGCATGCACGAAGGCGGTCCTGCGGCTGGCGCGGACGCCGAAGCGGACCAGCGCATAGGCGCCGTACCCCGCCAGGATCGTAACCAGTTCCAGCCACGCGTGCAGCCGGGGCCACGCGAGGCCGCGCCAGCGCAGCCGTCCGCGTGCAGCCGGCGACGGCGGCCGGGAGGGAGCACCGACCTCGCGCGGGGCGATCTGATCGGTGATCATGACGAGCCCCCGTCCCCTGGTGCTTGCACGTTGACGGGAGGAAGTCCCGTACTTCCCGTCCCTGTAGGCAACCAGCTACTATCTCACTAGCTATTAGCTAAGTGGCTTAGATAGTAACCAATGACAGGTATTCTGAGCAAACGGAATACGACAGCCAGGAAAAGGCGGTGAGGAGCGATGGCGAATCAGGCAGCGGGCACGACGCCGGGCGATGCGCACCCGCGCCCGGCCGCCGGGGATGCCGAGTGCCTCCACCTAGCCGCCGGGGAGGGGGGGTGCTCCCACCCGTCCGCCGAAGAGATGGCGCTGCTGAAGCAGTGGAGCATCCTCCAGTCGGGATTCCGGCGATTCACCGACCAGCTTCTCGCCGACGTCGAAGTCAAGGCCGCGGTGGCCCCGTCGTCATTCCAGGTGCTCTGGTTCCTGCTCACCTCGCCGGACCGGACCGCACGCATGCACCAGCTCACCCACGCCCTGGGGTTCTCCACCGCCGGCACCACCAAGCTGGCCGACCGGCTCGCCGAGGCGGGCCTGATCGAGCGCAGCCCCTCACCTGCTGACCGCCGGGTGATCTATGCGACGCTGACCGAGCACGGCGTCCAGGTGGCCACTACCGCGGCCCTCGCGCTGGCCGAGGCGCTGCGCGAGCGAGTCGTCCGGCCCCTGGGGAAGAACCGGCTGGAGTCGCTGGCCGCCGCGATCAGGTCCCTCGATCCCAAGCACGGCCAAGGCCAGGGCTGCGACTGACCGCCCCGGCCGGGCGGGCGCTGCCGCCGGATATGGCGGGCAAAGCATGACGTTAACGTTAGGGTTAGCTATCCTGCGGTCATACCCCCGATCGGTCATACCCCCGATCACGGCGACGGCGAGGAGCGGCGATGGCGGTCGAAGGTCAGGCGCAGGCGGCCGCGGCCGCCCCCGGCGGTCGTTACAAGTGGATCGCGCTGTCAAACACGACGCTCGGCATCCTGATGGTCACGATCAATCAGTCGATCCTGCTGATCTCCCTGCCCGACATCTTCCGCGGCATCAAGCTCAACCCGCTCGTCCCCGCCAACACCTCGTACTTCCTGTGGGTCTTCATGGGGTTCCTGCTGGTCACCGCGGTACTGGTGGTCAGCCTGGGACGGGTCGGGGACATCTACGGCCGGGTCCGCATGTACAACCTGGGCTTTGCCATCTTCACGTTCTTCTCGATCTTGCTGTCGGTGACCTGGCTGACCGGCCCGGCGGGCGCGCTGTGGATCATCATCATGCGGGTCCTGCAGGGAGTCGGCGGGGCCTTCCTGTTCGCCAACTCCTCCGCGATCCTGACCGACGCGTTCCCCGAGAACGAGCGGGGTAAGGCGATGGGCATCAACGGCATCGCGGCGGTGGCCGGCTCGTTCATGGGGCTGCTGCTCGGCGGCGTGCTCGGCCCGATCGAGTGGCGGCTGGTCTTCCTGGTGTCCGTGCCGTTCGGCCTGTTCGGCACGATCTGGGCCTACCTCAAGCTCCGCGATAACGGCGTGCGCATCAAGGCCAAGATCGACTGGATCGGAAACACCACGTTCGCCGCCGGGCTGATCGCGCTGCTCACCGGCATCGTGTACTCGCTGCTCCCCTACGGTGGGCACCCCACCGGGTGGACCAACCCCTGGGTGCTAGCCGGCGTGTTCGGCGGGATCGCGATCCTCGGGCTGTTCGTCTGGATCGAGCTGCGGGTGCCCGCGCCGATGTTCCGGCTCGGCCTGTTCAAGATCCCGGCCTTCACCGCGGGGAACATCGCCGGGCTGCTCGGCGCGCTCGGCCGCGGCGGCCTGCAGTTCATGCTGATCATCTGGCTGCAGGGCATCTGGCTGCCGCAGCACGGCTACAGCTTCGCCCGCACGCCGCTGTGGGCGGGCATATACATGATCCCGCTCACCGTCGGCTTCCTCATCTTCGCGCCACTGTCGGGCGTGCTGTCCGACCGCTACGGCGCCCGCGCCTTCGCCACCGGCGGGCTGGTGATCTCCGGGGCCAGCTTCCTGCTGCTCGAGTTGCTGCCGATCAACTTCAGCTACATCTGGTTCGCGCTGCTGATCTTCGTGTTCGCGGTGGGCATGGGCCTGTTCTTCTCGCCCAACCAGGCCGCGGTGATGAACAGCCTGCCGCCCGACCAGCGCGGCGCGGGCGCCGGGATGCTCAACACGTTCCAGAACTCGGCCACCGTGCTGTCCATGGGGCTGTTCTTCACCATCGTCACGCTGGGCCTCGCCGACCGTCTACCCGCCCACCTGTACAAGGGGCTCGTCGCGGCCGGCGTGCCAGCCGGGGCGGCGCACACGGTGGCCGCGGAGCCGCCGATCGGCAGCCTGTTCTCGGCCTTCCTCGGGTTCAACCCGATCAAGGAGCTGCTCGGCCCGACCGGCGCGCTGAGCAAGCTGTCGGCCCACCAGGCCGCCTACGTCACCGGCCGGTCGTTCTTCCCCCGGCTGATCGAGCAGCCCTTCGCCTACGGCATGCACCTGGCCTTCACCTTCGCCGCAGGCGCCACGCTCATCGCCATCATCGCCTCCGCCCTGCGCGGCCGGCGTTACCTGCACGCCACGGCCATCGCCCCTGCCGCCGACGTGAACCACGGCCTGGCTGGCGCCGGAGCGGCCCATCCGAATGGCAAACTGAACGGCGAGGCGCCCATCGACGCGATCACCGGAGACATGATGGGGATGCCGGTCAGCACCGACCAGACGGGGGAGGCCGACGTGCTGAGGGAGACCGGGGGAGGCCGATGAGCACATCAGCCGCCGCACCCGTCCGCGAGGCCGGGCTTCCGGCTGCTGCCGAGCGCCCTGACGACCGGGAACGGCTGCTCGGCATCGGCGCCGCGGCGGCCCGGTCCGGAGTGTCGGAGCGGGCGCTGCGCTACTACCAGCAGCTCGGCCTGATCACCCCGTCCGGGCGGACGCCCGGCGGCTTGCGCCGCTACTCGCAGGAGGATCTGGCCCGGGTGGCCCGCATCAGGGAACTGCAGACCCTGCTCGGCCTCAACCTCGACGAGATCGCCACCGTGCTGCGCAACGAGGACCGGCTGGCGCAGATCAAGCTCGCCTATCACCAGGAGCGCACCAGCGACGCCGACCGCAGGGAACTGCTGCGGGAGGGGCTCGCCCTGCAGCAGGGCCTGCGGGCCACAGTGGAAGCCAAGCGGTCGGCCATCGAAGGGTTCCTGGCCGACCTCGACTCCCGGATCGCCCGCACCCGCAGCCTGCTTTAGGCCGCGGTCAGCCTGGGCAGGTATCGTCGGACTGAACCGTCTGGCCCGGCGACGCACCGATGATGCGCTCACGGCCCGGCGAATGCCGCTCGAGACCCCGGCGGCACGTGCATTTGCCCGGCCACGATGTGCAGCCCCAGGAGTGTCCCTTGATGCCAGCCTCTGCAGCGGGTGACGTGACCCTGCCCGCCCCCGTGCCGCCGGCGGCACGCGGCAGCGACTACGCGCAGTTGTGCCGGCAGGTCAAGCAGGCACAGCTCCTGGAACGGCGCCCGGGGCACTACGCCTGGCGGATCGCGATCACTGCGGTGCTGCTGCTGTCCGGATGGGCGGCCTTCGTCCTGCTGGGCAACTCCTGGTGGCAGCTGGCCGTGGCGGTGTTCCTGGCCGTCATGTTCACCCAGTTCGGGTTCCTGGGCCACGACGCCGGGCACCGGCAGATCTGCGGCTCGCGGCGGGCCAGCTACATCCTGGGCCTCCTGCTCGGCAACCTCGGCGTCGGGCTCAGCTTCGGCTGGTGGGTCAGCAAGCACAATCACCATCACGCCCACCCCAACACCGAAGGCGCCGACCCCGACATCGCGCTGAGAGCGCTGGCCTTCTCCCCCAGCCAGGCCCGCGCCAGCCGCGGCCTGATCCGGCTGATCTTCCGGTACCAGGCCTACCTGTTCTTCCCGATGCTGCTCGGCGAGGCGATCAGCCTGCATGCCTCGAGCATTCGAGCTCTGGCCAGCAAGACGTCGTACCGCCGGCCAGCCGAGGCGGCCCTGCTCGCGGCGCACGCCGCGGGTTACCTGACCGTCGTTTTCCTCGTGCTGTCACCGGTGAAGGCCGTCGTGTTCATCCTGGTCCAGCAGAGCCTGTTCGGCCTGTACCTGGGCGCCTCCTTCGCGCCCAATCACAAGGGCATGGCCATCCTGGAAGCGGGAGACAACACCGACTTCCTGCGCCGGCAGGTGCTCACGTCCCGTAACGTTCGCGGCGGCTGGCTGACCGACACCGCGCTGGGCGGCCTGAACTACCAGATCGAGCACCACTTGTTCCCCTCCATGCCCCGGCCCAACCTGCGACGTTCCCAGGCCCTGATCAGAGAGTTCTGCCAGCAGCGCGGCGTGCCCTACTGTCAGGCGAGCCTGGCGGGCTCCTACATCCAGGCGCTGCGCCATCTCAACGAGGTCGGCAAGCTGGTCCGCACCGCGCCGGACACGTCCGCCGGCGGCCTATGACCCGGTCTCGCTGATGTCAGCAGTGCCGTTGATGACCTCGATGACCAGCGTGGTGAGCGGCCGGCTGTGATCGCGGGCGTACCGGCGCAGCAGGACGAAGGCCTGGTCCGGGGTCATCTGAAGCCGCTCGGCCAGGATTCCCTTGGCCTGCTCGATCATGACCCGGCTGGTCAGCGCGGCCTGCAGCTGGCCGGCCACCAGCTCCTGCTGACGTATCGCCCGCTCCTGCAGGATCCCGATGGTGGCCACGTCCACCAGGGCCCGGCCCGCCCGTGCCTCCGACGGGGCCAGGCCGCTGGGCTCGGCCCGGAACAGGTTCAGCGTCCCGATCACCTGATCGCGAAGCCGCATCGGGATGGCGTGCACCCCGGCGAAACCCACCTGCTTGGCCGCCGCGGCGAACCAGGGCCATCGCCTGGACGCGTCATCGACGCTGATGTCGGGGACCATGACGACCTGCCCGGTGCGGTAGCAGTCCATGCACGGGCCCTCGTTGTTCTGGATCTGGAATAGCTCCGCGACCCTGGCCTGCTCGGTCGAGGCGGCCACCAGCTGCAGCTCACCGCGCGCGTCGGCGAGCAGCAGCCCAGCAGCGTCCGCTTCCAGCAGCTCCACGCACCGCTCGGTGAGCGTGTGCAGGAACTCCATCAGGTCAAAGCCGACGACCAGGGTGTCTGCCAGTTCCACGAACGTCTGCGCGAGACGTTCGTCCACCGATGCCGCCATAGCTGTCAGGGTAGTCCCTTGTATGCCGCCGGACTTCGCCCGCGGCAGCGTCACGGCGCCGGGTCGGGATCGAAGCGCAATCGCCGGCCCACCACATCGCTGGCGATCTCGCCCAGTGCGACATCGCGGGCGAACGCGTGCGCCCGCAGCCGGACGAACGCCTCATCCAGGCTCACGCCGAGCTGCACCGAGACCATCCCGGTCGCCTGGTGCACCTCGGCTCTGGCCTCCCACAGGCCGTCCACCGGACGGTACCCCGGCGAACCGCTGATCCCGGCGGAATCATCCAGCAGCAACCGCAGCGCGATGTCGGCGAACACCAGCCCGTCGGCCAGTTCCGCCGCGGCCAGCAAGCCTGGCCGCACGCGGTAGAGCGAGAACACCCCGGCCGCAATGGCCCCGGTCTGCAGCGGGAACGAGAACATCGCCCTAGCCCCGGCCTTCATCGCGGCCGGCGCAAACCCCGGCCACCGGGCCGCCGCCGATTCCAGATCCGGAATCAGCTCCGGCGATCCGAACCTGAACCTGGCCACGGCCGGCCCCTCGCCCTGGGTGAGCTGCAGCTCCTCCAGCCGGGCGCTCAGCCGGTCCGAGGCACACACAAGCTCGCGTGCCCCCAGGCCGTCGAGCGCCGTCACGCTCGCGCCATCCACCCCGAGCCGCTGCACCGCCGCGCGGCACAGCGCCTTGATCGACACCGGCGGATCGCCCTGGTGCGTCGCGGCAATCCACGCCCACACCCTGGCGGCCCGCTCGCTCATCACCCCAGCATCCTCGCCTTCGCGTCGGGGCGGGCATCCGGCCGACCAATCTCCCCGGCTCCCGGCCGGCCGGGAGCCGCTCGCGTGGACTCCGCTCCCCGCCGGGAGGTAGCGTCCAGGTATCGCCCCGTACCCTGGACCTGATCAGCATCCGGTTTCTCGCCGGGCAACGCCGGCCGCGGTAGCCGGCCCGGGACGGCCGCCGCGATTCCAGTGGAGGCACCGTGGAAGCACCCCTGACTCCCCTCGAGTTCGCCCGCAGGACCCGCCGCCTGCACGGGGCCAGGGAGGCGGTGGTGGACGGCGACCTGCGGCTGACCTATGAGCGGTTCTTCGACCGCTGCGACCGCTGGGCGGCGGCACTGACCGGGCTGGGCGTGCGCCGCGGCGACCGGGTGGCGACGATCGCGCCGAACACCCACGCGCAGCTGGAATCCTTCTACGCGGTGCCGCAGCTGGGCGCGGTCCTGGTGCCGGTCAACTACCGGCTGACCGCCGACGACTTCGTCTACATCGTGAACCATTCCGGTGCCAGCGTGGTCTGCGCGGACCGGGACTACCTGGACACGATCGACGGCGTTCGCGGCCAGATGCCGCAGGTGCGGCACTTCGTGGCGTTCGAGGGCGCGCGGGACGGCTGGCTCGACTACGAGGCGGCGATCGCCGCGACGCCGCCGGCCGCGGGCCGGGCGGAGATCGACGAGCGGGACCTGCTCGCGATCAACTACACCAGCGGCACCACCGCCCGCCCGAAGGGCGTGATGATCACCCACCGGAACGCGGCGATGAACTCGATCGGTACCCTGCTGCACCACCCCATCGCCGTGGGCGAGCGCTACCTGTGGACGCTGCCGATGTTCCACGCCAACGGCTGGACCTACCCCTGGACGGTGACCGCGGCCGCCGGCACGCACGTCTGCCTGCGCAAGGTCGAGCCGGCGGCGGTGTTCGGGCTGATCCGCGACGAGCGGGTGCAGTTGCTGTGCGCCGCGCCCACGGTGCTGATCGCGCTGGCCAGCGCGGCCGCGCAGACGCGGGGCGAGGTGCCGGCCGGAGTGCGGGTCGTCACGGCCGGGGCGCCGCCGGCCGCCGCCACCATCGAGCGGCTCGAAGGGGACTTCGGCTGGGAGGTGACTCACGTCTACGGCCTCACCGAAACGGCTCCGTTCATCCTGGTCTGCGCGCCGCTGCCCGAGCACGAGGCCCTTTCGCCGGCCGAACGGGCCGTGGTGAAGGCGCGGCAGGGCGTCGAACTGCTCACCTCGGGCGAGCTGCGGGTCGTAGACGAGGCCGGCCAGGAGGTTGCCGCCGACGGCCAGACCCTGGGCGAGATCGTCGTGCGGGGCAACGTCGTCATGGCTGGCTACTATCACGATCCGGAGGCCACCGAGCGCGCCATGGGCGACGGCTGGTTCCATTCGGGCGACGCCGCCGTGGTGCATCCCGACGGCTACGTCGAGATCCGCGACCGGATCAAGGACGTGATCATCAGCGGCGGGGAGAACATCTCCTCGGTGGAGGTCGAGGGCGCACTGCTGCGCCACCCGGCCGTCCAGGAGGTCGCGATCGTCGGGCTGCCGCACGAGCGGTGGGGCGAGGCACCGCACGCGTTCGTGGTGCTGGCCGAGGGAGCGGACGCGTCCGGCGAGGAGCTGATCACGTTCGCGCGTGAGCGGCTGGCGCACTTCAAGGCTCCGCACGGCGTCACGTTCGTCACCGAACTGCCCAAGACCGCAACCGGCAAGATCCAGAAGTTCGTTCTGCGCCAGGGCGCGCCTAACCTCACCCCCCAGTAGGCCGGGCCGGGCGTACGCGGCCCGGATCCCGCTGCTGGGCGTCTGCCCCGGGCATCAGGCTATCGCCGCTGCGTACGGAGCCAGGATTGTAAAATCGCCGGCTCCGGTCCACGGTCAGGCCGCCGAGATCGCGCACGTGGCTAGCCTCGGCTGCGCGCGGCGCGGGCCAGCGCGGGCAGCCGGCCGAGTATGTCGCGGGCTTCGGCTGCGCCGCGGTCCTCGATGCTCGCGGCCACTCGCTTGCCCGCGACGTCGAGGTGCACCGACGCGAGCCCGAGCCGCCGCTGCACCGGTCCCTGGACCCAGCGGAAGCTCTGCACCTTCTCCAGCGGGACCCAGGTGGTCTTGCGGCACACCCGGCCGCGGGAGGCGACCACGTACCGGTCATCGCCGTCCCAGCCGAGGAAGTGGTACGTCAGCGGCGCCTTCCAGCGCGCGCCGGCCGGGGCCCGCCGGGTCGGCGCGGGGCGGGCGGTCAGCAGCTCGCCCAGCAACTGGTCCGCCTCGGCCAGCGACCCGACCGGGATGACCGCCCGCAGCCGCTGCGACTCCGACTTGTTCTCGCGGCGCTGCCGCGGCCCCGCCACGTCGACCTCGAGCCGGCACCAGCCGAATGCGCGCCAGACCAGCGGCTGGACCAGGCGCACGGCCTGGACCCGCCCCGGCCGGATGGTCTCGGCCGTCGTCTCCACCAGCCCGGACCGCAGCCGCAGCCCGTCGGGCGCCGCCGCGATGACAGTCCCGTACTCGCCGTTGAACTGGCGCCATACGGCGAGCACGATGCCCAGGCCGAACGGCAGGAACGACGCCAGGATGCCGGGCTTGCCGGTCGTGGCAACCACCGCGGCCATCGCGCCGATCACGATGGCCGCGAAGGCTCCGGCCCGGCTGGCCGCGATGCTCGCGGCCAGCCGCCCGGCGCGCACCCGGAACAGCTGCCGCTCGGATGCCTGTGCTCCGGCTCCGGCCTGCTGCCCGGTGGCGCTCTGTCCCGCGGTGCCTTGTGGTGCGGCACCCTGTGGTGCGGCGTCCTGTCTGGTGGCACGGCCGGGCGGGGCGCTGCCCCCGGCTGCGCTGCCGGTGCCTGGCCTGGCCGCGGGCGTGCCCGCCGCGGCCAGGCCTGGCGCCCGGCTCATCGACAGCAGCCGCTCGCGAAGCTGTTCGGCCTCGGCGCGCGGCAGGCAGGCCAGGCGGCCTTCCGAAGCGCCCGCGCCCGCCATCCGCAGCCGGATCTCGGCCAGTCCGAGCACGCGGGCCAGCCCGGTCTGGATCACGTCGATGGCCTGGACTTGCGACAACGGGAACCGCCGCGACTCGCGCCGCAGCAGGCCGGTGTCGATGCGCAGCACGCCGCCGGCCACCTGCCACCGGGTGACCAGCCAGCTGATCACGCCGCCGACCAGCACGACGCCCAACACGATCAGGTCGATGACGAGGTCGTTGTCCGCGTGATGCTGGTTGGCGACGAACAGCACGAGCACCGCGATCGCGATCGTCACGAACTGCCGGCCGGCCCGGATCACCGGTGACAGCGGATGCAGCCGGTGCCAGACCGCACCGTCGTCCCGCGAGCCCGCGGCGCCGCCGCCGGGCGGGCTGGGCGGGCTGGTCACAGCCCGGCCGCCTGCGCTTCGCCGAGCGTGGCCAGCTGGTCCCGCAGCACCGCCGCCTGCGCCTTGTCTAGGCCGGGGATGCGCGCGTCGCTGGCCGCTGCGGCGGTGTGCATCTGCAGCGTGGCCAGGCCCAGGCTCCGCTCGATCGGGCCCGCCGTGACGTCGATGAACTGCATCCGCCCGTACGGGATAACCGACTGGCGGCGGATCAGCACCCCGCGGCGGACTATTAGATCCTCGTCCCGCTCGGCGTACCCCCAGGCCGCCACGCGCCGGGCGAGGAACCGCTCGGACACCAGCCCGGCCCCCAGCAGCACGAGCGCGATCCCGAGGCCGAGCGCGGCCGATCCCGCCAGGCCGCCGATCAGCCCGGCGGCCAGCATGACCAGCCCGGTCACCAGCCCGGCCTCGATCCGACGGGCGCGCAGCAGCCGCGACGACGGGCGCTGCCACGTGATGCCCTCGTCATCGACCCGGCCAGCCCGGCCCGGCTCGGCTACCGCCATGGGCCGCGCCTGCCGTCGGGTAGCCGGCCCGTTCCGCGCCTGGCCAGCATGGCCCCAGCCGTGATCATGATCCTCCGCCTCCGCATATGCCCGGTTTGACGTCGAGCTGACACGCTACCAGCGCAGCAATGTCCCCCCACTACGGCCCAAACGCGTTGTTACGAATCCGCCTAGCTGGGCAGATGTCCCTCATGCCTATGCTGAGAGCTGTCGCGCGCCCCATGCTCGCGTCCATTTTCGTAATCCAGGGCTTCGACACGTTCCGCCGGCCCGAGCGGGTCGCCCCGCTGGCCGAGCCGGTGGTCAGGCCGATCGCCGAACGCGTGCCGGCCGTGCCGGACGAGACCGAGCAGGCGGTGCGGATCAACGCCGCCGTCCAGGTCACCGCGGGCTCGCTGCTGGCCCTGGGCCGGCTGCCGCGGCTGTCCGCGCTCGCCATCGCGGCGACCCTGGTGCCCACCACACTGGCCGGCCACCGGTTCTGGGAGGCCGAGGGTAAGCAGGAGCGCGCCCAGCAGCGAATCCACTTCCTCAAGAACGCCGCCATGCTCGGCGGCCTGCTGATCGCCGCCGCGGACACCGCCGGCCGCCCGTCGCTGGCCTGGCGCAGCAAGAACGCCGCCCGGACCGCCCGGCACGACGCGAAGCTAGCCACCCAGACGGCCAAGGTGTCAGCCAAGGCCGCCGCCAAGGCCACCCGCGCCAAGAACCTCGTCCCGGTCGGCTAACGACGAGGGCCGCCCGGCCGGCGGGCTCCCGCAGCCCGCGCCGCGCCCAGGCCAAGGCGGTCGGCCGTCGTCGCTGTCCCGCTCGCCGAAGGTGGTCGATGGGGCGTCGACCGCCTTCGGCGAACGTAGCAACCGGCTCCGATCGCGGGGCGCGGGCGAGGGGGTTTGGGTCAGCATCGTGCGGGAGGCTGGTCGCCTCCCTTACGGTGTGACGTTGTGACTGAGCCCGGGGATGCGACGCTGGACCAGCTGACCGCCGAGTCCGCGGTCCTGCGCCTGTACCGCCAGGTGTTCGCGGTGCTGGCCCGCGAGGCCGGCGCGATGATCGCCGATCCCGGCCTGGTCGACATCGACGAGGCCATCCTGGAGGCGTTCGCCGAGGCGGGCAGCGACGGGCTGACCGTAGCCGAGACGGTGGCGTCGTGCCGCCGGCACGACGCGCGCGCCGTGGAACGGCGGTTCGGCCTGCTCCGCGAGTACCGGGCGATCAGCAAGGTGGTGGACAGGCCGAACGAGCAGCACTACCGGGCGGCGTTCGCGCCCTACGTGATGCTGCTGTTCCTGCGCCGCCTGGCCGAGCGCGGCGGCCAGTCCGAGCTGCATCAGCTGCTGACCCTCGAGCAGCGCAACGCCAGCAGTCCGGACGCCGTGTCCCGTGACGGCCAGGCCGCGGTCAGCCGGCTGACCAAGGTCTTCCGGCTGCTGGCCAACGAGCTAGCCAGCCTGGTCCAGCGGGGCGCGGCCGAGGCGCTGCGGGACAACACGCAGCTGCTGTGGGGGAACCGGTCGCTGATCGCGCAGGCCGAGGACGTGCACGCGATCGTGCTGGACCGCTGGCCGACCCTGGGGCCGGACTGCGCCCGGCTGCGGATCGCGCTGGCTGCCTACGCGGACGCGATCGAAGCGGCGGCCGCCCGGCTGATCGAGCAGGCGGGCACGACCAGGGCGCTGGGGTACCTGCCGGCCGAGACGTGGATCAGCTTCGCCCGCGGATCAGACCCGGCGGCGCTGGCCGGAGTGCTCGACTCGTTCGTGTTCGACGCCCCGGCGCCGTGGTTCTCGCCGCAGGCGCTCAGCGAGGCGGTGGCGTCGGGGCAGACCGCCGGGGTGACCCGCTTCCGGCCGCCGCGCCCGGACGGCAGCCAGGAACCCGCCGAGGCGGACCTCGGGCCGGCCGATGACTGCGGCGAGCTGCTCGCCACCGCCGAACGGCTACTGGCCAGCCGGGCTCAGGTCAGCGTGGCTGACCTGCTCGAAGAGGCGGACGACTGGCCGACCTGCCGCCGCCTGCTGGCGCAGATGACCGCGATCCATCACCATCCGGAGCTCGCATTCGAGCTGATCTGGGACGACGGGCTGCGTATCGATCCGCGGTCCTGCCCGTCCTGGGTCTCCGAAGGCTGGTTCCGCCGGGTCACGCCGGCCGGGGCAGGCGGGCGGTGAAGCAGCAGGAAGCGGCCCTCTGGTGGGCCCGCGTCAGGGCCGGAGGCCCGCCGCGGGTCGAGCCCGGCGGCCCGGTGCCGCCCGGGATGCTGCGGCTGGTCGAGCCGGACGCGTCCGGAGTGTGGCTGCTGCCCGCGGTGCCCGACAGCGCGGGGCCCGCGGTCCTGGACGAGCTGGGCCTGCCGGGGCACGTCCTTGAGCACCCGAACGATACCGCCAGGGTGCTGGCGGCGTGCCTG
This sequence comes from Streptosporangiaceae bacterium, assembly GCA_036502085.1. Taxonomy (GTDB): domain Bacteria; phylum Actinomycetota; class Actinomycetes; order Streptosporangiales; family Streptosporangiaceae; genus PALSA-505. The sequence goes on from DASXZD010000048.1 coordinate 30,005, forward strand.
CGCTGCTGCTGGACCGATCCGGCCGGGCCGCTGTGGCCGGGCGCGGCGGTCGGCTGGGCCCAGGTCGCTTCGGTGTTCACGGCGATCACCAGCCGGGACGAGACCGTCTCCCACCCGGCCCTGCTGGCCGCCGTCCGCAGGCTGGCCAGGTCCGGGTGGCTGCTGTGGGACGAGGAAGCGCGGGCCATCCGGCTCGGGCCCCGGGTGGCAGCGTGGAATCAGGCTCAGGTCAGCGCGCTGCGCGAACTGTGGCGTTCGATGCCCGCCCCGGCCCCGGGCGCAACGGCAATCCTGCCCGCGGAGGGCGCGGACGCCGCCGACGCCCCCGCCGAACCCGCCGCCGCCGAACCGGCCGATCCGGTCGATACGGCCGGGCCAGAGGCGACCGGCGAGCGGGCTGGGGCGGGTGGGGCGGCGTGAGCTTGCTGACGGGGATGAACCCGGTGTTCGAGCCGGTGCTCGCGGAGCTGGGCGAGCGGCACCGGGATGAAGTGCTGGCCGCGTTCGCAGCCGTCGAGCACAGCCCGGAGCCGGTGCCCGAAGTGCAGTTGCTGGCGCTGCGCGACGCCACCCTGCGCCGCAGCCTGGACGAGCTGCTCGGCCGGGTCGGGCGCACCCTGGTGCCGGTCGGCAGCGGCTGGACCTCCGGATACCGCGATGAGGTCGCCGCCGAGCTGACCGCCGCGGGCTGGTACAGCCTGCCGGCCAGCGACCGCGCCGTGCTCGTGCTCGTGCTGATCCACTCGGTCGCGGTCCCGCGCAGCCGCGGCATCGCCGAAGGCGACGCGTGGACCTCCGGCCAGCCGACAATGGCCAGCGAGCTGCTGGAGGCCAGCCGGGTGCGGCCGTCCGACGTGAAGGCGGCGCTGGCCCGGCTGCGGGCGGCCGGGCTGGTGCAGCTCGTCCGCTTCGCGCAGCAGCGCGGGGCGGGGGCCGGGCAGAGCGCGGCCTACCTGCCAGGCCCGCAGCTGCACCGGCTCACCGCGGCGGCCCGGCGGCGGCTGCAGGAAGAACTGATCCTCGCCGCGGCGCCCAGCAGCCCGCTGGCGGCGGCGATCCGCGCCCAGCGCGTCAACCCACGGGGGACAGGATGAGCACGGACCGGCCAGCGGCCAGTCAGCCCGGCACGGCGAGCGCGGCCAGCCCGGCCGGTACGGCGAGGGCGGCCAGCCCAGCGAGCCCGGCCGGTACGGCCAGCGGGCGCGGCGACGACGACATCGTCGGCGCGCGGGTGCTGGTCGGGACGCAGATGGTGGACATCTCCCGGCTGTCCACGCACCCGGTGCCGGTGATCAGCCAGGGCCTGATCACGGTGGCCGGGCAGGGCCCGAAGGACTCCAACGGCGCCGGGAAGTCGTCGTTCATCGCCGGGCTGAGCCTGCTGCACGCCGACGACCAGTGGAAGCTGGCCAGCGGCGCGGCCGGCGCCGCCGACCTGCTGTTCACCGCGGAGCTGGCCGCGCAGGAGACCCGCTACTCCAACGCCGACCACGGCTACATCATCGGGGTGTTCGCCGACCCCGCCGCGACCACGCTCGCGGACCTGGCTGCCAGCGCGCTCACCGTCTGGCTGCGCATCAACCGTAAGGCCCCGTATATCGACCTGCGCTGGCAGCAAGGTCTCTATCTTCCGAACGGTTCCACAGAACCCGACCGCGTAGCGCAGGTCGATCCGATGTGGCAGGCCCTCCCGCTGAGCAACGGCCGGACCGATTTCCATGCCAGCCGGCTGTCGGGCGTGCTGTTCGGCGGGCACGCGCGCTGCGTGTCGTTCCTGTCCACGTCGGTGCGGTCCAGTCCGACGCCCAACCTGCTGGCGCAGCCGCTCAACGACCTGAGCCCGGCCCGGATCTTCGACGCGATCGCCAACCTGACCGGCCTGGATCGTGAGCTCGAGCAGGAGCAGGCACTGCGCGGCAAGGAGCACGCGCACCGGGTCGAGGTCCGCAGCGCCGAGCGGGACCTGGAGACCTGGGAGGCGGAGATCACCGTGGTCGAGGCGGGCATCGCACAGCGGCGCGGGGCCCGCGATCACCTCGGCGCCGCCCGGACGGCCTGGCACAGCCGGTGCGCCCGGCATCTCATCGACGGGCTGGAGCGGGCCATCCAGATCCGGGCCGAGATCGGCGAGCTCGACGACCAGGCCGAACGGCTCGGCGAGGAGCTGACCGCCGTCAGCAGCCAGATCGCCGCGATCAGCGACGACCGGGAGCTCGCCCGCCGGCTGGCCGGCGCCAAGAAGCACCGCGACGAGCTGGCCGAACGCGACCGGGCCCTGGACACCGAGCACCAGGTCACCGCGCGCGAGCTCGGCGACCTGGCCGGGCGGCACCGGGAGCTGGCCGAGGCGGCGCGCGGCGCGGACGGCCGCAGCGCGGAAACGGCCGGGCCGGAGCTGGCGGCCGCCCGGGAGGAACTTGAGCTCTCGCTCGGCGCCCACGGCGCGGCCGAAGCCGCCGAACGGCACGCTCGCGACCTGCTGGACGCCGCCGAGTCCGGCCAGGATCTGGCCGTGGCCCAGTTGCGCCTGCTGGATAAGGCCGGCGTCCCGGCGGCGGCGCTGCTGGACGTCATCGGCCTCAGCCCGGCCCAGCGCGCCGAATGGGAGCCCAGGCTCGCCCTCTACGGCGAGGCCGCCGTGGTGCACCGGGCGCAGCGCGACACGGCCCGCGACGTCCTAGCCGACCTGCCCGGCTCGACCCTGATCCTCGCCGACGAGCCGCCCGCAGACACCGCCGGCCGGTCCGGCCGGCCTCGCAAGACCGCGCGGGACCCGCAGGCCCTACCGGACGGGCTGGGCTCGCGTGCCGTACAAGCCGGG
>DASXZD010000049.1:0-33459 GCA_036502085.1 Streptosporangiaceae bacterium
CCGCGGGCCGGTGACCCGCGGGCCGGTGACCCGCTCGACACGCCTCGGACGGGGGGAGGGCGCCACCACTTCGCCCCGCCCACGCTGGAAACGGTGGTCGTGCCCGCCCGGCTGGCCGACAAGGGCCGCCTGCACGTCGCTCTCAGCCAGCTCGCCGAGCAGGATCCGCTGATCAACCTGCGCCAGGACGACGTCCAGCAGGAGATATCGGTATCGCTTTACGGCGAGGTGCAGAAGGAGGTCATTCAGGCCACTCTCGCCGCCGAATACGGCCTTGACGTCACGTTCCGGGAGAGCACGACGATCTGCATCGAGCGGCCGACCGGGACCGGCGCGGCGGCCGAGTTCATCTACCAGGCGCCGAACCCGTTTCTCGCGACCGTCGGCCTGCGCATCGACCCGGCGCCGGCCGGCAGCGGGGCGAGCTTCCGGCTGGAGACTGCCATCCACGGGACGATGCCGCTCGCGTTCTTCAAGGCCGTCGAGGACACCGTGCTCGAATCCCTGCAGCAGGGCATCTACGGATGGCAGGTCACCGATGCAGTGGTCACCATGACCCATTCCGGCTACGCCCCGCGGCAGAGCCACGCGCACGCCCGTTTCGACAAGAGCATGTCGAGCACAGGCGCGGACTTCCGCAGCCTGACCCCGCTGGTGCTGATGAGCGCGCTGCAGCAGGCGGGCACCCAGGTCTACGAACCGATGCACCGATTCAGCTTGGAGATCCCCGCCGACGCGTTCGGGCCGATACTGCCGCTGCTGACCCAGCTGCGTGCTGTACCGCGCAGCACGACGATGCGGGACATCTCATGCCTGCTGGACGGGGCGATTCCGGCCGCCCGAGTGCACGAGTTGCAGCAGCGGCTGCCGTCCCTGACCCGGGGCGAGGGCGTGCTGGACAGCGCCTTCGACCACTACCAGCCGGTTCGCGGCGCGATCCCGGCCCGCCCGCGATCGGATCACACCCGCTCAACCGCAAGGAGTACCTGCTCCGCGTCACCCGCGGCGCCGCCGGCCTTTAAGCGTGGGTCCGCCCCCGGATTTCCATGATCATCGCCACTTTTCACGCATTCTGTCACGCAAATCCGAACAAATCGCTCTCGTTTTCGAACATACCGCATGATAAGTCGAAACGATCATGAGGGCTGGGTCGGACAGAACGGCTAGCCGAAGGTGAAGTCGTAGGCCTGGATGCCGGGCGAGGCGCGCAGCAGCAGCGTTCCCGTGGTGGCGGCGCTGGCCTGGTAGAGGGTGTACAGACGGGGCGTGCCGCCGACCTGGATGGTCTGCGTATGGTGGCCGCCGACGGACACATCGAGCGTCCCGGTCCCGCCGAGCACAAGGTAGATGTCCTGGGCGATGAACTTGAGCTCCAGGCCGGCGCCCGCTCCGGCGGTGGCCTCCTGGGCGTGGTCGGTCCATACCCCGTCCAGCCCCATGCCGCCGAGCGGAAGCTGGGCTGGGAACTGGTAGGGGGCAGGCACGTCGCGGGCCACGGTGGCCGGGACCAGGTACTGCAGCCGGTCGTAGCCGACGTAGGTCTCTGGGCTCAGCTCGCCGGCCGGGGTCTCGTCCGGGATATCGGTGGCGGACGGGAGCGCCGCAGCGGGATGCGCCGTCTGGATCAGCTGGCGGATCAGCCGTTCGGTCCCGGCGTAGTCCCCCTCGCCGAAGTGCACGTGCCGCACGTTCCCGCTGGCGTCGATCAGGTAGTCCGCGGGCCAGTACTCGTTGGAGTAGGCGTTCCAGGTGCCGTAGTCGTCGTCCACCGCCACCGGGTACCGTACGCCGAGCGTCCCGGCCTGGGCCCGCACGTTCGAGACGACATGCTCGAAGGCAAACTCCGGGGTGTGCACGCCCACCACGACGAAGCCGTCCTTGGCGTAGCGGTGGTACCAGGCTTCGACGTGCGGCAGCGTGCGCTGGCAGTTGATGCAGGAGTAGGTCCAGAAGTCGACCAGGACCACCTTGCCGTGCAGCGCGCTGACCGACAGCGGCTTGCCGCCGGGGGTGTTCAGCCAGGCGGTGACCTTGGCGAAGTTCGGGGCCGGGCCGCAGTTCACCAGGCCGGTGGCGTTGGCGTTGCACTTGCTCAGCGGGGTGTGCGCCGCCGTCCCCCGGGTGAGCGTGCTGAGCTGGCTGCGGACCCTGGCCGAGCCCTGCAGCGCGGTGGCGTAGCCGGGTACGTCACGCTGCAGGCCGTCCAGCACGTTGAAGCCGATGACCAGGGCCATGATCACGAGGATCGCCCCGCCGACGCGCCGGGCCTGCGGCGCCTTCCGGCGCAGGACGCCGACCCGGCTGGCCAGCTCCTCTCCGGCGACGGCCACGACGAGCAGCGGCACCGCGGTGCCGACGGCGAACGCGGCGGTGAGCAGGACGGCCGTCCAGCCCACCCGGTGCGTTGCCCCGATCACCGTGATCGCGGCCAGGATCGGCCCGGCGCAGGGGACGTACAGCACGCCCAGCGCCAGACCGAGCACGAACCCGCCGGCCCGGCCGCTCGGCCGCAGCCGGCCCAGCCGCGCGAACGGCCGCTCGAGCAGCAGCCCGAGCGGCGGGATGAGGTAGCCGAGCCCGACCAGGACCAGCAGCGCGATGCCCGCATCGCGCAGCGAGTCCTGCGGCAGGTGCAGCGCCGACAGGATCTCCGACCCAGCCAGGATGAGCAGGCTGAAGCTCAGCACCAGCCCGGCGATCACGGCCAGCGGCCGGCCCAGCGAGCTCCGCGGCGCCCCGCCGCCCGCTTCAGCGCCCGCCTCCGACGACCCGGGGCTCGCCCCGGCGACCAGCAAGACCGGCAGCACCGGCAGGATGCACGGCGAGATCCCCGCCAGCAACCCCGCCACGATTGCGATGATGATCAGCCCGGCCACGTCACTGCCCTGCCGTCCCGGGCCGCGCCGGCACCCGGCGAGACGCCCGTCGAGAATGTGTCACCACAATGTCTATTCGTCGCTGCCCCGGATTCGGCTTGGCCGGCAGCCAGTCAGCAATCCGCAAGAAAGCCAAGGAAGCCAAGAAAGCCAAGAAAGCCAAGAAAAGCTCAGCCGAGGCGCCGCCACGCGTCGGCCAGCGCCGCATAACTCCCCGTGCGCCGTTCCCGGTCCAGGCTCGGCGTCACGACGACGATCTCGTCGGCCTGTGCCAATTGCCGCATCTCCAGCAGCCGTTCGGCCACCGCCTACGGCCAGCGGAAGCGAATTCTCGGCAGCATCCATCACCCTGCCTTCTCGCCCGGCTGCGCACCGGCACGGTGGCCGTGGTCGAGGCCGGCGCCGGCTACGGCAAGTCGCCCGCGACCAGGAAAGATCATTTTGCCGAACGGTTCCAGGGTTCGTGAGCAATGCCTCGGACTGCAGTTACCCATAGTAGTGGAGACTTTGGGCGGTCGGTGGGTGGGTCTGGTTATCAAGCCACGATCCTCGGTCGTCACAAAGGGTAATCGGTGGTGGCATGGAAGGGTTGCGGAGGTAACGCCTGCCGAATCTGGGTGCAAGATCTACAGTATGCGTGGCGGGATAGATATGCGCAGATCGCCTGGCTCGGCGTCTCTCATGGACGACCTGGTGATTGGCGGGCCTGTGCTGTCGCGGACTCGGCGCGGGCGGCGGCTCGCGGTGGCGGCGGTATGCTGCGGCTCTATCCTGGCGGCTATGGCCGGATGCGGTGCTTCGCGCCCCGGCGGCGGAGCCGTGCCGTCGGGCGGACAGCCGGACCGGGTCGAGCTGTCCTACCGGCTGGACGGCCCGCGCTCGAACCGCGTGCGCGTGCCCGTTGGCACCGAGCTGGTGATCACGCTTCAGAGGGCGCCGGGCTACGCCTGGAGCGCGGTGGAGTCGCTGCGGCCGGAGGTGGTGACCGTGCTGCGGAGCGGCCGCGGGGCGACGGTCACGGCTACGGCCCGCTCGGTAGCGGCCGGGGAGGCGGAGCTGCGCTGGACGTCCTCCTTCACCGGTGACCCGTTCGGGCCGCCGACCCTGCTCTGGCGGCTCGCGGTCACGGTCGGGTCGTCCGCTGCACTGGCCGGATGAGGCGGCCAGCGGGGTGAGGCGATCGGCCCGCGGAGCAGCCGGCCGGCCTGGCCATGCGGCCCGTCTCGTGGACGTGGGGAGATCTTCCCAGAATCATGGCGTTTCTTCAGGAAATTATTCACGGTGATGATATTGACGGTTATAGCGGGCCAAGTTACGTTACGCGGCATCACCCCCCAAGGGATGATGCCCGTTGGCGTCGTGGGGGCGGCCGGGGTCCGTCGTGGGGCACCGGGCGGCGGCGCCGTTGGTGACGTCGTAGGAGGAAGACGATGGGACCCACTCTCCGTAGCCGGATTCCCGGCATCAACCGTGCCCCGTTAGCCCGAGGCAAGCGCTCCGTCCGGGGCTTCGCGATCACCACCAGCCTGGCCATCGCGGCCGTACCCGGGCTCATGTGGGCCTCGCCAGCGCAGGCGGGCACCCATCATCAGGCACCGCCCCGGGTGACCGCCCAGGCGCAGGTGACCCACCGCCAGTCGCCCGCTTCCGGGCCCGCTGTCCATCACGACACCTCGCTGCCGCTTCGCGTCATGGTCGCGCACGCGCGGCACGCGCGCCCTGCGCCCGCCGCCCGGCGGATCGCGGCTGACCGGGGGCTGCGGCTGCCGCACCCGCCTGCCTCGAACCGTCCCGACCCGGTCGTGCAGGCCCGCCCGGGGATCAAGCCCGCGGTCGCGACGCTCGCCAACTTCGACGGCGTCAGCGTCTCATCGGCCGGCAACCCGTGTAACTGCGCCCCGCCGGACCCGAACGCTGCGGTCGGCACCACCCAGGTGGTGGAGATCGTGAACACGGCGTTCGCGGTGTACTCCAAGACCGGCAGCACGATCATGGCGCCGACGGCCTCTAACACCCTGTGGTCCGGTTTCGGCGGCAACTGCCAGGCCACTGACGACGGCGACGCCACCGTAACCTTTGACAAGCTGGCCAGCCGGTGGGTGATCCAGCAGTTCGCCAACATCCAGTCGGCGTCCGGCCCGTACCTGGAGTGCGTGGCCGTCTCGACCAGCGCCGACGCGACCGGCACCTACAACCGGTACAGCTTCCAGTTCACCACCTTCCCCGACTACCCCAAGCTGTCGGTGTGGCCGGATGCCTATTACACGACCTACAACATGTTCACCCCGGGCGGCGGCAGCTTCGTCGACGCCGAGATCTGCGCGATGAACCGGGCCAGCATGCTGACCGGCGCCGCGGCCACCCAGCAGTGCTTCACCACCGACGCCAGCCACGGCGGCATCCTGGCCGCCGACCTGGACGGCTCCACACCGCCCCCGGCGGGCGAGCCGGAGACCGTGATGGGCATCGGCACCACCGCGACCACGCTGGACTACTGGCACTTCCACGTGGACTTCACCACCCCGGCGAACTCCACCTTCACCGGCCCGGTCAACCTGACCGTGGCGTCCTACTCCACCGCCTGCGGCGGCGGCACCTGCATCCCGCAGGGCGGCACCAACCAGCAGCTCGACTCCCTCGGTGACCGGATCATGTACCGGCTGGCCTACCGCAACTTCGGCGATCACGAGTCACTGGTCGTCAGCCACTCGGTGACCGCGGGCTCGTCGGTGGGCGTCCGCTGGTATGAGTTCCGCCTGTCGGGCGGCAACCCGACCGTCTTCCAGCAGGGCACCTACGCCCCGGACTCCACCTTCCGGTGGATGGGCTCGATCGCGATGGACCACGTCGGCGACATCGCGCTCGGCTACTCCCAGTCCTCCTCGACCACCCACCCGTCGATCCGGTTCACCGGCCGCGCCCCGGGCGACCCGGCCGGCACGATGACCCTGGCCGAGACCACGGTATTCACCGGCGGCGGGTCGCAGACCGGCGGCCTCAACCGCTGGGGCGACTACAGCTCAATGCAGGTCGACCCGTCCGATGACTGCACGTTCTGGTACACCCAGGAGTACATTCCCTCCAACGGCAGCTTCAACTGGAACACCCGGCTGGCCTCCTTCCAGCTCCCGGGCTGCGCCACCAGCGCCAACACCGTCACTGTCAACAACCCCGGCAACCAGGCAACGCACCGGCGCACGCAAGTCAGCCTCCAGATGACCGCCACCGACTCGCAGGCAGGCCAGACCTTCACGTGGTCGGCCACCGGCCTGCCCACCGGCCTGTCGATCAACGCCTCGACCGGCCTGATCTCCGGCATCACCGGGAAGCACACCGGTGTGTTCAACGTGACGGTATTCGCCGCCGACACCACTGGCGCCCAGGGATCGACCAGTTTCACCTGGACGATCACCTAGCCAGCGTGTGCCGGTCCGGCGACACCGTCGCCGGACCGGCACACTGGCCGCATGATCCCTTCGAACTGGTGGTCGCCGTTCTCGTGCTAACGAGCGCTGATCGGACGGCGCGCGCACATCGACCGCCATGGCTTCACCGTGAGGGGAGCAGCAGCCAGGCCAGTCAGAAGCCGGGGAAGACCGCGCGCAGCCGGTCGAGGATCTCCGCGTCGCCGGTGACGCCGGCCGGGGTGTGGCCGGGATCCAGCCGCCCGTAGGCCAGCCGCAGCAGCGCCTCGGACGGCATGCTGACCTCGGCCGCGCCGTCGGCGGCCTCGCCCGCGCCGGGCCAGTCCGTCACGCTCACCTCGGCCGCGGCGGTCAGCAGGTAGTCGCGATCAGGGCCGGTGGTGCGGATCCGGGCCCGCAGCGGCGGATCCGCCGGGCGGCCGAACCGCGGGGCGAGGAACTGCGGCACGTTGTCGACCAGCAGCGCCACCGCGTCCGGCGCGACGACGGCGGCTGAGTCTGCGCTGACCGCCACGTCCCAGGTGTGCAGCGCGTGCTCGCCGAGCCGCAGCCTGACCAGGCCGACGCTGTCCAGGTTCATGCCGAAGAACGGCAGGCTGATGCGGCCCAGGTCGTCGTCGCTGAGCTGCTCGAGCTCCTGGATCTGCCGCGCGTCCGCGGTCAGCGCGTCGGTCGCCTGGTCGTCCGGGCTCTTGGCGTTCCAGACGTCCCACACCGGCGTGAACGCCTCCTGCCCGGCCGGCTCCGCGTCACCCAAAGCCGCGGGGAGCATCATCTGCGCGATCTCCGCTCCGCTACCCAGGTGAGACAGCACCTGGGCGATGCTCCAGTCCCGGCAATAGGACTGCCCCCTGAGCTCCTCGGGGGAGAGCGGCTTGACCAGGGACGCGAGCCGCTCGTGCGAATTGCGCAGCGTAGCGATCCAGACGCGCGGGTCGGACTCCATGGCTGACTCCGTTTCTCCGGTGGAACGGCAGGGCGGGCGCGGGCTAGCCGACTCCGCGCGGGCGGAACTGGATGCTGATCCGCGGCCCGGCGGCCGACGTGGTCTTGGGCACGGCGTGCTCCCAGGTGCGCTGGCAGCTGCCGCCCATCACGAGCAGGTCGCCGTGCCCCAGGTTGCGCCGCAATCCTAGGCCGCCACCGCGCGGCCGCAGCAGCAGGGCCCGGGGTGCGCCCACCGAGACGATCGCCACCATCGTGTCCTCGGTGCCGCCGCGCCCGATGGTGTCGCCGTGCCAGGCCACGCTGTCCCGGCCGTCCCGGTACAGGTTCAGCCCGGCGGTCAGGAACGGCTCGCCCAGTTCGGCGGCGTAGTGCGCGGTCAGCGCCTCCCTGGCCTGGCCGAGCACCGGATCGGGCAGCGCCGCGCCCTGCGGGTAGTAGCACTCCAGCCGCGGCACGTCGACCGTGCGGTCGTACATCTGCCGCTGCTTGGCGCGCCACGGCACCGCCGCCAGCAGCCGGTCGAACAGCGCGTCCGCGCCGTGAATCCAGCCCGGCCGAACGTCGATCCACGCCCCGCGCGCGAGCATCGTCCGCTGCACCGACGCCCCGAGCGCGCCCGCGCCGGGCTCATCCTCGCTGTCCAGCAGCGACCCCTGGAACGCAAGTCCCATGCCGGTCACCCTACCCCTAGCCCAAACACCTGTTCGACGCGCGTACGGGGTCCGCGCCCTTCATCATCACTTCAGCATGGCCGGAGATCATGAATGTGCGAAACTAGGACAGTTGCTAAACCGGGAGGCTCGATGAACGGGGAGTTAGTCATCGACCCTGGTCTTCGGGCGGATGAGCGCCGCCATCTTGCCCGCAAGGTCAAGGCCTCTGCGCGCGAGGGTATCCGGGTGTTCGCCTCTGCCGGCGGAACACTAAGCGGTCTTTTCCTGGTGATTACGTTCATCCTCGTGTTCGCCGACAGCTGCCCGGCCCGGCGCCAGGCGGCATGGGTGTCGTAACCCAGGTCCCCGGCCGCCCGCAGCATCTGCACGTGCACAACGTCGGCGACCCGCCCACACAGCGTCACCAGCCCGGTGCGGGTAAGCACCCGGATCCACGCCAGTAGCGGACCCAGGGTGGCAGTCCGCTATCTTCCTTGACGCATATCCATATGGGTATATGATTCATCCATGGCACGCGCGGCAACGACAGCGGACGCGTTCAACGCGGTGGCGGAGCCCCGGCGGCGGCAGATCCTGGACCTGCTGGCCGGGCGTGAGCAGTCGGTGAGCGACCTGGTGGCGCAGCTCGGCGTGGTGCAGCCGCTGGTGTCCAAGCACCTGCGGGTGCTGCGCGAGGTGGGGCTGGTCGACGTGCGGGACGAGGGGCGGCAGCGGATGTACCGGCTCAATGGGCAGCCGCTCAAGCCCATCTTCGACTGGGTGCGGACGTACGAGCAGTCCTGGTCGCAGCGGTTCAGCCGGCTGGACGAGGTGCTGGCCGAGCTCAAGGAAACCGAGCTCAGGGAAGAGGAGGAAGGTAATGACGGTGATGACGAGTAGCGGTACCGCGGTGGTGACGCTGCCGACGGACACGCAGATCCAGATCACCCGGGAGTTCAACGCCCCCAGGCACCTGGTCTACCGGGCCTGGACCACGCCCGAGCTGATCAAGCGCTGGTGGGCGGGGGATCACGGCGAGGTCACCAGCATCGAGGTCGACCTGCGGGTCGGCGGGACCTGGCGCTACGTGATGACGGCTAACGGCGGCTTCGAGGTTGCCTTCCACGGCGAGTACCGCGAGGTCGTCCCCGACGAGCGGATCGTCTCGACCGAGATCTACGAGGGCGCGCCGGACGCGCAGGCGGTAAGCACCGTCACGTTCGCCGACGCCGGTGAGCGCACGACTGTCACGATCCTCGTGCAGCACACCAGCCAGGAGCACCGTGACGCGCACCTCAACTCGGGCATGGAAGGCGGCCTGCAGGAGGCGCTGGACGACCTCGAAGAGGTCGCGGTCTCGCTCCGCTAGCCGGGTGACCGGCCGTCACCGGCCGTCCGGGCCCGCCGGGCTCTCCGGGCCCGGACGCCGGTACTCGGCCCGCCAGCGGCTGCTGGCCGGCTCGCGGATGCTCTCGATCAGCACCGGCTCAAGCGCGATGGCCTCGATCTCGGCCCGGGTAAGCGCCCACGGCGGCCCATCGTCCAGGCCCTCGTCCGGGCCGTCGGCCTCGTCCCGGGCCCGCGCGTTGACCAGCAGCGTCCCGCCCGGCGCGACCAGCGTCCCGAGCTGGCCGATCGCGTCCCGCCGCGGCGGATCCGGCAGCGACTGCAGGGTCAGGCTCTCCACCACCAGGTCGAAGGACTGCCGCCACTGCGTCGGCGGGTCGAGCAGGTCGGCGACGACGTACCGCACCCGGCCGTCGGGGTAGCGGCGGCGAGCAGCCTTGATCGCGCTGGCCGAGATGTCGAAGGCGGTCGTGTCGAAGCCGAGCCCGGCTACGTATTCGGCGTCGTCGCCCAGGCCGCAGCCGACGACCAGCGCCCGGCGGCCGCCGCCGGCCAGCCCGCGCGCCTCCGCCCACTCGACCACCAGCCGGTGCGGCGCCGCGCGGTCCCACGGTACGACCCCGCCGTCCGCCTCTGTCGCGGCGTAGAGGCGCTCGAACCAGCCGGTCGGATCGCCCGCGTCGAGCGACCGGGCGGCCAGGAGCCGCGCCCGGCGCTCCGGATCCATGCTCGTCATCTCGCCCGCGCCCCCCGCGCCCCCGTCCCGCTCATCCCGTCCCGCTCATCCCGTCCCCGCGCCCCCCGCCGTCCCGGTAACCGCGGGCGTGATCGTGCCGCTGACCTCGCCGAGTCCGATCCGCACGCCGTCGGCGCCCGGCGCCGACGCCCGGATGACGACGGTGTCGCCGTCCTCCAGGAACGTGCGGGCCGACCCGTCGGGGAAGCCGACCGGCTCGGTGCCGTTCCAGCTCAGCTCGAGGAACGAGCCGCGTTGCTCGCGCGCGGGCCCGGACACCGTCCCTGAGGCGAACAGGTCCCCGGTACGCAGCGACGCGCCGTTGACCGTCATGTGCGCAAGCTGCTGCGCGGGCGTCCAGTACATCTCGCCGAACGGCGGCCGGCTCACCACGTGCCCGTTCCACTCCACCTCGATGGCCAGGTCGAGCCCCCACGGCTCGCTGGCCTGCAGGTAGGGCAGCGGCGGCGGGGTCTGGGCCGACGGCGCGACGCGCGCGTGCTCGAGCGCCTCCAGCGGGACCACCCACGGCGAGATCGAGGTCGCGAACGACTTGCCGAGGAACGGCCCGAGCGGCACGTACTCCCAGGCCTGGAGGTCGCGCGCCGACCAGTCGTTGAGCAGCACCAGCCCGAACACGTGCTCCCTGAAGCCCGCCACCGGCACCGGCGCCCCCAGCGGGGACCCGGTGCCGACCACGAAGCCCACCTCGGCTTCGATGTCGAGCCGGACCGACGGGCCGAACGAGGGGGCGGGATCGGCCGGCCGCTTGCGCTGACCGGACGGCCGCGCGACCGGAGTGCCGGACACCACGACCGTTCCGGACCGGCCGTGATAGCCGATCGGCAGGTGCTTCCAGTTGGGCGTCAGCGGCTCCGCGCCGGGCCGGAAGATCTGCCCCACGTTGGCCGCGTGGTGCTCCGACGAGTAAAAGTCGACATAATCGGCGACCTCGAAAGGCAGGTGCAGCCGCACCGTGTCGCGGGCGATCAGGTGCGGCTCGACCGCGGCGCGCTCCGCAGGATCGCTGAGCAGTCGGGTCAGCTCCCGCCGGGTGGCCGTCCACGCCGCACGCCCGCGCGCCATGAACGGATTAAGAGAATTTTTCCCGAACGTTGAATCGCCGGTCACGGCGGCCAGGTCGAGCACGTGCTCCCCGATCGCCACGCCGACCCGCGGCGGCTCGGTACCGCGGGAGAACACCCCGTACGGCAGGTTTTGCAGCGGAAACGGCGAGCCGTCAGGAACCGGCAGCCACGATGCCGTCACCCGGTCACCTCCGTCGCCGTCATCCGGCCAGCTCCGCCGAGCAGGCCGAGCGTGCGCAGATCCTCGGCCGGCTCGCTGGTGCTGCAGGATCCGTAGCCGGTGAACAGCGCCCGGGCCCGGGCGGCAAGATCCGGCGGCGTCCCGGCGACCTCCGCGACCAGGGCCGCCGCGTCGGTGACCCGCAGCACCGCGGCCACGTCGCCGGCCGCGGCGCCGTCCGCCGCCCGGCACGCGGCGAGCAGCAGGTTGAGGAAGCCGTGGTGGCCGAACCCGGTCCGCTCGTCGGTGTAGGGCAGGGCGTGATGCAGCCCGGCAGTCGCCTTGAACGGGACGTTAGCCTGAGCGCACGCGTGCACGAACTCGCCGAGCTGCGCCGCGGTCGGGAACAGCTCGGCCCTCAGGCCGCCGCACCGGGCCTTGGCCGCCCGGCCTGCTGCGGCGATGTCGCCGAGCGGACCCTGCCAGGCGCCGGTCACCGGGATCTCGGCGTAGCACGGCACCCCGTCAGGCACCTCGGCCAGCGCCGCGATCTCGCCCAGCGGCCCCTCGACGCCGGCCAGCGTCACCCGGCTGTCACCGCGGATCCGGTCCAGGCTGGCGTGCAGCGCCCCGGCCTCTAGCGGGGTGACCAGCGCGAGCCGCAGCCCCTCAGCCGGCGCCAGCTCGGCCAGTAGCTCGGCGAGCCTGGCCGCCGGGCACACGAACCGTCCGCTGAGCACCGGCGATCCGACGGCCTCGTCGCGCCGGTGCCGGGCGACCGCGGCCGGCATCTTCAGCTCCTCGGGTGGGAACAGCCCCGCGTCGTCGACGAGTCCAGCCAGCAGCGAGGGAACCGCGTCGTCGGTCATGGAATCACCGCGATCGCGGCAAGCTCAGATCCGGGCATAGCCAGAATCCTCGCATGGCCCCCTGACAGTCTCAGCGGCTGCTTGCTAAACCGGCGGAACGATGGTCAGAGTGGGCAGATGACGACAACCCTGCAACCAGACGAGGTCACGGCCGGGGTGACGGCCTGGCTATCCGAATTCGGCGAGGCGCTGGCGGCGGGTGACGCGGCCAGGGCGGCCGCCCTGTTCACCGAGGACTGCTTCTGGCGCGACCTCGTCGCGTTCACCTGGAATATCACGACGATCGAGGGACCGGCTGCGGTCGCCAGGATGCTGGCCGCGACGCTGCCGCGGGTCCGGCCGGACGGCTGGACGATCACCGGGGACGAGCCGCCCGCCGCGGCCGACGGCATCACCGAGGCGTGGATCAGCTTCGAGACGGCCGTCGGCCGGGGGAGCGGGCACCTGCGGCTGCGCGATGGCCGGTGCTGGACGCTGCTGACCACCCTGCACGAGCTCAAGGGCCACGAGGAACGGCAAGGGTCCGGCCGTCCGAAGGGCGTGGCGCACGGCGCGAGCCCAGGCCGGACCAGCTGGCTGGAAGACCGCGAGCGCGAGACCGCCGCGCTGGGCACGGCCGAGCAGCCGTACGTGCTGATCGTCGGCGGCGGCCAGGCCGGCATCGCGCTGGGCGCCAGGCTCCGCCAGCTCGCCGTGCCCACGATCATCGTCGACAAGCACGGCCGTCCCGGCGACCAGTGGCGCAGCCGTTACAAGACGCTCTGCCTGCACGACCCGGTCTGGTACGACCACCTGCCGTACCTGAAGTTCCCGGCCAGCTGGCCGGTCTTCTCGCCCAAAGACAAGATCGCGGACTGGCTCGAGTCGTACACGAAGATCATGGAACTCACCTACTGGCCGGACACCGAGGCCAAGCACGCCGCCTACGACGAGGCGGCGGGCGCGTGGACCGTGACCGTCGAGCGAGCCGGCCAGCCGGTCGTGCTGCGCCCGGCGCAGCTCGTGCTGGCCACCGGCATGTCCGGCCGGCCCAACCTGCCGTCCTTCCCCGGCATGGAGCTGTTCCGCGGCGACCAGCATCACTCTTCGGACCACCCTGGCCCGGACGCTTACCGTGGCCAGGCCTGCGTCGTCATCGGGTCCAACAACTCCGCGTTCGATATCTGCGCTGCCCTATGGGAGAACGGGGCCGACGTGACGATGGTGCAGCGGTCGTCCACGCACATCGTGCGATCTGACACGCTGATGGACATCGGGCTGAGCGGGCTGTATTCGGAGCAGGCGGTTGCGGAGGGCGTGACCACCGAGAAGGCGGACATGATCTTCGCCTCCATCCCGTACCGGATCATGCACCAGTTCCAGATCCCGCTGTACGAGCAGATGCGCGAGCGGGACCGGGCGTTCTACGAGCGCCTCGAAGCCGCCGGGTTCGAGCACGACTGGGGCGACGACGGATCCGGCCTGTTCATGAAGTACCTGCGCCGCGGCTCCGGCTACTACATCGACGTCGGCGCGGCCGACCTGGTGGCCAACGGCGACATCAAGCTGGCGCACGGGCAGGTCGATCACCTGACCGAGAACGCGGTCGTGCTGGCGGACGGCACCGAGCTGCCGGCCGACCTCGTCGTCTACGCCACCGGGTACAGCTCGATGAACGGCTGGGCCGCCGAGCTGATCTCCCAGGAGGTAGCGGACAAGGTCGGCAAGTGCTGGGGCCTGGGCTCGGACACCACCAAGGACCCCGGGCCCTGGGAAGGCGAGCAGCGCAACATGTGGAAGCCCACCCAGCAAGAGGGACTGTGGTTCCACGGCGGCAACCTGCACCAGTCACGGCACTACTCGCTCTATCTCGCCCTGCAGCTCAAGGCCCGCCAGGTCGGCCTCCCGACCCCCGTATACGGACTCCAGCAGGTCCACCACCGCGGCTGATGATCGTCAGTGCTGGATGCCGGGCCGGTCGTACACGGCGGTCAGCGTGGCCTGCATGACCGCGAACGGCTCCGTCGCCTCGTCGGCGAACGCCTCGCCGCGGCACACCACCAGCGTCCGCCCGGCGCGCACCACCTCGCCGGTCATCGTGAACCGCTGGCCGGCGGCCGGGGCCAGCAGGTTGATCGAGTAGCTCACGGTCAGCACGGCCGCCTCGGGCGGCATGACGCTGAACGCCGCATACCCGCAGGCGCTGTCCAGCACAGCGGCCACGGCGCCTTGCGTGCACGAAGCCGTGCTGCTGGGTGAACCTCGCGTCGTGCGGCATCGTCAGCCGTACCCGGCCCGGCTCGAGCAGTTCCAGGTCCGCGCCGAGCGTGGCCATCATCGCCTGCCGCCCGAAACTGGCCCGCACCCGCTCCCGCATCGCCTCGGCAGGCTCGCTGCTGGGTTCCCGCACCGGCCGATTCTCTCAGAATGCGAACTGCAGCACCGGCACGGCTACCAGCGGACGTACCTGCAGTCGTTCGATGAAAGCTAGATGCGCGCGGGCTAGATGCGATCGCCGGCGGCCTCAACGCGGCCGATCCAGCCAGCCGCGCCGGCCGACCCGGCCGGGGTGCCCGACATGCTGAGCAGGCCCTGCACCATCACCGCGGGCAGCACGTCGGCGAGACCCTCGGCCGGGCCGTAAGCGGCGATCACCTCGTCCCATCGCGCGGGCTCAACCGAGGACACCAGCAGCCAGGCCAGATCCAGGACACCCGGCGCGGCCGACACGTCCTCCCAGTCGAGCAGCACGACCTCACCGTCCGGACCGGTACGCATGTTCTGCATCGACGCATCTCCGTGCACGAGGGTCATGGAAGAGACACGGCCGATCGCGCTCTCCGCATCAACAACCCGGCCGACGAGACGATCACCCAGGGTCTCGACCGAGGGGGTCAGATCACCGCGTGCCACCAGGTGCGGCCACGTCTCGTCGAACAGCTTCTCCACGAGATCAGCTGCCGCTCCGAGCGGGCGCAACCATGGCCACCGCGCCGCCGCCAGGCCTTCCCAGCGCTGGTGCAGACCTGCGAGCAGGCGAGCGGCGGCCTCAGGATCGGCTCCCGGCCGCCACGCCGAGAGATCCTCGAGTTCGAGAACCGTTCCCTCGGCTGTGGTTTCAGCCCGGTAGCAGCCAGGCACCCGTACCCCGATCACCGGCGCAATCTCGGTGTAGAAGCGCACCTCGGCACGGAAGATGTCCAGCACGTCGGGAATCGATCCGGGTACCGGCCGCCCGCGGCGCTTCACATGTCTCGGCATCGCGTCATGCTACGACCCGCCAAGAACGACGGCACCCGAAAGGGCAGGTCGCTCAGGACATTCAGGGGTGCCTGTGACAGCGGATAGGTGTCTTTCGCCACTGAACGACCCGCCTGCTTCGCCGAAGTCGCGATCACTCCGGAGGCTGGAACCATCGTCTGGCCCAATGGCTCGATCTGGCAGTCGAGCCGTCCGGCGAGGTTAACCGAGTCGGCGGGTGAAGTGCTCGGGAAGCCAAGCCGTCAAGTGGGGTGTTTGCTGGGGTAGGTGGTGTAGCGGCGTCTGGCAGGGGTCGTCCAGGTCAAGGTGCCCGGGGCGGTTTGCTGGAGTGTCCAGCCCTCGGCTTGCTTGACGCGGTGATGGTGGCGGCAGAGCGCCGCTAGGTTGCATTCGCAGGTCAGGCCGTCTTGGCCGTGCGGCACGGTGTGGTCCAGGTCGCAGCGGACGGCGGGTCGGCGGCAGCCAGGGGCGGTGCAGGTGGTGTTGCGAGCGCGGATGAGGCGCTGGAGTGCGGGGCTGGGCCGGTAGCCGGGCTCGCGGGTGCGGTGCTCGCACTGACCGGTGGCGATGGGTTCGGCGGTGACCGTGGCGGTCCACCCGCTGCTGGCATCGCCCTGGCGGACGGGGGTGGTTTCGGCGGCCGTGGTGCGGCCGTGGCCGATGGCCTGGTCGTCGGGGCCGGTGATGGTGAGGTGCCAGCGGGTGGCGCGGTGCCCGGCGGCGGCGCAGGCCAGCGCGCGGGTGGTGTCGGGGTCCAGCGGTCCGTATCCGGCGGCGTCGCCGGGGGAGTCGCTGAGGTGCAGCAGGGTGGTCAGGGGCACAGTGAGGTCGATCGTCCCGATGAGCGGCAACCCGTCTGTGCCGCCAGGGCTCTCGCCCGTGCCGTAGCCGGTGCCGGGGGTGCGGAGCCCGGGCGGGACCGGCGGTCCGCCGGGATTTCTGGTCGCCGTGCCGCTCGGGTCCTGATTCCGGGTTTCCCGATCGCAGCCCTGGCTGCCGGGCTTGCTGCCGCCGCTGTTCGTGGCGGCGTCGTGTCCGGTGGCCGGGGCGTTGCCTCAGGCGCTGCCGGGGGCGCTGTTGGGGGCGCTGCTGTGTCCGTTGGCTGGGGTGCGGCTGGGGGTGCTGCCGTTTGCGGGGGCAGGGCAGCTGCTGTCGGCGGCCGGGCCTGGGGGAGCGGCGGCGCTGCTGGGGTGAGCACTGTCGTCTGGGGCTGGGTCGGCGGCTCGGGGGAGGAGGTCGAGGGGCGGGGCGCTGGTGTCGTGGCCGAGGATGAGGGCGAGGTAGGCGCGGGCGCGCAGCAGGTCCGCCCCGCCGATGGCGCCATAGGCTTTCCATGCTCGGGCGATGCGGCAGATGCGACGGTCGGCGGCGAGGGTTTCGGCGGCAGGCAGGTACCGGCCGGCCAGGGTCGCGGTCCCCGCCGGGTCAGTCCAGCATTCGACCCGAGCGCATCTCTCCGCTTCCTCGCGGCGTTTGCGGGTAGCCGCCGGGTCAACGGTCATGACGGCACGGGTGACCGCCGCGCGCAGCTGGCCGGTGGTCTGCTGCGCAGCGTCGGGCAGGACTGCGGCTTCGACCGCGGCCGCGTGCTCGTCGGTCAGGGTGCCGGTCGCGGCGGCGATCACCTTGGCCTTGGCCAGGTCGATCTGCCCGGCCTCCAGCGCGGCGGCGGTGCGGGGGAGGCGCCTGGCCAGGTCAAGGGCTAGGGCGAGATCGGCATCGGCGGTCATCCGGGTCAGGGTCAGCGCGGGCGCGATCTCGTCGGCGATGAATTCGCTGAGCTGGCGAGGGAACGGCCGCGGCGCGCCGGGCGGTGCGCCGCGCGCGGATGGCGGGGCGGGCGGGGTGCCCGGGGCAGGGCGACGACGGGCGAGCTCGGCGATGGCCGCCAGCTCCCTGGCCTGGGCCCAGGACACCAGGCGGCGCCAGGCCCGCAGCACGCCGATCAGCTCGTCATCGCTGACTCCGCCCAGCTCGTCATCGTCGGCTCCGGCCAGCCGGGCGTGCGCCTGGTCGGCGAACCCGGCCAGCGTCACCCCGGGCGCTAGCACGTCCAGCACCCCGCCATCGGCAAACCCTGACCCGCCGCCTGAGCCATCCCGCGGCAGCACCCCCGCCGGCAACGCCTCCGCGACCCGAGCCGGCCCCGCGACGGTCAGCTTCTCCAGCTCTTCGAACGTCACGTCGGCCAATTCGAGCGGCGGGCCGCAATCCGGATCCAGCCAGGCCCATGACCTGTCGTCCGGGGGGAGATCGTGCTCGGCCAGCGAGGTCAGCCCGGCGGCCAGGATGTCCTCTTGGCTCTGCGGCTGGCTCTGCGGCCGCGGGACTGCAGGCACGATGTCACCTCCATCCGAGCTTGGCTAGATCAAAGATCAATTCATATTCTTCGAATATTGTATCGACTCAAAGGGTAGCGAGCAACTCTGCGGTCCCAGACACGCCGGGCGATGTTCAGCAACGTGCCCTGGTGTCCAGGAGACACCAGGGCACTGACACGAAGATGCTTCGCCACTTCAGGTCAACTCACTAGCACGACAGGCCTGGCCCGGCCCCGAAGACTTCAGCTAGCGCTGTAGCAGGTCACGTTTGTCCCTTCGGGCAGTTCCGTGGCGGGTGCTGATCGTTGAGACTGGGCCGGTGGCCGAGCGTGGGCGGGTACATAGCCGCGTTCCCCCCGGTCGCCGTCGTAGATGTCCGCCCCGAACCGGCAGGCCAGGATCGCCGCCACCGTGCTCTTGCCAGTGCCGGTGCCGCCGCCGATCCACCGGACGGACGCAAGGCGCTGGCGCAGCTCAGCTGCAGTGAGGTCACAAGCCATGACAGGACAATGGCAAGTCCCGGCTGGAAACAACAGTCTTGTTCTTCGCCCCCGAACAGCGGCATAGTGAAGAAGAGGGCTGATGATCAGCGCGAGCAATACCGCCGCGCGTCGATGACGAGAAGCAGGACACCAGCAAGTGCCCACGGTCAAGCCAACCGGGCGAACGTAGTCTGATGCGGCACTAGGTCAGCGTCCCGCGTTGCCATCCGGCCTCAGCGAGACCGAGCGGTCGTCAGGCGCTCAGCACCGGCACCGGGATCTGGCCGGCCGGGGGGACGGCGCCGTCGAGGTAGGTGACCGCGTTGGCGGGCATCGCGGGCACCCGCGGGCCGGGCAGCACGATCCCGACCAGGTTCAGCGGGTCCGCCGCGGAGATCCTGACCGTTTCGCCGGCGAGCTTCATCTTCCTGACCGAGCGCAGCGCCTCGACCGCTTCGGGCAGCGCGTACTGCTCGCCGCTGAACCCGGTCACGAACCGGCCGCCCCTGATCGTTCCCCTGGCCTCCATACGGCGGAACGCCCACAGCACGTCACGCCAGCTGACCGCCAGGTTCTCCCTGGTCATGAGGTCGCGGAAGACCACGCCCCAGCGGGCTACCAGCTGTTCGGCGACCGCCTCGGCGAGTTCGTCCGGGTCCTCGGGGGCCGTCGCGCCGGGCAGCAGCGACCAGCGCCCGGCCGAGCCGTCGCCGTAACCCCGCCCGGCCCGGCGGAGCCTGCGGCTGCGGGCGGCGGTGGCGGCCCGGCGGCCCAGCAGCGACCGGATGGCGCGGAAACCGTCGGCCGTAACCAGCCCCCTGGCCACGCCGTCCCACAGTGCTTCCTCCACCTCGGTGGCCATCCGGTTGGTCAGGTTGGCCAGGTCGGGCTGGAAGAGCGCGCCGTGCTCGGCCAGCGCGTCGAGCACGTCGCGGGTACGGCCGGGCCCGGGCTCGGCGGGCCGCCGGTCGCCGCGGGCCGCGGCGAGCAGCCAGGGCAGGTCGTCCCTGATCGTCAGCGTGATCGGAGTGGCCCGGGACGGGGTCAGGCCGCCCCGCCGCGGCACCGCGTCCGCTCCCCCTTCACTCCCGCGCACCGAAAGCCGTCCCCAGGTCACCTGGCCGGACATGCACGCCTCGTCCAGCCACTCGGTGCGGTAGCCCGCCACCCGCGACGCGAGGATCGTCTCCCACGCGCCGGCGGCCAGCTCGAACCCCTGCAGCTGCTCGATCACGCCGAGCACCCCGAGGCGGCCTTCGTACCTGGTCTCGGCGGACACCCGCTGCCAGCGCAGCAGGAAGCGCATGAAGTCCCTGGCGTTCACCGGCTCGATCTCGCGGCGCAGCCGTTCCCGCGTGTAGGCGTGGATCCGGGCGAGCACCCGCCGGGCGCAGTACTCGTCCGAGCTGTCCGGCGCGGTGAAATGCCCCTGCAGCGCGAAACCCTCGGTCTCCAGGCGGACCAGGGCGCGCAGCGTGTCGGACCCGCCGAGCCCGGTCGCCTGGGTCAGGTCGGCGACCGTCGACGGGCCCAGGTACTCCAGGTGCCCGCGGAGCATCCTGGCCGCGGCCTCGTCCGGATCGATCTCCTGCGGGCCGACCGGGGAGGGATGATCCGGTGTCACCTGCGCCCCGGGGAACAGCGTCGCCAGCCAGGCCCTGCGCTCGACCGCGCACCACAGGACGCCGCCGGGCTCGTGCACGCAGACGGCGCGGCCGTCCGCGACCAGGGTGTCGAACAGGGCTTGCCACTGCGTCTCGGGCCGGTGCCCGAGCACGGTCATCAGCAGGTCGTGCAGCTCATCGGCGTCCCTGACGTCGGGCCGCACCTGGCCGCGCACCCGCTCGATCGCGCCGGGATCGAGGCTGGACAGGTCGCGTGCCTCTACCGGCAGCCCGCGGCGGAGCTGCACCTGACGGCTGCGGCGCTCCTCCAGCGGGGCGTCGTCCAGGTAGGTGAACGGCCGGCCGTTCAGGATCTCGTGCGCCAGCACGGAGGGCTCGGTGGTGTCGCGCACGACCACGGTGACCGCGCCGGACTCGATCTTGCTGACCAGCTCGGCCAGGCCGTCGATGTCCATCGCGTCGTGCAGGCAGTCGTCGAGCGTCTGCCGGACGAGCGGATGATCGGGGATGTCGATCGGCCCGGGCGCGACGTTCTCCTGGCACGCGGCCAGCGTGGGGAAGACCGCGGCCATCAGGTCGTCGGCCTCCATCCGCTGGATGGCCGGCGGGTTCTTCTTGCCGCCGCGCATCCGCAGCACGGTCAGCGAGGTGTTGAGGTTCCACCGCCACCGTGCCGCGAACATCGGCGAGGTGAGCACGGCCTGCCTGACCACGGTCTCCACCGTCTTGGAGGCCAGGAACTTCGGCACCCGGTCGAGCGGGAAGCTGTGCTGCGGCCCGAGCGACAGCAGGATGGCGTCGTCGCTCGCCGCCGCCTGCAGCTCGAAGTCGAAGGTTACGCAGAATCGCTTGCGGAGGGCCAGCCCGAGCGCACGGTTCAGCCGTGCACCGTAAGGGACGTGCCCGACTAGCTGCATGCCGCCGCTCGGATCGAAGAAGCGCTCTAGCACGATGGAGTCCATGGTGGGCAGCGTGCCCAGCTCGGCCAGCCCGGTGCCCAGGTAGCGGACGATCGTCTCGGCCGCGGCCGGCCCGATGCCGCAGTACTCCTGCAGCCAGCGGCACGCCGCGGCGGTCCCGGCCTCAGCCTCGGCGCCGAGCCGCTCGGCCACGGCCTCGCGCAGCCGGGATACCTCGTCGGACAGCTCGACCGTCCGGCCCGGCGCCTCGCCCAGCCAGAACGGCGCCGACGGCGGCGCGCCGTGCGCGTCCACCACCCGCACGGTGCCCGGCTCCACCCGGCGGATCCGCCAGGAGGTCGTGCCGAGCAGGAACACGTCGCCGGCCATGCTCTCGACCGCCCAGTCTTCGTTCACCGTGCCGACCAGGGTGTCGTCGGGCTCGGCGACTACCCGGTAGTCGCCCAGCTCAGGGATGGCCCCGCCCGAGGTGAGCGCCGCCATCCGGGCCCCGCGGCGCGCCCGCAGCTGCCCGTTCACCCGGTCACGGTGCAGGTAGGCGGCGCGTCGGCCGCGGCCGGTCTGGATGCCTTCGGAGAGCAGCTCAAGCAGCTCGTCGAACTCCTCGCGGGCCAGCCCGGCAAACGGCGCCGCCCCGCGCACCAGGTCGAACAGCTCGTCCTCCGGCCAGTCCTCGGCCGCGCACGACGCGACCACCTGCTGCGCCACGATGTCCAGCGGGCGGACCGGGACCAGGATCGCGTCCAGCCGGCCGGACCGCACCCCGTGCATCAGCGCCGCGCACTCGACCAGCTCGTCCCGCGAGGTCGGGTACAGCCGGCCGGCTGGCGTGCCGGTGCGGGTGTGGTTGGAGCGGCCGACCCGCTGCAGGAACGTGGCGATGCTGCGCGGCGAGCCGATCTGGCACACCAGCTCGACCGGCCCGATGTCGATCCCGAGCTCCAGCGAGGCGGTCGCCACCAGGGCCCGCAGGTCGCCCGATCGCAGCCGGGCCTCCACCCGTGCCCGCCGTCCGGCGGACAGGCTGCCGTGATGCGCGGCGACCTGGTCCTCGCCGAGCCGTTCGCCGAGCTGGTGGGCCATCCGCTCGGCCATCCGCCGGGTGTTGACGAACACCAGCGTGGTCTTGTGCTGGCCGACCTGCGCGGCGATCAGGTCGAGGATCTGGGCCATCTGCTCGGCGGAGGGCACCGCCGCGAGCTCGTCGTCGGGCAACTCCAGGGTGAGGTCCAGCTCGCGGCGGTGGCCGGAGTCCACGATCGAGCACCGGGGCGAGCCGTCGGCCGCCGACCGGTCCGGCCCCGCCCCGACCAGCAGCCTGGCCACCGTCTCGATCGGCCGCTGGGTGGCCGACAGCCCGACCCGCTGCAGCGGCCCGTCGGCCAGGTGCGCTAGCCGCTCCAGCGTGATGGCCAGGTGCGACCCGCGCTTGTTGCCCGCGACCGCGTGGATCTCATCGACGATGACCGTGCGGACGCTGCGCAGCATGGCCCGGCTGCGCTCGGCGGTGACCAGCAGGTAGAGCGACTCGGGCGTCGTGACCAGGAAGTCGGGCGGATGCCGCAGCATCGCGGCGCGCTCGGACGCCGCGGTATCGCCGGTCCTGACCGCCACCTTGATGGGCGGCACGCTGAGGCCCAGCTCGGCGGCGACCTCACGGATCTCGCGGAGCGGCGTCTCGAGATTCTGCTGGATATCGACCGCCAGCGCCTTCAGCGGCGACACGTAGACGACCTGCGGGCCGGCCGTTCCCTTGGCATCCTCGCCCGGCTCGCTCAGCTCGGCCGCCTGGCAGAGCCGGTCGATGCAGACCAGGAACGCGGCCAGCGTCTTGCCCGAGCCGGTCGGCGCCGCGATCAGCGCATGGTTGCCCGCGGCGATCTCCCGCCAGCCCCCGGACTGCGGCTCGGTCGGCCCCTCGGGAAATCGCCGTTCGAACCACGTCCGGACGGCAGGATGAAACAACTCGAGCATTCCGCCACAGTAACCTGGGGTACTGACATTCCGGCTCGCGTCCGGCAACAGCAGGGCTGCCGGGGCGGCGGGAGCGTCTAGGGTCGCTTCTTGCCCCGCGTCGCTCCGCCCCGCCTGCGGAACTCGACGCCCGCTTCCTCAAGCAGCCGGCGTACCCGGCCGATGCTGTATCCGGTCTCGGCACAGATGGTCCTGATGCTCTTGCCGCTGTTGTAGCGGCGGAGCAGTTCGGCGGCTACGTCGGTGCGTTCCTTGTCCCGCAGACGCTTTCCCCGGGGGAGACGCGGCACCTTGGTCATCGTTGAATCTTGCCTCTCCAGCCCCCCTTGACGCCAGTAATACCAGCTGTCATCCGTACGCGGGATACTGACGCCCCCGCGGCAGCACATCCACGGCGGCCTCATCCCCCCACGCTGACCAGCCGGGACGCGGATAACGGGCGAACAGTTCCAGGTAGGGCGGGGGACTGCAGGCCTCGATCAGCTCGTATGCCTCGTCCGGCTTGCGCGAGTGCTCGCGCTTGCGGGTCTCGATCATGTTCACCTGGCGGCGGCCGGGCGGCAGCGTTCGCATCGAGCCGCGCACGCCGAACAGCACGAGCTCGGTGACGTTGCGGAAGTAGAATCCCACGCCGCGGCCGTCGGGGCCGCCGTCCTTGCGGCGCTTGGCCCAGACCAGGTTGGACACGTAGCGGTACCCCCAGGCCTGCATCACCTGCAGGCCTTCAGGGAGCAGGGCATTGGGCACCCAGAGATACAGGTGGGATCTGGGCGCTGCCACGCTGGCGACCGGGAGCGCGCAGATGTCGTCGTGCGTCATCGTGTCGTAGCGATCGAGACGACGGTGCTCGGGAGCTACCTTGCCGGTCCGGTTCGTGAACCGCCACGGCGGGTCGGCGAGCACGGTGGCCCACCCGCCGGGCGCCTGCGGCAGCGGCGGCAGGAATGTGCTGGCGCTGTCGGCTCGCAGCGGCTCCGGTCTGCCAGGGGTCGAGCCCACCGCCACGCCACCTCCCCGCTCAGATCTTCCCGGCAGCCTAGCGAAGCCTGGCTGCGGCCCAGGGGGGTGCGGGGGTCTCGATGCGTCGCTCCGGGACGGACGCGGCCGTGCGGGGCTTGCGGCGGCGGGTCAGCCGGACCGCGAGCATGATCAGCAGCGGCGAGAGGGCCCAGGCCGCCGCGACATCGGTGAACCAGTGCAGGTCACACCAGATCAGCGCCATGCCGACCAGGAAGGGCAGCACCCCGGCGATCGCCAGGCCGATCCGTCTGGCCCGGGCCGGCGGATGAGGGGAAACCAGCAGCACGGCCAGGAAGTAGCACACGCACGCGGTGCTGGTGTGACCCGAAGGGAATGCGCC
This sequence comes from Streptosporangiaceae bacterium, assembly GCA_036502085.1. Lineage (GTDB taxonomy): Bacteria > Actinomycetota > Actinomycetes > Streptosporangiales > Streptosporangiaceae > PALSA-505. Next base: position 24,025 of record DASXZD010000049.1, read on the forward strand.
CAGGATGTGACCGCCGAGGTTGCTGCGGCCGGGATCCGGCCGCGCGAACAGGATCTTCGCGGGGAGCACGGTCCCGAGCAGCAGCGCGACGCCGACGGCGGCCGTCAGCAGCGGGCGCGGTGAGCGGGCCCGGATGGCGGCCATGATGACGATGATCGCCAGCACAGGAAAGGCCACCCGGACGTTCCCCAGGACGACGAGCACCCGGGCGGGAGACCACGGGCCGACCTTGAGCCACTTCCAGGTGTGGGAGTTGGCCTGGATCTGCACCCAGGCCCGGATCGACCGGTCGGCGGCGATCATCGGGCCGTCGGCCAGCACGTTGATGGCCAGGAAAACGAGGATCAGCAGCAGGCCGCCGGACACCAGCCAGGGATAACGCCGGTGCGGGGGACGGCGTGGCGTCACCGTCGCTGCGCCGGCCTCATCCATCGCATCGAGGCTACCTGCCCTGATGCGCGGGCCGATCTCGCGCCCAGGTCGGCTACCCCGGCCGGCTGGTGACGGTCAGCAGCGGCTCGTGCAGGTCGCCGTGGCTGGCCACCCGGTCGAGGGCGTCCTCGCTGGTGAAGCGCAGATCGCCCGGATGCTGGCAGGCGGCTACCTCCTGCCATGTCACCGGGGCCGATACCGTGGGCCGGTCCATGGCCCGCAGTGAGTAGGGCGCCACGGTGGTCTTCTTCGCGTTGTTCTGGCTCCAGTCGATCAGCACCTTGCCGGGGCGGAGCACCTTGGCCATCCGGGACAGCACCAGCCCGCGATGCTCCCGCTCGAGTTGCTCGGCGAGGCCGCGCGCCAGCTCGCTGGCCTGCTCCGACGTATGGCCGGCGAGCGCGGTGGCCAGCTGCAGCCCCTTGCCGCCCGAAGTCTTCGCGAATGGCTGCAGGCCGCGATCTTCGAGGAGCGGCCGCAGCAGCAGGGCGACCTGGCAGCATTCGACGATCGTGGCGGGCGCGCCGGGGTCAAGATCGAACATCAGCCGGTCGGGTTCCCCGACGTGCGGCGCCCGCCACATCGGGGCGTGGATCTCCAGCCCGGCCAGGTTGGCCATCCAGATCAGCGTGGGCAGGTCGCCGCCCACGAGATGCAATACCTTCTTGCTCGCTTTAGCCGAACTGGGCGAGTCGATGAGAGCCGTGGGCACCCAGTCGGGCCGGTGCGCGGGCGCGTGCTTCTCGTAGAAGTACTCGCCGCCTACGCCGTTCGGGTACCGCTTCAGGGTCAGCGGCCGGCCGGCGATGTGCGGGAGCAGGACGGGCGCGATGCGCAGGTAGTAGTCGATCACCTGGCCCTTGGTGAACCCGGTCTCCGGGTACAGCACCTTGTCCAGGTTGGTCACGGTGAGCACCCGGTCCTCGACCCGGACCCGCACGCTCTGGCTGTCTGTCCCCACCTGCAACCTCTGCCCGCTCGGCTACCCCTTCACGCCAGGCTAATAGGAGTTGCCGGGTTGCTGATGCCGGCGATGGGCTCGAGCTCGGTCTGCTCGGGCTCGCTTGACGGCTGGTCGTTGGCTTCCACGGCCTGGCGGGTGCGGGTGCGGGACAGGCCGCTGATCGCCACCGCCACGCCGACGGCCGCGACGCCGGTGATCACTACCAGGGCGGGCCGGTAGGCGGACAGCATGACCGTCGGCGAGGCCAGACGGTTGCCGCCGCGCGCGTCCACCACCGCGGTGACGATCGCGAGCACGATGGCGCCGCCGAGCTGGAAGGAGGTCTGCAGGATGCCGGACGCCATGCCCTGCTCGTCGTCGGCGACGCCGGCCGTGGCCTGGACGTTGAACGAGGAGAAGCCGAGCCCGAACGCCGCCCCGATGAGCAGGACCGCGGGCAGGATGACCGCCGGATAGTCGGGATGCGGCCCGATCCGCAGGAACCAGGCGTAGCCCGCGACCAGGCAACTGGCGGCCACCGCGACCATCCGCGGCGGGCCAAACCGGTCGAGCAGCCAGCCCATCCGGGGCGAGACTCCGGCGACGAGAACTCCGGCCGGCAGGAAGGCCAGCGCGGTGGAGAGCGCCGACCAGCCGGCCGAGATCTGCAGGTACTGCGTGACCAGGAACTGGAACGCGACGTAGGACCCGAAGAGGATCATCGCGCCGAGGTTAGCCCTGGTCAGCGACGCCGAGCGGAAGATGCCCAGGCGCAGCAGCGGATTGCGGCTGCGACGCTCGATGGCGTAGAACGCGGCGAACAGCACGGCGGCCGCCCCGAAGGAGCCGAGCGTGACTGCGGACGCCCAGCCGGACTGCGGCGCGCCGACCAGCCCGGAGACCAGCAGCAGCATGGCCGCCGTCACCGTGACCGCGCCCGGCAGGTCGAAGTGCCGTGCGCGGCGACCGGAGGCGTGCGCCGGGTGCGTTGCGGTAACTGTGCCGGGAAGGTTGGCCCGGCTGGTCCAGCGGCGACGGAGTCGCGCCGTGGCCGTGACCGCGCCGGAGGGGCGGCCCCCGGCGGGCTGCTGGGCCGGCTGACGGGGGATGAGGCGGATCCCGGCCACCAGGACCAGGAGCGCGACCGGAGCCGGGAGCAGCAGGGTCCAGCGCCAGCTCACCTCGGTGAGCAGGCCGGACAGCACCAGGCCGAGCGAGAAGCCGCTGGCGCCGAAGGCCGAGTAGATGCTGACCGCACGGTTGCGCTGCGGGCCTTCGGCGAATGTGGTCGTGATGATCGACAGGCCGGCCGGCGCGGTGAACGCGGCCGCGGCACCCTTGACGAACCGGGCGGCGATCAGCAGGGCGGCGCTGCTGGCCAGGCCGCCGAGCAGCGAGGCGACCGCGAACACGGCCAGCGCGGCGAGGAACACCCGGCGGCGGCCGAGCAGGTCGGCGGCGCGGCCGCCGAGCAGCAGCAGCCCGCCGTAGCCGAGCACGTAACCGCTGACCACCCACTGCAGCGAGGACGTGGTCAGACCGAGGTCGGCGCGGATGGACGGGAGGGCGACCCCCACCATGGAGACGTCAAGTGCGTCAAGGAACAGGGCGCCGCACAGCACGATCAGGATCGCCCACAACTGCGGGCTCCAGTGCGGCGCGGACGCCTGGGGGACAGGTGATGAAGTCATGCCGGTTACTGTATGCATGTACAAGCATTAGATGCAAGCGCATTAAATTCATTTGCATTTAATGTATGGGGGCGATACCCTGCGAGCGTGAGCGGAACACAGGCCGGAAGCCAAGGGCGCGCCGATGGTGCGGCTCAAGCGGGCATCCTGGACCGCGCGCCGGCCGGCGACGCGGCCGCGAGCGTGACGGCCTGGCGGGCGCTGGCGGCCAGTCATGCCGTCATCAGCTGCGCGCTTGAGCGCGAGCTGGGCGAGCGGCACGGGCTGGGGGTCAGTGACTTCGAAGTGCTGGAGCGGCTGGCCGAGAGCGCGGACCGGAAGTTCCGGGTGCAGGAGCTGGCCGACGCTGTGCACCTGAGCCAGAGCGCGCTATCACGGCTCATCGGGCGGCTGGAGCAGCACGGCCTGGTAGAGCGCCTCCTGTGTGACCTGGACCGGCGCGGCGTGTACGTGACGATCACCGATGAGGGCCGGCGCCGTCATGCGGAGGCGCTGCCCACCCACCGGAGCGTTCTGGCGGCGACGCTGCCCGCAGGCACCTGAGGGCCAGCGGCTGCTGCGTGCACAGTGATTGGGTGCGGGGTGGAACCGTTCGGGAGAAAGGGCTTGACAAGGGTAGTGAGTCATCACTAACTTCAGGGCATGACGTCAACACGGATGAGCGCCGAAGAGCGCAGGGAGTCCGTGCTCGACGCGGCCGTGGCCGAGTTTGCCAAGGGCGGGCTGGCCGGGACCTCGACCGAGGCGATCGCGGCTCGGGCCGGGATCTCCCAGCCATACCTGTTCCGGCTGTTCTCGACCAAGAAGGATCTGTTCATCGCCGCCTACCGGCGGGCGTTCACCCGGATCGAGAGCCGGTTCACCGAGGCGTCCGAAGGGCTGACTGGGAACGCGGCGCTCGACGCGATGGCCGAGGCCTACCACGACCTGCTGACCGACCGCGACCTGCTGCTGTGCCAGTTGCACACCTACGCGGCCTGCGGCGACGCCGACGTGCAGGAGGCGGCCAGGAGCTGCTACGGCCACCTGTGGCGGATGGCCGAGGCGCGCAGCGGGGTGGACAGCGAGTCGCTGCGGATTTTCTTCGCGATGGGCATGCTCTGGAACGTCGCGGTCGCGCTTGACTTGCCGGACCTCAGCGACGCCTGGGCGCGGGCCATCATGTCGGACACGCCGGTGCGGTCCGGCGAGGGCCTGGGTGGCGGCCCGGACTGCGGTGCGTCATGAGCGGCGCTGCGGCCGGTCGGAAGCGGGAATTTTTTTTGCCTCACAAAGTAAGTGACCAATCACTATGCATGCCGAGCCCGGCGGGCGGACCGCCGAGCGATCACGAGAAGGAGCCTGCGGTGCCTGCATCAGCACCCGTCAGCCGGCGGACGATGATCTGGACGGTCACCATCACGTCGGTCGCGGTCTTCATGGTCTCGCTCGACAACCTGGTCGTCACGACGGCGCTGCCGTCGATCAGGGAGCACCTGCACGCCTCGCTGGAGAGCCTCGAGTGGACGGTGAACGCCTACACGCTCACGTTCGCCGTGCTGCTGCTGACCGGGGCGACGCTGGGCGAACGGTTCGGCAGGCGGCGCATATTCACCGCCGGGCTGGCCATCTTCACGCTCGCCTCGGCGGCCGCCGCGCTGGCCCCGAACGCCAGCGTGCTCGTGCTCGCCCGGGCCGTCCAGGGCGCTGGCGGCGCGCTGGTGCTGCCGCTCAGCATGACGATCCTCAGCTCGGCGGTGCCCGTGGCCAAGCGGGGCGCGGCGCTGGGCTTCTGGGGTGCGATGAGCGGCCTGGCCGTCGCGGTCGGCCCGGTCGTCGGCGGAGCGGTCACCGAGGGCGCATCCTGGCAGTGGATCTTCTGGCTGAACGTGCCCATCGGCGCGGTCGTCATCCCGCTCGCTTCGCGCATGCTGGCCAAGAGCCAGGCCTCGCGGGCCCGTCTCGACCTGCCCGGCGTGGCGCTGGTCAGCGCGGGACTGCTGGGCGTCGTGTTCGGCCTGGTGCGCGGCAACGCGCACGGCTGGACCAGCGGCCAGGTGCTCGGCTCGATCATCGGCGGCGCGATCCTGCTGGCCGGGTTCGCCGCCTGGGAACTGCGGGCGCAGTCCCCGATGCTGCCGCTGCGGATGTTCGCCAGCCGCGGCTTCACCGCCACCAACGTCGCGTCGTTCCTGTTCTCGGCCGGGATGTTCGGCTCGATCTTCCTGCTGGCCCAGTTCCTGCAGGTCGCCGGCCACTACTCGCCGCTGAGCGCCGGGCTGCGCACGCTGCCCTGGACCGGCATGCCGATGCTCGTCGCGCCGATCGCCGGGCCGCTGTCTGACCGCTGGGGCGGCCGTCCGCTGATCATCACCGGTCTGGTGCTGCAGGCGACCGGGCTGGGCTGGCTCGCCCTGGTCACCGCGCCCGGCGTGGCTTACTCCAGCTTCATCGCGCCGTTCGTGATCTCGGGCATCGGCATGGCACTGTTCTTCGTGCCGGTGGCCAGCACCGTGCTCAGCTCGGTCCGGCCGGAGCAGGTGGGGATCGCGTCCGGGACCAACAATGCGATCAGGGAACTGGGCGGCGTGTTCGGTATCGCGGTGCTCGCCTCGGTGTTCTCCTCGGCCGGCAGCTACACCTCGCCGGTGTCGTTCGCGCACGGGCTCGACGCGGCGGTCTGGGTCGGCGCCGGCGTGGTGGCGATCGCGGCGGTCGCCGCGGTGTTCATCCCGCGGCTGCGCCGCGGCGCGGCGCCCGTCCCGGTCGAGGCCGGCTCGCTGGCCGCCGCGGCGCCCGCCGCCCCCGAGCTGATGCCGGCCGGGTGCGGGGGGCCCGCAGGCACGCATCAGGGCGGCGAGATGCGCGGCGCGGTGCCGGCGCCGAAGGCCCAGCCCTGCACCGTGCCCGGTGCCGGGTTGTAGGTGCCGGCGCCGAGGCTGCTGTAGATCCACGTGCCGTGCGGCTTGGCGTGCCAGTACGACCAGTAGGCCGTGATCGGGGCTCCGTTGCACGGCTTGGGCCGGGCGTTGATCCTGCATACGAAGCCGGGCACCCGCGGCACGAACGAGTAGCTGAACCCGGCCCCGGTCAGCGCGGCCAGGCCGGTGGCCGGATTCTTCGGGTCGCAGGCGGTCTTCACCTTGCCGCCGAGCGCGGTGAAGTCGACCACGACCGTCACGCCTGTCGTCCCGGTGCACGCCACCGCCGGCGCGGCCGCCTGAGCCGGCGCCGCCGCCGACCCCGCGGCGACTAGGCCGGCTGTGGCGGTCACGACCGTGCCGAGCAGCACAGACACGCGCCGGCCGACGGCCGCGCTCATCCGCTGCGCGCTCATCCGCCGCGCGCTCATGACGAGCACTCCAGGCGCGGGTCGCCCGCTTGCGTGCCGGACGCACTCAGCCAGGCCAGGCCGATGTCGGCGAGGCCTAGGGTGCCCTGGCCGGTGGCCCGGATGGCGGTGCTCTGCTTGAAGCCAGTGGTGTCGAAGGCCAGCGCTCCCCGCTGCCCGAACCGGCCGGAGCAGCCGACCTGCACGCTGGCGAGGAACTGCCGGGCGAGCGCGGCGGGCTGCACCCAGCCCGCGGCGGCGAAAGCCTCCCCGGCCAGTCCCGTGCTGTTGGTGTTGGGCGCGGCGCCCGGCGTGCTGATGAATCCGCCGTCGGGCTGCTGTACGCTCGCGAGCCAGGTCAGGCCCTGGTCCGCCGGGCCGAACCGCCCCGCGGCCAGCAGGGCCTGAGCGTCCATCGCGGTCGCGTCAGGGTCGCTGGTGCACGTCGCCTGGCCGAACTCCAGCGGGAAACCGCCGTCGGCGCACTCGGTTCCGGCCAGGAAGCTCACCGCCGAGGCCGGCGCGCCGCGCAGCCGGGCCAGCGCGATGATGGCCAGGGACTGGCTGAACGCGTTGCTGAAGTCGCCGAACCTGGAGACGTCGGAGTAGCGGCCCGATGCGGTGAGCAGGCCGGCCAGCCTGGCCGGCAGGTTCACGCCGCCGAACGTCGCAGGGTCGACGCCGCGCACCTCTGTAGCCAGCAGCAGCTTGGCCGTCGCGCCCGCGAAGGACGACGTGCTGCCGTTGCCGATGTAGTTGGTCAGGATGTGCGGCCGGGCCAGCCAGGCGATGGCGCGCGCGCCGTAGTTGTCCGCGGTCCCGGTCGCGGCGAACGCGAAGACCGAGTCGATGGTCAGGCCCTGGTCGGGGAACGTCGTGCCGTTGAACGTGTCGGTGAAGTGGCTGCCGCCGACCATCTGCCGGGCCAGCCAGCCTGCGGCGGCCTGACCGAGATTCTGAGTGGGCGGGGATGAGGTGCCAGAGGCGGCAAGAGCCGGCGCGGGAGCGGCCGCGGCGGCGACCGCCGTAGCGGTGAGCGCGAGGGCGGGCAGGAGCACCGCGATGCGGGCTCGAAGACGGGTCATCAGGTGAGACCTTTCCGGTCCAGCCAGATGCCGGGACCGGACCGCACGCATGCGGCCGGGCTCCGGCCCGCGGACCACGACGGGCGGGGGAGCGATGCAGCGACGATCGCGGGTACTCGGGCTCGCCGGCGACCACAGGGGTCACCGGCACACCGTTGCGGGTCAGCGCCGGGCTCTCACCGGACTTCCCCCGCGATCTCGCCTATGCAGTTGGCTGCTGAGGTCACTCTGCTGCGCCCCGGCGGAGCGTGTCAATACGGAGTACGCGGTAGCGCACAGGTAACCCTGCGTGGCATTGACGCCAACGCGCCGTGTGTGGTCATATGAGTCCGATTCAGCGCAACAGGGGAAGCCGGTCAAATTCCGGCACTGACCCGCAGCCGTAGGCCCGCAGCGCACGCGGGCGAGTCGGACTACCTGGCTGGATCGCTGCACCGTCCAAGCGTCGTCGAGGTCTACGGCGCGGAACGTCGGGTTCCTCCGGAGGGTCCGGATAGCTCTGGGGTTTCGCGTCTTGCGCCGCTATCCCCGGGAGACCGCATGCCGCCCGCCGCCCGCAGCCGCATGCGCGCCCGCGTCCTTGCCCCCGCTGCGATCGCCTTCGCCGCCGCCGGGATATCCCTTGGCCTGCCGGCCCCGCGCGCGTCCGCCGTCCCGGCCGCCCCGGCGGCCGGCCCGGACCTGGTCCAGGGCAGCGCCTACCTGGCCGCGCCGGCCAACCTCATCGGCGGGCACTACTACCAGTCGTTCCCCCGCTTCGCCGACTTCGGGCTGACCCTGGACGGGGCGTTCGCGCTGGCCGCAACCGGCGACCAGGACTCCGCGCTGAAGGGAATCGTCGCCTTCCTCGACGGCGACGGCAAGGACCCGTCGGGGAACACGGTCAACGCCTGGACCGGGATCGGCACCAGGTTCGCCAGCGGCGGCTCGATCGGCAAGGAAGCGCTGCTCGCCGAGATGGTCGGCGACAACCCGCGTGACTTCAGCGGGCACGACCTGATCGCCGCGCTGAACGCCTCGGTCTGCGCCCGCGCCTCGGCCGGCAGCAACACCAGCTGCGCGGGGGCCGGCAACTACACCTACTCGACCTCGGTGTTCAGCCAGTCGCTCGGCATCATCGCCCAGCTGCGGGCCGGCCAGCCGGCCAGCGCGGCCGCGCCGGTCGGCTATCTGGAGCGCCTGCGCCACGCCGACGGATCGTTCCCCAGCCTGATCCCGCCCACCGGCGACCATGACGTGGACAGCACCGCGATCGCCGCGATGGCCCTCGCGCTCGTGCCCGGCGCCGCCGCCGCGGCGGACGTCAGCTCCGCCCTGGCCTGGATCGCCAGCCGGCAGGAGGCAAACGGCGGGTTCCCCGGCACGGGCGGCGACTCGGTCAACTCGGCCGGCCTGGCCCTCCAGGCGCTGACCCTGCAGGCCAGCCGCTACCAGCCGCAGATCAGCGCCGCGCGACGGTTCCTGGCCAGCGAGCAGAACGGCGACGGCGGCTTCAACGCCGACGCGACCGGCCAGCGCGGTTCCGACGTCCGCGCCTCCGCCCAGGCCCTCGGCGGCGCCGTCGGCACGTCGTTCGGCACGCTGCACCGGGACCTGACCGGCACCGCCACGCCGACCCCGACGCCGACGCCGACCAGGTCGTCCGGCCGCAGGCCGGTCACGGCACCAGCCCCGAGCCCCGCCGCGGCCGTCCCGCCGTCGGCACCCGGTCCCGCCGCGCCCACCGCGACGCCGAGCGGCACGCCCGCACGGCAGGCTTCTTCTTCAACCATTTTTCCGAACGGGGCAACGATAACCCCCGCGCATCCTCACCTCGCTGACGTCGGTCATGACAGCAGCCTCGCGACCGCCCTGTGGTGGGCGGCCCTCGCCGTCGCGATCGCCGCGGCGCTGGTCATCGCCGTGCTGCTGCGCCGCCGTCGGCGCCTCTACCCCCCGGCGTCCCGCGGCAGGCGGGCCACCCCGGCAGGAAGG
>DASXZD010000050.1:0-20417 GCA_036502085.1 Streptosporangiaceae bacterium
GGCCAGGCTGTCGCGCTGACCCGCCGAACGCCTCGCCGGTGACCGCGCGCGCCCAGCGCATCCGTTCGACCGCCGCTTCCGGGTGATCACCGAACTCCTGCGCTACCCGCTCGGCACAGCCCCGGCTGCCGAACGCGCCGACAGCCTCGGCGACGGCCCGCCGGACTTGCCCGGCGCTGGGGTGCTCAGAGCGCTGCAGCGGCGACGCGAAGAGGGCGTCGGCACGCGCGGCGCAGATGCTGAGGTGGTGCATCGCTGCCCGCATCGTAAGCCTCCTCAACAGGCGATACTCCGACTACATCACGGGGGTACGACATTCCCTGGGCCTGCGGCGCACACCGGCGGGGCGGCGAGCTACGGTCATTCTGTCTGTACCGTGCGGCAGGATGTAGCCATGGTTAGCGGAGCCCATCAGCCAGCGCGCGGCCAAGGCGAGCCTCAGCCGTTCACGCACCTGAGCACGCCGAACGCCGACCTCTACCGGAGCCTGTTGCGTACCTTCGCGCAGGCGAAGGAGCGCTTCATCGTGCACCTGCGGCCGGAGGACGTCGCGGCCGAGCTCAGGGTCAGCGCCGACGAGCAGCTCACCCAGGCCCTGGACCAGCTGGTGACCTGGGGGAACCTGCGCGCGGACGTCGACACCAGCCGCGTCACCACAGTGGAGGACTTCCACCGCAAGCGGTCCCTGTACCAGCTCACCGGGGCCGGGCAGGCGGCTGAGCAGGCGATCGCCTTCTACGAGGAAGCCATCGGCCGTCGCGGCCAGCTCCAGTCGGTGGCGCTGGCCGACATTGCCGACCGGCTGCGGTCGCTGCAGGTCCTCGCCGCGGACCAGGATCCCGACCCGGCCAAGGTCCACCTGCTGCTGCTGTCGGTGGCGGAGCGGTTCTCCTCGCTGGCCGACAACGCGCAGGCGTTCATGTCGGTGCTGCGGCGCGCGATCGACTTCTCCGACGGGGACGTCGACGGCTTCCTCGCGTACAAGGAACGGCTGATCGACTACATCAGCAAGTTCATCGCGGACCTGGCCAACTCCGGTGCCCAGATCGCAGTGCTGCTCGGCGACCTGGAAGGTTCCGGTCACGACCGGCTGCTCGAGCTTGCGGCGCGACGCGAGGCGGCCGACGGGGTTCCCGAGGGCGCCGACGCGGCCGAGTCCCTGGCCAAGGCGGAGAAACAGGCGCTCGACGCGTGGCGGAACCGGTGGCGCGGGCTGCACGACTGGTTCACCTCGCGGGACGCGGGGCACCCGTCGCAGGCCCGGCTGCTGCGGCAGGCGGCCGTGACAGCGATCAAGCAGCTCATCGACGCCGTCGGCCTGCTCAACGAGAGGCGCTCGGGGCGGTCCGATCGCTCGGCGGACTTTCGCGTGCTCGCCCGGTGGTTCGCCGAGGCTCCGGATGACGACGCGGCGCACCGCCTGTGGCGGGCGGCATTCGGCCTGTGTCCCGCCCGGCACCTGTCGGTCACCGGCGAGACCGCCGACGCCTGGCAGGACATGCCGCCCGCAACGTCGTGGCGAGAAGCACCGCCCATCCTCATCTCCCCGCAGCTCAGGAAGACCGGGGCCTACGAGCGGCGCGGCAAGCCCAGCCAGGTGCGGGACAGGTCGGCGGAGCGGGAGTTCCTGCGCAAGCGGGCCGAACGCGAGGCGACCGAGACCGCCGGGGCCCGGCAGCGCCTCCGCACCGCCGGGCCGACGCTGCTGTCCGACCTGGACACGCTGGACTCCCGGGCGTTCCGGCTGTTCCTGGCGCTGCTCGGCGATGCGCTGGCCGCCCGCAGGCCAGGTGACACCGAGGTGAAGACCACGACGAGCGACGGCACGCTGGAGGTCAGGCTCTCGCTGCTCCCTGGCGGCGAAACCGCCACGATCCGCACCGCCGACGGTCTGCTCACCGGCCCGGAGCACATCATCGAGATCACGGACCTTGTCCCGTGAGGGCCCCATGCGGCGCCATGAGGGCGTCATGATCCCGGCCGAGAAGCAGGCGCAGCTGCGGGCCGCGCTCCGCGCGCTGCTCATGAAGCCGCTGCTGATCGCGGACACCGACAGCGAGGCCCTGGTCCTGGTCCGGCGGCATCTGACCGAGCTGCGCGAATGGCTGAGCCGCGAGACCGGATGGCGTCTCGCGGCTGACTCCGAGACGGCCCGGCTGTTCAAGACCTCTCCGGTGCTGTCGGACGCTTCCCATCCCGCGCGCGGGCACAACAAGGAGCCGTTCGGCCGACGCCGGTACGTCACCCTGTGCCTGACCCTGCTGGCACTGTCCCGCGCCGACGCGCAGACCACGCTCGGCAGCCTCGCTGACGACGTGCTGACGGCGGCCGCCGAGCCGGAGCTGGCCGCGACCGGGTTCACGCTGACCCTCGACAGCCGGGCGGACCGCTCCGACCTGGTCGCGGTGGTCCGGCTGCTGCTCGGCTGGGGGGCGCTGAGCCGGGTCGCCGGGGATGAGGACGCTTACCTGTCGGCCGGGACCGACGTGCTGTACGACGTGCGCAGGCCGGTGCTGAGCGTGTTGCTGTCTGGCGCCCGCGGACCCTCTACCGTGACCGCCAGGACGTTCTCGGAGCGGCTCGCGGAGCTGACCGCAGAACCGGTCGCCGAGAGCGACGAGCTGCGCAACCAGGCGCTCCGTCAGACGCTCACCCGGCGGCTGCTGGAGGACCCGGTCGTGTACTACGACGAACTCGACGAGGACGAACGCGCTTACCTGCTGTCCCAGCGGCACGCGATCACCCGGCGGATAGCGGCGGCCACCGGGCTGATCCCCGAGATGCGCGCCGAGGGGATAGCCATGGTCGACGCCGACGACGAGCTGACCGACGTGCGGATGCCCGAGCAGCGCACCGACGGGCACGTCACGCTGCTGGTTGCGGAGTACCTTGCCCGCCGGGAGCAGGCTACGTTCGACGAGCTGCACGCCTTCGTCCGCCAGGCGGCCGCCGAGCACATCGGGTACTGGCGCAAGGGCGTGGCCGAGCCGGGCGCGGAAACGGAGCTGCTGGCCACCGCGCTGGAGAAGCTGTCGGCGCTCCGCCTGGTCGAGGTGGACGGGCAGCTGGTCCGCAGCCGGCCCGCCCTCGCGCGCTTCGCCCTGGGCGAGCCGGTCATCAGGGAAACGAGCAGGGAAACGAGAAAGGCCACAGCGGATGCTGCCAGCGCCCTCTTCTGAACGATGGAAGCCCCTGCGCGCCGGGCTGGTCGACATGTTCTACTACGACGCCGAGGAGTTCTGGTTCCACGACGGCCGGCTGCTGCTGCGCGGCAACAACGGCACCGGCAAGTCCAAGGTGCTCGCGCTGACGCTGCCGTTCCTGCTGGACGGCGAGCTGACCCCGCACCGGGTGGAGCCGGACGGCGACCGGCAGAAAAAGATGGAGTGGAACCTGCTGCTGGGCGGCAAGCATCCCAATCCAGAGCGGATCGGGTACACCTGGCTCGAGTTCGGCCGCTGCGGTGCCGACGGGACTACCGAGTTCCGTACGCTCGGATGCGGGCTTAAGGCCGTGGCCGGCCGCGGCATCGCGCGGCACTGGTTCTTCGTCACGCCCCAGCGTGTCGGCGCGGACCTGCATCTGCTGCCCGCCAGCCGGGTCCCGCTCACCCGGGAAAAACTGCGTGAGGCGATCGACGGGCACGGTCTGATGTACGACCGTGCCGCCGACTACCGGCGGGCGGTCGACGAGACCCTGTTCGGGCTCGGCGAGCACCGCTACGGGGCGCTGGTCAACCTGCTCATCCAGCTCCGGCAGCCGCAGCTGTCCAAGCGGCCCGATGAGAAGCTGCTGTCCCGCGCGCTCACCGAGGCGCTGCCTCCGCTCAGCCCCGGGCTGCTGACGACGGTGGCCGAGGCGTTCCGCGGGCTGGACGAGGAACGCGACGCGCTCCGGGCCCTGGACGAGGCCCGCCAGGCCGCAGACGGCTTTCTCCGCTACTACAGCAGGTACGCGATGATCGCGGCCAAGCGCAAGGCCGCGGCACCGCGGCAGGCGCAGAGCAGGTATGAGCAACTCGGCCGGGATCTGACCGCGGCGGAGGAGGCGTACGCGGCGGCGGACGCGGAGTTGCAAGCAGCCCAGAGCGAGCTGGAGGAACTCGAGCGAGAGCGGGGCAGGCTGGACGCGCGGCGCGAGGCGCTCAGGGCGGATCCCGCGATGCGGGACGCCCGGGAACTCGACCGCTGCCACAAGGAAGCCAGGCAGCATGCTGACACGGCACGGGACCGTGAGCAGACCAGGGACCAGCAGGCCAGGGAACTGACCCGTCGCTCGACCAAGGCCAGCGAGGCCGCGCGTCGCCTGTCGGCCGCGGAGAGCGGACTGCAGGCCGCGCAGGACAGCACCGGGGCAGCGGCCGAGGCGGCGCGGTGCGCGCCGGGCTACCGCGAGGCGATCGAGAGCTGGAGCGGGGACCTGCCACGGGCCCGGCGGGCGACCCAAGAGGTCGCTGACCGGCGGGACCAGGCGATCGGGCAGCTGGAGCGCCTGCTCGGCCAGGTCGCCGCTCGCCGGTCGGTGCTGGAGGCGGCCCGGGCCGAGGTTGACCGGCTCACCGCGGAGCTTCAGGAGGCCGCCGCCCGTATCGCCGCGGCGGAGCAGGCCGCGGCCGCGCGGGCCGCGGAGCTTACCGATGGCTACCGCAGCTATGCCGCCGGGCTTACCGAGCTGCAAGTCGGTGACCCGGACGAGCTGATCGAGCTGGTTACCGAATGGGCGGCCGCAGGCGAAGGGGAGAACCCGGCCCGGCGGGTGATCGACGACGCGGCCCGGTCCGCGGTGGATGCGCTGGGCCGTCAGGATGAGCAGCTGTCCGCTCGCCAGGAAGCCTTCACGATGACGGCGGCCGGGCTGACGGCGGAGATAGGGCGGCTGGCGGCCGGCGGCCACGATGTCCCGCCGGTACCGCACACCAGGGATCCGCAGGCCCGCGACATCCGGCCGGGAGCGCCGCTGTGGAAGGTGATCGACTTCGCGCCCGGCGTACCCGAAGGAGACCGGGCGGCCCTGGAGGCCGCGCTCGAGGCGGCGGGGATCCTCGACGCGTGGCTCACGCCCGACGGTGATCTCATAGCGGGCGACGCCGTCCTGGTCAGCGGGCGCCATCCGGTCACCGGCCTTTCCTGCGACACCGTGCTGGTCCCGGCGGTCAACGCCGCCGACCCGCGGGCTGCCGCCCTGCCGCAGGCCGCCGTCCGCGCCGCGCTGTCCGCGATCGGCCTGGGCGAGAGCACCGGAGCCGCCTGGGTCACCGCCGACGGGCGCTGGGCGAACGGGGTGCTGGCCGGAAGCTGGCACAAAGACGCCGCCGGCTACATCGGGGAGGGTGCGCGAGAGGCCGCCCGCCGGGAGCGGATCGCCCGGCTGACCGCCGAGCTGGCCGAGGTCGATGCCGAGATCGCCGCGCTCGGCGGGGCCCGCGGCGAACTCGCCGGCCGCAAGGACCGGCTGGCCGCCGAGCATCGGGCGGTGCCCAGGGACGCGGCCGTACGCGACGCGCACACCAGGGCCGCCGAGCAGCGCAAGCGCGGCCAGGAACTCCAGCAGTCCCGCGCCGAAGCGGAACGAGTGCGCGCCGCACGCCACGAGGAGCTGGAGGCCGCCCGGATCGCCGCGAACGAGTTCGCGGCCGACACCGGGTTGCCTGCCGCCCCGGACGACCTGGCCGTCGTCCGGACCGGGCTGGGTGACTACCGGCTGGCGCTGGCCGCGCTGTGGCCGGCCGCGCAGACTTTTCTGGACGACCGGCAGCGCGCGGACGAGGCCGCGGAGGAGCTCGCCGAGACCCAGGAAAATCTCACCGAGGCGGCCGAGCGAGCCGTGGCCGCCCGGGAAACGGCTACCACGGCCCAGACGCTGTACGAGGAGCTGCTGGAGACCGCAGGCGCCGCGGTCGAGGAGCTGAACCAGAAGCTGGACGAGGTCCGCAGGGATACCGAACGTCGCAACGCCGACGAGAAGACGGCCCGCGGGCTGGAGCAGCAGGCGATCAGCGACCGCGGCAAGGCCGAGGGGACGCGGGATCAGCTGCGCACCGACATCGAGGAGGCAACCCGCGCCCGCGAAGCGGCGGTCGCGGGGTTCCGCTCGTTCGCCGCGACCGGCGTGCTGCGGATCGCGCTGCCGGATCTGGACGTTCCCGATCCGGCCGAGCCGTGGTCGCCGACCCCCACCGTGATCCTGGCCCGGGCGGTCAACGTGGCGCTGGAGGACACCGACGAAGCGGACGGTCCCTGGGAGCGGGTGCAGCGCAAGGTCAACGAGGAACACAAGCTGCTGGTCGACGCGATGGCCCGGCACGGCCATTCGGCGGGTCTGATGGTGCGCGAGGGGATCATGGTGGTGGACGTGGTCTTCCAGGGCCACAGCCACGACGTTCCCGGGCTTGCCGCGGCGCTCGGCGAGGAAACAGTGCAGCGAGCGCGGCTGCTGTCCGCCAGGGAGCAGGAAATCCTGGAGAACCACCTGCTCAATGAGGTAGCAGGCGCGCTGCACGAGCTGATCACAGCGGCAGAGGCTGAGGTCAGGCTGATGAACGAGGAGCTGGAATCCCGGCCGACGTCGACCGGGATGAAGCTGCGGCTGACCTGGCAGCAGGCGCGGGACGCGCCGGCCGGGCTGGAGGCGATCAGGCGCAAGCTCCGGCAGACCATCGACGCGTGGTCGGCCGACGACCGTGCCGCGGTCGGAGCGTTCCTGCAGCAGCGCATCTCCGCCGAGCACGCGGACAACCCGGCGGCCGGGTGGGCCGAGGCGCTGACCGCAGCGCTGGACTACCGCAAGTGGCACGAGTTCGTGATCCAGCGCCTCCAGGACGGGCACTGGCGTCCCGCGGCCGGGCCGGCCTCGGGCGGCGAGCGGGCCCTGGCCGCTTCTGTTCCGCTGTTCGCGGCGGCGTCGGCGCACTACAAGTCGGCGGGCAACCCGAACGCGCCGCGGCTCATCGCGCTGGACGAGGCCTTCGCCGGGGTCGATGACGACTCCCGGGCCAAATGCCTCGGGCTGCTCGCCACGTTCGACATGGACGTGGTCATGACCAGCGAGCGGGAGTGGGGCTGCTACCCGCAGGTCCCCGGGCTCGCCATCTGCCAGCTTGCGCGCCAGGACGGCATCGACGCGGTTCTGGTCACGCCGTGGCGGTGGGACGGGCGGGAGCGGCGGCGGGCGCAGTGAAGGGGGGAGGGGAGGTGGGTGGGGGCTGTGTGACCGATACCGACGCGAAGCTGCACCGCCTGCTCGGCGGCGAGCCGGTCGCCTGGCTGGTGCAGCGGGCCCGGGACCGGCTGGAAACCGGACGCTCCCTGACCGGCCCGGTTACCCTGCCCGCCGCTACCGCCGAGCAGCGGCGCGCCGTCGAGCGGCTGACCGGAAGGGCCGCCAGGTCCGGGACTTCGCTGTCGGTGTCGCTGACCGAGGTCGACCAGCTCCTGCGGGACAGCGGCGCCGCGCCGGGCGGGCTGGCCGAGGCGGTGACGCGCCTGACCGGCCCGCTGCGGGACCGCAACCGCGAACGGGCCGACCTGGCGACCGCCTGGCGTGCCGCGTTCGCGCCACTGGACGCCGCCGTGGACGGCCGTGATGAGCTGGCGCAGTGGCGGGAACGTCTCGGCGCGACCGGCGTGGTGCGCCGCCTGGCCCCCGAACCCGATCAAGCGCGGGCCCTCCTGGAGCAGGTAGCGGCGGTGCTTGCGCGGCTGCCCTCGCGCGGCGTTCCCATCGGCCGGCTCGCCGCCGAATGCTGCGGTGATGCGCACGCCTTGGACGACGGACGCCCGGTCGGCACGCTGGTGCTGTCGGCGGCCCGCGCGCTGGCCGGCCTGCCGTTCGCCGCGGAGGGCGCCACCGATTCCCGTCGCGCCGTGTGGGCCGCTGTCGGAGTTCATCGTGACGAGCTGTCGTCGCTGGTGCTCTGCCTCGGCCTGCCCGGTGAGGCGCGCACGCCGCTGGGCAGGACGCTATCGTCGTGCCGCGAAGCGGGACAGCCGGCCGTGCTGACGCTCCGTCAGCTCCGCTGCCATGACAGGCCGCTGGATGCCGCTCTGGTGCGGATTTGCGAGAACCCGGTGGTCGTCGCGGCCGCCGCCGACGAACTGGGTGCGGACTGCCAGCCGCTGGTGTGCGTCGGCGGCCAGCCCTCCACCGCGGTGTGGCGGCTGCTGGAGTTGCTCGCGGCCGGCGGCGCAGAGTTCGGCTACCACGGCGACTTCGACTGGGGCGGCGTCCGCATCGCCCGTGCGGTGCTTGACAAGGTGAGCTGGCGGCCGTGGTCGTACGACCGCCGGGCCTACGAGGCCGCCGTGTCGGCGGCGCATCCGCTGACGCCGCTCGCCCAACTGGCCGGTCAGCCGGCCGCGACGCCGTGGGATCCCGAACTCGCCGCCGCCATGCGGACCAGCAACGTCCGCATCGAGGAAGAGCTCACGCTCGACGCCCTGCTCCAGGATCTGAGTCCATAGCGGGGAGCTCTCGTTCAGCCCCAGATGGGTTCTCAGCCGGACGGCCGGGCCCGCCTGGCACCGTAAGGGAGAAAATCTTTTAGCATTCCTAACGGTTCCACCCCGGACCAGTCCGGCGAGAGCCGGCGTGATGCTCCCTTGACACCAGGCGCCACTTCCGCCAGACCGCCGGCTACCGCAGGCGCGTTAGCCAGCAGTTCTGCGTCTTGTGGTCCAGAGCGGACGAAAAATCTCCAGACAATACTGTTTTTTGCCGCACTATTTATTAAGTCTGGATATAGAGGTACAGTCGCCGTACCTCGGCACGCCGGCCCTCGGGCGACGACGCTCCCGGGAGCCTGGCTGCCCCTCCGCTCGCAAAGGAGCCCCCGCATGGTCAGGCGATGGTTTGTTCCTCTGGCAGGACTGGCGCTGATGACGGGTTCGCTGGCCGTTTCCGGCCCGGCGATGGCGGCCAGTACCGGGCCTCATGCTGGTTCGCAGACTGCGGCGTCCCACACGTTCCGGCCAGGCGGCCTGTTCCGGCAGGCCCCCGGCACTCACTCGGCCATCGTGAACGGCCGGCGGATCGTCTTTTCGACCAACTGGTCCGGCTATGCGGTCACCGGCGGCACCTTCACCACGGCGACGGCGAGCTGGACCCAGAACACCATCACGTGCACCAGCGGCGACGGCTCGACCGATATGTCTCCGTGGGTCGGCATCGACGGCTTCTCCAGCAACACGGTGGAGCAGACCGGAAGCTCCGGCGACTGCAGCGGAGCCACGCCCGACTATTACGCGTGGTACGAGATGTTCCCGAGGAACGTCGTCATCATCAACAAGACCGTGCGGCCGGGCGACCAGTTCACCGGCACCGTGACCCACACCACCGGCACCAGCTACAAGCTGGTCCTGCAGGACATCACCCAGGGCTGGACGAACACCGTCACCAAGTCGATCAACGCCAAGGACAGCTCGGCCGAGGCCATCATGGAGGAGGCCGCTACCCACCTGACCAAGTTCGGCACCGACCCCTTCACCGGGTTCACCGTGGACGGCAAGGCCATCGGCTCCTACACCAGCGCCCCGTTCGCCATCCAGCAGATGGAGATCAAGGAGGGCAGCACGTTGTGCGACTCGACCTCCGGCCTCACCAACAATGAGAACTTCACGACCACCTGGCTGAACGCCTGCTAGCACGCGCTTGGAACCGCTGCGGCGGCTGCCCCGGCAGGTCCCGGGATGGCCGCCGCAGCCATGGTGCGGGTGTGCTAGGCATGGCACATGGAGAAGGCCGTCAGGCGGCTGCTGGTCACGATGCCGCTGCACGCGATCACCACGACCTACGGCGAGGAAGGCCTGCGGGAGCGCTTCGCGGCCGAGATCGAGGTGTTCGCCGAAGACGACCGGCGGCGGCTGGAACGGGCGCTGGATCTGGCCGCCCGGCTGCACGCGGCGGACCGCAGGCAGCGTGAGCCTTATGTCAATCACCTGCTGCGCGTGGCCATCCGGATCCTGAGCCACTACGGCGTGCGGGACGCCGACGTGGCCTGTGCGGCCCTGCTGCACGACGCGGTCGAAGACCACCCCGCCGACCTGGCCGCTCTGGCCGACCTGGCCAACCTGGCCGCGGGCGGTGACCTGGCCGCGGGCGGTGACCAGCAGGCGGCGCTGGCCGCGCTTGCGGACCAGTTCGGGCCCCGGGTGGCCGAATACGTGGCGGCGGTGACCAATCCGGCCTACGCGCCCGGCCGGGACGAGTACGAGCAGTACCGCGAGCACGTGGCAGCCAGCCTGGAGACGTGCCCATGGGCACGGGTGATCAAGGCCTCCGATTTTACCGACAACGCGGTGGGGCTGATTCACACCACCGGAGCCAGGCTGGACAGGCTGGCGGGCAAGTACGCGCCGCTGGTGCCCGTGCTGAGCGACCTGATCGCGCGGCCCGATACTCCGCTCAGCGATGCCGTCAAGACGCGCATCCTCGGTCAGTTCGACCAGGCCGCCGAACGGTTCGCCGCGATCGTGCCCGGTGGCCCGGCTACGTGAACAGCTCGCGGATGTCGTCGGCGCCGAGGGCGGTACCGAAAACGTTGCCCTCGTCCATGACGCTGGCGAACAGCCTGGCCTTCCTCTCCTTCAGCGCCATCACCTTTTCCTCGATCGTGTCCCTGGCGACCAGGCGGTACACCATGACGTTGCGGGTCTGCCCGATGCGGTGGGTCCGGTCGACCGCCTGTGCCTCCGTTGCCGGGTTCCACCACGGGTCCAGCAGGAAGCAGTAGTCGGCTTCGGTCAGGTTCAGCCCGAAGCCGCCGGCCTTGAGGCTGATCAGGAAGACCGGATCCGTGCCCTCCTTGAAGCGCTGCAGCACCGCTGCCCGGTTGCGGGTCTTGCCGTCGAGGTAGCAGTACCGGATGCCGTCGGAGTCCAGCCGCTCGCGGACCCGGGCGAGGAATCCGGTGAACTGGCTGAAGACCAGCGCGCGGTGCCCGCCGCCTGCCACGTCGCGAAGGTGACCGAGCAGGGCGTCGATCTTGCTGGACGGCAGGTGCGCGTGCTCGTCGTCGATCAGCCCGGCGTGCAGGCTGAGCTGGCGCAGCAGGGTCAGCGAGCGGAAGATCGTGAACCGGTTGGCGTTCATGTCGTCGATCAAGCCCAGGATCTTCTGCCGCTCCCGCTGCAGGTGCGTCTGGTAGAGCTTGCGGTGCTGCGGGTGCAGGTCGACCTCCAGGACCTGCTCCTGCTTGGCGGGAAGATCGGCGATGACCTGATCCTTGGTGCGCCGCTTGACCAGCGGCTTGATCCGCCGCTGCAGCTGCGCGAGAAGCTCGGCGTCGCCCCGCTTCTCGATCGGCTGGGCGTAGTAGTCACGGAACCTGGTCGGGCTCGGGAACAGCCCGGGCGCCGTGATGGACAGCAGCGACCACAGCTCCATCAGGTTGTTCTCCATCGGCGTGCCGGTGATGGCGATCTTGACCGGGGCGGGGAGCAGCCGGGCGCACTGGTAGATCTTCGTCTGGCGATTCTTCGCGTTCTGGGCTTCGTCCAGCAGGAGCCCGGACCAGCCCAGCGCCGCATAGGCGTCGAAATCGATGCGCAGCAGCGCGTAGGTGGTGACCACGGCAGCGGCGCCTGCTACGAGTTCACCGAGGTCCTGGCGCCGGCGCGCCATCGTGTCCGAGATCGGCACGACCTTCAGGTCCGGAGCGAACCGCGCGGCCTCGGCCGCCCAGTTGGGCACCACGCTGGTCGGCGCGACGATCAGGAACGGCGGCATGGCGGGGTCGGCCTGCCGGGCGTGACAGATCATCGCCAGCGACTGCACGGTCTTGCCAAGCCCCATGTCGTCGGCGAGGATGCCGCCCAGCCGGTGCTCCCACAGGAACGCCAGCCAGCCGAACCCGTCCTGCTGGTAGGGGCGAAGCCGCGCCCGCAGCGCCGGCGGCGGCTCGGCGCGGCCGACGGCACCCGCCGACAGCAGGCCCTGGACCTGCTCTTGCCACGCTGCCGCCTGATGCTCCACCACGCCCAGCCCGGCCAGCTCGTCCCACAGCCCGGCCTGATACCTGCTGATCCGCAGCGTGTCGCCCGGCGAATCCTGCAGGGCCCGTGCCTCTTCGATCAGCCGGGCCAGCGCCGCCAGCTCCGGCTTGTGCAGGGAGAAGTAGGCGCCGTCGGCGAGCAGCAGGTGCGGCTCGCCGCGGCTGAGCGCGAGGAACACGTCGAGGAACGGGACCGTGCGTCCTTCCACGGTGATCGTGACCCCGAGATCGAACCAGTCCGTGTCGCCGGCCACCGCGTCGGTGGACACCGCGATGCGCAGCGTGTCGCCCGCCTCCCGGTAGTCGGCAGGCTCCCCGGTGATCTCGACGATGATCCCGGGGTGGTCGGCGAGCAGCGGCAGCAGCTCGGTGCTGAACCGCATCGTGTCGAAACCGCTGAGGTGCGTATGCGGTGCCAGGCCCAGCCCGGGTCCTGGTCCTGGTCCTGGTCCCGGTCCCGGTCCCGGTCCTCGCGGGGCGGGTGCCCGGTGGTCCGCGAGAAGCAGCCCGAAGCGGTCAAGCGGCAGGTCGAGATGGGCCAGGGCCATCCGTTCGGCATCCGGATCCCGGAAGCCGTCCTCGGCGGCACCGGAATACAGCGGCGTACGGAACGGCGCATCGCCGACCTGGTAGGCCCACTCCCAGCTGACGTCGAGGTCGTGGCCGGCGCCGTAGCGGGCCTGCAGCACCAGGTCCGGGCCCGAGATCACCGGCGGCGTGAAGGAGCCGTCCGAGGAGATCACGGTGGCGGCCCGCCGCAGCCGCGGGTAGTAGCCGTCCAGGAACCGGGACTGCTCCCCGTCGGGAACCTCCAGCCGCTGGCCGGCCAGCGCCATCCGCTGCAGCTGCGCGGCAGCGGGCTTGGTCAGCCTGGCCAGGCTGAAACGCCAGCTGCCGGGATCGGGGGTCCTCCTGATCTCGGCCCGGTCGACGCAGGCCAGTCCGTGACCCTCGCTGCCGATGAACGCAACGGGCACCATGTCCGCGGGTGCTTCCTCGACGTGGATCACCGTGCTGATCAAGAGCGGGCCTGATGGCTCGCCGCGGGTCACGTCCAGGCACAGTTCCGCACGGCGGTACTTCTCCAGCACGCCGAGCCTGCGCGCGCGCACCAGCTGCAGGCCCGCCGACTCGGCCTCGTCCAGCAGCGGCCAGAGCTGGCGAGATCCGAATGCGGACATGTCGATCGACCGGTCGTCCCCGTAGGAACCGTAGGAGCCGTAGTAGGCGGAATTGCCGCCGTGCGACCGGTAAAGGGCGTACAGCTCTCGCAGTAGCCGCACCTGCCGGTCGGGGTGGTCGCCGTAATAGTGCAACGTATCCAGCTTGCCCCAGCTCAGGCCGCTGCTGACCCAGCCGCCGTTCTTGCCCGGCCGGACCAGCCGGGCCAGCAGCTTCAGCGGCGCCGGACCCGCCGCCGCGGCGTCCCGTACCTGCGCCGGGCGCACATCACCGGCCAGCGTCAGCTCAACGGCCAGCGGCGTCCCGCCCGAACGGGCCGGGGCGTCCCGTCCGGATCCCAGCAGCGAATCCAGGGACTGCTCCCACGCCGCCGGCTGCGGCAACGCCGGCTCCGGCACATCCCAGGCCGCCGGGGGCGCGACCTGCCACGGCGCGGGCTTGGCGGCCCACGTCGCGCCCTGGGCGGTGGCGGTGAGAATCAGCGCCACGGCGTGCTTGCAGTTCAGCCCGACCGGGCAGCTGCACTCGCCCCACTCGAACTCGGTCCGCGCTCCTGCGGCCAGCGAGAAGTACGCCGCGGTCGCGTAGAGGCCGTCGGCGCTCCCGCGCACCGTCCCGCGCAGCGCGTTCTCCGCTGCGTCCCACCGGACGTTAACCACCGCCTGCTGCTGCGCGTACTGGGCGCCCTTGGCGTAGCAGGCGGAACCGACCGCCTTGACCAGGGTGGCGGTATTGAGATGAGGCAACATCGCACGCTGCATGCAGCGAACCTATCCGCCCCCTCCGACACTGCTCGCCCGACATGCCGAGCCCCCGGCCACGGCCCCGGGCCACCTCGGGCCACCTCGACCCAGCGCGGCCGTCGATGGGCTACCGCGTCGCGTGAACCCGCAGCCCGGGCGGCGGCTCCCCGGCGCGAGCGGCCTCATCCAGTGCGCTCGGGTGAACCATCGGACGGTACCCGGCCGCGATCGCCGCGACAATCGACGGCGGCGTCAGCACCTCGGCCACGCCCGTCCCGCCCACGTCCGCCGGTATCCCGTACCCGCCGAACGACCAGGGCCGCACCCGGCCGCCGGCCAGCAGGCCCGCCCCGCCGCCGACCAGCCGGATCATCACCCCGTCCGGCAGCTCGGCGGCCGGCATCCGGCGGGTGAGCTTCCGCCGGGACCGGTCCACCCGCTCGCCGTGCAGCACCGCATCCATCTCCCGCGCCCATGGCCGGCGCGCCAGCCCCCGGGCCGCCTGCCAGGCCTCGGCGAAGCCGGTGTAGTCGCCGCGGCGGCAGTACGCGCACGGCCGGTGCCCGGCCGCCAGCGCGGTCGCCTCGTCCAGGAAGAACAGCGCGGTCCACCGCCCTGGCGGCATCGGATCGCGCTGCACGCCCTTCCAGTCCAGCACGCAGCAGATCCACAACGTGGACCGCCACCGGCTCACTCCGAGCTCGCGGCCCTGCCCGTGCAGGCAGCCGCGGTTGCCCATCATCAGGCCCCGGCCGGGGTCGGCGACGATCTCTCCGGTCGGTGTCACCCGGTTTTGCAACGGCATGGCCGCATCCTCCACCACAGGTATGACACCGCGCCGGCCAAACCGCCGGCTATGCCGCCGCCCGCCGGCCGGGAGCCCCGGCCGCCCGGTCGGCCGGCGGCGTCCGGCGCCAGCCGACCGGGCAGACCAGGCCAGAACCGCCTCAGGGCAGCTGAGCCAGGAAAGGAGCCACCGTGTTAGCGAAGTTGTAGCCGTTGGACGCGTCCCAGTTGATCGACCACGTCATCGCGCCGCGGATGGCGGGATAGGTCGACGGCGGCACGAATGAGCCGCACGAAACCTTCGCGGCCAGGCAGTCGAGCGCGTTGTTCACCACCGACGGAGCCGTGAACCCGCTGCCCGCCGCGGATGTCGAGGCCGGCAGGCCGAGGCCGATCTGCGACGGGCTGAGCCCGCCATTCAGCTCAATGCAGGTCAGCGCGGTGAGGAAGTTCTCCGTCGCCTCCGAGTACACGTTGCCATCGCACCCGTTCATCGACCCGGAGTTGTAGAACTGGACGTTGACCATGGTCAGGATCGACTTGATGTTGAGGGCGAGCTGGAAGTAGTCGCCGCCGGTGGACTGCATGTCCACGGTCTGCGGGGCCATCGTGATGATCAGCCCGGAACCAGCGTCGGCCGACAGCTGGTCAAGCGCCTGGGCCATGAAGGTCGGGTTGAGCCCGTTCTCCAGGTCGATGTCGACCCCGTCGAATCCGTACTGCTGCATGATCGAGAAGACGCTGCTCGCGAACGCGCTGGCGCTGGCCGAGTCGTTCACGCTGATCGCGCCGTCCGCGCCGCCGACCGAGAGGATGACCTTCTGCCCGCGCGAGTGCAGCGTCTGGATATCGCTGGTGAACTGCGCGGCCGTGTACCCGCCGAGCGCGGACGACAGGCCCGAGTCGAGGCTGAACGAGACCTGCCCCGGCGTGCCCGTCGCGTTAGCGAACGCGACCGCGATCAGGTTGTAGCTGGACGGTACGTCGGCCAGCGTGAGCGGCATCGCCCCGTTGTCGAAATCCTGCCAGTAACCCATCAGCACGTGCGCGGGCAAGCCGCCGCCGCCGCCCCCGCCGCCGCCGCCGGTGGTGGTGGCCTGGACGGCGTTCGATTGGGGGCCTTCGCCCTGGGTGTTGTGGGCGGAGACGGTGAAGGTGTAGGTGGTGGCTTCGGCCAGGCCGGTGATGGTCTTGGCGGTGGTGGTGGCTGTCGCGACGCGGGTCCCGTTCTCGTAAACGTAGTAGCCGCCGACGGTGCCGGACGGTGCCGTCCACGACAGGGAGGCGCTGCTGGCGGTGGTGGTGCCGGTGACGGTCAGTCCGGTGGGGGCGCCGGGGACGCCCGTTCCGCCGCCTCCGCCGCCGGGCCCGGTGAGGGTGAGGTCGTCGGCGTGGTAGGTGCCCTGGGCGTACCAGCCGTGGGTGTAGATGGTGACGGCGGTGGTGGCGGCGCCGGTGGTGAAGGTGGTGGTGAGCTGCTGCCAGGTGGTGGCTGAGGGGGTCCAGTTGCTGGTGTCGCCGGTGCCGGTGCCGGTGTCGCCGAGGTAGACGTAGTTGCCTTCGACCCAGCCGGCCAGGGTGTAGCTGGAGGATGGCTGGACCGAGACCTGCTGCGTGCACTGGGCGTCGTCAGAGCCCGAGGCTGCCCCGGCCAGCGCGAAGCTGCCCGAGTGCACGGGGCTGGTCGTGACGCTGTCTAGCGGGGAGCAGGTCCAGCCGGACAGCGAGCCGGTCTCGAAGCCGCCGTTGCCGAGCAGGCTGGACGCCGCCTCGGCGCCAGGCCCCGAGGCGAGGACAGGCGTGACCGCCGTGACCAGCACGGTGGCGGCCAGCGCCGCGAATACGGGAAGTCTGCGTCGCATGGGGATTCCTCCTGGACGTGACGAGCGGGGGGTCATTCGTCCGTAAGGACCTAACTATTAGGAAAGTTTCCTAATAGTTAGTTAGCCAGAGCGTAATCCTTTCGCGACATTCCGTCAAGGCCCGTCAGGGCCTGCCAAAGCCCCAGGGGCCCCATGGCCTGCCAAAGCCCCAGGGGCCCATGGCCCGCCAAAGCCAACGGCCAGGGACCGAGCGCTAAGGACCGACCGGCCAGGTGTGCACCGGGTCGTTGGTGTGCATGAGCTCGATGTACCGCTGCGTCATCTGGCGCAGCGCCTCCGGCCGGTCGGCCCCGCGCTCGCCGAACGCCGCGACCGTGCCGATCTGCCAGGCGGCCCCCGTCTGCCCGGTCAGGCAGCGCTGCTCGATGATGCCCAGCAGCCGGTCGATGTGCACCGGGTTGACGCCCCACCGGCCGAGCCCCTCGTGCGCCATCGGCAGCAGGCGGCGCAGCACCAGCTCGGCCACCGGCGCCTCGCCCAGCCCCGGCCAGTAAAGCCGCGCGTCCATGCCGTGCCGCGCCGCCTCGTGCAGGTTCTCGGCCGCCGTCGCGAACGACATCTGCGTCCAGATCGGACGCTGCGCCTCGGCCAGCGTGTGCACCAGCCCGTAGTAGAACGCCGTGTTCGCGATGACGTCCGCGACCGAAGGGCCGGCCGGCAGCACCCGGTTCTCCACCCGCAAGTGCGGCGTGCCCTTCACCACCGCGTAGATGGGCCGGTTCCACCGGTAGACCGTCCCGTTGTGCAGGCTCATCTCGGCTAGCTCCGGGCAGGTGCCGCTGTCCAGCATGGCCAGCGGATCCTCGTCCTCGCAGATCGGCAGCAGCGCCGGGAAGAACCGGATGTTCTCCTCGAACAGGTCGAACACCGACGTGATCCAGTTCTCGCCGAACCATACCCTGGGCCGCACCCCCTGGTGCTTCAGCTCGTCCGGCCGGGTGTCGGTGGCCTGCTCGAACAGCGTGATCCTGGTCTCGTGCCACAGCTGCCTGCCGAACAGGAACGGGGAGTTGGCGCCCAGGGCGACCTGCACGCCCGAGATGGCCTGGGCGGCGTTCCAGTAGTTCGCGAAGCTGTCCGGGCTGACCTGCAGGTGCAACTGCACGCTCGTGCAGGCCGCCTCGGGGGTGATGCTGTCGGTGTGCGCGAGCAGCTGCTCGGCCCCGTCGATCGCGATCCGCATGTCCTCGCCGCGCGCCGCGAAGATCTGCTCGTTGAGCACCCGGAAGCGGTCATTGGCCGACAGCGTCCCCTCGTGCACGTCCTGCTTGCGCAGCGTGGGCAGGATGCCGACCATGACCAGCCGGGTATCGGTGCTGCGTGCCTTGGTGTCCCCGGCGTTGAGGTCGGCGCGGACTTCCTGCTCCAGGTCGGCGAGCGCGTCGCCGTCGAGCCGCCGCGGCGGCACGTTGATCTCCAGGTTGAACTGCCCGACCTCGGTCCCCCAGGCAGGGTCCGCGATCGCGTCGAGCACGTCGGCGTTGCGCATGGACGGCACCCCGCGGGAGTCGACCAGGTTCAGCTCGATCTCCTGGCCTACCTGCGCCGGGTTCGCCTCGAACCACTGCTCGCGCAGCATCCGGGCAAAGACATCGAGCGAGCGCCGGACCTTCTCCCGGTACTTGCGCCGGTCCTCGCCAGTGAACTTGATCGCCTGAATGTCACGACCCATACCGCCACCGCTCAACGAGATTGGGCAGTTCAGGTACCCTCCGGCACCTTCCATACACATTCGCACGCTGTCACGGCTGATGCCAGCAGGCCGCCAACAGGATAAAAAGAATGATTCCGAACGGGGAGCTGTCAGACGATCACTCGTCGCCGGACCCTTCGGGCCATTGCCGCGGGGCGCCCGAAGCAGGCACCATGTGCGAATGATCGGTGTAACGGGAGAGGCTCCAGGGGGCAGCGGGTCTTCGCCTAAGCCGCCGGTCAGCCGGCAGGCGGACCCGTGAACCGTGAGGTGGCCGAGCTGTGGTCGGACGCACTCGGCGCCACCGGCACCGTCGTCCGCTACGGCCACTGGGGGCGGCCGGTGCTGGTGTTCCCGTCCGAGCGGGGCCGGGCGTGGGACTTCGAGAGCAACGGCATGGTCGGCGCGGTGGCCGGCCTGGTCGAGGCAGGCCGGCTCAAGATCTACTGCGTGGACAGCTACGACGCGGCGTCCTGGTCCGACACCGGCCTCCCGCTGGAGGAGCGGGCCCGCCAGCACAGCCGCTACGAGTCGTGGATCGTCAGCGATGTCGTGCCGTGGATCCACCGCGACTGCGGCGGCCCGGTCGAGGTGACGACGCTCGGCTGCAGCATGGGCGCCTTCCACGCGGCCAACTTCGCGCTCAAGCGCGCCGATCTCTTCCCGCTGGCGATGTGCTTCTCCGGCAATTACGATCCCTCATCGTGGCAGGCGTGGGGTGAGCGGGGCAGTGCGGCCTACTTCAACAATCCGTTTGACTACGTCGGGCACCTGCGCGGCGATCACCTTGACTGGCTGCGCGGCCGGATCAGCCTGCTGCTGGTGTGCGGGCAGGGCCAGTGGGAAGACACCACCGGGTCACTGCAGAGCACCAAGCACTTCGCCGGGCTGCTGGCCGGCCAGGGCATCAGGCACGAGCTTGACCTGTGGGGCCATGACGTGCCGCACGACTGGCCATCCTGGCGCGTCCAGCTGGCCCACCACATGCCGCGATTCTGCTGACGACGGGAGCATCCATTGGCCGACACCAGGCACCTGATCGGGCTGCTGCTCGGCACCGAGGAGGACTGGCCGAAGGCGTTCGAGGAACTCGTGCGCAGGCTCGGCCCGGTCAACGGCACCGGCGGCAGCCGGCACGCCTTCGGGTGCGAGCGGATCACCATCGAGCCGTTCAGCCTGCGCGACCGCCCCCGTTACGACCTGGTTATCGACCGGCTCGCGTACTGGTACTACCACCCGCGCGAATGGCTGAAGAAGATCGCGCTGATGGACGGCGTGTACCTGCTGAACAGCCCGTTCACGTTCCAGTCGATGGAGAAGCACGCCGCCTACTGCGCGATGATGCGGCTGGGCCTCAAGGTGCCGGAAACGGTGCTCGTGCCGTACAAGAACCCGCTCGACAATGCCCGCTACGCCTATACCGCCGCGCGGTACAACCAGCCGTTCGACCTGGACGCGATCGCCGAGCGGATCGGCTATCCGCTGTTCATGAAGCCCTACGACGGCGGCGCCTGGCGGGGCGTCTCCCGGATCCGCAACCCGGCCGAGCTGCACGCCGCCTACGACGACAGCGGCGAGATGCTCATGCACCTGCAGAAGGCCATCGACTACGACGTCTTCGCCCGGTCGCTGTCCATCGGCGCCGAGACGATGGTCATGCGCTTCCAGCCGGAACAGCCGATGCACCTGCGCTACGCGGTCGACCATGACTTCCTGTCGCCGCAGGCCGGTGCCGAGGTGGTGACGATCGGGCGGCTGGTCAACAGCTTCTTCCGCTGGGAGTTCAACTCGTGCGAGACGCTGGTCAAAGGCGGCGAGGTCTACCCCATCGACTACGCCAACGCCTGCCCGGACGTGGCGCTGACCAGCCTGCACTACTACTTCCCCTGGGCGATGAAGGCGCTGGTCAAGTGGTGCATCTTCGCGCTGGCGACGGACCGCAGGCCCCGGCTGGACCTGGCGACCGACCGGTTCTTCGAGATCGGCGACGACCCGGACGCGTCCTACGCGGAGAAGCTGGAGGGGTACCGGGGCCTCGCCGACGCGTACTTCGACTCGGCGCGGTATCACGACTTCTGCGCGACCGAGCTGCCGGACATCGACGAGATCGTCCTGGACTGGGTGGCCGGCCCCGAATTCGACCA
>DASXZD010000051.1:0-12915 GCA_036502085.1 Streptosporangiaceae bacterium
TTCGGCCACCACCTCGACGGTCTCCATCTCCTCGCCCACCGCGACGGCCAGCGTGGACAGCCCGACCGGGCCGCCGCCGAACCTGCGGATCAGCGCGTCGAGCACGGCCCGGTCCAGCCGGTCAAGACCCTGCTCGTCCACCTCGTACAGTTCCAGCGCCGTGCGGGCGATATCGATGGTGATCACTCCGTCCGCCCGCACCTCAGCGTAGTCGCGGACCCGGCGCAGCAGCCGGTTGGCGATCCGCGGGGTGCCCCGGGAGCGGCCTGCTATCTCGGCGGCGCCGTCATCGCGCAGCCTGGCGCCGAGCAGCCCGGCCGACCTGCGCACGATGATCTCAAGCTCGGCGGCGTCGTAGAAGTCGAGGTAGGCGGTGAAGCCGAAGCGGTCGCGCAGCGGGGCCGGCAGCAGCCCGGCCCTGGTGGTGGCGCCGACCAGGGTGAACGGGGCGATGTCCAGCGGGATCGCGGTCGCGCCCGGACCCTTGCCGACCACCACGTCGACCCGGAAGTCCTCCATGGCCAGGTAGAGCATCTCCTCGGCCGGCCGGGCCAGGCGGTGGATCTCGTCGATGAACACCACCTCGCCCTCGCTGAGGGTGGACAGCACCGCGGCCAGGTCGCCCGCCCGCTCGATGGCCGGGCCGCTGGTGATCCGCAGCGGAGAGCCGAGCTCGGCCGCGATGATCATGGCGATGGTGGTCTTGCCGAGTCCAGGCGGACCGCAGAGCAGCACATGGTCCGGCGGCCTGCCCCGGCGCAGCGCGCTCTCCAGCACCAGCGAGAGCTGCTCCCTGACCCGTGCCTGGCCGACGAACTCCGCCAGGCGCTTGGGCCGCAGCGCGCTCTCCATCGCCCAGTCGTCGGCGTCGGCCAGCGGGGAAACGATCCGCTCGTCCTCGCCCGAGCCACTGGCCGCACCGCCGACCGAGGCGCCGGTCAGCGGGGCGGCGGGGTCCGGCCCGGTCACGACCTGCTCAGCCGTTTCAGCGCGGCGCGCAGGGCGATGGCCACATCCACCTGCCCGCCGTCAGCCGCGAGCTCGGGCTCGACCGCCGCGATCGCCAGCTCGGCGTCACGGGCCGCCCAGCCGAGGTTGATCAGGCCGGCGCGTACCTGATCGCGCCAGGCCGCGACCGCGCTGGACAGGGGGCCTGGCGCGGCGCCACTGTTCTCCCCCGCCGCGCCAAGCCTGTCTCTCAGCTCAAGGATGATCCGCTCCGCGCCCTTCTTCCCGATCCCCGGCACCCGGGTCAGCGTGGTCACGTCCTCGCTCGCGACCGCGCGGCGCAGCACATCGGGCGCGTGCACGGCCAGCATGGCCAGCGCCAGCCGGGGCCCGACGCCGCTCGCCGTCTGCAGCAGCTCGAAGACGTTCCGCTCATCCTCGGTGGCGAACCCGTAGAGGGTGAGCGAGTCCTCCCGCACCGTGAGCGAGGTGGCGACCTTCGCCCGGTCGCCGAGGCGCAGCCCGGCGATGGTGCCGGGCGTGCACATCACCAGCAACCCGACGCCGCCGACTTCGATGACGGCGCTGTCCGGCGCGAGAGCGCGGACAGTCCCGTCCAGATGGGCGATCACGTGACACCTCCAGAAGCCGCCACTGCGGCGGCGATCCTGAGCCGGGCGGCGCCGCGCCAGACGTGGCAGATGGCCAGGCCGAGCGCGTCGGCCGCGTCGGCCGGCCGCGGCGCTTCGGCCATCTTGAGCAACCGGGTCACCATAATGATCATCTGGGCCTTGTCCGCCCGTCCGCTGCCGGTCACCGCGGCCTTGACCTCGCTCGGCGTGTAGGTCGCCACCGGCAGACCGCGCCGCGCCGCGCAGACGATGGCCACCGCGCCGGCCTGGGCCGTGCCCATCACGGTGCGCACGTTGTGCTGGCTGAACACCCGCTCCACCGCCACCGCATCCGGCCGGTGCGCCGTGAGCCAGCGCTCTATCTCCTGCTCGAGGGCGAGCAGCCGCAGCGCGATGTCGGCGCCGGCCTCGGTACGCGCCACGCCCTGCTGAACCATGACGAGCGGCTTGCCCGGCAGTCCCTCCACCACGCCGAGCCCGCACCGGGTCAGGCCGGGGTCCACGCCCAGCACGCGCATGCTGCGCTGTCCGTGCCTCACCGCACCCCGTCCACCAATGACCATCCGATCCTCGCAGGGCGCCGCGCCATCTCGGCCCGCACGTCGATCACGAACATGTGTTCGGCAGCCAGGTTACAGCCCCCCGCCGGGCGCATCCCGAACCCTGGCGGCGTGTCGCAGTAGTTCACCCCGCCAGGCCGGGGCCCGGCGGAGACTCCGGCCAGTGATCACGAAGCCCTTTGCGCGCGATAGCACGACAAAGGCTTCATGATCATGGAAGGGCCCGGCGTTTCGGCAGAAATGCGCCAGGGAGCGGAACGTGCCGGGGATGCGGTCATCAGAACCGGTCGAGCAGGAACGGCGTCGCGGCGAACGCGCTGTCGAGCAGAGCGTCGGCGGCCGCGTCACCGCCGTCGGCCAGGTCTGAGCGGCGCAGCGACGAGACCGGAGCCCCGGCGTAAAGAGCGGCCAGCCCCCGCGCGCCCAGCGCCAGCGCAGGCCCGCCGACGTCCGCGCCGCCGCCGCTGTTACCGCCGACGTCCACCCCGCCAGAATCCGCCCCGCCAGAATCCGCCCCGCCGGAACCCGCCCCGCCGGAACCCGCCCCGCCGGTGCCTGGCCCGCCGGCGTCCTTACCGCTGTCACCGCCGGCGCCCAAGCCGCCCCCGCCTCCGCGGGCCCGGCTCAGCGAGCCGCGGCCGCCGCCCACCTCCAGCCGCCAAAGGCCGGAATGCCCCGGCCCGATGTCATCGCTCAGGTCCAGCCAGGCCGCGGCTCCGACACCGGCCGGGAAGCCGCGGGCCGCGATCGCCGCAGCGGGATCTACCACCCGGAGCATCCAGTCGTCGCGATCCACGGTCACGGGGCAGGACTCGCGGATCAGCCACCAGAACGGGTCGGCGGGGCCGATCCGGGCCCGCACGGTGTCGGCGACCCAGCAGTGCGAGGCCACGATGCCCCACAGCGCCCGGGTCGTCTCCGCCGATGAGGCTGCCGCGACCTGCACGAAGATCTCGTCGTGCCCGTCCCGCCAGTGGTAGGCGAGCAGTCCGTCGTCGGCCAGGTAACCGTAGGTGTCCTCGTCGCCGAGCAGCGACCGGACGGCCGCCTTGTCCCGCACGTTCGGCCCGCAGTCGCGCGCGCTGCCGTGCACCTGGCCGAGCGCGGCGATCGCGGCGGCGGCGTCGGACGGTCCCGCCCGGCGCACCCTGCGGGCCCCGCCCACGCCCGCCAGCGCGAGTGGCCGCAGCGCGTACGCCGGGAGCACCGCCTCGTGCTGGGTGCCGGCGATCTCCCAGCCCAGCGACCGGTAGATCGGCCGGGTGTACGGATACAGCACCGACAGCGGGTAGCCGCGGGACGCGATCAGCTCGAGCAGCCCGGTCATCAGCGCGCGGCCCACGCCGCGGCCGCGCTCTTCCGGCGCCACCGCCACGCTGGCCACGCCGGCCATCGGCACCGGCCGGCCGCACCACCACTGGGTCATGTCGTGAAACCGGCCGGCCGCGACCAGCCGCGAGCCGTCGTATCCGGCCAGGTACCGCCCGGCGCGGATGACCGGCTCGTTCTCCGCCTGCCAGTAGGCGCGCCCGCCGGGCCCCGCCGGCCCGAACGCGCGGCAGCGCAGGTCGAACAGCTCATCCAGGCCGTCGCCTGGGGTCAGCGGCCGGATCGTCAGGCCAGCAGCAGGCACCGGACTCAGCCGAGCTTCTCCATGACCTCGTCGGAGACCGAATAGTTCGCGTAGACGTCCTGCACGTCGTCGGAGTCCTCGATCGCCTCGATCAGCCGGAACACCTTGCGCGCCTGCTCCTCGTCCAGCGGGACCTCCATGGTCGGCAGGAAGGCGGCCTCAGCGGACTCGTAGTCGATCCCGGCCTGCTGCAGCGCGGAGCGCACCGCCACCAGGTCGGTGGGCTCGCTGACCACCTCGAACGACTCGCCGAGGTCGGTGACTTCCTCCGCGCCCGCGTCGAGCACGGCCGCCACCACGTCGTCCTCGGTGATGTCGCCGGTCTTGCCCGCGATGACCACGCCCTTGCGATGGAACAGGTACGACACAGAGCCGGGGTCGCCCATCGAGCCGCCGTTGCGGGTCAACGCGGTGCGCACGTCGGAGGCGGCCCGGTTCCTGTTGTCGGTCAGGCAGTGGACCAGCACCGCGACCCCGCCGGGCGCGTAGCCCTCGTAGGTGATCGACTCGTAGCTGGCCCCGCCCGCCTCCAGGCCGGCGCCGCGGCTGACCGCGCGGTCGATGTTCTCGTTGGGGACCGAGCTCTTTTTCGCCTTCTGGATCGCGTCGAACAGCGTCGGGTTGCCGAGCGGGTCGGCGCCGCCGGTCCGCGCTGCCACCTCAACGTTCTTGATCAGCTTGGCGAACAGCTTCCCGCGACGGGCGTCGACCACGGCCTTCTTGTGCTTGGTGGTCGCCCACTTGGAGTGGCCGCTCATGAATGTTCCCTCGCAATGTCGACAAAGAGCTGGTGTAGCCGTACATCCCGCGTCAGCTCCGGATGAAACGCCGTGGCAAGAATCGGGCCCTGGCGAACCGCGACGATCCTACCGGTACCGCTGTCCGTGCCGAGAATCTCGACGCCGGGCCCGGTGTGCTCCACCCACGGCGCCCGGATGAAGACCGCCCGCAGCGGCGGCCCGGGGATGCCACGCAGCTCGATGTCGCTCTCGAACGAGTCCACCTGACGGCCGAACGCGTTCCGCCGCACGGTCATGTCGATCCCGCCGAACGTCTCCTGCCCGCTGGCCGCGTCGACCAGGCTGTCCGCCAGCATGATCATCCCGGCGCAGCTGCCGAACGCCGGCAGGCCGGCCCCGACCCGCTTGCGGATCGGCTCCATCAGGCCGAAGATCACCGCCAGCTTCCAGATCGTGGTGGACTCCCCGCCGGGGATGACCAGCCCGCCGATCTCGTCGAGCTGCTCCGGCCTGCGCACCGGCACCGCCCGGGCGCCGGCCGCGGTCAGCGCGGCGACGTGCTCGGCCACGTCGCCCTGCAGCGCGAGCACGCCGACCAGCGGCCCGGCCGCGCCGGGCTGGCCGGCCGCAGACTGCCCGGCCGCAGACTGGCCGGCCACGGGGGGCTGGCGCGTCACCAGCCGCGGCCGGCGTAGCGCTGCTCCGGCGCCAGCGTGTCCAGGTTGATCCCCACCATCGGCTCGCCGAGCCCGCGGGACACCTTGGCGATCACGTCGGGGTCCTCGAAGAACGTGGTGGCCTTGACGATCGCCGCGGCCCTGGCCGCCGGGTCGCCCGACTTGAAGATGCCCGAGCCGACGAAGACACCCTCGGCGCCGAGCTGCATCATCATCGCCGCGTCGGCCGGCGTGGCGATCCCGCCCGCGGTGAACAGCACCACCGGCAGCCGGCCCGCCGCCGCTACCTCGGCGACCAGCTCGTACGGCGCGCGCAGCTCCTTGGCCGCCGAGTAGAGCTCATCGGACGGCAGCCCGGCCAGCCTGCCGATCTCGGCCCGCATCTGGCGCATGTGCCTGGTCGCCTCGACCACGTTGCCGGTGCCCGCCTCGCCCTTGGACCTGATCATCGCCGCGCCCTCGGCGATCCGGCGCAGCGCCTCGCTCAGCGTGGTGGAGCCGCACACGAACGGCACGGTGAACTTCCACTTGTCCACGTGGTGCGCCTCGTCGGCGGGGGTGAGCACCTCGGACTCGTCGATGTAGTCCACCCCGATCGCCTGCAGCACCTGCGCCTCGACGAAGTGGCCGATCCGGCACTTGGCCATCACCGGGATGGACACCGCCGCGATGATCTGCCCGATCATGTCGGGGTCGCTCATCCGCGCCACGCCGCCCTGCGCCCTGATGTCGGCGGGCACGCGTTCCAGCGCCATCACGGCGACCGCGCCGGCGTCCTCGGCGATCTTGGCCTGGTCGGCGGTGACCACGTCCATGATCACGCCGCCCTTGAGCATCTCGGCCATGCCTCGCTTGACGCGGGCCGTCCCGGTCTGGGGGGCGGAGGTGCCCGAGGGGTCGGAGGGAGTCTGCACGGAAGTACTGACGGACACGGCTGAACCTCACTTGATCACTTGTGGCTGCTTCTCACATGGTAGTTGCGACCGCGGAATGCCCGATGTCACCGGCCATCAGCCGAAGCCAGGCCAGGAGCCAGCCGACGAGCCAGGCGAGAAGCCGGGCGAAGAGCCAGAGCAGGGGTGCCGGGCTGGTGTCCACCGGTGAACACCAGCCCGGCACCCATCAAGCTTCGCATATGGGGCTTATAGGTTGAACACCCCCAAATCAGCTAGCCAGCCGCCGCATGTCAGCGCCGTCTTCGGCGGTCCCGACGACGAGCGAGTCGTCGATCTCGAAGAACTCCGGCGCCGGCGCACGGCCGGCCAGCCGCAGCGTCCTGGCCAGCGGCCGGCGCCGCGCCGAGATCGTCGCCGCGACCGCGTCGTTGTAGAACTTCCTGGCCAGGAAGACCTGGTGCGCCGCGGTCTCCAGCTCGGTGAGCAGTTCCTCGGCCCCGTCCGCGTGACTAAGCAAGGCGCGAAAGTCCGGCTGGCCGAACGCGGCGCGCAGCGCGCGGGACAGGTCGCTCTCGGCCAGCTCGCGCTGCCTGCTGCCGGCTCGTGCGTCGTGCGCGGCGCCGGCCAGCAGCACGCTGGTCGCGGGGTCGAGCAGACCGGACGAGGCCAGCTCGGCCGCCACGCAGTTGCGCCGCAGCAGCGCAGCCTCCAGGGCGGCACGGGCCGCCTCGACCCTGGCGTGCAGCCGGTCCAGCCGTCCGGCCCGCCAGGACAGGTAGACGACAAGGAACGTGGCGACCGCAATCGCCAGGAAGACGTCAAGCAGCATCGCAGTGTCCCATTCAGAAGTCGCGTCGCTCCACGGGTCACAAGCCTCGCGCGGCGACCGCGGCGACCTTGACGTGGCCGGCCGCGGAGACCACGGCCTCGTACACGGCCACCACGTCCCTGGCCACCACCGGCCAGTCGTAGGCCTGCACCGCCTCGGAGGCGGCCGCGGACAGGTCGGCCCGCCGCTGCGGGTCGTCCAGCAGCCGCTCGGCCGCCGCCGCCAGCGCGGCCGGGTCGCCCGTCTCGAACAGCTCGCCGGACTGGCCGCCGCGCAGCACCCGGCGGAACGCCTCGATGTTGCTCGCGACGATCGGCGCGCCCGCTGCCATCGCCTCGGCGAGCACGATCCCGAAGCTCTCGCCGCCGGTATTCGGCGCGCAGAAGACGTCGACCGAGTGCAGCACGCGCGACTTGTCCTCCTCGCTGACCATGCCGAGCAGTTCCACCCGCTCGCGCAGCCCGGCCGGCAGCTTATCCCGCACCTCGTCGGCGTCGCCGCGCCCGGCGATCAGCAGCCGCAGCCCCGGTCGCCGCGGGCCGAGTAGCTCGAACGCATCAAGCAGCACGGCCAGGCCCTTGCGCGGCTCGTCGAACCGGCCGAGGAAGCCGATCGTCCCCCCGGGCCCTGGCCAGCCGGGAAGCGGATCGGCCTTCGAGTAGCGGTGAACCGCGACCCCGTTCGGAATAAGAACTGCATCCCCCCCGAGGTGCTCGACCAGCGTTCTGCGCGCGGCCTCGGAGACGGCGATCCTGGCGTTGATCTTCTCCAGGGCCGATTGCAGCAGGGGCTCGGCGGCGTGCATCACCCGGGAGCGGGGATTAGCGGTGTGGAAGGTCGCGACGATCGGCCCGGTGGCCACCCAGCAGGCCAGCAGCGACAGGCTGGGCGCCGCGGGCTCGTGCACGTGCAGCACGTCAAAGTCGCCGTCCCTGACCCAGCGGCGGACCCGGCTGGCCGACACGAAGCCGAACGACAGCCTGGCCACCGAGCCGTTGTACGGGACGGGCACCGCCCGGCCGGCCGGCACCACGTAGCCGGGCAGCGGGGCATCCTCGTCCGCGGCCGAGATCACCGACACCTGGTCGCCCCGGTCGATCAGGGCCTCCGCGAGGTCCCTGATGTGCTGCTGCACGCCCCCCGGCACGTTCCAGGTGTACGGGCAGACAATGCCGACCCTCATCCATCTCCCCCGCGGGCGACTGAAGCAGCGAGCCTCTCCGGGTCGAGGTCGCTGGTGAAGACCCGCTGCAGCATGTGCCAGTCCTGCGGGTGCGCCCTGATCGCAGCCTCGAACACGGCGGCGAGCTGCTGGGTCAGCGCCGCTATCTTTTCCTGCCTTGTCCCCTCGACCGGCACGGGAATCTCCTCGTAGATGTGAGCTCCCCAGCACACGTCCTCATACCACAGTGTGACAGGCATCAGCGCGGCCCCGGTCTGCACGGCCAGCGCGGCGGGCCCGCCCATCATCCTGGCCTTCTCGCCGAAGAAGTCCACCTCGATGCCGGCCCCGGTGATGTCCCGGTCGGCGAGCAGGCAGACCAGGCGGCCGGCCCGCAGCCGCTGGGCCAGCACGCCGAACCGGCTGACCCCGCCGGTCGCGGGCAGCACCTCCATGCCCAGGCTCTCCCGGAAGGCCACGAACTTCTCGTACACCGACTCCGGCTTGAGCCGCTCGGCGACCGTGGTGAAGTTCTCCGCGCCGCGAGCCACGATCCAGGCGCCGGCGTGCTCCCAGTTGCCCATGTGCGGCAGCGCGAAGATCACCCCACGGCCGGCCGCCAGGTTCGCGAACGCGGCCTGCTCCTCGCCGGTGCACCGCATGTCCTCGAGGATCCGCTCGCGGCTGATCACCGGCAGCCTGAACACCTCGAGCCAGTACCGGGCGTAGGAGCGCAGCGACTCGCGGGACAGCGCCCGCAACTGCTTGCCGTCGGCGTCAGGGCCGAGGATCCGCAGCAGGTTTCCCTCCATGACCTGCACCCCCGGGCCCTGCCGGCGCCAGGCGATGTCAGCGGCGAACATGAACGCGCCGTGCGCCCATGGCTCGGGCGCCCGGCACACCAGCTTCCAGCCCAGGCCGTAGGCCAGGCTGCTCAGCCGCTCGGTCATCGTCGGCATTACGCTTCCCCGCCCTCCTCGGACGCCTCGCCGCTCGCTTCGGCGGCCTGTCCCGCCGAGATCGTCCGCCGCACCGCGAGCACCCGCTGCCCGAACGTCACGGTGCTCAGCACGGCCAGCGCCCACAGCCCGATGACCAGCACGTAGCGCACGCCCAGGCCGGACAGGCCGGCCGCGACGAGCGCGATGAGCAGCCGCTCGGTGCGCTCGGCGATCCCGACGTCGCAACGGTAGCCCAGGCCCTCGGCGCGCGCCTTGGCGTAAGACACCAGGGTCCCCGAGACCAGGCAGTACAGCGTCACCCCGGCCATCAGCCTGCTGTGCCCGCCGAACATGAACCACAGCGCCAGCCCGCCGAACACCGACGCGTCCGCTATCCGGTCCAGGGTGGAGTCGAGGAACGCGCCCCACGGGCCGCTGGTCCCCTTGATCCGCGCCAGCGTGCCGTCCAGCATGTCGGCGGTCACGAAGAACCAGCAGACCATCGCGCCGGCGAACAGTTCGCCCGCCGGGAACAGCGACAGCGCGCCGGCCGACACGCCGAGCGTGCCGATCAGCGTCAGCACGTTCGGCGTCAGGGGGGTGCGGGCAAGCGCCCGCCCGGCCGGGATCATCACCCGGTCCAGCACGGGTCGCAGCACATTCAGCATGGCCGTCCGATCTTACTGGCGGGCAGGCAGGGCCCCGGCCACGGCCTGCGGCTGCGACCCAGGCCGGCGGCCCGCGATTAGGGTCTAGGGGTTGTGGCCGGCGGCCGACAGGTAAAAGGTGGTCGTGCAGGGAACTTGTTTATTAACAGGAGGCGACGCCAGTGGCGGATAAGACGGGCGTGGGAGCCGCGGGCGGCTCACAGGCGGCCGGCCAGCAAGCAGGTCAGACGGACCCGGGCGACGTGC
Source organism: Streptosporangiaceae bacterium (assembly GCA_036502085.1). Lineage (GTDB taxonomy): Bacteria > Actinomycetota > Actinomycetes > Streptosporangiales > Streptosporangiaceae > PALSA-505. The sequence goes on from DASXZD010000051.1 coordinate 9,933, forward strand.
GGAACGTCGCGCTGGTCGGCCATTCGGGTGCGGGCAAGACAACTCTCGTGGAGGCGCTGCTGGCCCACACCGGCACGATCCCGCGGGCCGGCCGGGTGGAAGACGGCAGCACGGTCAGCGACTACGACGAGGTAGAGGTCAGGCAGCAGCGCTCGGTCAACCTCGTGCTCGCCCCGCTCGTGCATGCGGGGATCAAGGTAAACCTGCTCGACACGCCGGGCTACGCCGACTTCACCGGCGACCTGCGGGCCGGCCTGCGGGCCGCGGACGCCGCGCTGTTCGCGGTCTCTGCCGCCGATGGCGTGGACGGGCTGACCCGGATGCTCTGGGACGAATGCGCGAGCGTCGGGATGCCCCGCGCTGTGGTAATCACCAAGATCGACCACCAGCGCGGCAACTTCGACGAGGCGCTGGCCGCCTGCCGGGAGGCGTTCGGCGACTCGGTCGCGCCGCTGTACCTGCCCGTCGGCGGCGAGGACGGCGGGACCCGCGGTCTTATCGGGTTGCTCTCGCAGCGATTTTACGACTATTCGGCTTCCGAACGGTCCGAGCGTGATCCCGATCCTTCGTACGCGGACCGGATGGAAGAACTCCGAAGTTCGCTGATCGAGGGGATCATCCAGGAGAGCGAAGACGAGACTCTCATGGACAGGTACCTGTCCGGCGAGGAGATCGACCCGAAGGTGCTCATCGAGGACCTGGAGAAGGCGGTCGCGCTGGGCAGCTTCTTCCCGGTGCTGACGACCGCGGCGGTCCGCGGCATCGGCCTGCCGGAGCTACTGGAGATCATCACCCAGGCCTTCCCCTCCCCCAGCGAGCACCCGCTGCCCGCCGTCACCACGCTGGACGGCAAGGCGGTCAGCGGCCTGTCCTGCGATCCGAAGGGCCCGCTGCTCGCCGAGGTGGTCAAGACCGTCTCCGACCCGTACGTCGGCCGGGTCAGCCTGGTCCGGGTGTTCTCCGGCACGCTGCGCCCGGACGCCAGCGTGCACGTGTCCGGCCACGGCATGGCCGACCGCGGCCACGCCGACCACGATAACGACGAGCGTGTCGGCGGCCTGTCCACGCCGCTCGGCAAGCAGCAGCGCCCGGCCACGCTGTGCGTCGCCGGCGACATCTGCGCGGTGGCCAAGCTCGGCACGGCCGAAGCGGGCGACACGCTGTCCGACCCCGCCCGCCCGCTGCTCATGCAGGCATGGTCGGTGCCCGAGCCGCTGCTGCCGGTAGCGATCACTGCGAAGTCCAAGGCGGACGAGGACAAGCTGTCGCAGGCGCTGGGCCGGCTAGTGGCCGAGGACCCGACGCTGCGGATGGAGATGAACTCCGAAACCCACCAGCTCGTGCTGTGGTGCATGGGCGAGGCGCACGCCGACCTCATGCTGGACCGGCTGTCTTCCCGCTACGGCGTCGCGGTGGAGACCGTCGATGTGCGGGTGCCGCTGCGCGAGACGGTGGCGGGCAAGGCCGCCGGGCTCGGCCGCAATGTCAAGCAGAGCGGCGGGCACGGCGAGTTCGGCATCTGCCACATCGAGGTGGAGCCGCTGCCGTCGGGTTCCGGCCTGGAGTTCGTTGACAAGATCGTCGGCGGTGTCGTGCCGCGGCAGTTCATCCCCTCGGTGGAGAAGGGCGTGCGGGCCCAGATGGAGCAGGGCGTGCTGGCCGGCTACCCGCTCGAAGACATCAGGGTGACGCTGTTCGACGGCAAGGCGCACTCGGTGGACTCCTCCGACATGGCCTTCCAGAAGGCCGGCCGGGCCGCGCTGCGGGACGCCGCGGAGAAGGCCAAGGTGCTGCTGCTCGAGCCGGTGGACGAGGTGTCGGTGCTGGTCGCCGACGACTACGTCGGCGGCATCATGTCCGACCTGTCGTCCCGGCGCGGCCGGGTGATCGGCACCGAGCCGGTGGGCAGCGGCCGCACGATGGTCAAGGCCGAGATCCCCGAGCTGGAACTGCTGCGGTACGCGATCGACCTGCGGTCGATGTCGCACGGCACCGGCTCGTTCAGCCGCAGCTACCTGCGGCACGAGCCGCTGCCCTCGCACCTGGCCGACAAGGTGGCGAAGGCTTCGGCATAACTCCCTGGATTAGCCGCGCCCCCGGACCGGGCCCTTCGGTCAGGTCCGGTCCGGGGTGCTGGCCCTCAGGTTAAGACGGCGTGACCGAGTTGGAAGGCAGGGACGCTGGTCCCGTGCCGTGGGCGTTGGTGGCCGTCACCGTGAACGTGTAGGCGGTGCCGCTGGTGAGGCCGGTGACGGTGATAGGTGACGAGATCCCGGTGGCCGTCGCGCCCCCCGGGCTGGCCGTCACCGTGTAGGAGTTGATCGCGCTGCCGCCGTCGGAGGCCGGGGCGGTGAAGCTCACCGTCGCCGAGCCGTTCCCGGCCACGGCCGTGACCATCTTGGGCGCTCCCGGATGGGTGGCCTTCGGCAGCACCGTGATGACGGCCTGGGCGCGGGCGATAGTGGAGTCGGAGCTGTTACCGGATAGGTTCAGGGAGAACGTTCCCTTCACCGTCTGCCCGCAGCTCAGCAGCGGCACCCGCACGGTCACCGTGGTGACGCCCGGCGGGAAGGTCAGCACGCCCTGCTGGCCGACGTAGCCGAAGCCGGTGCCCGAGCAGAACGTGTTCGACGATGTCGTGCCGTTGGCGGTGGTGTAGTTCACCGTCACCACGCTGACGCCGGGGGCGCTGAGCGTCACCGGCAGGTCAACATAGCCGTCACCGGTGCTGACCGTGACGTTGGGCGACGCCGAGATCTTCGGCGCGGTGACGTGCGCGGCGCCGCTGGCGCCGATGGTCACGATGCCGGTGCCGTCGGTCACCGTGGCGTGGGCCGGGGCGCCGAGGGTCACCGAGAAGCTGCGGGCCCTGGCCGAACCGGACCGGTCCAGGATCGGCACGGTGATGTTCTGCGCGGTCTCCCCCGGCGGGAAGACCAGCGTCCCGCTGGTCGCGGTGTAATCCGTCCCGGCCGCGGCCGAG
>DASXZD010000052.1:0-66083 GCA_036502085.1 Streptosporangiaceae bacterium
CTTCAGCGACAGCGAGACCCGCTCGCGGTCCATGTCCACGTCCAGCACCTCGACCGTGACCTCCTGGCCGACCTCGACGACCTCGCCGGGGTGGTCGATGTGCTTCCAGGACAGCTCGGACACGTGCACCAGGCCGTCCACCCCGCCCAGGTCCACGAACGCGCCGAAGTTGACGATCGAGGACACCTGGCCCTTGCGGATCTGGCCCTTCTGCAGCGTGTTCAGGAAGTTGTGCCGCACCTCGGACTGGGTCTGCTCCAGCCACGCCCGCCGCGACAGCACCACGTTGTTGCGGTTCTTGTCCAGTTCGATGATCTTGGCTTCGATCTCCTTGCCGACGTACGGCTGCAGGTCGCGCACCCGGCGCATCTCCACCAGCGACGCCGGCAGGAAGCCGCGCAGCCCGATGTCCAGGATCAGGCCGCCCTTGACCACCTCGATCACCGTGCCGGTGACCACGCCGTCCTCGTCCTTGATCTTCTCGATCGTGCCCCAGGCGCGCTCGTACTGCGCGCGCTTCTTGGACAGGATCAGCCGGCCCTCCTTGTCCTCCTTCTGCAGGACCAGGGCCTCGATGTGCTCGCCGTTCTTGACCACGTCGTTGGGATCGACGTCATGCTTGATCGACAGCTCGCGGGACGGGATCACGCCTTCGGTCTTGTAGCCGATGTCGAGCAAGACCTCGTCCCGGTCTACCTTGACGACCGTGCCTTCGACGATGTCGCCGTCATTGAAGTACTTGATGGTCTCGTCGATCGCGGCGAGGAAAGCTTCCTCAGACCCGATGTCGTTGACCGCTACCTTAGGGGTCGAGGTTGCTTCTGTGCTGCTCGTCATGTGTGGGCCGGCTCCGAATGCGGACAGGGTTCAGTTGGAGCGCTTGCGAACCAGGCGTCCGCCACGCGAAGGCTCAAGCCTTGCGAAGCCAGGGTTTCTGGACGGCCATGACCGGTAAAACCGGCCGGGACCTGCCCGGTGACCGCCGATGGGATTTAGCCGACGCGACGGACGCAGAGGACACAGCGCAGCGATCAGCATATGAGAGCGAGGCCAGAGGGTCAATCGGGCTAGCCCCCCGCGACCGGCAAATCTGGGCCAGTTTAGTGCCCGGCCGCAGCCCAGCTCGCCCCCGTGCCGAGCGAAACCTCGAGCGGGATCGTCATCTCGAACGCGCCGCCCATGGCCTCGCAGACCAGCGCGGCCAGCGCGTCCCGTTCGCCCGGCGCGACCTCGAAGATCAGCTCGTCGTGCACCTGGAGCAGCATCCGCGAGCCGAGCCCGCCGGACCGCAGCCGGGCGTCTACCGCCAGCATGGCGACCTTGATGATGTCGGCCGCCGACCCCTGGATGGGCGCGTTCAGCGCCATCCGCTCGGCCATCTCGCGGCGCTGCCGGTTGTCCGAGGACAGGTCGGGCAGGTAGCGGCGGCGGCCGAGAATCGTCTCGGTGTACCCGTCCATCCGGGCCTGCGCGACCACCTCGGCCAGGTAATCGCGAATGCCGCCGAACTGCTCGAAGTACTCCTCCATCAGGCCGCGCGCCTCGTCCGGGGTGATCCGCAGCTGCTGCGACAGCCCGTAGGCGGACAGCCCGTAGGCCAGCCCGTAGTTCATCGCCTTGATCTTGCTGCGCTGCTCGACGGTCACCTCGGCGGCGTCCACGCCGAACACCCGGGACGCGGTGGCGGCGTGGAAGTCGTGGCCGGAGCCGAACGCGGCGGCCAGCGCCGGGTCACCGGACAGGTGCGCCATGATGCGCAGCTCGATCTGGCTGTAGTCGGCGGTCAGCAGGCAGTCGTACCCGCTGCCGACGATGAAGCCCAGCCGGATCTTGCGCCCCTCCTCGGTGCGGATCGGGATGTTCTGCAGGTTCGGGTCGACCGAGGACAGCCGCCCGGTGGCCGCGATCATCTGGTTGTACGTGGTGTGAATCCGGCCGTCCTCGCCCGCCATCGGGATCAGCGAGTCCACCACGCTCTTCAGCCGCGCGACGTCACGGTGCCGCAGCAGGTGCGCCAGCACCGGATGCTCGGTCTGCGCGAGCAGCCAGGTCAGCGCCTCCGAGTCGGTGGTGTACCCGGTCTTGATCCGCTTGGTCTTGGGCAGCCCCAGCTCGGTGAACAGCACCTCCTGCAGCTGCTTGGGCGAGCCGAGGTTGAACTCGCGGCCGACGGCCGCGTAGGCGGCCTGCTCGGCCGACTTGACCTCGCCGCCCAGGCTCGCCGACATCGACGCGAAGTGGTCGGTGTCGGCGGCGATCCCGGTCCGCTCCATCCCGGCCAGCACCGGGACCAGCGGCAGCTCGACCTCGTGCAGCAGCTTCGTCGCGCCGCGCTGGTCCAGGTCGCCGTCGAGCGCGTCGGCCAGCTCGGCGGTCGCCCGGGCGCGCAGCGCGGCCGCCTCGGCCAGGGTCGGCTCGGTCCCGCCGACGCCCTCCAGGGTGAGCTGGCCGGGGACGGCTTCGCCGCGCAGCTCCCGGCCCAGGTACCGCAGCACCAGGTCGCCCAGGTCGAACGAGCGCTGGCCGGGCAGCGCGAGGTAGGCGGCCAGCGCGGTGTCGGTGGTCAGGCCGCCGAGCCCGAACCCGTGCGCGGCCAGCGCGTGCATCGGGCCCTTGGCGTCATGCAGCGCCTTGGGCCTGGCCGGGTCGGCCAGCCAGGCGGCCAGCGCCTGCTCGTCCGGCTCGCCCAGGTCCGCCGGGTCGAAGTACGCGCACTCGCCGTCCGCAGCGGCGATCGCCAGGCCGGTCAGCGTTCCGGTGCCGCGGCCCCAGCTGCCGGTCGCCGCCAGCCCGGACCGCTGCGAGCCCGCGGCGTGCGCGGCGAGCCAGCCCGCCACCTCGTCGGGGCCAGGCGTCGCGACCGAGATGTCGAATCCGTCCTGCGCGTCGGCGGGACCGGCCTCCGCAGCTGCGGCTGCCGCCCCGATACCGTTAGGAAGAGTCTCGATGAGCCGCTCGCGGAGGACACGGAACTGCAGGGTGTCAAAGAGCTGATGAATCGCGTTGCGATCCCACGGCACGGGCAGCAGATCGACGGGCCCTGACTCAAGCGGCACGTCGCGGGCCAGCTCGGTGAGCTGACGGTTGCGCAGCACGTTGCCCAGGTTCTCGCGCAGCGCGTCGCCGGCCTTCCCCTTGACCTCGTCGACACGGTCGACCAGTTCGCCCAGCGACCCGAAGTCCGCGATCCACTTGGTCGCCGTCTTCTCGCCGACGCCAGGGATATTCGGCAGGTTGTCGCTGGGATCTCCCCGTACCGCCGCGAAGTCTGGGTACTGGGCCGGCGTCAGCCCGTATTTTTCCCGAACGGAGTCCGGTGTGAACCGCGTCATGTCGCTGATCCCGCGCCTGGTCATCAGCACCGTCACCTGGTTGGTGACCAGCTGCAGCGCGTCCCGGTCGCCGGTGACGATCAGCACGTCCATGCCGTCGGCGGCCGCCTGCGTGGCCAGCGTGGCGATGACGTCGTCGGCCTCGAAGCCGGCCTTGGACAGCCGGCGGACGCCCAGCACGTCGAGCACCTCGAAGATGAGGCTCAGCTGGCTGCGGAAATCCGCGGGCGTCTCGCGCCGGTTCGCCTTGTACTCCACGTACTGCTCGTGCCGGAACGTCGGCTCGCCGCGGTCGAAGGCCACCGCGACGTGCGTGGGCCGCTCGTCGCGCAGCACGTTGATCAGCATCGCCGTGAACCCGTAGACGGCGTTGGTCGGCTGGCCGGTCGTGGTGGAGAAGTTTTCGGCAGGCAACGCGAAGAAGGCCCGGTACGCGAGCGAGTGCCCGTCCAGGAGCAGCAGCAGATCCCGCTGGTCCTTGCCTGTTTTCCCGGTCGATGCCTGCTGTGCTTCCTTGGTCGCCACGTGGGAAATTCTATGTGGCGGCCGGTCCGGGTGTGGGCCGGTCACGGCCGGGGGTGCCAGGCTTCTAGGCTGGTCCGGCTGGTTACGACTGGAGGTCCGGGTGGATCAGGAGCTGATCGACAGCGTGCGCAGGCAAGGGCGCGACACGCTCGTCGAGCGGATGGGCATCGAGATCACCGAGGCCTCCGCCGAGCGCGTGGTGGGGACGATGCCCGTCGCGGGCAACACCCAGCCTTACGGCCTGCTGCACGGCGGCGCCTCCTGCGTGCTCGCCGAGACGCTCGGCTCGGTCGGCGCGGCCCTGCACGCTGGCATGGACCGGCTGACGATGGGGATCGAGATCAACGCGTCGCATCACAGCGGCGCCACGGACGGGATCGTGACCGGTGTTGCCACGCGGCTGCACGGCGGCCGGACGCTGGCGACCTACGAGGTGGTCATCACGCACGAGTCCGGCCGCCGGATCTGCACCGCGAGACTGACCTGCCTGTTCCGTGACCGGCCCGCCGAGGCGCCGCCGGGCACCGGATGAGCCCCGCCGGGCACCGGATGAGCCCCGCCGAGCGCCGGATGACGCGGATGTTTGCCGCATACCGGCCGCAGTTTCTTCACCTCTTTGCGCCGCATGGCAACGCCTCGCTACGGTTTACGGGGAGCCCGGGGTAGCCGAGTAGAGAACGTGCCGGCCCGGGGAAGGCCGACATGGCGCCAAAGGCCCCCGGGCTCCCAAGTTCCTGCCTCCCGGCCCGCGGCTCCCGCTACTCTTGATCATCGTGAGCCCAGACACTGACACTCCACCCGATCTGCACCTCGTCGTCGGGTACGACGGATCCGCCCCGGCCGGCCGGGCGCTCGACGCCGCGGTCCGCCTGCGGCACGGCCGGACCGGCCGCATCACCGTCGTATATGTCGCGCATATGCCCAGCCTGGACATGCTGTCACCCGGCGCGCTGGTCGAGATGGAAGCCAGCTTCGACGAGATCGAGCGGGAGCTCCGCACGTCGGCCGGCGAGCAGCTGGGCGACGGCGAGGCGTGGGACTTCGAGCGGCGCCAGGGCCTGATCGCGGAGGAGCTGATCGCGGTCAGCAACGACATCCGCGCCGCTCATCCGGACGACACCGTGGTGATCGTGGTCGGCAGCTCGTCGCACGCCGTGCACCGCCTGGTGGGCTCGGTCGCCGTCAGCCTGGCCCGCCACTCGCCGGTTCCCCTGGTCGTCGCCCCCTGACGGCTACTCGGCGGCCGGCTCGGCCGCGGCGCTGGTCTCGGCCGTGATCGTCCGGTCCAGGACCGCCTGGGCGACCTCGCGCATGCTGATCCTGCGGTCCATCGACGTCTTCTGGATCCAGCGGAACGCCGCGGCCTCGGTGAGGCCGTGCTCGGACTGCAGCAGGCCCTTGGCCCGGTCGAGCAGCTTGCGGACCTCCAGCCGGTCGCGCAGCGTGCCCACCTCGGACTCCAGCGCACGGAGCTCGGTGAAGCGGCTGACCGCCATCTCGATGGCCGGCACGAGGTCCGCCTTGGTGAACGGCTTGACCAGGTAGGCCATCGCGCCGGCGTCCCGGGCCCGGTCCACCAGCTCGCGCTGTGAGAACGCGGTCAAGATGACCACCGGGGCCACCCGCTCCGCGGCGATCTGCTCGGCGGCCGACAGCCCGTCCAGCACCGGCATCTTGACGTCGAGGATCACCAGGTCGGGACGCAGGCTCAGCGCGAGCTTGACCGCGGTCTCGCCGTCGCCCGCCTCGCCGGCCACCTCATAGCCCTCTTCTTCGAGCATCTCCTTGAGGTCAAGCCGGATCAGCGCCTCGTCTTCGGCGATCACCACGCGGAAAGCGGACTTGTTCACCCCAGGAGCCTACCCTGATCAGGTAGACAGGTCATGATCTCAGTATTTGGGGCCGACGAATTCATCGAGCCGAGCCACCGCACCTCGCCGCGCGACCGAGATCGTTGTGGGCTTGGAGAAGCGCCATGCCACGCCGAGCTGGTCCAGCACCTCGCCGTAGAGGCGCAAGATGTCAGCCGAGTGATTCACGAAAAGGTAGCGCGGATATTCGTACCAACGGTCACCATGCGCCAGGGACTGCCGGATTCTGTTGGTGGTGCGGCAGCCGTCGGAGTGCACCAGCCCCCGGGCGAAATTGCCCGGGTATTTATTCACGATTATCTGCTGCCATGGTTCAAGCTCGATCTTACGCTCGTGCTTCCGTCCGGGTCCGTGCTGCGGGAACAGGCAGGGCCAGTGCTTGCAAACGCTCTTTACGTAGGTGCAGGCAACCTCTCGCTGCGAACTGAGAAATACACGTGACGTGGGTATGACCGCCCTCATCGCCTCTTGCGCCTCACCCAACAGGCCAGGCCAGCAGTCAGAGCAGGCGATCGACAAGAGATACGACCTCGGCACACGAACGATGTGGCCATCGCCAAGGTAGAGTCCGAGCAGATAGGAGTAGGAGGACTCATCGAGCGGGCATTCATGGCAACGGGGACAGCGGGGCACCTCGGGCCGTCCTGCTTGGTCCGAACCACGCCGGTCCCCCGTGCGCCAGTGCCGAATGGCGCGGACAGATACATTGCAAATCCTGGCGTTTTCGCGATCAAGCACGCCAATACCGGAAAGCAATAGCGCGAGGTCAACGGTGGCACGCGAGTACATCCCAGCATGATATCGCTCGCTACCGACAGTTTACTGAGAAAGCATTTATGTGCCCCGGGTGGGATTCGAACCCACACTGTACGGACTTTGAAGCCGTCGACTCTGCCGTTGGTCTACCGGGGCGCAACTTAGCTGCCGAGCACTTCCTGGGAAGTTGAGCATGTGCCAATCTACCTGATTGACCCGCCGGGCGTGGTTAAGAGTCACGCTTCGTGGCGTGACCGCATAGGAGCGCGGGTATTGGGGCTCGATGAGCGGGTCGCGCGAGCCGAGCCCCGGCACGCCCGAACGCTTGAGGTTCGGACGGCCAGGGCTGGCCCGGCGAAGGCCTGTCACGGGTGGCGCGGCGGGTCGGACGGGTGGTCGCGGCGGTCGCGGTGGTGGTCTCGTGACCGGGCCAGGGACAGGATGACCACGGCGAGGAACCCGATCAGCAGCCAGCCGGGGTGGAAGGCCAGCGCCGGCAGGCTCCCGAGGCTGGCGACGACCACGACGACCAGGGCGAGCAGGAGCAGCCGGTGGTTAGGGTGCCGGCGCGGCCGGCGAAGCGGCAGTTCCTCGTCCGCCTCGCCAAGCGGCAGGTCGTCGAACAGCCCGTCGAGGTCCGACTGGGTCTTGGCCTTCATCGCCTGCTCGACGCGCTCGTCGAACTCGGCCTGGTCGAGGCGGCCGTCGCTGTAGTGCTTGCCCAGGCGGTCGGCCACCTCCGCGCGCTCGGCGTCGGAGACCCGCAGGTCCGGCTGGTAGTAGCCGATCCGGCGGCGGATCGAGGACGCCCGGGTCCCCGGCTGGCTGGGCTGCGCTGGCATGTCGATGTCTCCTAGATCAAGGGAACCGGGGTTAGCGGTCATAACGGCGGGACTGGCGGGACTGGATGAACGAGCTCGCGATGGACTGGTCGCAGCCCTCTTCGGGGATCAGCAGCCAGCCGAGCAGGTAGATGGGCACGCCCGCGCCGCCGATGACGGCGAGCACGGCGAGCACGACCCGGACGACCGTCACGTCCACGTTCATATAGCGGGCGAAACCGCTGGCGACTCCGGCCAGCATCCGGTCGTGGACGGGGCGGCACAGCGGGTGCGGCCCGGTGTCGAAGCGGTCCTCGGTGTCGGCGAAGTTAGTCGACTGCTGGTTCGGCTGGTTCGTGGTTGTCGTGTTCATGGCTCCAGCCTGCCGCCGCGAGCCCGGCCGGGGTATCGGGAAGAACCCTCATCCGACCCTGATCCTGCGCGCGCAGGATCAGGGTGTGCCCGGATATGCCTATGGGCCTGCGCGCGCGATGATGGTCCCGTGGAGGAAACAAACGGCTCTGGGCCCGCAGGGCCGCAGGCCGCCGGCCATCAAGAGCCCTGGACGCGCTGGCCGCGCGACGGCGGCGGACCACCGGAATCCTGGCCAGGACGCCGGCACTCCTGGCACCTGGGTCCCAGCCTGTGGAGGCGCGGGCCGCGGGGCCACGGGGCGCTGCGGCGCGAATGGGAGGACCGCCTGGCCGGCGGGGTGGCGGGCGGCGTAGCCGCGAAAACCGGCTTCGACGTCACTACGGTACGCCTCGCGTTCGTGGTCGCCGCCGTGCTGAGCAGCGGCCTGGGCGCGGCCGTCTACGTCGTGGCCTGGCTGCTGCTGCCCAGGAAGGACGTTGAGGGCAGCATCGCGAGCAAGGCGATGGCCGACCGGCGCGGCATCACGCTCGCCGCCGGGGCCGGGTCGCTGCTCATCGTGGTGCTGTTGCTCGCCTCGGTGTTCGGCTTCGGCTGGCTGGCCTCGCTGGCCTGGCCGCTGGTGATCGGCGCGGCCGGGCTGGTGCTCATCTGGCGCAACGCACCGCAAGACGAGCAGGAGGCGATGCGGCGGCTGACCGAGCCGCTGCAGGGCCTGACCGCCGGCGGCAAGCGGCCGGGGATCGCGCTGCGGCTGCCGGTCGCGCTGGCGCTGATCATCGCCGGGGTGGTCGCGCTGCAGTCCGCGCACGAGAACATCAAGCTGCTGCAGCCGCTCGGCGGGGTGGCGCTGGTGATCGCCGGGATCGCGGTGATACTCGGGCCGTGGTGGCTGCGCATCGCCCGCGATCTCGTCGTCGAGCGGCAGGCCCGCGTCCGGGCCGAGGAGCGGGCCGACATGGCGTCGCGGGTGCACGACTCGGTGCTGCAGACGCTGGCCCTGATCCAGCGCAGCGCGGGCGACCCGCACAAGGTCGTGCAGCTGGCCCGGGCGCAGGAGCGCGAGCTGCGCTCCTGGCTGTTCGACGGGCGGGCGCCCGGTTCGATCGACCCCGAGGGCATGACGTTCGCCGCCGGGGTGCGGCTCATCCAGCAGGAGGTGGAGGCCCAGTACGGCCGGGCCGTGGAGGCGATCACGGTCGGCGACTGCGAGCTCGACGAGGACCTCAGCGCCCTGCTCGCGGCCGGGCGGGAGGCGACGGTGAACGCGGTCAAGTGGTCCGGCGCCGACGTCGTCTCGCTGTTCGCCGAGGTCGAGGCGGCCGAGGTGTCGCTGTTCGTGCGGGACCGCGGGCAGGGGTTCGACCCTGCGGCGGTACCCGGTGACCGCAAGGGGCTGGCCGAGTCGATCCACGCCAGGATGGCCAGGCGCGGCGGCTCCGCGACCGTCCGCAGCGTCGTGGGCGAGGGCACCGAGGTCTCGCTGACGATGCCCCGTACCGCCGGGGAACGGCAGGCGAGCCGGGCATGAGGAGCCCAGACGACGACAGGCCGCGGGTGTTCATCGTCGACGATCACGGCCTGTTCCGGTCCGGCGTCCGGTCCGAGCTCGGTGATCAGGTCGAGGTGATCGGCGAGGCGGACGACGTCGAGCCCGCGATCACCATGATCGCCGAATGCCTTCCCGATGTCGTCCTGCTCGACGTGCACCTGCCCGCCGGCGGCGGGCAGCTGGTGGTCTCGGCGGTCAAGGCGGAGCACCCGCAGGTGCGTTTTCTCGCGCTGTCCGCGTCGGACGCGCCCGAGGATGTGATCGCGGTCATCCGGGCGGGCGCGCGGGGCTACGTGACCAAGACGATCTCGGGTGCGGAGCTGGTGGACGCGGTGCGCCGGATCGCGGCCGGCGACGCGGTGTTCTCGCCCCGGCTGGCCGGGTTCGTCCTGGACGCGTTCGCCGCCGTGGCGCCGTCCGGCGGCGACCGCCCGTCCTTCGACGCCGAGCTTGACCAGCTGACCGCCCGGGAGCGGGAGGTGCTGCGGCTGATCGCCCGCGGCTACACCTACAAGGAGATCGCGCGCGAGCTCTACATCGCCACCAAGACGGTGGAGAGCCACGTCTCCTCGGTGCTGCGCAAGCTCCAGCTGTCCTCCCGCCACCAGCTCACCCGGTGGGCGGCCGAGCGGCGCCTGACCTGACCGGGAACGCGGTCGAGGCTACTGCTCGCGGTCGCGGCGCAGCCGGTCGAGTACCTCGGCCGGATTGTCGGCGGCGACCCTGATCATCGCCCGCATCGCATCGGCAAGGGCGATCCGCGGGACGTCGAGCTCGACCGCGGCCGAGTCCGCCCACTGGGTCAGCTCCCGGTACAGCTCGGGACTGAGGTCGACGGTAACCCTGACCGGCTTGGACCTGATCGCGGTGCGGCCGGCCGGCGGCGCGTCGGGTCCGCTGCGCCGGGCGGCGGCCGCCGCCATCTGCGCCTTGCGCTGCGCCCGCTGCCCAGTCATGTCAGCACCGTCATGTCAGCACCGTCATGTCAGCACCGTCATGTCAGCACCGTCATGTCAGCACCGTCATGAGGGTATCGAGCCGAGCGGGACCGATCGCCCGAGGATGTCGTCGGCTACCCGGCGCCATACCGCACGGCCGGTGTCGGGGATCGGCATGCCGAAGCTCTGTGCGTAAACCTCGAGCCGCGGCACCACGGTGTCCAGCACGTCATAGCCGAGGCCCTGCAGCGCCTCGCGGGCGTCGGTGGTGGAATTCGCCCGCGCGACGCAGCGGTTCAGCAGCACGGCCACCCGGGCCGGCTTGTCCCTGACCGCCGCGACCTCGCTGATCTCCTCGCGCACCGGCGTGGTGCGGTTGATCTCGATCGGGCTCGGCGCGCACGGGATCAGGATCTCGTCGGCGTACCGCAGCGCCGACAGGGCAATGGCGGCGTGGTCCTCAAGCTGCGGCGCGTCGATGATCACCACGTCACCGTCCTGGGCGATCTCGGGGATCCGGCGGTGCATTTCCCGCGAGGGCAGCGCCACGATCCGGAACGGGAACGCCGCCTGCGGGGGCAGCCCCGGGTACATGGCCGCAAGATCAGCCCACTCCAGAGCGCTGCCGGAGGGGTCGGCGTCCACCAGGAGCACGTTCTGTCCGGCCTGGGCGAAGATGTGCGCCAGCCAGACCGCCGAGGTGGTCTTGCCCGTGCCCGGCTTCAGGTTAGCCAGCGCGAGGCTCAGACCCGTCATCCACGCATTATCCCAGCGTTCACGACATTGCGGTAGCCGGACGGCGGGCGGAACCGCAGATGGTACGCGTGGTGCTGGATCAAAGCCGGCTTTATGGCGGGGCTGGGTGCCGTGCAGTATTGCAGTATCTACGGCAGATGCCATGCCGGGGCCGCGTCCCCATCCGGTGTTTGATGATCTTTAAAGATTATTTCTCGTTTATTTCCGCCTGTGCATCTAGCCGGTCACTCTCCGCCAACCTTATGTTGTGCGGGAAACCCGGGCGACGCGGCTCCGAGGAGGCATCATGCGCAGCTTCCGCACGCCATCAGCACTCCGAACGCCTGTGCTCAACGGGCCAGTACTCCCTGGTCTGGCATGGGGCAGGAGACGCGCCGTCGCGATCGTCATCGCGCTCGCCTGCGCCTCGCTGGTCGCGGTGACCGGCCCGGCCCAGCGGGCCTCGGCCGTGTCCGCCGCCTGCCCCTGGGTCGGCTCCAGCGCGCCGATCAGCCAGCGGGTCAGCCAGCTGATGTCCCGGATGAGCGTGACGCAGAAGGTCGACCTGCTCACCGGGGCCGGCGGCTCCAGCTACGTCGGCTTGATCCCGGCCATCGGGTCGCTGTGCATCCCGGCGGTGAACCTGGAAGACGGCCCGGCCGGGGCCGGTGACGGCATGAGCAACGTCACCCAGCTGCCCGCGCCGGTGGACGTGGCCTCGACCTGGGACAATTCGGCCGAGCAGCTGTACGGCCAGGTAATCGGCGGCGAGCAGGCGGCCAAGGGCAGCACCGTGGATCTCGGGCCGACGATCAACATCGTGCGCGACCCGCGCTGGGGCCGGGCCTTCGAGTCGATCGGCGAGGATCCGTACCTGAACGGGACGCTGGGCGCGGCCGATATCCGCGGCGTCCAGTCCACCGGGGTGATGGCCCAGGTCAAGCACTTCGCGGTGTACAACCAGGAGACCAACCGCAACACGCCGTCCGATAACGCGGTCGTCAGCACCCGGACGCAGCAGGAGATCTACCTGCCGGGCTTCCAGTACGCGGTGCAGCAGGGCGCGGCGTCCTCGGTGATGTGCTCCTACAGCACGATCAACGGCACCTACGCCTGCCAGAACCCGTCCCTGCTGAGCAGCGTGCTGCGGCAGCAGTTCGGCTTCAGCGGGTTCACCACCTCCGACTGGGGCGGCACCCACGCGACCGCCGCGTCGGCCAACGCGGGCCTGGACATGGACATGCCGGGCAACGACGGGTTCTACGGCAGCGCGCTGGCCGGCGCGGTATCGAACGGCTCGGTGAGCACGGCCACGCTGAACTCGCTCGTCACCCCGGTGCTCACCGAGATGTTCGCCTTCGGCCTGTTCGACGAGCCGCCGGCCGGCTCGCCCGCGCAGGCGGCTACGAGCTCCGGCGACGATGCCGACGCGTTGCAGCTGGCTGAGGAAGGCACCGTACTGCTGAAAAACAGTGGTGGAGTGCTGCCGCTCTCCGGATCCGACAGCTCGGTCGCGGTCATCGGAACGGACGCATCGTCGAGCCCGCTGACCGCGGGGGGTGGCAGCGCAGGCGTCAGCTCCAGCGGGACGATCACCCCGCTGGCCGGCATCACGGCCGCGGCGCCCAGCGGGGTCAAGGTCAGCTTCAACGACGGCTCGTCGGACAGCTCGGCCGCGTCGCTGGCCGCGTCCTCCAGCGTCGCGGTGGTGTTCGTGAGCAACTTCGAGACCGAGGGCAGCGACCTGACCAGCATCAGCCTGTCCAGCGCGGAGAACTCGCTGATCTCCGCGGTCGCGGCCGCCAACCCGCACACGATCGTCGTGCTCAACAGCGGTTCGGCGGTCACGATGCCGTGGCTGTCGTCGGTGGCCGGGGTGCTGGAGGCCTGGTATCCGGGGCAGGAGGACGGGGCGGCGATCGCGGCGCTGCTGTTCGGCACCGCCGACCCGTCCGGCCACCTGCCCGTGACGTTCCCGACGTCGCTGTCGCAGGCGCCGGCCGGCACGGCCGCGCAGTGGCCGGGCCAGAACGGGACCGTGCAGTATTCGGAGGGGGTCGACGTCGGGTACCGCTGGTATGACTCGCAGGGCCGGACGCCGCTGTTCCCGTTCGGCTACGGGCTGTCGTACACCAGCTTCGCGTTCAGCAACCTCCAGGTCGGCTCGCTGGCCGCGGGCGGCGCGGCCACGGTCTGGGCCACCGTGAAGAACACCGGCTCGCGGGCGGGCGCCGATGTCGCGCAGCTGTACGTCACCGACCCGGCCGCGTCCGGCGAGCCGCCCCGGCAGCTGGAAGGGTTCGCCCGGGTGAGCCTGGCCGCGGGCGCCAGCAAGACCGTCACGTTCAAGCTCACCCAGCGCAACCTGCAGTACTGGAACTCCGGCAGCAACAACTGGGCCACGTCCACCGGCAGCTACGGCATCAAGGTCGGCGACTCCGACGCCAGCCTGCCGCTGTCAGGCACGCTGCCGGTCAGCTCAGCCCAGCTCGGCCAGCCGGTGACGATCACCAGCCCGGGACCGCAGGAGGGCATCGCCGGCACCGCCGTGTCGGTGCCGGTGACCGCGGGCGACAGCACCGGCGGCCAGACGCTGAGCTTCACCGCGACCGGGCTGCCCGCGGGCACCTCGATCTCCGGCTCCGGCACGATCACCGGCACGCCGAGCACCGCCGGGACGTCCACCGTGACGGTCACCGCGGCCGACGGCAACGGCGCGCTGGCCAGCACCTCGTTCACCTGGACGGTCGCGCCGGCCGGTTCGGGGATCGCGACGACGCCGCTGGTCGGCTACCAGGGCCTGTGCCTGGATCTAAGCGGCGACAACAACACCAACGGCACCAAGGTGGAGATCTACACCTGCAACGGCACGAACGGGCAGCAGTGGACCGAGGAGCCGAACGGCACCATCCACGCCGACGGCAAGTGCCTGGACGTGATCGGCGGCGGCACCGCCAACGGCACGCTGGTCGACCTGTACATGTGCAACGGCACGGGCGCGCAGGTGTGGCAGCCGCAGTCCAACGGGTCGCTGGTCAACCCGCAGTCCGGCAAGTGCCTGGACGACACCGGCTTTTCCGCCACGCCGGGCACCCAGTCGCAGATCTGGAGCTGCACCGGCAACACCAACCAGTCCTGGACGATGCCCTGAACCCTGCCTGCGCCGGGCCAATAAACTCTGTCCCGGGCCAGGCCACGCAAGGCCAGGGACAGGGAGGATCTGATGGCGCCAGGGGCGCAGGTGCGGCTGTTCAACTCCATGGGCCGACGGGTGGCCGACTTCGCCCCGCTGGCGGAGGGCCGCGTGCGCATCTACTCGTGCGGCCCGACCGTCTACTCGGATCCGCACCTGGGCAACATGCGCCCGTACGTGCTCAGCGACACGATCCGGCGGCTGCTGGAGTGGAAAGGATACTCCGTTACCCAGGTCGTCAACATCACCGACGTCGGTCACGTGATGGGCGACAGGGACGAGGGCGAGGACAAGGTCGAGTTCGCGGCCAGGAAAGAGCAGCGGCTGGTCAAGGACATCACCCGGGGATACGCGGAGGCATTTTTCGGCTTCATGGCCGACCTGAACGTCCTGCCGGCCGCGCACTACCCGTACGCGTCGGACTACGTGCCGCAGATGATCAAGTTCGCCGGCCGGCTTGAGGAGCTCGGTTACACCTACCAGCTGCCGTCCGGGCTGTACTTCGACACCGCCCGGTCCGGGGACTACGGAAAGCTGGCCCTGATGCCGCCGTCCGGCCAGCTGGAAGAGGGCCGGGTCAGCCTGGAGGGGAAGCGCTCGGCGGCCGACTTCGCGGTGTGGCGGGCCGACCCGCCGGACCAGCAGCGGATCATGCGCTGGGAGTCGCCGTGGGGCTGGGGCGTTCCCGGCTGGCACCTGGAGTGCTCGGTGATGAGCATCGACCTGCTGGGCGAGCATTTCGACATCCACACCGGCGGCGTCGATCACCGCGAGATTCACCACGTGAACGAGATCGCGCAGAGCCAGGCGTACCTGAACGACGGCCAGCCCTGGGTCCCGCTGTGGATGCACAACGAGTTCCTGCTGCTGAGCGGGGCCAAGCTGTCGAAGTCGAGCGGACGGATGCCGACCCTGCGCGACCTGGCCGAGACCGGCTACCCGCCGATGGCCTTCCGCTACTTCCTGCTCACCGCGCAGTACGGCAGGCAGCTGGACCTGAGCAACCAGAGCCTGGCCGCGGCCACCTCGGCGCTGCGCCGGCTGCTGCTGCGGATCACGCCGCTGCGCCCGCTGCCGGTGATCCGCCGCTACGACGAGGCGTGGAACACGCTCGGCGAGCCGGGGCGGCGGGCCCTGGAGGCGCTGGACGAAGCGTGGAGCAACGACCTCAACACGCCGCAGGCGCTGGCCGAGCTGCAGGGCATCCTGCGGTCGGCCGAGCTGACCGACTCCGACAAGGCCATACTCGCCGCGGCCGCGAACCAGGTGCTCGGGCTGCGGCTGGACAGCCTGGACCCGGACGAGATCACCGAGCGGTCCGGCCAGCTCACGGTGCCCGCCGAGCTGGTCGAGGAGCTGGTGGCCGCACGCAGCGCCGCCCGCGAGGCGGGGAACTGGGCCGAGGCGGACCGGCTCCGCGACCAGCTGACCGGCCTGGGCGTGCAGGTCACCGATACGCCCGACGGCCCGCGCTGGACGGGAACGGGCGCCGCGGGCGCAGGCGCGTAGACTCCCCGCGTGGCCGGCGCCTCGCATGTTCCCAGGGCGGGGGACGCGCGCGGGCCTATCACGGTGAGCCGACCGCGGGTTACGTCCCTGCTTTCGGCCGCGTACAGTCGCCGGGTGACGCTGGTGGCCGCGGGCGCCGGCTACGGGAAGACCACGGCGCTGGCCGAAGTCGCGGCCATGGGCGCGTCCCGCTGGGTCCGGGTGAGGCCCGCGGACGCCCAGGCCGAGTCGCTGTCGGCCCGGATCGCGACCGCGCTGGGCGAGTCGCCGGCACCGGGACGCTCTGCCATCGCCGCGGCGACCGGTTCCGACGACCGCCGTGCGCTCGGGGAGCAGCGTGCCGCCCTGCTTTGCGACCTCGCTGAGGCGCTTCAGGGTGACCTGCTCCTGGTCATTGACGGTCTGGAGTGCGTCGGAGACGACGAGGCGGCGAGCCATCTCCTGCGGGTACTGACGCTCCAGGCCCCCGCTGCGCTCCATCTCGTGCTGTCTGGCCGGAGCCTGCCCGAGCTGGGGCTCGGCGGTGCGCAGGGGCGGGGTGAATTGCTTGAGGTCACGGCGCCCGACCTGAGCTTCACGGCCGGCGAAGCGTCCGAGCTGGTCGCGATGCGGCTGGGCGGAGTGCCTGAGCACCTGGCTCGGGAGTGCTGTTCGCTGACCGGGGGCTGGGCGGCCGCGCTCCAGCTGCTCCTGGACCGCCTTGAGCGGCTGGATCCCGCCGACCATGAGCGTGAGCTCGGCCGCCTCCGGCACAGCCGCGGGCACCTGTGGAAGGCATTCGCTCGGGATCTAGCCGCTGGCGAGCACCAGCCGGCCCGGCGGATCCTCTCGGTTGCGTCGGTGGCGCCCCGCGTCGACGCCAGCCTGCTGCGGGGTGTCGCGGTCAAGGCCAGCACTGATGATCTTGAGAGCCTGCGGGAACGCGGCTTGCTCGTCGATGCGGGTGAACCCGGCTGCTACCGGCTGTCACCGGTGCTGGCGGCCACCGTGGCCGGCCACGATGCCGCGGCCGAGCCGGGCGCTCACGGCGGCCCCGGTGAGGCCGAGGAGCTCAGAGCGCGGGTCGCGGGCTGGTTCGAGGACCACGCCCGGCTTGAGGAAGCCCTGGAGTGCCACGCAGAGGGAGCCAGAGACCAGGCGAGGTCGTTCCTCGGCCGGCGTGGCCCGGCCCTGATCCGCGGCGGTGCGGCGGCCCGCCTGATCGAGGTGCTGCGGCGGCATGGCACCGGAGGCGATCCCGGCCTCGACGCTGTGCTCGCCGAGGCCCTGCAGGCGGTCGGGGAGTGGGACGCGGCCATAGATCTCTTTTCGCGGGTGGCGCGCTCTACGGGATCGGGCGGGCTGCCGGCGGGCGTGGCCTGGCGGTACGGGGTGCTCCTCTATCTGCGGGGCCGGTCGGGAGACGCGGCCGCGACGCTCGCGGCGGCCCATGATCCGGCCCGGCTGGGCGCGGACGACGCCATGGTCTCGGCGTGGCTGAGCACCACCCTGTGGAGCCAAGGGCGGGCCGATGCCGCCGAGGACTTCGCCCGGGCGG
Source organism: Streptosporangiaceae bacterium (assembly GCA_036502085.1). Taxonomy (GTDB): domain Bacteria; phylum Actinomycetota; class Actinomycetes; order Streptosporangiales; family Streptosporangiaceae; genus PALSA-505. The sequence goes on from DASXZD010000052.1 coordinate 17,142, forward strand.
CTCTGAACCAGGCGGGAGCGAACGGCGATTCGTGCGCCCTGGCCGCGGCGCACGTCTCGCTCGCCCTGGCGGCGGCCAGCCGGGGCGAGCGTGAGCGTAACGAGCAGGAGTACCGCCTGGCGCTCGCCGCCGCGCGCGACGGCGCGGACCGCGTCCAGCTGGCCAGGATCCACGCCAACCTGAGTTCCCGTGCGCTGGAAAGCGGGGCCTACGCGCAGGCCATCACGGAGGCAAACCTGGCCCTGCAGACCGGGGACGGCCACCGCTTCTTCTCCGCGCTCGCCCTGGCCAACAAGGCCGAGGCCCACCTGCGTCTCGGTCAGCTCGACGACGCTCACGCGGCCGTGGCCGACGCCGCGGCCATCTGCGAGGCCCTGGGGTCCCTCAACGCCTCGGTTCCCCAGATCCTCTACGGCGAGCTCTACCGCCAGCGAGGAGACATGGTGCGGGCCCGCGGGTCGTTCGAGCGGGCCAGGGCGCTCGCCGAGGAGGGCGACGACGTCCACGCCCTGGTGTCCGCGCTGTGCGGCCTGGCGCGGGTCCTGGCCGAGGACGATCTCGCCGCGGCCCGCAAGACGGCCGCTGACGGCATGGCCAGGGCGAGCGGCCTCGAGCGCGCGGCCGCGCTGTGCGCCGCGGCAGAGGTCGAGCTGTGGGCTAGGGACGGCGCGGCGGCTGAGCGGTACGCCAAGCAGGCCGAGGCCCAGGCCCGCGCCACCGGCGACCGCGCCGCCCTGGCGGAGTCGCTGGAGCTGCAGGGCGCGGCCCGCGCCTCCGGGGACGAGGCGCGGCTTCGCTCGGCGATCGAGCTGTGGGATGACATCGGCAATCCGGTGGGCGCAGCGCGGGCCCGGCTCGGGCTCGCCATGCTGTCCGGTGATCAGCGGACGGCCGAGGCCACCCGGCGGGAGCTGGAGGCGATGGGCGTCGCGCCCGCCCTCGGCGTATCCGGCCTGCTGGCGTCGAAGCGCGGGGACGAGCGCGAGGTGGCGATCGTCGCCCTCGGGCGCTTCGCCGTGCTGCGGGACGGCCAGCCCGTCCCGCTGGCGGCCTGGCAGTCCCGCAAAGCCAGAGACCTGCTCAAGGTGCTGGTCGCCCGACGGGGGCACCCGATCACCCGCGAGGCCGCCGCCGAGACGATGTGGCCGGAGGAGGACCCGGAACCGCTGGGCAACCGGTTGTCGGTCGCCCTGAGCACCATCCGGAAGGTCTTGGACCCCGGGCGGCGGCACCCCCAGGACCACTATCTCGTGGCCGACGCCCGGGCCATCTCCCTCCGGCTCGATCGTGTCGCGGTTGACCTGATCGAGTTCCTCCGGGCCGCCGGCCAGGCGATCGACCTCATGGCCAAGGACGATCGCGGCGCGGCGGAGGCGCTGCTGAGGCAGGCCCACCAGATATACGCCGGCGACTTCCTCGAGGACGACCTCTATCAGGACTGGGCGGTCGAGGCGCGCGAAGAGGCGCGGTCACGGCTGCTCACGGTCCTGCGGCTGCTGGCCCGCCTGGCGGCTGACCGGGGGGATGACGAGTCAGCCGGCCAGTATCTCGGCCAGCTCCTGGAGCGGGATCCCTACGACGAGGACGCCTGGCTGGCGCTCATCGCGGGGCAACTCCGCCTGCGCCGCCACGGGGAGGCGCGGCGGCGCTATGCCGCCTACGCCCGGCGGATGGGCGAACTGGGAGTCGTCCCGGTCGCCCTGGCGAACGCGGCCAGCCGGCGCCCTTAAGGCCACCTTCAGCCGACCCGAAGCCCTCGCCCGGATAGTCGGAGCGTGAGGACCTTCATCGTTCGTCTCCAGGAGGACACGGGCGACAGCGGCCGGACGGGCGCTGCCGCCCCCTGCCTGCGCGGAGTCGTGGACGAGGTAGCCACCGGATTGCGAGCGACGTTCCGTGACGACCGTGAACTGGTGACCGCGCTGGCGGCGGCCGTGGCGGCCGGTGCGCCGGGTCCTCGCTGGAGCGGCGACCGCCCTGCGGGCGAACCTCCATCAGACAGACCAGGCCCAAGACTCAAGGAGCAGTGACATGACGGGGACCAAGCTCACCCTTACGATCGGCGCGGCCGCCCTGCTGCTGGCCGCGTGCAGTTCGCCCAGCACAAGCGGCAGACCGTCCGCCAACACAATCGCGACGCATCCGGCGTCCGCGCAGCCGACGCCGACCGCGGCTGCCAGCGCCCCAGCGACCGCCCCGAGCGCGCTAACCGGCACATGGAACGGGCGGTACGGCGGCTCCTACCAGGGCACGTTCGTCATCCGCTGGCAGCAGTCGGGATCGAAGCTGGGCGGCACCATCCACATCTCCGAGCCGACCGCCACCCTGGGCATCCACGGCAGCCTGGCCGGCGGGTCCATCCAGTTCGGCACCGTCGGCTCATACGCGATCACCTACTCGGGCACGGTCTCGGGCCACACCATGTCCGGCACTTACCAGGTCGGCGGTACCCAGGGTGGCAACTGGAGCGCCTCGAAGGCCTAGCTGAGCGGGCGGGCGGTGGGGGCGATCGCGGCCGGCAGGGTGCTCTCGCCGACCAGGTAGCGGTCCACCGCGGCCGCCGCGCTGCGGCCCTCGGCGATGGCCCAGACGATCAGCGACTGGCCGCGGCCCATGTCGCCGGCCACGAACACGCCGGGGACCGAGCTCGCGTACGAGCCGTCGCGGGCGACGTTGCCGCGCGCGTCGAGATCGACGCCGAGCCCGGACAGCAGCGGCTCGCGCTCAGGGCCGGTGAAGCCGAGCGCCAGCAGCACCAGCTGGCACGGCAGCACGCGCTCGGTGCCGGCCACCGGCTCGAACCGGCCGGCCGAGAACTCCACCTCGACCAGCTGCAGCCCGGCGACCCGGCCGGCCGCGTCGCCGCGGAACTCCTGCGTGGAGACCGCGTACATCCGCTGGCCGCCCTCCTCGTGCGCGGCCGACACCCGGTAGATCATCGGGTAGGTGGGCCACGGCTGGCGGCCGGCCCGGGCGTCCGGCGGCCGGGGCAGAATCTCCAGCTGGGTGACCGAGGCGGCGCCCTGCCGGTGCGCGGTGCCCAGGCAGTCGGCGCCGGTGTCGCCGCCGCCGATGATCACGACGTCCAGGCCGCGCGCGCTGATCGCCGGCCCTTCGGACCCCGCCGGCCGACGCCCGGCGGCGGCCGTAACCGGCCTCTCCGCAGCCGCCGTGACCGCGCGGTTGGCCAGCGGCAGGTACTCCATCGCCTGGTGGATCCCGGCCAGCTCGCGGCCTGGCACCGGCAGGTCGCGCGGCACCGTGGCCCCCCCGGCCAGCACGATCGCGTCCGAAAGCGACCATAGCTCGTCGATCCGAACGTCGATCCCGACCCGCACGCCGCAGCGGAACGCGGTGCCCTCGGCCAGCATCTGGCGCAGCCGCCGGTCCACGTGCCGCTTCTCCAGCTTGAACTCGGGGATGCCGTAGCGGAGCAGGCCGCCGGGCCGGTCGGCCCGCTCGTAGACGGTCACCCGGTGGCCAGCCCGGGTGAGCTGCTGCGCGGCGGCCAGCCCGGCCGGTCCCGAGCCGATCACGGCCACCCGGCGGCCGACAGCGCGTGCGGCCGGCGACGGCGGCTGCGGCCCGGCCCAGCCTTCGGCCCAGGCCCGGTCGATGATCTCCACCTCGACCTGCTTGATCGTCACGGGATCCCCCGTGGCATCGGGCGCTGCGATGCCCAGCACGCAGGCCGACTCGCACGGCGCCGGGCAGAGCCGGCCGGTGAACTCGGGAAAGTTGTTGGTCGCGTGCAGCCGTTCCGCGGCATCGCGCCAGTCGCCGCGCCAGACCAGGTCGTTCCACTCCGGGATCAGGTTGCCCAGCGGGCAGCCCTGGTGGCAGAACGGGATGCCGCAGTCCATGCACCGCCCGGCCTGCCGCTCCAGCGGGCCGTGCCCGAACTCGGTGTACACCTCGCGCCAGTCGGTGATCCGCACGTCGGCAGGCCGCCGGGCCGGCGTCTCGCGCGGCGTGGTCAGGAAGCCCTTCGGATCTGCCATCGGGTCCCCCTCAGCCGTGCGCCGCGGACATCACGGCCTGGTTCACGTCGCGGCCCTCTTGCTCGGCGCGGCTGGCGGCGGCCAGCACCCGCTTGTAGTCCTTGGGCGTGACCCGGCCGAACCGGCCGGCCGCGGCCTCCCAGTCGCGAAGCAGCCCGGCCGCCACCGCCGATCCGGTTTCCGCCTGGTAGCGGGCCAGCAGGGCGCGCAGGAACTCGGTGTCCTCGCGGCCGAGCGGCTCCAGGTCGGCCAGCTCGGTGTTCACCCGCGCCGGGTCGGGAGCCAGCAGGTAGGCCAGGCCGCCGGACATGCCGGCCGCGAAGTTGCGCCCTGTCGGCCCGAGCACCGCGACCCGCCCGCCGGTCATGTACTCGCAGCCGTGGTCGCCGGTGCCCTCGGCCACCGCGGTCGCGCCGGAGTTGCGGACGCAGAACCGCTCGCCGACCGCGCCGCGCAGGAAGATCTCGCCGCCGGTGGCGCCGTACCCGATCACGTTCCCGGCGATGACCTGCTCCTCGGCCGCGAACCCGGCGGCCGGGTCGGGCATCGCGATGATCCGGCCGCCGGACAGGCCCTTGCCCAGGTAGTCGTTGGCGTCGCCGGACAGCCGCAGCGTGATGCCGCGCGGCAGGAACGCGCCGAACGACTGGCCGGCCGACCCGCGCATCGACACGTCGATCGTGTCGTCGGGCAGCCCCTCGCCACCCCAGCGCCTGGTCACCTCGTAGCCCAGCATGGTGCCCACGGTCCGGTTGACGTTGCGCACCGGGACCTGCAGCCGGACCGGCGACCCGTTGGCCAGCGCGCCCTCGGCGAGCTGGATGAGCGTGTTGTCCAGCGCCCGCTCGATGCCGTGATCCTGGGCCCTGGTGCAGCCCCTGGCCGCGCCAGGCGGCAGGTCAGGCACGTGCAGCACGGGGGTGAGATCCAGGCCGCTGGCCTTCCAGTGCCCGACCGCGCCTGCCACCTCCAGCAGGTCGGCGCGGCCGACCGCCTCGTCCAGCGTCCGCAAGCCCAGCAGCGCCAGGTACTCGCGGACCTCCTCGGCGATGAACTCGAAGAAGTTCACCACGAACTCCGGCTTGCCGGTAAAGCGCTTGCGCAGCTCCGGATGCTGCGTGGCCACCCCCACCGGGCAGGTGTCCAGGTGGCAGACCCGCATCATCACGCAGCCGGCCACCACCAGCGGCGCGCTGGCGAAGCCGAACTCCTCCGCGCCGAGCAGCGCCGCGACGATCACGTCACGGCCGGTCTTCAGCTGGCCGTCGACCTGCACGGTGATCCGGTCCCGCAGCCCGCCGAGCAGCAGCGTCTGCTGCGTCTCGGCCAGGCCGAGCTCCCACGGCGCGCCGGCGTGCTTGATGCTGGTCAGCGGCGCGGCGCCGGTGCCGCCGTCGTGGCCGGAGATCAGCACCACGTCGGCGTGCGCCTTGGAGACGCCGGCCGCCACCGTGCCCACCCCGACCTCGGCGACCAGCTTGACGTGCACCCGCGCCGCCGGGTTGGCGTTCTTCAGGTCGTGGATGAGCTGGGCCAGGTCCTCAATCGAGTAGATGTCGTGGTGCGGTGGCGGCGAGATCAGGCCCACGCCGGGGGTGGAGAACCTGGTCCTGGCGATCCACGGGTACACCTTGTGCCCGGGCAGCTGGCCGCCCTCCCCCGGCTTCGCCCCCTGCGCCATCTTGATCTGCAGGTCATCGGCGTTCACCAGGTACTCGCTGGTCACGCCGAACCGACCGCTGGCGACCTGCTTGACCGCGGACCGGCGCAGGTCGCCGCGGGCGTCCGGCACGTACCGCGCCGGGTCCTCGCCGCCCTCGCCCGTGTTCGACCGGCCGCCGAGCCGGTTCATCGCGATGGCCATGGTCTCGTGCGCCTCGGCGGAGATCGAGCCGTAGGACATCGCGCCGGTGGCGAACCTGCGGATGATGCTGGACGCCGGCTCCACATCGTCAGTGCTTAGTTTTCCCCGAACGGGGAATGGCCGGTCCCCCGCCCGGCCGTGTCCCGCCGCGCGGTCATCGTCGACGCCGCGGATGCGGAGCAGGCCGCGCAGCGTCATCAGCTTCGCGGCCTGGTCATCGACCAGCCGGGTGTACTCCTTGAAGATCTCGTAGCGGCGCTCGCGGGTGGCGTGCTGCAGCTTGAACACCGTCTCGGGGTTGAACAGGTGCGGCTCGCCCTCGCGCCGCCACTGGTACTCGCCGCCGACCTCCAGGCGGCGGTGCGGCTGGCCGGCCCCGCGCGGCGGGAAGGCCAGCGCGTGCCTGCGGGCGGTCCCGGCGGCCAGCTCGTCGAACCCGATGCCGCCGAGCCGCGACGTGGTGCCGGCGAAGCAGGTGCCGATCACCTCGTCGCCCAGCCCGATGGCCTCGAAGATCTGCGCCCCGGTGTAGGAGGCGACGGTGGACACCCCCATCTTGGACATGATCTTCAGCAGGCCCTTGCCGAGCGACCTGATGACGTTGGCGGCGGCCCTGGCCTCGGTGATCTCGCCCAGCCGGCCGCGGCGGGCCATGTCCCTGACCGTCCTGATCGCCAGGTGCGGGCTGACCGCGGCCGCGCCGTACCCGATCAGCAGCGCGACGTGGTGGCACTCGCGCACGTCGCCGGCGTCCACGATCAGGCCGGCCTTGGTCCGGGTCTTCTCCCTGATCAGGTGGTGGTGCATCGCCCCGGTGAGCAGCAGCGACGGGACCGGGGCCCAGACGCCGGGGTCGTCGTCAGGTCCGTCGGCCGGCTCGCCGAGCAGCGCCCCGGCCCGGTCCGACAGCACGATGATCCTGGCCCCGCCGCGGATCGCGGCCGACACCTCGGCGCACAGCCCGGCGATCCGGCGGCGCAGCTCGCCGCCGCCGGCCACCCGGTACCGGCCGTCCACCACATGCGCGGCGAAGCCGGGCAGGTCACCCCCGTCGTTGATGTGGATGATCTTGGCGAGGTCGGCGCCGCTGATCACCGGGTACGGCATGACGATCTGCCGGCAGGAGGCCGGCCCGGGTGACAGCAGGTTCTGCTCCGGCCCGGTGGCCGAGGCCAGCGAGGTCACCAGCTCTTCCCTGATCGCGTCCAGCGGCGGGTTGGTCACCTGGGCGAACAGCTGGGTGAAGTAGTCGAAGACCAGCCGCGGCCGGGCGGACAGCGCGGCCACCGGGGTGTCGGTGCCCATCGAGCCGGTCGGCTCGGCGCCGCTGCGGGCCATCGGCGCCAGCAGTACCCGCAGCTCCTCCTCCGTGTAGCCGAAGAGCTGCTGCTGGCGGGCCAGATCCGCTCCGCCGGGGTCGGGCGGGTCGTCGAGGCGGCGGGTGTCCGGCAGGTCGTCGAGGTGCAGCAGCCCGGCGTGCAGCCAGTCCGCGTACGGGTGCCTGGCCGCCAGCGCGGACTTGACCTCCGCGTCCTCGACGATCCGCCCGCGCTCGGTGTCGGCGACGAATATCCGGCCCGGCTGCAGCCGGCCCTTGCGCACCACCGTGGCCGGGTCGATGTCGAGCACGCCGACCTCGCTGGCCAGCACGACGAGGCCGTCGCTGGTCACCCAGTACCGGCCGGGCCGCAGCCCGTTGCGGTCGAGCACCGCACCGATCAGCGTGCCGTCGGTGAAGGCCACGCAGGCCGGCCCGTCCCACGGCTCCATCATCGAGGCGTGGAACCGGTAGAAGGCCCGCAGCGCGGGGTCCATCTCGGCGTGGTTCTCCCACGGTTCGGGGATCATCATCAGCACCGACTCGGGCAGCGACCGGCCGCCCAGATGCAGCAGCTCCAGGCAGGAGTCGAAGCTCGCCGAGTCGCTCTCGTGCTCGCTGAGCAGCGGGAACAGCCGGCCCAGTCCGCGGCCACCCACCTCCCCATCCCCCTTCACTGCGTCGGGGATCAGCGGCGTGGCCAGCATCGACTCGCGGGCGCGCATCCAGTTGCGGTTGCCCCTGATCGTGTTGATCTCGCCGTTGTGCGCGATGAACCGGAACGGGTGCGCCAGCGGCCAGGACGGGAACGTGTTAGTCGAGAACCGCGAGTGCACCAGCGCCAGCGCGCTGGCGTAGCGCGGATCGGACAGGTCGGGGTAGAACCGCTCCAGCTGGGTGGCGGTGAGCATCCCCTTGTACACGATCGTCCGCGCGGACAGGCTGGCGAAGTACAGGCCGGCCTCGTGCTCGGCCCGCTTGCGCAGGCAGAACGCGAGCCGGTCCAGGCCCAGGTCACGCTCGCCGCCCGCTCCCGCGACGAACAGCTGGCGCAGATCCGGCAGCGTGGCCCTGGCCCCCCGGCCGCAGGCGGCCGGGTCGTGCGGGACGGCGCGCCAGCCGAGCACCCGCAGCCTCTCCTGGCCGGCGATCCGCGCGACCGCCTCGACGGCCGCGGCGGCCGCCTCCCGGTCGGCGGGCAGGAAGGCCAGGCCGGCCGCGTACGCCCCCCGGCCAGGCAGTTCAAAGCCGCATTCCGAACGGAGAAACCCGTCAGGGATCTGGGTAATGATCCCCGCGCCATCACCGGTGTCCGGGTCGCTGCCCTTGGCGCCGCGGTGATCGAGATTGCGCAGCACGGTCAGGCCCTTGGCCACGACGTCGTGACTGCGCCGCCCGGGCAGGTCAGCGACGAACCCGACTCCGCAGGCGTCATGCTCGTTCCGGGGGTCGTAAAGCCCCTGGGCCGGATGGCCATCGCCTGCGGGGTCCGGGGTCGCCCCCGGGGCTGGCACTGCGGGGTCCGGGGTCGCCCCCGGGGCTGGCACTGCGGGGTGCCGGAAAGTATCGGCAGAGGCCATTGTGCTCCCTGTCGTCTCGACTGCTTTTCGTAGCTGCACTCGGGACAACATTGGCCCTGCCCAGGTAGCACCCGGACGTTACGACGAGATTACCTCACTGCCTCATTCTTCCCCGTGAGCGCCGGGTGAACAACCCCCGCGGTGGCGCCGGGACGCACCTCGTCCCGCAGGATTCTGAGCGCACCGAGCAGGCCGTCCAGCTGGCCGGGGGTCAGCAGGCCGGTGAACCAGCGGTCGATGTCGCGCACGTGCGCCTGCACCACCCCGGCCAGGATCTCCTGTCCGGCGTCGGTCAGCACCGCGAACGCTCCGCGCCGGTCGGCCGGGCAGATCTCCCTGCGCACCAGCCCGCGGCCCTCCAGCCGGTCCACCACCCGGGTGATGCCGCTCGTCGACAGGGCCGTCTGGGTGGCCAGGTGGGTCATCCGCAGCCGCTGGCCCGCCGACCGGGCCAGCCGGATCAGCACGTCGAAGTCGGTAACCGACAGGCCGGTGGCGGCGAGCGCGGGCACGATCTTGGCCTGCAGGCCGGCGAACGTCTCGGCGAGCAGCCCCATGGCGGTCAGCCTCGGGTCGTCGAAGACTCCTGTGTCCGTGATCACGGCTCCCATCCTACTGTATTTGACACGCGGAATACTTTCAGAACAATACTTGTTGATGCAATAATCCACACCGCAATGACTCGGGACCGCGGGCCGCGGCACGTGACGCGGCGGCCGTTTACGGCGTGCCGCGGCCCGGGCGCTCAGCCTTCGGCGGGGCGTTCGGTCAGGGCCGGGTCAGCGGGCGAAGCGGCGGCGGCCCTGACGCCGGCCGGCGGCGCGGGCTGGTCCGGCTCGACCAGCGGGTCGGCGCGGCGGGCGTGCCTGGTCCGGTACAGGTAGCCGGCCGCGCCGGCGAAGGCCAGGATCGCGATCCACTCGTTGACCCGCAGGCCGGCGATGCGGTGCGCGTAGTCGATCCTGATCGCCTGCATGACGAACATGCCCGCCGCGCAGGCGGCCACGTACAGCGCGAACACCCGGTCCCCGGTCAGCAGGAACCGGTGCGCGGCCCCGATCAGGAGCAGCCCGGCCGCCACGTCCCAGAGCGAGTCGTACAGGAAGGCGGGCTGGAAGTTCACGAAGCTCTCGTAGCCGGAAACCCGGTGCGCGGGCGCGATCTGCACGGCCCACGGGAGCGACGAAGGGCGGCCGTACAGCTCCTGGTTGAACCAGTTGCCCCAGCGCCCGACGGCCTGGCCGAACGCGATACCGGGAGCCGCGGCGCCGGCCACCGGGCTGAGCCGCACGCCGGCCCGGCGGCAGGCGATCCAGGCCCCGGCGAAGCCGAAGACGATCGCGCCGGGCAGGCCGATGCCGCCGTCCCAGACCCGGAAGATGCCGGTCCAGTCGCGGTGCCTGCCGAGGTACATCTGGTAGTCGGTGAGCACGCTGTCCAGCCGGGCGCCGGCCAGGCCCAGCGGAACCGCCCAGGTCGCCACGTCGATGATCAGCCCCGGCCGGCCGCCGACGGCGCGGTAGCGCGCGCTGGCCACCCACACGGCCACGACGACGCCGAGGGCTATGCAGAGCGCGTACGCCCTGACCGGAAGCGGGCCGAGGTGCCACACTCCCTGGGCCGGGCTCGGGATGTATGCGGTCGACATGTTCCGTGAACCCTACCGCGTCAGCTTATGACCGGGCACTCAGCGCGATTCGGCGGATCCAGGGCCTGCTCAGGGGGCCGCGGCGCCGTGCGCCGCCGGGGACCTGACGCCCGCGGCGAGCTCGGCCGCAAGATCCGCGACGGCGGCGATCCCGGCCGCGGGCTCGGCCGCCTCAAGCAGCCGCTGGACGAAGGCGGACCCGACGATCACCCCATCCGCGAAGCGGGCGACCTGGGCCGCCTGGGCGCCGTCCCGCACGCCGAGCCCGACCGCCACCGGCAGCCGGGTGTGGCCGCGCACCCGGCCGACCAGCTCCGCGGCACCGCCGCCGACCGCGTTCCGCACGCCGGTCACCCCCATCAGCGAGGCCGCGTAGACGAAGCCGCGGCAGGCCGCGGCCACCCGGGCGATCCGCTCGTCGGTAGAGCTGACCGCGACCAGGAAGACCGCGTCGAGGTCATGCTCCGCCGCGGCTTCCAGCCACGGATCCGCCTCGTCCGGCGTGAGGTCGGGGGTGATCAGGCCCGACCCGCCGGCCGCGGCCAGGTCGGCGGCGAAGGACCGCACGCCGTACCGGTCCACCGGATTCCAGTAGGTCATCACCAGGGCCGCAACGCCCGCTCCTGCCGCCACCTCGACCGTGCGCAGCACGTCGGCCACCCTGACCCCGCCGGTCAGCGCGCGGTGCACCGCCTCCTGGATGACCGGGCCGTCCATCAGCGGGTCGGTGTACGGCAGGCCGATCTCCACGATGTCGGCACCCGCGCGGGCCATGGCCACCACCGCCTCGATGCCGGCCTCCACCGTGGGAAAGCCGGCCGGCAGGTAGCCGATGACCGCGGCGCGGCCTTCGGCGGCCGCCTTCTCCAGCGCCACCGATACCCTGCTCACCTGACCGCCCCGTTCATCAGGCCCGGCTCCAGCGCTCCCGGGATCGCGCTCACCCGGCCGCCCCGCCGATCAGGCCGAACCATTTCGCCGCGGTGTCCATGTCCTTGTCCCCCCGGCCGGACAGGTTGACCAGCAGCAGCGCGTCGGGGCCGAGCTCACGGCCGACCTCGAGCGCGCCGGCCAGCGCGTGCGCCGACTCGATCGCCGGGATGATGCCCTCGGTCCGGCACAGCAGCGCGAAGGCGCTCATCGCCTGCTGGTCGTCCAGGGCGCGGTAGCTGGCCCGGCCGGTCTCGTGCAGCCAGGAGTGCTCGGGCCCGACGCCCGGGTAGTCCAGCCCGGCCGAGATCGAGTGCGTGTCCAGCGTCTGGCCGTCGCTGTCCTGCAGCAGGTAGGTGCGCATGCCGTGGATCACTCCGGCCGACCCGGCCGCCAGCGTGGCGGCGTGCCGCCCGGTCGATACGCCGTCGCCGCCCGCCTCGCAGCCGATCAGGCGGACCGCCTCGTCGGGAATGAACGCGTGAAACACCCCGATGGCGTTGGAGCCGCCGCCGACGCACGCGATCACCGCGTCCGGCAGCCTGCCCGCCAGGGCCAGCACCTGCTCGCGCGCCTCCAGGCCGATGATCCGCTGGAGATCGCGCACGATCATCGGGAACGGGTGCGGGCCCATCACCGAGCCGATGCAGTAGTGCGTCGTCTCGACCGAGGTGACCCAGTCCCTGAACGCCTCGTTGATCGCGTCCTTGAGCGTGCGGCTGCCGATGGTGACCGGCACGACCTCGGCGCCGAGCATCCGCATCCTGGCCACGTTGAGCGCCTGCCGCCGGGTGTCTTCCTCGCCCATGTAGACCACGCAGTCCAGGCCGAGCAGTGCGCACGCGGTGGCGGCGGCCACGCCGTGCTGCCCGGCGCCGGTCTCCGCGATCACCCGGGTCTTGCCCATCCGCTTGGTGAGCAGCGCCTGGCCGAGCACGTTATTGATCTTGTGGGAGCCGGTGTGCGCGAGATCCTCGCGCTTGAGCAGCACCCGGGCCCCGCCCGCTTCGGCGCCGAACCTGCGCGCCTCGGTCAGCGCCGTGGGCCGCCCCGCGTAGCTGGCCAGCAGCGCGGCCAGCTCGGCCCCGAAGGCCGGGTCGGCCCGGGCGCTGGCGTAGGCCCGGGTGAGGTCGTCCAGCGCGGACATCAGCGCCTCGGGCGCGAACCGCCCCCCGTAGCGGCCAAAATGGCCGGAAATATCAGGTTGTTCAGCGGTACTGGCGATCACTGGCGACTCCCCGTTCGGAAAAAAATTCATTTCCGGTCACGGAGGGCCGGATGCGAGCCCGCGGTCACCAGATCGGCCACCGCCGCCCGCGGGTCCTTGTCGGTCACCAGGCTCTCGCCGACCAGCACCGCATCAGCCCCGGCCGCGGCGTAGGCCAGCAGGTCATGCGGCCCGCGGACCCCGGATTCGGCGATCTTGACCACGCCGTCGGGGATGAGCGGCGCCAGCCGGGCGAACAAGGTGCGGTCCACCTTGAACGTGGTCAGGTCCCGCGCGTTGACGCCGATCACCTTCGCGCCCGAGTCCAGTGCCCGCATCAGCTCATCTTCGGTGTGCACCTCGACCAGCGGCAGCAGCCCGATGGAGATCGCCCGTTCGACCAGGGACACCAGGGCGTTCTGCTCCAGGGCCGCCACGATCAGCAGCGCGAGGTCGGCGCCGTGCGCGCGCGCCTCCCACAGCTGGTAGGAGCCGACGATGAAGTCCTTACGGAGCACGGGAACCTGCACGGCGCTGCGGACCGCCGCCAGGTCGGCCAGGCTGCCGCCAAACCACCGGGACTCGGTCAGCACGCTGATCACCCTCGCGCCGCCGGACGCGTAGTCGCATGCCAGCGCGGCCGGGTCGCTGATCTCCGCCATCGTGCCCTTGGACGGGCTGCCCCGCTTCACCTCCGCGATGACCGCCACGTCGTCGCCGGCCAGCACGGCCAGCGCGTCACGGGGTGACGGCGCCCGGCGCGCCATCTCCTTCAGCCGGTCGAGCGCGACGTCCCGCTGCCGCTGCTCAAGATCAGCGCGTACGCCTTCCAGGATTTCGTCGAGCACGCCCACGCGGTTCCGCTATCCCCTCGGATCGCCGGTCGGATCGGATGCCCTGCGTCCCCGATCGTAGCGGGGAGCAGCCGGCCCGCCCGTCGGCCCCCCTCGGTTACCGGCTGGTCTGGGTGGCGCGCCCTGGGCCGGCGGGTCCAGCACGTAGCCCACGCCGCGGACCGTCCTGATGCCGCCGTCAGGCCCGAGCTTGGCCCGTAGCTGGGCGATGTACACGTCCACGATCCGGTCCCCGGCCGCGCTGTCCCGGCCCCAGACTTCCTGCCGCAGCCGGCCGCGGGACTGCGCCCGGCCCGCCCCGCGGACCAGGCAGGCGAGCAGGTCGAACTCGGTCCCGGTCAGGGCGACGGGCACGCCGTCCCGGCAGGCGAGGCGGGCCGCCGGATCCAGGCTCAGCCCGCCGGCGGTACTGGGTGCGGCCGCCCTGGCCGCTGGCGCCTGCGCCGACACCGCGCGGGCGGCGGCGCGGACCCTGGCGACCAGCGTCCGCGGGCCGAACGGGCGGGGCAGGCAGGCGTCCCTGCTCACCCCGATGTCTTCGGGCCGCAGTCCCTGGGCGGCCTCGCCCGCGGTCAGGCAGATCAGCGGGACGAGCACCGCGTCCGCGGCGCCGCGGACGGCCGGCTGGCCGCCCGCCCGGCCCCGAGGGCCAGGCGTGACGCAGATCAGCCTGCGGATCTGCCGGGCGTCCAGGCCCGGCATGGCCAGGTCGAGCACGGCGACCGCGGCGCGGCATCCGGCGAGCGCGGCGGTGGTGTCGGCCGGGGTCCGGGTGCTGCGGACGCACAGGCCCTCCCTGGCCAGGTAGCGGCGGGTGAGTTCGGCGACGGCGGGCTCGTGCTCGGCGACCAGGATCTCAGCCGGGTGCATCGATGATCTCAGCCGGGCGCATCGGTGAGGTCCACGCCGCGGTCGAGCGCTTCCCAGAGCGCCGCCGCGTCGTCCTCGCGATACGCCCCCCCGGCCGCGTCGTCGGCAGGCTCCCCGCCGCCGGCCGTCGCCTGCCCGGAAGCGGGTGAGGACGCGGGCGTAGCGGACTCGTCCGCAACTGCCTGGGACGCGCTCGAGGCACCCGGGCCAGCCAGGCCCGATCCCGCGGGGCCGTCACGACCCCCGGCCTCGGAGCTGTCCCCGGCCGCGGCACCTGACCGGACCGCGACACCCGGACCGGCCGGGCTCGATCCCGCGGAAGCACCACGGCCACTGGCAGCCGGTCCGTCCCCGACGGCAGTGCCTGACCCGGCCGGGACATCGGACCGGGCTGGGCCTGATCCAGCGGAAACGCCAGAACCGCCGGCCTTCGACCTGTCCTCCACAGCAGTGCCTGACCTGGCCGCGACACCCAGCCCGGCCGCGCCTGGGGTGTCGGGCCGGTCGAACCGGCTGGACATCACCGGCCAGCCCGGGCCGCGCCACGCGGTCACCAGGCCCACCGCGATGACCACGATCGCGCCGGCCACGGCGGCCGAGCGCCACGGGAACGTCGCGAGCACCACATGGCTGGCCGCGCCGATCGCGGGCAGCCCGCCGCCGCCCGAGCCGGTCCCGCCGCCGATCGCCGAGTTACCGCCGGGCAGCGAACCGCCCGCGAACTCGCCCGAGGACGCCTGGCCGGCCGCCGCCGAAATCACCGCCGCGGCGTGCACGGGCGCGCTGACCAGCCAGCCAGCCCAGGCCCCGAGCCCGGCCATGGCCAGCCCGGCCAGCCGACGGGCCAGGCCGCGGGTCGCGATGACCGCAGCCAGGCAGGCCAGCGCCGCGAGCGCCAGGCCGCCGGCGCCGGGCCGCAGGTTCTGCCCGCTCACCGAGACCGAGCCAGACGGCAGCGGCGACGGCGCCGCATAGATCACCCGGGCCCAGCTCTCCCGCAAGGTGAGCAGCACCAGACCGGCTCCGGTGATGCACGCGGCGATCGCGCCGCCGTACTCCCTGCGTGCCGTCACGTCTGTCTCCCCTGGCTGCCGTGCTCCGGCCGCGCGCCTGGCCGGCCGCCGGGTCCAGCCTATTGACTCACGTCCCCGCCGCGGTCATCGGCGGTCACCGGCAGCACCGCCGCGTCGAAGCAGGTCCGGTCGCCGGTGTGACAGGCACCGCCCGCCTGGTCCACCCGCACCAGCACGGTGTCCCCGTCGCAGTCCAGGGCCACCGACCGCACCCGCTGCTCGTGGCCCGAGGTCGCGCCCTTCACCCAGTATTCCTGGCGGCTGCGCGACCAGTAGGTGCACCGTCCGGTGGTCAGCGTCAGGTGCAGCGCCTCGTCGTCCATCCAGCCGAGCATCAGCACCTCGCCGGTGTCGTACTGCTGCGCGATCGCGGGAAACAGCCCGGCCGCGTCACGCTTCAGCCGCGCGGCGATCTCGGGATTCAGCCGGGACGGGCGGATGGCGCTGGTCACGCGTGCTCACTCCTCGACATCGCTGCTGCGGCAAGCTGGCCCGCGGCTGGCCCCCTGCGCTGCGGCCGTGACCGGCTGCGGCTGGCCGTGGTCCCCCGTCATGGCCGGCTGGGGGCCAGCATAATCCGAACCTCAAGCCCGCCCGGCGCGCCCCGGGGGTGACGCTTCCGCGGGAATGTCCACGCAATTGCGTGAAGCGTTTCCGCGGGAACGTCTGGCCGCGGGGAGCGCCGTGGTTCGCGTCGATGCAGATCGCCGGCCTCCCGGCCCGTTCGCCATGGCCGCCGAGGGGGTGCGGCGGCCGTGTGCATTGAGATCTTCCGCGACGTGGCCGTTCCCTTGCCGGGCTGGCGGCCCTAGTCTCAACCAATGAGTTACTCCCGGGACGAGCGCCGGGCGCTGTGCGCCCTGCTCAATGAGGTCGGTCCGGACGCGCCGACCCTGTGTGACGGCTGGACCACCCTCGACCTCGCCGCCCACCTGGTGCTGCGCGAGCACCGGCCGGACGCCTCGGCCGGCATGCTCGGCGGCCCGCTCGCGGGATACGCCGAGCGGGCTCAACGCCGGCTCGCCACCCGGACGCCCTATCCCCGGCTGGTCCAGATGATCCGCAACGGGCCGCCCCGGCTGTCGATCTTCGGGCTGCCGGGGGTGGACAAGCAGGCGAACCTGGTGGAATTCTTCGTGCACCATGAGGACGTCAGGCGGGCGGCGGCCGACTGGGAGCCCCGCCAACTCGACCGGGAGTTCGCCGACGCGCTCTGGGGCCGACTGGGCCTGACCAAGCTGATCCTGCGCAAGGTGCCGATCGGCGTGGAGTTCGCCCGAGACGACGTGCCCGACGGCGGCCAGTCTCCCGGCACCGGGCAGCAGCACCGGCTCACGGTCAGGAACGGCACGCCCGTCGTCACGGTCGTCGGCCACCCGGCCGAGCTGACCCTGTGGGCGCTCGGCCGGACCACCGCGGCCAGGGTCCGCCTGGATGGCGCCGCCACCCCGGTCCAGACCCTGACCGACACCCGCTGGCGCCTCTAATCCGCCCGATAAGCGCGCTCTGCTCGCCCCGGCGAAACCACCCGCCTCGTTCGCCGCTCCCAACCCGGCCGCCGCTCCCAACCCGGCCGCCGCTCCCAACCTGTTAGCCACCCTTACCCCGTTAGCCACTCCACCTCCGTAACCCACTCACCTCCGTGGAGCGGCCCCCACCGCGCTCCCACCCCCGAAGTTGATCAACGTCGCTGCCGGATTGGTGTTCCTCTATGACCGTCGCTGCCACATTGCTGTTCTTCCGGGCGCGGGAGCGGAGCGGACATACGGGGCAGAGCGGGCGCAGCGAGTTACCACATTCATGATCATGAAGACTCTTACGTGCCGGGGTACGTACAAGTCTTCGTGATCACTTGCCGGGGGCGGAGCGAGAGAGCGGGCGGGGCGGAGCGAGAGTCCCGGGCGACCCGGGACCGGGCGGTAAGGGGCTTTCGATCAGGTGAACCGCAGGCCCGCAGGCGGGCCGGGATCCGGCGCGATCAAGAAAGGGCGGCCGCCGGGGCCGCTGAGGGTGCTCTGGGCCGCGGCCGGCCGGCCGCGTCGGGGTCGCGCTGCGGCAGGTACGCCGCGCCCCAGGATTTGTCGCGCAGCGCCACGGCGTGGCTGAGCTGGGGTACGGCCGCGGTGATAGCGACCAGCCTGGCGCCGCCAATGCCATCACACCTCCGCCGTACGCCGCGAAGCGCCTGCTCCAGACTACGCCGCCCCGGTCATGGGCTCAGGCGGTGCAGGTCGCGGGGGAAGAGGGTGACGCTGCGGACGTTCGGGGCGCCGGTGAGGCGGGCGGTCCAGCGTTCCAGGCCCATCGCGAAGCCGCCGTGCGGCGGCATCCCGGCGGCGAACACGGCCAGGTAGGACTCGTAGGGACCCGGGTCCTGGCCGCACCGGGCCAGCGCGGCCAGGTAGTCGGCGTGCCGGTGCAGCCGCTGGCCGCCTGTGACGATCTCCAGCCCCCGGAACAGCAGGTCGAAGCTGTTGGAGTACTCGGGCCGTTCCGGCTGCGGGTGGGTGTAGAACGGGCGCTTGGCCATCGGGTAGCCGGTGACGTACAGCAGCTCGGAGCCGTGCTCGCGCACCGCCCATTCGGACAGCCAGCGCTCGTGCGCCGGGGCGAGGTCGGGCTCGGCGCGCGGGTCCTCGCCGGTGTGCCGGGCGAGCAGCTCCTGCGCGTCGGCGAAGTGGATCTCGGGGATCTGGCCGGGCACGTCAGGCAGCTTGAGGCCGAGCAGCTGCACGGCCGTCGCGGCCCGCTGCGCGACCGCGGCCACCATGCCGGCCGTGACCTCCCTGAGCACCGCCATCACGTCGTGGTGGTCGTCGATGAAGCCGAACTCGGCGTCCAGGCTGGTGTACTGGGCCAGGTGGCGGGCGGTGTCATGCGGCTCGGCACGGAACACCGGGCCGGTCTCGTAGACCCGCTCGAACACGCCGACCATCGCCTGCTTGAAGAACTGCGGCGACTGCGCCAGGAACGCCCGCTGGCCGAAGTAGTCCAGGCCGAATACGTTCGCGCCCGACTCGGTGGCCGAGCCGACGATCTTGGGCGTGCTGATCTCGGTGAAGCCCAGCCCGTCCAGGGTCTCGCGGAAGCCGGCCGCGGCGGCCGCGGAGATCTCGAACGGCGCGCGCAGCCGCGGGTGCCGCAGGCTGGCCGGGGCCTGGTCCAGGATGGTCGGCAGCGTGGCCGTCACCGTCGGCCGGTACAGGTCGAAGGAAGGCCCGGTGGCCGGCCCGGACAGCGGCGTGATCACCGGATCGGTCAGCTCCGCACCGCCCGGCGCCTGGCCGCTGGCGGTCACGGTGCCGTCGACCGCGATCACTGTCTCTTCGGTCAGCGCCGACGCGGCCTGCATCGCCGCGGCGTCGGCCAGCAGCACCTGGGCCAGGCCGGACCGGTCGCGGACGATCAGGAACGTCATGGACTTCAGCTGCCTGCTGCGATGCAGCCAGCCGGCGATCCGCACCCGCTTGCCTACATGAGCGGGTACCTCGGCGGCCAGTATGCGGGACATCCCCATGCTCCGTTCGGGAAAATGATCTTGATCCCCTGGGAGCGCGGGCGAGAAGGGAACTCGCGGTGCCACCGCACCTTTGCCGCCTGCCGGGCAGACAGCCTCATCGGGGCCCGGTCACGGGGGCGGGCCGGCGGGGCATAGGGCGGGCCGCTGGCCGCGGCTGGCCGTTCCTCCCCGCACTCGGGAGGGTCTTCGCCACAGGGCGCGAGGCCGCCTTCCCAGCTGCCGGCGGCTCTCTTGGCTCGCGTGATCCTGCGCTACTCGTCTCCGTCAGCGCGTTGCCCCCAGGATACCCGGTGCCCCTAGGCTGGGCCGGGCATAATGCTGGGCGCGGCGCGGACGGGAGCGCCGCCGCGGAAGAGGAGCTTTCATGGACGCACTCGGCGTTGACATCGGCGGCACCGGGATCAAGGCGGCACCGGTGGACGTGGCGGCGGGCAAGCTGCTGGCCGAGCGCAAGAAGATCGACACCCCGCGGCCGTCCACGCCGGAGGCCGTGTCCGCGGTGGTGGCCGGGCTGACCAGGTCGTTCAGCTGGTCGGGGCCGGTCGGCATCACGTTCCCCGGCGTGGTGACGGACGGCGTCACCAGGACCGCGGCCAACATGGACCCCGGCTGGATCGGGCTGGACGCGCGGGCGCTGCTGGGCAAGGCGACCGGCCTGGACATCAGCGTGCTGAACGACGCGGATGCCGCCGGGGTGGCGGAGATGGCCTTCGGCGCCGGGAAGGGCCAGGCCGGCACGGTCGTGATGCTGACGTTCGGCACCGGGATCGGCAGCGCGCTGTTCTTCGACGGCGTGCTGGTGCCGAACACCGAGTTCGGCCACATCCAGATCCGCGGCAAGGACGCGGAGAAGCGGGCGTCCGAGCACGCCAGGGAGCTGCACGACCTCAGCTGGGGCACCTGGGCGGGCCGGGTCGATGAGTACCTGCGGCACATGGAGGCGCTGCTGTCCCCCGCGCTGTTCATCATCGGCGGCGGGATCAGCAAGAAGTCCGACAAGTTCCTGCCGCTGCTGGAGGGCATCCAGGCCAAGATCGTGCCCGCGGCCATGTTCAACGACGCCGGGATCGTCGGCGCGGCGATGGCCGCGCATCCCGGGGAGCACGGGTACCAGGCCGGCCGGTAGCGCTGCTGGGTAGCGCTGCTGGGTAGCGCTGCTGGATAACGCTGCTGGGCAGCGCTCAGCGGACGGTGTGGCCGGCGGCGCGCAGCGCGTCCTTGACCTCGCCGATGCGCAGCGCGCCGAAGTGGAACACGCTCGCCGCGAGCACCGCGTCGGCGCCCGCCTCGACGGCGGGCGCGAAGTCCCCGGCGCGGCCCGCGCCGCCGCTGGCGATCACCGGGACGTCCACCGCGGCCCGGACGGCGCGGATCAGCTCGAGGTCGAACCCCGTCCCGGTGCCGTCGGCATCCATCGAGTTCAGCAGGATCTCCCCGGCGCCGAGCCGGGTGCCGCGGCGCGCCCAGTCCACCGCGTCGATACCGGTGCCGCGCCGCCCGCCGTGCGTGGTGACCTCGAACCCGCTGCCGCCAGGTGCGGCGCGCGGCGCGCGGCGGGCGTCCACGGACAGCACGATGCACTGGCGGCCGAACCGGCCAGCCGCCTCGGCCAGCAGCTCGGGCCGGGCGATCGCGCCGGTGTTCAGCGACACCTTGTCCGCCCCCGCCCGCAGCAGCCGGTCCACGTCGGCCGGCTCGCGGATGCCGCCGCCCACGGTCAGCGGGATGAACACCTGCTCCGCGGTCCGGCTGACCGCCTCGTACCCGGTCTGGCGGCCGGCGCTGGACGCGGTGATGTCGAGGAAGGCCAGCTCATCGGCGCCCTCCGCATCGTAGGCGGCGGCCAGCTCGGCCGGGTCGCCGGCGTCGCGCAGGTCGCGGAAGTTCACCCCCTTGACCACCCGGCCGCCGTCCACGTCCAGGCAGGGGATCACCCGCACCGCGACGGTCACGCCGGCACCGCCTCCGCGGCCGCCGCGAGCGCCTCGGCCAGGGTGAACTTCTGCGCGTACAGGGCCTTGCCGATGATCGCGCCCTCCACGCCGATCGGCGCGAGCGCCGCGATCGCGCGCAGGTCATCGAGGCTGGCCACGCCGCCGCTGGCGATCACCGGCCGGCCGGTGCGCTGGCAGACCTGGCGGAGCAGGCCGGTGTTGCAGCCGGTCAGCGTGCCGTCCCTGGTCACGTCGGTGACGACGTACCGGGGGCAGCCGGCCTCCTCCAGCCCGGCCAGCACGTCGAGCAGCTCGCCGCCGTCCGACGTCCAGCCGCGGGCGGCCAGCCGGGTGCCGCGCACGTCCAGGCCGACCGCGATCCGCTCGCCGTGCGCCGCGATGACCGAGCGCACCCAGCCGGGCCGTTCCAGCGCGGCGGTGCCGATGTTCACCCGCTCGCAGCCGGTGGCCAGCGCCGCGGCCAGCGAGTCGTCGTCCCTGATGCCGCCGGACAGCTCGACCGCGATGTCCAGCCGCCGCACCACCTCGCCGATCAGCGCGGCGTTGGAGCCGCGGCCGAACGCGGCGTCCAGATCCACCAGGTGCACCCAGCGCGCCCCGCCCTGCTGCCAGGCGAGCGCGGCCGCCACCGGGTCGCCGTAGCGGGTCTCCGAGCCCGCCTCGCCGCGGACCAGGCGCACCGCCTGGCCGCCGGCCACGTCCACCGCGGGGAGCAGGGTAAAGGCCATCAGAGCGTCTCCAGCCAGTTCGCGAGCAGCGCGGCGCCGGCGTCGCCGGACTTTTCCGGGTGGAACTGGGTCGCCGACAGCGGCCCGTGCTCGACCGCGGCGATGAACGGCTCGCCGTGCTCGGCCCAGGTCAGCCGGGGCGCCGCCACCCGGTCCGAAGGCGTCCAAGAGGACGTGGTAGCCGCGTACGAGTGCACGAAGTAGAAGCGCGCGTCGGCGGGCAGTCCCGCGAACAGCGCAGAGCCGTCCGGTGGGCGCACCGTATTCCAGCCCATGTGCGGCAGCACCGGCGCGGTCAGCCGGCCGACGGTGCCGGGCCACTGGCCGCACCCTTCGGTGCGCACGCCGTGCTCGTCGCCGGCCTCGAACAGCACCTGCATGCCGACGCAGATGCCGAGCACCGGCCGCGAGCCGGCCAGCCTCCGGTCGATGATCATGTCGCCGCGAACGCCGCGCAGCCCGGCCATGCAGGCGGCGAAGGCCCCGACGCCGGGCACGACCAGCCCGTCGCAGTCGAGCGCGGCGGCGTAGTCCGCGGTCGCGCAGGCCTGCGCGCCGACCCGCTCCAGCGCCCGCTGGGCGGAGCGGATGTTGCCGGAGCCGTAGTCGAGCACGACGACCCTGGGCCTCACAGCACGCCCTTGGTGCTCGGGATCCCGCCCGCCCGCGGATCGGGCGCGGCGGCGGTGCGCAGCGCGCGGGCGACCGCCTTGAACTGGGCCTCGACGATGTGGTGCGGGTTGCGGCCGGCCAGCACCCGCACGTGCAGGCAGATCCCGGCCGCCATCCCCAGCGTCTCGAAGAAGTGGCAGGTCAGCGTGGTGTCATAGGTGCCAATCAGCGGCGGCATCCGGTCCGGCTCGATGTGCACCACGTACGGCCGGCCGGACAGGTCCACCGCGGCCTGCACCAGCGCCTCGTCCAGCGGCACCAGCGCGTCGCCGAACCGCGCGATGCCCGACTTGTCGCCCAGCGCCTCGCGCAGCACCTGGCCGAGCACGATCGCGGTGTCCTCCACCGTGTGGTGCGCGTCCACGGCGATGTCGCCGCTGGCCCGCACGTTCAGGTCGAGGCTGGCGTGCCGGCCGAGCTGGGCCAGCATGTGGTCGAAGAACGGCACCCCGGTGGCGACGTCCACCACGCCGACCCCGTCCAGGTCGATCTCCACCAGCACCTGCGTCTCGCTGGTCAGCCGCTCCCCGCGGGCGACCCGGCCGCCGTGGCGGCTCACCGCCGCGCCCCGGCAGCTCCGGCGGCCAGCACGCCGTCGAGCGCGGCGCGGAACGCCGCCATCTCGGCCGGGGTGCCCACCGTGACCCGCAGCCAGCCCGGCGGCCCGACCTCGCGCACGAGCACCCCCGCGTCCAGCAGCGCCTGCCAGGTGGCCCGCCGGTCGGGCAGCCCGCCGAACAGGACGAAGTTCGCGTCCGAGTCGGCCACCGCCAGGCCGCGGCCGCGCAGCCAGGCGGCCAGCCGGTCCCGCTCGGCGCGCAACTCGGCCACGCCGGCCAGCAGCTCGCCGGACCGGCTGAGCGCGACCCTGGCCACCGCCTGGGTCAGTGCGGACAGGTGGTACGGCAGTCGGACCAGCTGCAGCGCCTCGATCACCGCCGGGGCGGCGGCGAGGTAGCCGACCCGCGCGCCAGCCAGCGCGAACGCCTTGGACATCGTCCTGGTGACCGCCAGCCGGCCGAACCTGGGCAGCAGCGTCAGCGCGGTCCGGGCCGGGTCGCGGGCGAACTCCGCGTACGCCTCGTCCACCACGACCATGCCGGGTGCGGCCGCGCAGACCGCCTCGATCACCTCAAGCGGCAGCGCGGTACCGGTCGGGTTGTTCGGCGAGGTGAGGAAGACCAGATCGGGCGTTGCCTCGCGCACCAGGGCGGCGGCGCCGGCCGCGGTCAGGCCGAAGTCGTCGCCGCGGCCCGCGGTCAGCCACCCGGTGCAGGTGTTCCTGGCGATGACCGGGTGCATCGAGTACGACGGCTCGAACCCCATCGCGGTGCGCCCGCTGCCGCCGAACGCCTGCAGCAGCTGCTGGATGATCTCGTTGGACCCGTTCGCGACCCAGATCTCGCGGCCGGTCAGCCCGTGCCCGAGGTAGCCGGCCAGGTCGGCGCGCAGGCCTTCGGCCTCCCGGTCGGGATAGCGGTTCAGCGTGGCGGCCGCCTGCGCCGCGGCCGCCGCGATAGCCCGGATGAGGGACGCCGACGGGGGGTAAGGATTTTCATTCGTATTTAGCCGAACGGGGACGTCTAGCTGTGGTGCTCCATAGGGCTCGAAACCGGTGAGATCCGCTCGCAACGGCAGCGCCTGACGCGCGGTCATGGTGCCTCTTCGGCGATGCGGGCCCTGATCGCGGCCACATGCCCGGGCAGATCTTCGGCGCTGCCGAGCGCGTCCACGTGCGGCGCGGCGGCCGCGAGCGCGTCGCGGCTGCACTCGACCACGTTGACCAGCCGCAGAAACGGCAGCACCGACAGGCCGGCGCTGTGCCGGGCCGAGCCGCCGGTGGGCAGCACGTGGTTGGAGCCGGCCAGGTAGTCGCCGAGCGAGACCGGGGCGTAAGGCCCGGCGAAGACCGCGCCCGCGCTTCGCACCCGGCGGGCCAGCGGGCCAGCGTCGCGGGCGTGAATCTCCAGGTGCTCGGGCGCCCAGGCGTCGGCGACGGCCAGCGCCGCATCGATGCCGGCCGTGAGCACCAGCGCGGACTGGCCTGCCAGCGCCTGCTCGATCCGCTCGCGGTGCCTGGCCGCCGGGATGCGGGCGGCTAGCTCGGCGTCCACCTGGTCGGCCAGGCCGCCGTCGGGGGTGATCAGCAGGCAGGCGGCGAGCGGGTCGTGCTCGGCTTGCGCGATCAGGTCCGCGGCCAGGTAGCCGGGGTCGGCGGTGCCGTCGGCCACGATCGCGATCTCGGTGGGGCCGTTCTCGCCGTCGGCACCGACGACGCCGCGCAGCACCCGCTTGGCCGCGGCCACGTAGACGTTTCCCGGGCCGGTGATCACGTCGGCGGGCGCGCACTCGCCGGTGCCGTAGGCGAACATGGCCAGCGCCTGCGCGCCGCCGACCGCGTGCACCTCGGTCACCCCGAGCAGCGCGCAGGCGGCGAGCACGACCGGGCTCGGCAGGCCGCCGCGGCCGGCCTGCGGCGGCGAGGCGACGGCGATCTGTTCGACCCCGGCCACCTGCGCGGGAACGACGTTCATCACGACCGAGGACGGCAGCGCGGTCAGCCCGCCGGGCACGTACACGCCGGCCCGGGTCACCGGCACGAACCGGCCGGTGACGGTCAGGCCGTCGGCCACGATCGTGGTGACGTCGGCGCGCAGCTGCGCGGTGTGCACCAGCGCGGTACGGCGGGCCGCCTCTTCCAGCGCCGCCCGCAGATCCGGGCCGAGCTTGGCCAGCGCGTCGTGCAGCTCCTGATCAGGGACCCGGGTGACCGGCACGTCCACCCCGTCGAACCTGCGGGTGTACTCCCTGACGGCCTCGCCGCCGCGGCGCCGTACGTCCTCGCACACCGGCCGGATCTGCTCGGCGGCCGCGGCCACGTCCAGGGCGGCCCTGGGCAGCACGCCGAGCAGCCGCGCCCGGGTGAGCTCGTGCGGCGCGGCGTGCCGCACGTCGATCCTGGAAAGCATCCGCCCAGCCTATCGGTGCTCCGTGCGCGCGGCCCGGCCCCATTATGGCGGGCAGAGCATGGCAGGCTAGTGAGCGGCAACGGGGCCGCCATGCCGGGAGGCGATATGAGCAGCGAGACGAAAAGTGACTTCGCCAGGCTGGCCGACGGCTACCTGGACGACCGGGCCGAGCGGCATCCGCAGCTCGCCACCGCCCTGGGCGACCACCGGTTCGACGCGCGGCTGGCCGACCTGTCCGTGCAGGCGCTGGCAGCCGAGCGGCAGGCGATGGACGACTGGGCGGCCCGGCTGGCCGCGCTGGACACCACGGACCTGACGCCGGAGCATCAGGCGGACGCCGAGATGATGGCGGGCAGCGTGCGGCGGCGGATCTTCGAGCTCGACGAGCTGGTCGCCGAGACCTGGGATCCGCTGCCCGCCAACCCGGGCCGGGCCATCTACGAGCTGCTGGCCAGGGACTTCGCCCCGCTGCCCGACCGGCTCGCGTCGGTCGCGGGCCGGCTGGCCGACGTGCCGTCCCGGCTGGCCCAGGCACGCGCGATGCTCGGGCGCATGCCGCGGGTGCACCTGGAGACGGCGATCGTCCAGTTCGACGGCACGATCGGGCTGGTCACCAACGTGATCGACGCCGCGCTGGCGTCCGCGCCGCAGTGCGCCGGGCAAATCGAGAAGGTGCGCCCGGCCGCGCTGGAGGCGCTGTCCGGGCACCGGGCCTGGCTAGCCGCGCGGCTGGACGAAGCCACCAAAGCCGGTGATTTCGCCGACCCGAGGATCGGCCCCGAGCGGTTCGCCCGCAAGCTCTCCCTCACCCTGCAGGCGGAGGCCGACGCGGCCGACGTCCTGGCCAGGGCCGAGGCCGACCTAGAGCGGGTGACCGAGGAGATCACCGAGTTGGCCGCGCAGATCGCCGGGCCGGCCGGCGGGGCCGGGACGGACCGCGGCGCGGTGGTCCGCGGCGTGCTCGACCGGCTGGCGGCCGATACGCCCGATGAGACGACGATCCTGCGGTTCTGCGCGGACGCGCTCGCCACGCAGACGGCCTTCGTCCGCGACGTCGGCCTGGCCACGGTCTACGACGATCCGGTCGAGATCATCGACATGCCGGAGATCGACCGGGGAGTTGCGATGGCGTACTGCGACTCGCCCGGGCCGCTCGAGACGGTGCCGATCCCCACCTTCATCGCCGTCTCCCCCGCGCCGGCCGACTGGTCCGCCGAGCGGGTCGCCTCGTTCTACCGTGAGTACAACCGGCACATGGTGCACAACCTGATGGTGCACGAGGCCATGCCCGGCCATTACCTGCAGGCGCAGCATTCGCGGCGGTTCACCGGTTCCGCCACGGTGGTCCGCGCCGCGCTGCGGTCCGGGTCGTTCGTGGAGGGCTGGGCGGTCTACGCCGAGCAGCTCATGGCCGAGCGCGGCTACCCGGGGGAGGGCGATCCGCGGGCGGTGCGGATGCAGCAGCTGAAGATGCAGCTCCGCATGATTATCAATGCCATCCTGGACGCACGCATACACGGCCACGGCATGACCGAGGCCGAGGCCATGCGGCTGATGACCGAGCGCGGCCACCAGGAGGAGAGCGAGGCGGCGGCCAAGTGGCGCCGGGCGCTGCTCACCTCGACTCAGCTGTCCACCTACTACGTCGGCTACACCGAGGTCGCCGACCTGGCCGCCGAGCTGGCGGCGGCCGACGGCGGGCGGCCCGGGCGCGCGGTCCACGACCGCATGCTGGCGCACGGCGCGCCGCCGGTCCGCCTGCTCCGCACCTTGCTCTGACGGCCGCCGGCGGTCAGGCGGCACCGCCTGACCCGGGCTGCCTATTTTTCGGTCGGGGCCTGCGCGGCAGGCCGGTCGGGCCGGCCCGTTCTGGTCTGGGCGATGACCTCGATCGTGCCGATGATGATCGCGGCGATTAGCGGCCAGAACGCGATCGCCCCGTATCCGCCGAGCTTCAGCGGATCGTTCAGCAGGGTCCCGGCCGGGCTGGCGGCCAGCTGGGAACGGAAGCCGGCCAGGCCCTGCTGCTGGCCGATCCACATGGCCAGCAGGGACGCGCCGGTGCCGCCGAGCACCAGGCCGGTCACCGCCACCGCGCCGTACCGGCGGACCGCCAGCGGGTAGCCGGCCGCGCCGCAGAGCAGCCCGGCCACCCCGGTCAGCAGGCAGAACCAGCCGTCGGCCACGATGAACGCGCTGGTCTCCACGTGCACCAGATCCGCGACGCCCCGGCTCTGCACCACCAGCAGGGCCCGCGGGGCCAGGGCCGCCCAGGCGAACCCCACCAGCAGGCCGAGCAGCACGCTCGCCGCGGCGGTGCCACAGAACGCCGCAAGCGCCGTGCGGAAGCTAAGCCGCGCGCCCTCCGAGCCTCCGGCCAGGGCCGGATCCGGGGCGGGCACGCGACCGGGCTCGGGCCACGGCGCGCTGGGATACTCACCAGGGTGCGACATTCTGCGCAGCAGCGTACGTGACGCTGGACACTGCCTGCGTGAGATGCAAGATTGGGTTCTCACTTTGACTGGGGGAAGGATGATTGAGGCTCGCGATCTCACCAAGCGCTACGGCACCAAGATCGCGGTGGACCACCTCTCGTTTACCGTCGAGCCGGGTAAGGTCACCGGTTTCCTCGGGCCGAACGGCGCGGGTAAATCCACCACGATGCGGTTGCTGCTTGGTCTGGACCGGCCGCAGAGCGGTACTGCGACGATCAACGGCAAGTCGTACCACGACCTGCCGAATCCGTTGCGCACGGTGGGCGCGCTGCTCGAGGCGCGGGCCGTGCACACCGGCCGCTCCGCCTTCAACCACCTGCTGTTCCTGGCGCAGACCCAGGGCCTGCCCCGCAAGCGGGTCAACGAGGTGATCGAGCTCGTCGGGCTGGGCAGCGTGGCCGGCAAGCGGGCCGGCGGCTTCTCCCTGGGCATGAGCCAGCGGCTCGGCATCGCGGCCGCGCTGCTCGGTGACCCGCAGGTGCTCGTGCTGGACGAGCCGGTGAACGGGCTCGACCCCGAGGGCATCCTGTGGATCCGCAACCTGATGAAGCGGCTGGCCGCCGACGGCCGCACGGCCTTTGTCTCCAGCCACCTGATGAACGAGATGGCGGTCACCGCCGACCACCTGATCGTGATCGGCCGCGGGAAACTGATCGCCGACTGCGGCACGCAGGAGTTCATCAGCTCGAGCTCGGAGCGTTCGGTACTCGTCCGCACTCCCGACCCGGCCCGGCTGGCCAGTGCGATCACCGCCGCAGGCGGCCAGGTGGCCGCCCAGGACGGGCAGCTGCCGCCCGGGGCGGCCCCCGCGCTCACCGTCACCGGGCTGCCCGCGCCGCGCATCGGCGAGATCGCCGCGGCCTCGTCGGTGGTGCTGCACGAGCTCACCCCGCAGCTGGCGTCCCTGGAGGAAGCGTTCATGGAGCTGACCGCCGACAGCGTCGAGTACGGCGTACCCGGCCAGCCCGCCGCCGTCGCCGCACCGACCGGAGCGGCCAGCACCGAGGGAGGCGGCCGATGACGCCCGCCGTTCCGACGGCCGCCGAGCCAGCCTCGGCGCAGCTGCCCGCCCGCCGCGCAGGCTTCGGACACCTGCTGCTCAGCGAGTGGACCAAGATCCGCTCGGTCCGGTCCACGGTCTGGACGCTGATCCTGCTCCTGGTGCTCACGCTCGGCATCACCGGCCTGATCGCCGGCATCACCGCTGCCCAGTGGAACAAGATCGGCCAGGCCTCGCGGGTGCAGATCCTGACCGACCCGATCAGCACGATCCTGGGACCCGGGCTGGAATTCGGCCAGCTGACCATCATCGTGCTGGGCGTGCTGGTGATCTCCACCGAGTACTCCACCGGCGCGATCCGCGCCTCGCTGCTGGCCGTCCCGCACCGGACTGCCATGCTGGCCGCCAAGGGCGTCACGTTCGCGGCGCTGGTCTTCGTGGTCGGCGAGGTTGTCTCGTTCCTGACCTACTTCCTCGGCGCGCTGATCCTGCACGCCCACGTCCCGGTGTCGCTGAGCGATCCGGGGGTGACCAGGGCAGTATTCGGCGCGGGGCTCTACCTGACCGTGCTCGGCCTGTTCGCGATGGCGATCGGCTCGCTGGTCCGGCACACCGCGGGCGCCATCACCGGCGTCATCGCGTTCGTGATCGTGCTCGAGCCGCTATCGCAGCTGATCCCCGGCACCTGGGGCGACCACATCCACGACTACCTGCCCACCTCGGCCGGCCGGCTGATCATCGCGATCAAGCCGGTGGATCACCAGGTGCTCTCCGCCTGGCAGGGCTTCGGGGTGTTCTGCGTGTGGACCGCGGTGCTGCTCGCGGCGGCGGTCATCCTGCTTAACCGCCGCGATGCCTAGCCTCGGCCGTACGTGACGGGCGCAGCCTTCGTCCTTGTCGTCGGGGCGGCGCTCAGCCTGGCTGCCAGCACCGTCCTGGTCACCCGGATCGAGCGGCTCGGCGAGCGGTTCCGGCTGACCGAGGCCATGCTCGGGCTGGCCGCCGCGCTGGCGGCCGACGCGCCGGAGATCACCTCGGCCGCCGCCGCGCTCGCACACGGGCAGCGGGCGGTCGGAGTCGGCGTGGTGCTCGGCTCGAACGTGTTCAACCTGGCGGCGCTGCTCGGCCTGGGCGCGGTCGTCGCGGGCAGCATCAGCCTGCACCGCCGGGTGATCATCCTGGAGGGCGCGGTCGGCCTGTGGATGGCCGCGGTCAGCATCGCCGCCCTGGCCGGCCTGATCGGACCGGTGACCGGCCTGCTCCTGGTGCTGGCTATTTTGCTTCCGTACGCTGGGTTGTCGGCGCTGCGCTCGCCGCACCGCAGCCGGGTGCGGATGCCGCCGGCCTTGCGCCGCTGGCTGGCCGAGGCGATCACCGAGGAGGAGGCCGAGGTGAGCCCGGCGCTGCACCCGTCCGCGGCCCGGCCGCGCGACGGCATCAGCGCGCTCACCGGCGCGGCCGCCCTGATCGTCGTGATCGCGGCCAGCCTGGCCATGGAGCGCGCCGCCACCAGCCTGGGCACCCGGCTGGCCGTCCCCGGCATCGTCACCGGCGGCATCGTGCTCGCCGCCATCACCAGCCTGCCCAACGCCGTGACGGCCGTCTACCTGGCCCGCCGAGGCCGCGGCGCCGCCACCCTCAGCGAGGCGATGAACAGCAACACCCTCAACGTCGCCTTCGGCCTCTTCCTGCCTGCCGCCCTCACCGGCCTGTCCCCCGGCGGCAGCTCCGCCCAGGTTGCCACCTGGTACGCCGCCCTGACCCTGGCCGTCCTGGCCGTGGCCTTCCGCGGCTCCGGCCTGTCCCGCCGCGCCGGCGCGCTCATCATCGCCGCCTACGCAGCCTTTGTGATCATGCTCGTCACGGGCTGAGGAGCCGGGTGACCGGCGCTCCGGGTCAGCCGGGCGAGGCGGTCAGTTGATCAACGTCGATGTGAATTCGCTGTTCTTCTATGACCGTCGCTGCCACTTTGATGTTGATCAACTTCGCGAGCGGAGCGGAGGCACGGGCAGAGCGGGCCGGGGCCCGGTCAGTTCGGCGAGGAGGTGGCGCCGCCGGCCGGGCTGAAGATCAGGATCAGCACGGCCAGCCCGAGCCCCGTCACCAGCGAGTTGACCAGCAGCCGCAGTGCTCCGTCCGTGGTGAGCCGGGTCGCGGCGATGCCCGACCCGACGACCACGGTGACCAGCAGGCCGGTGCCGGCGAACTCGGCCAGCAGCCGCCGCCCGGTACTGCTGGTCATGCGGCGGCGGGCTTGACCGCGCGGATGATCGCGGCGTGCAGGCCCGGCTCGGCCTCGTGGGTGAAGGTGACCGACGCCTGCGCGAACCCGGCGGCGGTCAGCCCGGCCAGGTACTCGGCCCGGGACAGCGCGCCGGCGATGCAGCCGACATAGGAGCCGGCCGCCGCACGGTCAGCGGGCGTCAGGTGATCCTCGGCGACCACATCGGAGATGCCGATCCTGCCTCCTGGGACCAGCACCCGGAACATCTCCGCGAGCACGGCCGGCTTATCGGTGGACAGGTTGATCACGCAGTTGGAGATCACCACGTCTACCGCCGCGTCCGGCAGCGGCAGCGCCTCGATCTCCCCCTTCAGGAACTCGACATTGCCTGCCCCGGCCTTCGCGGCGTTGGCCCGGGCCAGGGCCAGCATGTCGTCGGTCATGTCGACGCCGTAGGCGAACCCGGAAGGGCCGACCCGCCGCGCGGACAGCAGCACGTCGATGCCGCCGCCCGAGCCCAGATCCAGCACCCGATCGCCCTCCCGCAGGTCGGCCACGGCCAGCGGATTGCCGCAGCCCAGGCTGGCCGCCACCGCGTCGGCCGGCAGCCCGTCGGTCTCACCGTCGCCGTACAGCGAGCCGCCGAAGCAACCGGCCGAGTCCAGCGCCGCCGGGCCGGTGCCGCAGCACGACTCGGCGGCGGCGCTACCGCAGCACCCGGCATCGGCGGACGGCTGCGGGTCGAGGACCGCGCGGGCGGCCTGGGCGTAACGGGACCGGACCTGCTCGCGCAACTCATCGCTCATCGCGCACTCTCCCTAGACATAGACGTTTGTCGATGTCCACTGTGCCGGTGAGATAGACAGATGTCAATACCTGCCGCATACTGGGCCGGTGAGCACTACTGCGATCCAGGACCCGCCCGGCCTTTCGCTGGCCGGGGCGTGCTGCGCGCCGCTGCGGCGCGAGCCGCTCACCGCCGCCCAGTCCGCGGACCTGGCGCGGCTGCTCAAGGCGCTGGCCGACCCGGTGCGGCTGCGGCTGGTCTCGATGGTCGCCGCGCACGACGGCGGCGAGGCCTGCGTCTGCGAGCTGACCGAGCCCCTCGGACTGACCCAGCCCACCATCTCCCACCACCTCAAGATCCTGGTCGAAGCCGGGATCCTCAGCCGGGACAAGCGCGGCGTCTGGGCCTACTACGCCCTGGTCCCCGCCACCCTGGACGCCCTGTCCGCCGTCCTCAGCACGCCCAGCCCGAACCCCTGACCCGTCAGGTGCGAGCCGCGGGCCTCGCGTGGCCTTGGCGCCGCCCGAAATTCAATGAGCAGCCTGGCCGGTGCCTGTTTGGCGCCGTCCGTCGCGGGCCGGCGAGACCGGACGTTACGCCGTGCTGTACCCGGCCATCGCCGAGGCGGCGCGCCGGGCGGGCGCGGATGCGGTCGGGCTGATCGACGTGGGCCGCTCGGCGGGGCTCAATCTCGCGGAAGGGGCCGGCGTCGCGTCGGCGGTACCGACACTCGGCGATCGCCGCGCCTCTGGCCACAGCATCACTAGGGCAGCCCCGCCTCGGTCAGTCGCGGACCGCGCAGGCCGACGCAGTCCAGTGCCCAGAACGTCTCGGAGTAGACGAAGGTGCCGGTCATCCAGTCCCGGTACGCCGACAGCCGGGCCACCTGGAAGGCACCCGGCGGGTAGCGCAGCGTCGGCGCCCGGAAGCCCAGTTCCTCGGCCGCGCGGAAGCCCCGCTCCCCGTAGTAGCGCGGCGAACCCTCCAGGAAGACCAGGGGGACGCCCTGCTGATCGGCCGCCGCGAGCGCATGCGCGACCAGCCTGGTGCCGATGCCGCGGCCCTGATGCTCCGGCAGCACGCCCAGCGGTGACAGCGAGTAGACGTCGACCAGCCGGGGCAGCGCATCCAGCCGGCACGCGCTCAGCATCACGTGCCCGACGACGCGGTCGCCGAGGACGGCGACCAGTGACAGTGGGGCCAGCGCCGCCTCAGCCGCCCGCAGCGAGTCCACCAGGCCAGGCACCCGCTCGTTGTCCCCGAACGCCAGGGCGTGCACATTCCGGACCTCGCCCTGCTCGCCGGGACCCTCCGCCCGGATCACCAGCCCGGCCGGGGCATCTGAGGTCATGCCCGCGAAGGTACGACACCGCGGCGGCACCCGCCATCCATTAATGAAAGGAGCCCTACTCTTCAGCGCTGTATGCGGCGTTCAAGGCGGCGGCGATGGGTTCGAGGCCGGCGATGAGCTGGGCGAGCTCACCCGGGTCGAGGGCGTCGTAGGCCGGCGCGGCGAGGTCGTCGGTGAGCGCCTCGATCCGCGCCTTGGTCGCGCGGCCGTCGGCGGTGAGCCAGCCGTCGGCTCCGATCAGGCCGCGGTCGCGCATGCCGCCGGTGACCGCGGCCAGCTGCGCGGGGGGCAGGTGCCAGACGCGGCCGAACTTCTCGGCCGGCATGCCCTCCGCTAGCGCGTGCAGCACGTGCGCCTCGGTGCCGCCGATGCCGTTGGCGGCCAGCGCGATGACGTGGCCGTCGCCGCGGTGCTCCCGCAGCAGGTTGCCCGCGTACCACAACCGCGCCAGCGGCTCGGCCGGGGCCGACAGCGTCCGCAGCGCCGCGTACAGGGAACGCCCCTCGGTCCGGGGGCAGGTGGCCGCCTTGACGGCGAGGTCGGCGGCCCGCGCGACGCCGGGGCTGCCGGCGAGGTCGCCGAGCATCCGCCGCAGCGCCGCGACGCACCCTCGGTCGCGCGCCGCTAGCGCCGCCTCGGGCGTGATCAGGTCCCAGACGCGCGGGATGTGGCGGGCCACCTCGCCCGGGGCGAAGTTGTAGAAGATCGCGTGCACGACGCCGGCCGGGACGTCGCGGCCCAGCGGGGCGGCCCGCCCGGCGAAATAGGTGTCCCAGTAGTTGCCCAGACCGAGCGCCAGCAGCGCCTCGGACGGCTCGGCGACCACATAGGGGATGAGCCCGACCGGCTCCACGAGCCCGAACATGCGGCGGGCGGTGGCGCCCGAGGTGAGCGGTGTCATGATCGCAACCTTCCGTCCGGAGTGTCCCTCACCCCAGCAACGAACAACACCGCCGCGATCCGACACTCCGCCTCCCTCAAGAAATGCAGGACGGCCCGAGCAGTTGCTTGAGGTCGCCGAGGAGCGAGGGAGACGGGGCGACGCGGAGCTTGGCTTCGAGGCGGACGACGGTGGTGCGCTGGTTACCGGACAGACGGAGGTGGACGTCGGTCGGGCCCGGGTGGGTGCGCAGCACCTCGCGGAGCTGCTCGACCACCGGGGGGACGCACTTAGTGATCGGGAGGTCCACCACAAAAGGGCCGGAATCACCCGGCGTGATGTCCGGGACCTTCACTTCCATCGCGATCAGCTTGGGCACCTCGTCGCGCCGGTCCAGCCGGCCGTTGACCACGACGATCGTGTCCTCGGCGAGCAGCGGGGCGCAGGTCTGGTAGGTCGCCGGGAAGAACAGCACCTCCAGGGCGCCCTCGAGATCCTCCAGCGTGGCCGCCGCCCAGGCGTTGCCCTGCTTGGTGACCTTACGCTGCAGCCCCGACAGGATGCCGCCCACCGCGACGACCTGCCCGTCCGAGCGGTCGTTTCCCTTTCTCCGTTCGGAATCAGGATTTCCCGGACCGGCCGGATCCACAGACCCGATCAATTGGGCGATTGAGCAGTCGGTGCCGTTCGCGAGCACATGCTCCAGGCCGAGCAGCGGGTGATCGGAGACGTACAGGCCGAGCATCTCGCGCTCGAAGGCGAGCAGCGCGGACTTGTCCCATTCGCCGTCGGGCACCGGCACGTCGAACATCGTCTCGGTCTCGTCGTCGCCGTCGAACAGCGAGAACTGGTTGTTGGCCTCGTTGCGCTTGACGTCGATGACCTGGTCCACGGCCTGCTCGTGGATCAGCACCAAGCCCTTGCGCGGGTGGCCGAGCGAGTCGAAGGCGCCGGCTTTGACCAGCGACTCGATGACGCGCTTGTTGCAGACCGTGACCGGGACCTTGCGCAGGAAGTCGGGGAAGCTGGTGAAGGATCCCTTGGACCGCCGGGTGGCCACGATCGCGTCCACCACGTTGATGCCGACGTTGCGGATCGCGGCCAGGCCGAACCTGATGTCCTTGCCGACCGGGGTGAAGTTCGCAGCGGACGCGTTCACGTCCGGCGGCAGCACCTTGATGCCCATCCGGCGGCATTCGCTCAGGTAGAGCGCGCTCTTGTCCTTGTCCCCCGAGATTGAGGTGAGCAGCGCGGCCATGTACTCGGCCGGGAAGTTGGCCTTGAGGTAGGCGGTCCAGTAGGAGACCAGGCCGTAGGCGGCGCTGTGCGCCTTGTTGAAGGCGTAGTCAGAGAACGGGACGAGGATGTCCCACAGCGTCTTGACGGCCGAGGCGGAGTAGCCGTTCGCCTTCATGCCCGCCTCGAACGGCGCGAACTCCTTGTCCAGGATCTCTTTCTTCTTCTTGCCCATGGCGCGCCGGAGCAGGTCCGCGTTGCCCAGCGAGTACCCGGCCACCACCTGGGCGATCGACATGACCTGCTCCTGGTAGACGATCAGCCCGTAGGTGCCGTCCAGGACTTCGGCCAGCGATTCGGCCAGCTCGGGGTGGATGGGCACCACCGGCTTGCGGCCGTTCTTGCGGTCGGCGTAGTCGTTGTGCGCGTTCGCACCCATCGGGCCGGGCCGGTAGAGCGCGCCGACCGCGGAGATGTCCTCGAAGTTGTCCGGCCGCATGCTGCGCAGCAGGGCGCGCATCGGGCCGCCGTCGAACTGGAAGATGCCCAGCGTGTCGCCGCGGGCCAGCAACTCGTAGGTGGGCTTGTCGTCCAGCCGCAGGTCCTCCAGGACGACGTCCTGGCCGCGGTTCTCCTTGATGCCGAGGAGCGCGTCGTCGAGCACGGTCAGGTTGCGCAGGCCCAGGAAGTCCATCTTGAGCAGGCCGAGGTCCTCGCACGAGGGGTAGTCGAACTGCGTGATGACCGCGCCGTCCGCCTCGCGCTTCCACACCGGCACGTGGTCGATGATCGGCTCGCTGCTCATGATGACGCCGGCTGCGTGCACGCCGGCCTGGCGGATCAGCCCCTCCAGGCCCTTGGCCGTGTCGAGCACCTGGCGCACCTCGGCCTCGGCCTCGTACAGCGCGCGGATCTCGCCCGCCTCGCCGTACCGGGAATGGCTGGTGTCGAAGACGCCGGACAGCGGGATGTCCTTACCCATGACGGCCGGCGGGAACGCCTTGGTGATCCGGTCGCCGAGCGCGTAGGGGAAGCCAAGCACCCGGCTGGCGTCCTTCACCGCGGCCTTGGCCTTGATCGTGCCGTAGGTGATGATCTGCGCGACCCGGTCGTCGCCGTACTTCTCGGTGACGTAGCGGATCACGTCGCCGCGCCTGCGCTCGTCGAAGTCGATGTCGATGTCCGGCATGGAGACGCGCTCGGGGTTGAGGAACCGCTCGAACACCAGCCCGTGGGTGAGCGGGTCGAGGTCGGTGATGCCCAGCGCGTAGGCCACGATGCTGCCCGCCGCCGAGCCGCGGCCGGGGCCGACCCTGATGCCGTTGCGCTTGGCCCACATGATGAAGTCGGCCACCACCAGGAAGTACGAGCAGAACCCCATCGTGGCGATGATGCCCATCTCGTACTCGGCCTGCTGGCGGCGCTGGTCGTCACCGCCGCCCGGGTAGCGGCGCTCCATGCCCTTGGCGACCTCGGCCCGGAAGCAGCCTTCCTCGGTCTCGCCGTCGGGCACAGGGAACTTGGGCATGAGGTTCTGCTTGGCGAAGCTGATGTCGCACCGCTCCGCGATCAGCAGGGTCGAGTTGCAGCCCTGCTGCCATTCCTCGTCGGTGGCGACCGCGCGCATCTCCTGCGGGGTCTTGACGTAGTAGCCGCCGCCGTCGAACTTGAACCGGTTGGGGTCGGCGAGGTTGGAGCCGGTCTGCACGCACAGCAGCACCTCGTGCGCCTGCGCGTCGTCCGGGCGGGTGTAGTGCGAGTCGTTGGTGACGACAAACGGGATCGAGAGCTCCGCCGATATCTTGCGCAGGCCGTCCCGCACCCGGCGCTCGATGTCCAGGCCGTGGTCCATGATCTCGACGAAGAAGTTATCCGCGCCGAAGATGTCCCGGTAGTCGGCGGCCGCCTCTATGGCCTGCCGGTACTGGCCGAGCCTGAGCCTGGTCTGCACCTCGCCGGACGGGCAGCCGGTGGTAGCGATGATCCCCTTGCCGTGCGCGGCGAGCAGCTCGCGGTCCATCCGCGGCTTGCGGAAGTACCCCTCGAGCGAGGCGAGGGACGACAGCCGGAACAGGTTGTGCATGCCCTCCGTGGTCTCGGCGAGCAGCGTCATATGGGTGTAGGCCCCGGCCCCGGAGATGTCGTCGCGGGACTGGGCCGGGGTGCCCCAGCGCACCGGCTGGCGGTGCTTGCGGTGCTCGGGGGCGAGGTATGCCTCGATGCCGATGATCGGCTTGATGCCGGCCGCGGTGGCCTTGCGCCAGAAGTCGTAGGCGCCATAGACGTTGCCGTGGTCGGTCATCGCGCAAGCCGGCATGCCCGCCTGCTCGCACTGGCTGAACAGGTCCTTGAGCCGGGCGGCGCCGTCCAGCATCGAGTACTCGGTGTGCACGTGCAGGTGGACGAACGAGTCCTGGCTCCCCCTGCGCTCCGCCGCGGCTGCCGCCATGAAGACATCGCCTCCTTCAGGCATGCTGAACTGCACCCATGACGGGCGTTCGCTATCGAAACCGGGGGAAGTGACCAGCGCTGCCATCAGGAAGCGGCCGCTGGCGGCGAGCCCCCCGGCGGCAGAACCGGTCCGGCTAGCTAACCATAATCGAGATCCGGGCGGGCCGGTTCTGCCGACACGCGTGACTCATGCATCGGCCAGCTTTGCCAGGGAAACGCGCAGGTCAGCTGCGTATTCGCTGTGAAATTCGACCCTCCGGCCGTCCGCCGGGTGAGCGAAGGCCAGGCAGACCGCGTGCAGCCACTGCCTGGTCACATTCAGCTGCCGGGCCAGCGACGGATCGGCTCCGTAGAGCAGATCTCCGACGCACGGATGCCGGATCGCCGACATGTGCACCCGGATCTGGTGGGTGCGCCCGGTCTCCAGCCCGACGGAGATGAGGCTCGCGCCGCGGAACGCCTCGATCGTGTCGTAGTGCGTGACGCTCGGCCGGCCGTCGGCGATGACCGCGAACCTGCCGTCGCCGGAGGGGTGCCGGCCGATCGGCGCGTCCACCGTGCCGCGCAGCGGGTCGGGGTGGCCCTGCACCAGGGAGTGGTAGCGCTTGTCCACCTCGCGCTCGCGGAAGGCGCGCTTGATCGCGCTGTAGGCGCGCTCGCTCTTGGACACCACCATCAGGCCGGTGGTGTTGGCGTCCAGCCGGTGCACGATGCCCTGGCGCTCGGCGGCGCCGCTGGTGGCGATCGTGTGGCCGGCCGCGAGCAGCCCGCCCAGCACGGTCGGGCCGGTCCAGCCTGGCGTCGGGTGAGCCGCCACCCCGGCGGGCTTGTCCACCACCACGATGTCGGCGTCCTCATGCACGATGCCGAGGCCGGGCACGGGGCCGTACGGGCCGCCGGGCTGCTGGCCCGCCGCGTCCTGCTCGGGCCGCGGCTCGGGGCCGGGCAGCGTCACGTCCAGCCAGTCGCCCGCCGTGACCCGCTGCGACTTGGCGGACGCCCGGCCGTCGATCAGCACCATGCCGTCGGCGACCAGGTCCGCGGCCTTCGACCGGGATAGCCCGAACATGCGGGACAGTGCCGCGTCGAGCCGCTCGCCGTCCAGTCCTTCGGGGACAGGTACCCGGCGCTGGTCCTGTGTCATCACCCCTAGTCTGCCTGGCTCCGCTGTGCGGTTGAGCCCGTACTGTCCGCCGGGCGGGGC
Organism: Streptosporangiaceae bacterium; assembly: GCA_036502085.1. Classification (GTDB taxonomy): domain Bacteria; phylum Actinomycetota; class Actinomycetes; order Streptosporangiales; family Streptosporangiaceae; genus PALSA-505. Next base: position 55,959 of record DASXZD010000052.1, read on the forward strand.
GGGCCGGGCGGCCCGGGCGGCCCTGGCCGGGGATCGGATTCCCTGCTGCCGTCGAGCCGCAGGCCGCGCAGGGCGAGCAGCACAGCCAGCACGCCGCCGCAGACGATCGCGGAGTCGGCCAGGTTGAAGACCGGCCAGTGCGGCAGCTGGATCCAGTCCACCACGTCGCCGCGCATCGGGCCCGGGGCGCGGAAGATCCGGTCAGACAGGTTGCCGGTCGCGCCGCCGAGCAGCAGGCCGAGCGTGATCGCCCAGGGCACGCTGCGCAGCCGCCGGGCGGTGCGCAGGATGAAGATGATCACGCCGACCGCGATCGCGGTGAACACGACGGTCATCGAGGTTCCGATGCTGAAGGCCGCGCCGCTGTTGCGCAGCAGCTGCAGGGTCAGCAGCCCGCCGATCAACCGGACCGGCGGGTGGCCGACCAGCTTCGCGACCACGACCGCCTTGCTGATCGCGTCGGCGGCCAGCACGAATACGGCGATGCCGATCAGGATGGCCAGCGGGCGGCGCACGGTCAGCGGCGTTCTTCGCGCTGCTTGCACGAGACGCACATCGTGGCGCGGGGGAAGGCCTGCAGCCGGGCCTTCCCGATGGCCTGCCCACAGGACTCGCACACGCCGTAGGTACCCGCGATCATCCGGGCCAGCGCCCGCTCGTTCTGCGCCAGCAGCTCCCTGGCGTTCTGGGTCAGGGCGAGCTCCTGCTCGCGCTGGAATGTCTTCGCCCCCGCGTCAGCCTGGTCGTCGCCGGCGTCCGCCACCGCGTCGCCGATCCGCTCGGCGATCGCGGACTCGGCCTTGGCGATATCCGCGCGCAGCCCGGTGACCTCCGATTCGAGCTCCGCCCGGACCTCGCCGAGCTCCGCCTCGGTCCAGTCTTTCTCGCCCGGCCTGACCGGAAGAGCGGCGGCTCCGGAACGGGTGGCCTCGGCCATCGCGAACCTCCCTCGCCGCGAAATTCTGACGATCTTGAATGCGATCGGTCACCGGAGGATAAGTCGGAATGGCGGCCACTGCAAACGGAGGCGGCCCGGCCCGCTACGACTTCGACGCGAGCGTCAGCGAGAGGTTATCGGCGTAGCCGTCGTTGTAGCTGCCCGCGGCCCGGGTCATCTCGACGTTCACGACCGCCTTGGCCGTGCCGTGCGGGATCGTTCCCGCCTTGGCCCGGTACAGCAGGCCGGTCACGTCATGCCGGGCGGCGGCGGACACCGGGCCGATCATGACGGCGCCGAGCAGGGTGCCGTTGGCCTTCTCCCAGGCGATCGTCACCGTGGTGTTGTCGTCCTGGCTGGCGAAGCCGCCCAGCCACGCGGCCAGCTTGTAGGTCGCGCCGTTCGCGATGATCGTGGCGTAGGCGGACAGGGGGATAGTCTGGTCGGCGCGGGCACCGCCGCTGCCCGGTCCGCCCGCGAAGAAGTTGGCGCCCCGCTTCTTCGGCCCCGGGGAGGACGCGGTCGGGAATCCGCCGGAGGCGCCGTACTTGACCGCGGTGAACGTTCCGCCCGCCGGGACGGTCCAGAACGGCACCGGCACCGTGCTGCCGTCACCGGATCCGGGCTGTGATTCCGCGCCTGGGTTCTCGATCAGGTTCGGCGTCGTCAAGGCGGCAGCCGACGCCGCGCCCGGCACGGCCAGCAGCGCCACCACGATCGCTGATACGGCACAGGCCGGAGCCCGCCATGATCGTCGCATGATCTGTCGCCTCACTCGTCCCGAATGTCAAGCTATGGTCAATTTAGGGAAAAATATCAGTTTTCTTGGTGCTCAGCGACCGGGCGGCCGGGAGAACGGCACGGACTGAGGCCACAGCGGCGCGGAAATCGTTCGGCGCCGACCTGACCGTCGGCTATCGTGTCTTGTCTGTACGGCATAGATGGGGACAGCTGCCGCTGATCACGGCCAGGAGCGACCCGGGGAGGGTGCGAGCCCGGGGGCACGCCCAGCGACCAGATCACCCCGGAGCCGCCGGAAGAAGGGCCCTTTGGTGCTGTCTCAACGGGCCGAGTAGAACCGGCCGCAGGCAGGAACGGAGCGGGCCCGTGCGGGCCGCCCGCCTTCTGGGCGGGGGGCTGACGCGGGCCAAGGAGGGTGGTACCGCGGGGCGGCCAAAGGCTCGTCTCGTCCCTTCGGGCAGGCATGCGAGCAGCTCGCATGAGGACTCGCGGAAGGGCACCCGGCATGACGCATCCAGATGACACCCGCTCCGGCGCCGGCGGCCGGCTCTTCCCCGCGCTGCCCGCCCGCCCCGACCTGCCGGCGATCGAGCACGACATGCTGGCGCGCTGGCAGCAGGACAAGGTCTTCGAGCGCTCGCTGGAGCAGACGGCCGCCGGCCCGCGCTGGACGTTCTACGAAGGGCCGCCGACCGCGAACGGCACGCCGGGCGTGCACCACGTGGAGGCGCGGGTCTTCAAGGACGTCTTCCCCCGGTTCAAGACCATGCAGGGCTTTCACGTCGCGCGCCAGGCCGGCTGGGACTGTCACGGCCTGCCGGTCGAGGTGGCAGTGGAGAAGGAACTCGGGCTGTCGGGCAAGAAGGACATCGAGGCCTACGGGATCGCCGAGTTCAACGCCCGCTGCCGCGAGTCCGTGCAGCGGCACGTGGATGCCTTCGAGGAACTGACCGGCCGGATGGGCTACTGGATCGACCTGTCCCGTGCCTACCGGACGATGGATTCCTCTTACGTGGAGTCGGTCTGGTGGTCGCTCAAGTCGATCTTCGACAAGGGGCTGCTGGTCAGGGACTTCCGGATCAGCCCCTACTGCCCGCGCTGCGGAACGCCGCTGTCCGACCACGAGCTGGGCCAGCCGGACGTGTACCAGATGGTCGGCGACCCTTCGGTCACCGTGCGGTTCCGGCTGCTGACGCTGCCCGATCACGCGGATCCCGGCCTGGCCGGCACGGACCTGCTGGTCTGGACCACGACGCCGTGGACGCTCGTGTCCAACACCGCGGTGGCCGTGCACCCGGACGAGACCTACGTCGTGGCCCGGTCCGCCGACGGCAGCCGGGCAGTGGTCGCCGAGGAACTGATGGAGCAGGTGCTCGGCGACGGCTGGCAGACCGTCGTCCGGTTCCCCGGCCGCGACCTGGCGGGCGCCACCTACCAGCGCCCGTTCGAGCTGGTCGACATCCCGGACGCGCACCGGGTGGTGACGGCGGAGTTCGTCACGACCGAAGACGGCACCGGCCTGGTGCACCTGGCGCCCGCCTTCGGCGCCGACGACATGGAGGTCAGCCGCGCGCACGGCTTCCCCGTGGTCAACCCGATCAGGCCGGACGGCCGGTTCGACGACGCCGTCCCGCTGGTGGGCGGGCTGTTCTTCAAGGCCGCGGACGCGCCCCTGGTGGCCGACCTGACCGAGCGCGGGCTGCTGTTCCACACCGAAATCCACGAGCATAGCTATCCGCACTGCTGGCGCTGCGGCACGACGCTGCTCTACTACGCGCTGCCGTCCTGGTTCATCCGGACAACGCAGATCAAGGACGCGCTGCTCGCGGAGAACGAGCGGACGAACTGGCAGCCGCCGACGATCAAGCACGGCCGGTACGGCGAGTGGCTGCGCAACAACGTGGACTGGGCGCTGTCGCGGACCAGGTACTGGGGCACTCCGCTGCCGCTGTGGCTCTGCCCCGACGACCACGTCACGTGCGTGGGCTCGCTGGCCGAGCTCTCCGAACTGGCCGGCCGCAACCTGTCCGGCCTGGACCCGCACCGCCCCTACGTGGACGAGGTGTCGATCCGCTGCCGGGAGTGCGGCCGGCGAGCAGCCCGGGTGCCCGACGTCATCGACGCCTGGTACGACTCGGGCTCGATGCCGTTCGCCCAGCACGGCGCGCCGTGGCGAGGCGAGGCCGAGTTCGAGCGGGCCTACCCGGCCCAGTTCATCTGCGAAGCGATCGACCAGACCCGGGGCTGGTTCTACTCGCTGATGACGATCGGGACGCTGGTCTTCGGCCGGTCGTCGTACGAGAACGTGGTCTGCCTCGGCCTCGTGGTCGATGAGCAGGGCCGGAAGATGAGCAAGCACCTCGGCAACGTGCTGCAGCCGATCCCGCTGATGGAGGCGCACGGGGCCGACGCGGTCCGGTGGTTTTTCGCCGCCGTCGGGTCCCCCTGGGCAACGCGGCGGATCGGCCCCGAGATCCTGGACGAGATCGTCAGGAAGGTGCTGCTGACCTACTGGAACACCGCGTCGTTCTTCGTGCTCTACGCCAACGCGACCGCGTCCGGGCCGGGCGGCACGGACTGGGTGACGCAGGCGCCGCCGGCCGCGGACCGGCCGCTGCTGGACCGCTGGGTGCTCGGCGAGCTGCACGCGCTGATCGGTGAGGTCACCGGCGCGCTGGAGTCGTTCGACACCGCCGCCGCGGGGCGCAGGCTCGCCGCGTTCATCGACGACCTGTCCAACTGGTACGTGCGGCGGTCGCGGCGGCGGTTCTGGGTGGGACCGGCCAGCCCCGAGGGCGCCGCGGCGTTCGCCACGCTGTTTGAGTGCCTGCACACGCTCACCAGGCTGATGGCACCGTTCACGCCGTTCCTGGCCGATTACCTGTGGGGCGTGCTGAGCGGGCCTGCCGACCCCGACTCGGTGCACCTGGCCGAGTGGCCGGCCGCCGATGAGGCGCGGCTGGACGAGCGGCTGTCCGCGGACATGGCGCTGGTCCGGCGGCTGGTCGAGCTCGGCCGGTCGGCTCGGGCCGGGGCGTCGGTGCGGACCCGCCAGCCGCTCGCCCGCGGCCTGGTGACCGCGGCCGGCTTCACCGGCCTGCCCGCCGAGCTCGTCGCGCTGGTCGCCGAAGAGCTTAACGTGCACACGATGGAGCCGCTGGGCGACGAGGGCAGTGAACTGGTCGACCTCACGGTTAAGCCGAACTTCCGCGAGCTCGGCAAACGGTACGGCAAGAACACCCCGGCGGTAGCCGCCGCGATCGGCACGGCTGACGCAGCCGCCTTCGCCGCAGACCTGGCCGCAGCCGGGACGGTCGTCCTGCCCGTGCCCGGAGCCACCGGGCTGGAGGGCACCGCGGTCCGGGAGGGTGAGGTGATCCTCGGGGCTGACATGGCCGTGGAGAGCATCGCCGCCCTGGAGGGTGCGGCGGTGCTGCGCGGCAGCGCGGCCGTGCTGACGGCGGCGGACGTGATCATCACGCGGACGCCCAGGTCCGGCTGGGCGGTGGCCAGCGACGGCGGGGAGACGGTGGCGCTGGACCTGTCGCTCACCCCGGAGTTGCGGCGCGAGGGGCTGGCGCGGGAGGTCGTGCGGCTGATCCAGGACGAGCGCAAGAACGCCGGGCTCGACGTCAGCGACCGGATCGAGCTGTGGTGGGACACGGCGGACGCGGAGCTTGGGGCGGCGCTGGCCGAGCACGGCACGCTGATCGCGGGCGAGGTGCTGGCCGTGTCGTACGTCGCGGGCAGGCCAGCGGGTGCCGACGGGGCCTCTGCTGACGAGCTGGACATCAAAGAGCACTCCGACGCCCAGCTCGGCCTGACCGTCTGGCTGCGGCGCGCCTGACCCGTGCTGGGCTAGGCGGCGGGGTTGTCGGGCTGGCAGGCGCGGCAGGGCACGCAGCCCGAGGCCTCGGCGGCCTCGCGGGTGACCGACTCGACGTCGCTGTCGGCCAGGAACCTGATGAGAATGCAGCCGCGCCGGTGGTATCGCGCCACGCCAGGGACGATCACCACGGGACTGGCGTGGGCCGCGGGACCGGGCGGCACGGTCTCGGCCGGGTGGCCAGACCCGCTCGGGGGCGGCGCGCCGAGGAAGCGAGAGGCTCCGGCCTCCGCGGGGAGGGCGAAGGGATTCTCCGCGGGGAGGGCAGAGGGATTGTCGGGCGCCGATTCTGCTGGCGGGCCTGCGAAGCGGCTGCGGCCGGTCGCCGCAGGCAGGTCGAAGAGGCTGCCCCGGCTCTTTGCTGGCGGCAGGCCGAACGGGTTGGTGGGCTTCGACCCGGCAGGCGGCCCGAGTGAGCGGCCGGGCCGCGCCATCGGCGGGCCGGCCGGCCGCTGACGCTGCGGGAGCCCGGCCGGAGTGCTCCCGAATGCCGGCGGTCCCGGCGCACCCCCGTTCGGGCTGGAATCCTTCGGGCCGGGTTCCCGCACCGGGAGGACGGGAGGATCGCTGCTGCTGGCTGCGGGCTCGGTGGTCGCCGCGTTCGGCGGGTCCTGGTCCTGGTGCTGGTGCTGGTCAGCCGGAACCGTCTCAGTGTCCGAGCCGGAACCGATCTCCTGCGCCGCATCGGCCTCCGTCTGCGCGGGCGCGACCGGAGACGCGTCAGTCTCCGCAACTCCGCTAGCCTCTGCGACCGACGGGGCGTCATCGATCTCGTCGGCGGCATCAGCAGACGTGACGGCGGCGTCTAGCCCCGCCGAGACGTCAGGGTCCGGGGCAACATGCGGTTCGGCGGACACGTCAGCCCCGGGAGCCTCGTCAGCCACCGCAGTCGCATCAGCCGCTGAGGCCGCATCCGCTTCGGCGGGCTCAGTCGTCTCGCCGACGCCGTCGGGCTCCACGGCGCCATACGTCTCGACGTCACCATCCGTCTCGTGTACGCCATCGGGCTCAATGGCCCCAATGGCATCCTCGGGCTCGGTGCCGTCATCGGCCGCAGTTACGTCGTTCCACCGCAGGAAGAAGTCCTCATCCTGACCGAATGCCGCACCTCCGGCGTCATCCTGGCCCGACCCCGCATCGTCGGCATCGCGCCCCGACGCCCGCGTCCCCGGCATCCTGACCGGATACCGAGTCCCGGGCAAGCTCTGCGCTCTCCCCGGCGGGCGTCTCATCCGCTTCGCCGGCCGAGGTCCCGCCCCAGGTCGCCTCGGCGGAACCGGAGTCGCCAGCACCGGAGCCACTCTCGCCGGAGTCCCCCGCCGCCGCCTCCACCCAGGCTTCCTCGCGGCTGCTCTCCTCGCGGTCGCCTTCCTCGCGACCGGAACGTCCCCCCGGCTCGTCGTCCGCCCGCTCGGCCGGCGGCGCCACCCACGTCGGCCGCGACGCCGTATCCGCTTCCCCCTGCCACCCGGAAAGCCGGGGGTTCCACTGGGTGGGGAGCGTGAGCTCCTGCTCGACCCGCCCCCAGACCTCGTCTGTGCTTGATTCCCTGGTCAGCCTGGGCGCACGTGCCGCCGCGCCGGCCGCGGACAGTTCCGCGTCCACCCGCGCCCAGAGCTCGTCCGCCGGGGACGCGCCGGCCGGCCAGCCCAACCCTGACGAGCTCGTGCCCGCCGCCGCGCCAGAGGAACCAGCCCCGCCAGCCGCGACGCCTACCCCGCCCCCCGTGACGCCCGCCGCCGACTCGGCAGCCTGCACTCCCGCCGAGGCCGCGCCAGTCCCCGCTGTGCTCAGATCAGCAAGACGCCGGCCGCGATCACTCGCAGCCGGCGTCTCCGCACCGAATATCTTGTCACGGCTCCTGATCACGCCCGCCGCGAGTACAACTGCGGCCACCGCGCTTACTGCTATCGCCGCGTAGACAATTGGTAGCTCGCTGCTGATCGCGCCGGTCAGCAGCAGTCCCAGTCCTACGACGACCAATGCGGCGCTGAGCCGGATCACGGACTGTTCCCACTGAGCGAGGGGTCAGGCGGCGCTTGCCGGGGTTAACGGCGCTCGTGCGGCGCGCCGTCGGTGCCAGGGCGGAACCCGGCCGCATGCGCGGCAGGCTCAGGCTGGCCGACGTACGCGGGCGTCCCGCCGGTCTGCCCGTTGCGCCCCTCGGAGCGCTGGATGGGAGCAGAGACGGCCTGCGGGCCGGTGCCGACCACGGCGCGGAAGCCGCCGGTGTCCGACGCACCCGCTTCGAGGTCGCGCAGCAGCCCCTCAAGGTACGCCTTGAACCTGCTGCGGTACTCCCGCTCAAAGGCACGCAGGTCATCGACCCGGCGCTCGAGCTCCTCACGCTGCTGCACGAGCGAGCCCATGGCCTGGCGGTGCCGCTCCTGAGCGTCTCGCTCCAGGCTCTCCGCGCGCGACCTGGCGTCGCCAGTGATCTGCTCGGCCTGCCGGCGCGCCTTGCTGAGGATGTCGTCGGCCTCGCGGCGGGCACGGCCGAGCGTCTCGTCCGCTTCACGCCGCGCGTCGGCGATCGCCTGGTCCGCGGTCTGCTGGGCGAGGGCAAGGACCCGGGCCGCGGTGTCCATGTTGTCCTCGGCCGGAGCCACGCCCATCATCATGGGCTCGGGCTGCCTGCGCTCTGGCTCGGGCCGGGGCGGCTCAGGCGCCATGAGCTCGGGCTGGGCTTCCGGCAGCGGCGAACTGAGCGCCGGCGCCGGCGTCTTGCCGCCGCGCATGAACTCCGCCAGCTTCGCCCTGAGCTCCTCGTTCTCCTGCAAGAGCCGGTCGAGTTCCGTCTCGACCTCGTCGAGGAAGGCGTCTACTTCTTCCTCGTCGTAGCCCGGCCGGAGCCTGGTGGTACTGAACTGCTTGTTCCGCACGTCCGCGGGCGTCAGCGGCATCTCGTCTCCTTGGCGCGCTTGGAGTGTCTTACAGGCACCGTTCAGATTAGCGGAACGACCACTGAATTCAAGATCAAAACCGCGAAGAACAGCACCATGAAGCTGAGGTCCAAGGCCACACTACCGATCCGGAGCGGCCGGATGTACCTTCTTAGGAATCTCAGTGGCGGGTCAGTCGCGGTGTACATGCCCTCAGCGGTCACCAGAAGGACGCCCCGTGGCGTCCAGTCACGGGAAAACGTCTGCACCCAGGTGAAGATCATCCTGCCGATGAGAATCAGCAGGTAGAGCCAGAGAACGTAGTGCAATACGATCTTTAGGGTCCCCACATCCCTGCCCTGCCTCCATGGCCGTCACCGGGATCACCGCCAATGGTCATGGTCTGTCAGTAACTGCCCTGAATGCTGCTAGCTCTGGTTAAAAAAGCCACGCTCCGCGATGCGAGCCTTGTCCTCCGCCGTCACCTCGACGTTCGCCGGCGACAGCAGGAACACCTTGTTAGTTACGCGCTCAATGCTTCCGCGAAGTCCGAAGATCAGTCCCGCCGCGAAGTCGACCAGACGCTTAGCGTCACTATCGACCATCTCAGTCAGATTCATGATCACCGGAGTGCCATCACGGAAATGCTCTCCGATCGTACGTGCTTCATTGTACGTGCGCGGGTGCAGGGTAGTGATCCTGGCCAGGTCGGTGGTCTGGGTCATGGTGGCCGCGCGGCGGTCCATGACGGCGTGACCGCCGCCCGCGTGGCTCACCACCGGATCACCGGCCGGGTAGTCCTCGGGTCCATCGTCTGCGTCCAGGATCTCGCCGTGATCGGCGTATTCGTCGTACTCCTCGTAGGAGTCGTATTTCTCCTGGTAGCGGTGGTCGTCCTCCACGAGGCCGAGGTAGACCGCCATCTTGCGCATCGCGCTGGCCATCCTTGCGTCCTCCGTCGTGCCTGTCGTGTCGCCCCGCTTCAATGACCGCGCTATACCACGCGGTACCGCGACGCAGAGACCCGAAACCGGGCTCACGCGTCGGACATTACCTGACGAAGGCGCTCCTGACGCCGAGCAACGCCGTACCGACACGCAGGTGTGTCGCGCCGAAGGCGACGGCCTGTTCCAGGTCGGTGCTCATACCGGCCGATATCATGATCGCTTCCGGGTGAGCGGAACGCACTGCGGCCGCGATGTCCCTGAGTTTTCCGAACGCGGCTTTCGCCGACCAGCTAAGCGGCGCCACCGCCATGACCCCGCCGAGTATCAGGCCGTCTTCCGCCTCCAGGCTGTCGGCCAGCGCGGCGACCTCGCCCTCGGCGGCGCCGCCACGCGAAGGGTCGCCGTCGAGGCTGACCTGCACCAGGCAGGTGACCGTGCGCCCCGCCTGCCGGGCCTGCGCACCCAGCGCCCGGACCAGCCGGCCGCGGTCCACCGAATGCACCACGTCGGCGTAGCTGACCACGCTCGCGGCCTTGTTGGTCTGCAGCTGCCCGACAAAATGCCAGCTGAGTCCGGTTACCCCCAGGCGGGCGCAGGCCGCGGCCTTGGCCGCGGCCTCCTGGTCCCGGTTCTCCCCCACGTCCGTCACGCCCAGCTCGCGCAGCAGCAGCACGTCGGAGGCGGGCCGGGTCTTGGTCACCGCGACCAGCGTGATCTCGCTCACCTCGCGCC
>DASXZD010000053.1:0-47552 GCA_036502085.1 Streptosporangiaceae bacterium
AGCGGTGGGAAGTCGGCGGGAAGCCGCCCCCAGCGGCGGAGGCCGGCCCCAGCGGGCGGAGGCCGGCCGAAGCGGGCGGTAAGTCGGCCTAGCGGGTGGGAAGGCGGTCTAGCGGGCGGCGGGTGTTTCGCTGGGCTTGGGAGAGCCGGTTGGGTTGGTTTGGGTTTGGACTATGTACTTTGGGTTGCGGGCTGACTCGACGCCTGCGCGCAGGACCGCGTACTTCGCGCAGAGGCCGCCGCCGGCTAGGAGCGCGGCCGAGGTGACCGCGGCGATCCGGCTGCGCCTGGCGGCGAGGGCGGTGACGGCGCCCAGTGCGGTGGTGAGCCGGGCGCCGCGTAGCAGCCGGCCCGCATCGCCTTGGTGGTAGGGCTCGGCGGCCACATCAGAGCGGCGCTCAATTGCGAACTCGGCTCCGGCCTCGACCGCCGCACCGACTAGCGCTAGCCGCTGGACTGGCCCGAGATCGGCCGGATCGCCCGACAGCGCGCCGGCGACCAGGCCCGCCGCGGCCGCTGCGGTCAGCGCTCCCCCGGCGAACAGCACCGGCAGCTCCCGAAGCGAGCTGTGCCAGGCCGGCACGGCGGTGTTCGACAGCAGCACGCCCGGGTAGGCGGCCAGCAGCGGACCGGTGATGGCCGAGGCCGCGCCAGCAGCCGTACCGAGCCACCGCAGCCGCCCGGTGACCGAGCTGGCGGCGGCCGCCGTGGTCAGGCCGCTGTGGCTGACCAGGATCCACGATCCCATGCTCATCGGCGAGGTCGGCTTAACCACTCGCAGCATGTTCAGGAACCGCTCGGGACGTCCAAGCTCGGCCGTCAAGAACGCGGCTCCGCCCGCAGCGGCCCCGGCCGCGACGAGCCGTCCGGCGCTGGCTAGCTTCGGGCGCCCGGTCAGGCCCGCGGCCACACCGAGCACCGCCGCCGCGCCCGACAGTTCGCCGAGGAACAGGTAGGCGGGCAGGTGCGGCTCGCGCCAGCGAGTCACCTTGAGGATCGGCCGGCCGTAGTACGACTCGAACTCAGCCGGCGGAACTTGAAGTTCCTCGGTCACCCGGACCTCCGCCCCGCGAACGCCACGGCCACGCCGGCCACGACCGCGCCGGCCGCGAGCCCAGCCCAGCGCCACATCGAAGGCAGGTCCTTCGTGGTGACCACGGGATCCGGAGGCAGTCCGTAAACCTGCGGTTCATCTAGCAATAGGAAGAAAGCTCCCGCCCCGCCGATCCCGTCGTCAGGGTCCTCCCCGTACAGCCTGGCCTCCGTGACGCCGGCGGCGTGCAGTTCGGCCAGCCGGGCCTGGGCGGTCTGACGCAGCTCGTCGAGCGGGCCGAACTGGATCGAGTCGGTCGGGCAGGCCTTGGCACAGGCTGGCTCGAGACCGCCGCGCAGCCGGTCGTAGCACATCGTGCATTTCCAGGCCCGGCCGTCGTCCTCGCGCCGGTCGATCACCCCGTACGGGCAGGCGGACACGCAGTAGGCGCAGCCGTTGCACACGTCCGGCTGGACGATCACGGTGCCGAATTCGGTTCGCACCAGCGCCCCGGTCGGGCATACGTCCAGGCAGGCCGCGTGCGTGCAGTGCTTGCACACATCCGAGGCCATCAGCCAGCGGGTCGCACCGGGATCGTCGAGCACCTCGACCGAGATGATCAGGTCGCCGTCGGGATCTTTGGACAGCGCCGACGCCGCCGGGGGCAGCGCCTGCTCGATGAACGCCACGTGCCGCCAGCTGTTCGACCCCAGCGCGCCGGTGTTGTCGTACGACATCCCGGTGAGCTTCAGCAGGTCACCCTCGGGGTCGGGCAGCCCGTTCCACTCCTTGCAGGCCACCTCGCAGGCCTTGCACCCGATGCACACGCTGGTGTCGGTAAAGAACCCGACCCGCTCCGGGTGCCCAGCTGCGTATCCAGCATCGCCGGACACATCCTCGAGCGGCCCGTAGAGGCTGTTACTCGTCATGATGCTCCGTCCCACCCAAGCCGGCCGGATGCTCGGCCTCCGCCGGGTCCGCGGCGTCGGGCGCAGGTTCCGCACCTTCGGCGTCGAGCCCGGCCCGCTCCCGGTACTGTCGCACAAGCTCGATTCTCGCTGGACCGCGCGGTCGCCGGCCCGGCCGGATGTCGCAGGTCGCGACCTTGCTCTCCTGGATATACACGTTCGGGTCGAGCACCAGCGGCAGCAGGTCGTTCACCGAGTCACCAGTGACCAGGCCCTCGCTCCCCCAGTGATACGGCAGCCCGACCTGGTGGATCACGCCCTCGCCCGGAATCCGCAGCGGCCGGTTGCGCCTGGTCACGAGCACCTTTGCCTCGATCGCGGCCCGCGCGGTCACGATCGTCGCCCAGCCGCCGTTCTCCAGGCCGCGCTCGGCGGCCAGCGCCGGGGAGATCTCGCAGAACAGCTCGGGCTGCAGTTCAGCCAGCCGGCCAAGGGTCCGGCTCATCGACCCGGCCGTGTGGTGCTCGGTCAGCCGGTACGTGGTCATCACGTAAGGGAACGTCGCTCCGTGCCCGGCGAGCTGGGAGTGGGTCGACCGCCGGTCTCGGTACTGGACCGACACCGGGCTGGTGTCCTGCCGGTAGACCCGGTTGCGGACCGGCGATTCGGCCGCCTCGAAATGCACCGGCAGCGGCCCGTCGGCGAGGCCCTTGGGCACGAACAGCGCCGCCTTGCCGTCGGCCTGCAAGATGAACGGATCGGCGCCGCCCAGCGCCGCCTGGGCCCTGGCTCCCGGTTCGGGCACGAAGCCGGGCGCCTTCTTCTTCTCGAAGTCCGGCACATCATGCCCGGTCCACTCTCCGGCGTCGCCGTCCCACCACACGTAGGCCTTGGCATCGCTCCACGGCTTTCCCTCGGGGTCGGCCGAGGCTCGGTTGTACAGGATCCGGCGGTTAGCCGGCCAGGCCCAGCCCCATTCGAGCGCGACCCAGGACTGCTCGGTCCACGGCTTGCGACGGTTGCTCTGGTTCACCCCGTCCGCGTAGACGCCGGCGTGAATCCAGGACCCGCAGGCCGTCGAGCCGTCGTCGGCGAGCTGCAGGAAGCCTGACAAGGGCGCACCGTCGGCATCGAACCCGTTCAGTTCGGCCAGCACCGCCTCGGCGGACGGGTCGCCCAGATCGTCCTCCGGATAGTCCCAGGTCAGGTCCAGCACAGGCTGGTCGGCCGGCTCGGATGATCCCGCCAGCTTGGCCTTGATCAGCTTGCCGAGCTGGTACATGAACCCAAGGTCACTGCGTGCGTCACCGGGCGGGTCGAGCGCCTTGGCGTGCCACTGCAGCAGCCGCTGGGTGTTGGTGAAGCTGCCCGCCTTCTCCACGTGCGAGGCCGCCGGAAGGAAGAACACCTCGGTGCCGATGCGTTCGGTGACCAGCTCGCCGCTCTCGATCTCCGGGCTGTTCTGCCAGAACGTCGCCGACTCGATCAGCGTCAGGTCCTTGACCACCAGCCAGTCCAGGTTCGCCAGGGCCAGTCGCTGCAGCCGGCCCCCGGCCGACCCGACGGCAGGGTTCTCCCCCAGCAGGAAGTAGCCCTTGACCTTGCGGTCGATCATGTCGAGCGTGGTCCGGTAAGTCCCGTGGTCGCCGGTGATCCGAGGCAGGTAGCCGAAGCAGAAGTCGTTGTCGGCGGTAGCCGCGTCGCCGAACCACGACTTCATCATCGACACCAGGTACGCGCGCTTGTTTCCCCACCAGCCGGTCTCCGGCATCCTGGCCAGGTAGGCGTCCAGGCTGTCTCCGGCACCGGGCATCGGCATGTATCCGCCCAGCAAGTGGAACAGCGTCGGCACGTCGGTCGCGCCCTGGATGTTCGCATGCCCGCGCAGCGCCATGATCCCGCCGCCCGGCCGGCCCATGTTGCCGAGCAGCATCTGCAGGATCGAGCAGGTCCTGATGTGCTGCACGCCGGTCGAATGCTGAGTCCAGCCGACCGCGTACACCCAGGCCGTGGTCTTCTCCCGGCCGCTCGCGGCCACCAGCGCCTGGGCGATCTTGGCGAAGTCGTCCGGGGTGATCCCGCACACCTGTTCGACCAGCTCAGGCGTGTACCGGGAGAAGTGCCGCTTGAGCACCTGGAACACGCAGCGCGGGTGCTGCAGCGTGGGGTCGTGTTCCCCCGTCGGCTTCCAGGTCGAGTTGTCGTAGGTCCTGGTTTTCGGGTCATAGCCCGAGAACAGCCCGTCGTTGTTCTCGGCGTCGGTGAAGTCCTCAGGCAAGATCGCCGAGGCGTTCGTGTACGCCGCCACGTACTCGGTGAACTCGTGCCCGCCGGACAGCACGTAGTTGATCAGCGCGCCCAGGAACACGATGTCGCCGCCCGCCCTGGTCGGCACGTGCATCGACGCCAGCGCGCTGGTCCTGGTGAACCGAGGGTCGACATGAATGATCGTCGCGCCGCGCTTCTTCGCCTCGATCACCCACTGGAACGCCACCGGATGGCACTCGGCCATGTTCGAGCCGCAGATGACGATGAGGTCGGAGTTAATCAGGTCGCGCGGGAACGTGGTGGCGCCACCGCGGCCGAAGCTAGTCCCCAGACCGGGGACGGTTGCCGAGTGTCAAATCCGGGCCTGGTTCTCGATCTGAATCGCACCGAGCGCCGTCCAGAGTTTCTTGATCAGGTAGTTCTCTTCGTTGTCCAGCGTCGCCCCGCCGAGCGAGGCGAATCCGAGCGTCCGAGCGACGCGCTTATCCTCGGCCGTCTCCTGCCAGGTCTGCTGCCTGGTTGCGAGCACCCGGTCGGCGATCATCTCCATCGCCTCGTCCAGCCCCAGCGGCTCCCACGTCGTGCCAAACGGCCGCCGGTACAGCACGGCGGTCTGCCGGCCTGAATGGGTCACCAGTTGCTTGCTGGCCGCGCCCTTGGGGCACAGCCGCCCGCGAGAGACCGGCGAGTCCGGGTCACCCTCGATCTGGGTGACCTGCTCCCGGCCATCGGAGGAGATCGAGACGTAGACCTTCTGCCCGCAGCCGACCGCGCAGTACGGGCAGATCGAGGAGACCACGCGGTCGGCGGTCTCGGTGCGCGGCTGCGCCGCTTCGGTGTGCGGCGACCTGACGGCCCGGCCTCGGCCAAGCCGGTCGGTTCCGGTGAGCTGGCGATAAACCGGCCAGTTCACCACCCAACGCGGTCGCTCCACGCTGTTCATCTAACCACGGGGCATATCTTCGACACAGCACTGGTTGTGCGTCGGTACCGAACGGAGGGCGGCTGTGAGCGACCGCACATCGCGCCGGCGCGTGACGCGCATCCGGCTGGCGGACGCCGAGACCGGGGGTTCCGCGCTGGTCAGCGAGCGGGCCGACCTGCTCGCGGCTGAGGAGCCGCTCGGCATCAGGATCGCGGGGCAGGCGGTGAACCTGACCATGCGCACGCCCGGCGACGACATTGACCTGGCGGCCGGGTTCCTGTTCACCGAGGGCATCGTGACCAGCCTGGACGAGATCACCGAGATCAAGGTCTGCGACGGCACTGCCTGCGGTCACGCCGGGCACGACGGGCTCGGCAACATCGTTGACGTAAAGCTCGCTGACGGCAATCCGTCGGCCGCTGGACTGGCCCCGCGCCGGAACTTCATGACAACCAGCGCGTGCGGTGTTTGCGGCAAGGCGGAGGCGTCCGCGATTTTCGTAAAAAAGCTATGGAACCTTAACGAGGACCAGGCCGGCATCTCGGCCGCCCGGCTGGCAGCCATGCCAGACGCGTTGCGGGACGCCCAGCGGGTATTCGCGAGCACGGGCGGATTGCATGCGGCAGGCGCGTTCTCGGCGCAGGGCGAGTTGATGTGCGTACGTGAGGACGTTGGCAGGCACAACGCGGTCGACAAGGTCATCGGCTGGGCGCTGAGATCCGGGCGGCTGCCGATGCGGAGCGGCGTCCTGCTGGTGAGCGGGCGGGCCTCGTTCGAGCTCGTGCAGAAGGCCGTCCTGGCCGGGTTCCCGGTGCTCGCCGCGGTCTCGGCGCCGTCGTCACTGGCGGCCGACCTGGCCGAGCAGGCCGGGCTGACCCTGGTCGGGTTCCTGCGCGGCGGCTCGATGAACGTGTACACGGGCGCCGGGCGGGTGCGCGCGGAAAGTTCCGCGGGCGCCAGGTAAGCGGCACGGACTGCTGCGGCGTATAGGAGACGTGAACGCGCAAGAAGCGAGTTTCGCCGACTTCTACGAACGATCCAGAGACAACTGCCTGCGGGCCGTTTTCGCCAGCATCGGCGACCGGCCAGCGGCCGAAGATTGCGTCGCCGAGGCCTTCGCCAGGGCCTGGGTGTCCTGGCGCAAGGTCAGCGCGCATCCGGTGCCGCAAGCCTGGGTGATCAGGACCGCGCTGAATCTGAGCGTTTCCTCGTGGCGTCGTCGGCGGCGCGAGGTTCCGCTTGATGACGCCGGGTCCCAGCTCTCCTCGACGGACGGCCACGGCGGACCCCAGGTCGACGATGGCCTGGACTCGGCGATCTGGACGGTTCTGACCGGGCTGCCGCTCAGGCAGCGGCAAGTGATCGCGCTTCGGCTGTTCCTCGATCTGGATACCGCCTCGACCGCCGCCGCGCTGGATATCGCGCCCGGCACCGTGACCGCTCATCTGGCCAGGGCCACGGCGGCGCTCAGGGAGCAACTGACTCACTCGAACCTAAGGGAGGAACCGCTATGAGTGACGACGACCTGCTGCAGACCGTCCGGGAGGAGTTCGCCCAGGTGCGGCTCACCGCGCCGGTCGACCAGATACTGGCCAGAGGCCAGGCGTTGCGCCGTCGGCACCGGCTGGTGTCGAGCCTCGGCGCCGCCGCCGGCACGGCCGGGCTCGCGGCCGCGCTCACCGTGGGCCTGGTCTCCTCGAGCGCGATCACCGCGTCGGCTGAGGCCGCGTGGTCGGTCAAGTCCGGGCCCGGTCATACCGTCAGCTTGACGATCCGCGACCAGCCCCAGTCGCGGCCGGACGGGCTGCGGCTGGTCAAAGCCCTGCGCGCAGTGGGCGTATCGGCGGTCGTGCGGGCCACGTTGCCTGGCCGTTGCCGTCAGGCGCCAAGCTCGGCCATCAAGATCTACGCGATCCCGTCGAAGGCCGGTCACCACCGGACCGTCATCCGCATCTACGCCCGCAAGATCCCGGCCGGCTCGCACGTGGCGATCGCGGGCCTGCGGCCGGTGCCCGCACCAAACCGGGTCAAGATCAAGGTCGTGCGGCATGCGCACGACCATGGCTTGATCTCGGTGCGGTCGCTGAGACCCAGGGTCGCGATGGTGACCCGCACAGGCCTGTGCGTGTCACCATCGCGCTGATTCCCTGGCTAGGCCCCGCTCAGGCGGTCGCCGCGGTATCGAGCAGGCCGCGGCGGCGCCTGACCGCCAGGTCGGCCTTGGAGAAGATCGCGTCGACCACAATCCCGATGACCAAGATCACGATCATGATCGAGATCGCGCCGGAGAGATCCTGATTGTCCTGCGCGGTGTTCAGCAGCACGCCGAGCGAGGTGTGACCGATGATCAGCACCAGCAGCTCACCGGCCATCAGGCTCCGCCAGGAGAATGCCCAGCCCTGCTTCATCCCGGCCACATAGGCGGGCAGTGACGCCGGCAGGATCAAGTACCGGTAGAGCGAGATCCCGCGCAAGCCCATCGTCCTTCCGACCCGCAACAGGAGCGGCGGGGTGTAGTCAACCCCAGTGATCAGGCCGTTGGCGATCGATGGAGCGGCGCCGAGCACCATGACGAACAAGATCGCCGACACGTTCGTGCCGAAGAGGATGATCGCGAATGGGAACCAGGCGATTGACGGCATGGTTTGCAGGCCGCTGATGATCGACCCGACGGCCGCGCGCAGCGGCGGAATCCTGGATACCAGCGCTCCGATCGCGGTGCCGATGATCAGCGCAAGCGCGTAGCCGATCACCGCCGTCTGGAGCGTGTTGCCGATCGCACCCCAGAGCTGTCCGTGCCCAAGCTGCCTGGCGAAATGTGCCAGGGTGAACGCTGGGCTCTTGACGAAGTTATCAGCGGTGTCACCATGGAAGTTGGACGCGTAGAACAGTTGCCAGGCGGCCAGCACGATCGCGATCGCGAGCAGCTTGGGCCAGGTTCCGCGCCAGGTCTTGCGCGCGATCCTGGCGCCCAGGGTGCCTTCTTGCTGCTGGGCCAGATCCAGGCTGTCGAGGCCGCTTATCGCCGCGCTCTGGTCGGCGCCCCCGGCCTTGGTGCTAATTGCCATGACGCCTCATCTCCTCGCGCAGCCGGTCGGTGATCGTGCTGGCGAGCTCGGCGACTTCGACGGAGTCGATCCGGCGCGGACCGGTCCTTGGCACCGGATACTCCTCGATGACCCGGCCCGGCCTGCTGCTCAGCACCACGACCCGGTCGCCGAGCCTGGCCGCCTCCCGCACGTTGTGCGTCACGAAAAGCACGGTCAGCGACCGCTCGGAGCAGATCCGCTCCAGCTCGTCGTGCAGCAGGTCGCGGGTCATCGCGTCGAGCGCGCCGAACGG
The DNA here is from genome assembly GCA_036502085.1 of Streptosporangiaceae bacterium. Classification (GTDB taxonomy): domain Bacteria; phylum Actinomycetota; class Actinomycetes; order Streptosporangiales; family Streptosporangiaceae; genus PALSA-505. The sequence continues at coordinate 8,476 of DASXZD010000053.1, forward strand.
CTCGTCCATGAGCAGGATTTCCGGCTGCCGCACCAGTGCCCGCGCCAGGCCGACCCTTTGCTGCATGCCGCCGGACAGCTCGTGCGGGCGCTTGTCGGCGAACTCGGCGAGGTGCACGGTCGCCAGCAACTCGATGGCCCGCTGCCGTCGCTGCTGCTTGGGTACGTCCCTGGCCTGCATGGCCAGCTCGACGTTCTTCCGCGCGGTCAGCCAGGGAAAAAGGGCCGGCTCCTGGAACATGATCGACAGTCGCTTGCCGCCGGTCTCGACCAGGCCTGAGGTGGCCGAGTCCAGGTCGGCCACCATGTTCAGCAAGGTGGACTTGCCGCAGCCGGACGCTCCGATCAGGCAGACGAACTCGCCCGGCCGCACGGTCAGCGATAGCCGGTCGACGGCCAGAACCGCATTAGGTCCCCGACCGTAGACCTTGCTGACATCGGTGAGCGTGATCGCGGCGCCCAAGCTGGTCTCGCCCGCCGCGTCAGCTAGCGGCGTTCCGTTAAGAGCAGGCGGCGCCCCGCGCCGCTGGATGATGCTCATGAGCTCACCTGCGGCTGGCCGTCCGTCTTGAGCAGCGCGTTGAGCGGGCTGAGGTTATACAGGCCGGGCAGGTTGCTGACCGGCGTGAGCAGGCCGACCTTGACCGCGTGCTGCGCGTCGGCGGCCAGCGAGGACGGGATCGGGTCGTTGGTGAAGGTGATCTGCTGGAAGGACGCCTTGACCACGCTCGCGTCCAGGCTCTTGCCGGTCAGCTTGGCCAGTTCGGCATTGGCGGCGGACTCGGCCGCGGCCTGGTCCTGATGGATGTAGTTGTTCGAGTCGATCTGGCCCTTGAGCAGGTCGCTCACGGTCGAGGCGTGCGCCTTGAGGAACTTGGAGGTCACGACCAGGTTGGTGGTCACGAACTGGCCGCTCGGCCACAGGCTGGCCTCGTCGACCAGCACGTGCCCGCCGTCGGCCACCATCTCGATGTCATACGGCGCGGGCTCCCAGCCGCCGGCGATCTGCCCCGACTTGAACTCGAGCACCGCGTCCGAGTTCGGGGTGATCGGCGTGACCGGCACGTCGCCGCCGCCGGTCTGGGTCGTGGTCAGGTGCTGCTGGCTGAGCCAGTACCGCAGCGCGACATCCTGGGTGTTGCCGAGCGAGGGGGTCGCCAGTTTCTGGCCCTTGAGCTGGGCCGGGCTGGTGATGCCCTTCTTCACGACCAGCTCAGCTCCGCCGGAGGCGGCGCCGGAGATGACCCGGATCAGCGAGCCCTTCGAGGTCTGCCAGGCCTTGATCGTCGGGTTCGGGCCGACGTAGGCGGCGTCGAGCTGACCAGCCAGCAGCGCGGTGGCCTCCTCGGTGCCGGTGCTGAACGGCTTGAGCTCCAGAGTCACGTTCTTGCCAAGTTCCTTGGCGAAGAAGCCCTTCGAGATCCCGATCAGGGCGGGGGCGTGCGTGATGTTGGTCAGGAAACCGAGCCGCAGAACGACCGGACTCCCGCCCCCGGACGGGTCGGTCGTACCCGCCGAAGAAGATGAACAGGCGGTCGCCAGGGCCGTGGTCGCCACCACCGCCGCGGCTGCCCGGGCTGCGACTAGTGCGCGCCTCATAGTTCCTCCCAGATGCCGTTGAGCTGTCGAGCTAAGTCTTCTGACTACTTAGACGATCAGCATACTATCTAAATTTAGATAGTAGGAAAATAGGTAATCGATCTAACGAAACGCAACTCGTGAAGGCGTCGTCGGCGATTTGGGCTAGTTGTCGCTATCGTCCATCTCGGTGAACCCCTGGACCGTCTTGGGGAACTTGCCGAGGCACTGCTCAAGCTCCGCGAGCTGGGCGTCAGAGGCGTGGGTCGCGTCGTACCTGACCGAGCCGACCACTCCGGCCTGGGCGGTCGTCGGCTTCACCGGTCCGGCCAGGCGCAGGTTGGGCACGTGCGAGCAGACCGAGGTGACGTGCCTGGCGGTGGCCACCGAGGTGTTCGGCGCGAACGTGACCTCGATCCATTGCTGGCCGAGCGCCTTGGTGAACTGGGAGCAGCCGCCAACCCCGAGAGCCAGCGAGCCGGCCGCGACCGCGACCGCAACCGTCCGGACGGTGATGAACACGGCTACAGCCTATGGGCTCTTCCCGGCCCGCCCGTCGGCCGACCGGCCTGCGGCGGCAAGGTCAAAACCATCGCCCTTTTTCCATATAAAAATTGCGTTAGCTGAGTGTCGCTGGACGGCCGGCTGCCGCCGGCCGGGCCGCACCTGCCTCCAGAAGCCGTCCCGGCCCGCGCCGCTCAGGCGCCGTAGCCCACCCGGCGCAGCTGAGGACCGGCGATCCGCTCGACCTCGGCGAGCTGGCCCGGGCTGAGCAGCCGCCGCCAGTTCCGCACTTCCTTGCCACGCGGCGGCACCTCGATCTTGGCGACCTCGGCGTCGATGAAGTCGCCGAGCGCCTGCGCGGTGGCCTGCGGCGAGGCGATGACCTGCTCGTAGCGAAAGGTAGTGAGCTGCTCGGCGGTGAGCGAGTTGCGGAGCCGGGCGCTCTTGGTCACCGACCCGCGCCACCGCATCGCGCACTTGCTGGCGGGCGACAGCTTCTCCCACCCGGCCCGGTCCTCCTCGGACTCGGTGCCGAAGAACGGGTTGGGAAACTCGCTTTCCACGTTGGCGGTGCCGCGCCTGAACCAGGCCAGTTCCTCGGGATCGGACAGCATCCCGGCCACCACGTCCCGGCCGTCCCTGATGATCTGCACGATCTTGGCGTCGGGGAACGCCTCGATCAGCCCCTCGGCGCAGTACATCAGCGCCGGGCTGGCGTCGCCGTACCTGGTGATCTCGCCCTCATCCACGCACAAGCCAGGCTCTGAGCCCGCACGGGAGTGCTGGCATTCGGCCCGGCAGGTCAGGCAGGACTCCGCGGTGACCTGCCAGGCCTGGGCGAACGCATCGCGCAGCACGGTCGCCGCCGCATCGCCCCGGCCTTCCTGGATCGACGGCGTCCTGGCGAAGGCGTAGACGACGTTGAGCACGCTCGGCTGGCCGATCGTGAAGTGGAATCCCTGGCTGTGCTTCAGGGCGCGGGCCAGCAGGTCCGTCCCGCTATGCGGGGCGCCGATTACGAAGACCGGCGCGCGGACCTTGCGCCCGTTGACGACGAGGATGTAGGAGCGTGTTGGCATGGCTGGGACTAAGTGTTGCATTGCCGCGGCGCGGCTTGGACCAGTGCCTGGCCACTGCGCGCAGTCATCTTGCGCCGCCACTTTCACCAGGCAATGACCCGAATAATCCGGTGGATACGTGGTAACTAACGGCCATGCTCACTTACATCATCGTCCTCATCATCGTCGGGCTGGTTGCCGGTGCGATTGCCCGTCTGCTGGTGCCCGGACGGGATTCGATTGGCATCCTCGGAACGATCTTGCTGGGTATCGCGGGCTCGTTCGTGGGTGGCTTCCTGTGGAACCTTATTGAGTTCCACCGGCTGGCCCCGCATCACTATCACACGGTCGGCTTCATCGGCTCGATCATCGGCGCGATCATCGTGCTGCTCATCTTGCGGATGACCGGCCTTGAGCGAGGCCGCAGGCGCGCCTGACCCCGGCGCGCCCGGCCGATGATCGGCTGCGGCGGGGTTTACGCTGGCGCGGGAGCGGCCACCGGCTGGGCCGCAGCGTGCCCCGCTGCCTCAGATCCCGTCGCAGCCTGCTGCCCGGTCTCAGCCTGCCCGGTCCGCTCGGGCCCGGCCTGTTCCGCGAACTGCGTCTGGTACAGGTCCCGGTACAGCCCGTTGGTAGCGAGCAGCTCCGCGTGCGTGCCCCGCTCGACCACTTGCCCGCCATCGATCACCAGAATCTGATCAGCCGCCACAATCGTCGACAGCCGGTGCGCGATCACCAGTGAGGTCCGGTCGGCCAGCGCAGTCTTCAGCGCCCGCTGGACAGCAACCTCAGACTCGGAGTCCAGGTGCGCGGTCGCTTCGTCGAGCACCACCACCGAAGGCGCCTTGAGCAGCAGCCGGGCCAGCGCGATCCGCTGCTTCTCCCCGCCTGACAGCCGGTAGCCGCGATCCCCGACGATCGTGTCGAGACCGTCGGGCAGGCTGGAGATCAGCGGCCAGATCTGAGCCGCCTTGCATGCCCCGATCAGCTCGTCCTGCGTCGCGCCCGGCTTGGCGTAACTGAGGTTGGACCTGATCGTGTCGTGGAACATATGCGCGTCCTGGGTCACCACGCCGACAACCTGATGCAGCGAGTCCTGGGTCACGGTCTTGACGTCGGTACCGCCGATCTTGACCTGGCCGTCGTTCGGGTCATAGAGCCGCGCGACCAACTGCGTGATCGTGGTTTTTCCCGCCCCGGACGGCCCCACCAGCGCGGTCAGCTTCCCGGCCGGAGCGTGGAAGGTGACCGCGTTCAGCACCTGGGCGTTCGGATCGGCGTGCTCGGGCACGGCCAGCGCGATCGACTCAAGCGAGGCGAGCGAGATCTCGCTCGGGGTCGGATACCTGAAGTTGACCTGCTCGAAGTCGATGGCCGGCGCCTCCCGGCCGACTGTCAGGTCGGTCGCGTCGTCGGCGTCGGTGATCAGCGGCTTGAGGTCAAGCACCTCGAACACCCGGTCAAAGCTGACCAGCGCCGTCATCACGTCCACCTGGACGTTAGACAGCGAGGTGATCGGCCCGTACAGCCGGCTGAGCAGCGCGGCCAGCGCCACCAGGGTCCCGATCTTGAAGATGTTGTCGATCACGAGTACGCCGCCGAGCCCGTACACGACCGCGGTCGCCAGCGAGGCCAGCAGCGTCAGCGAGATCACCAGCGCCGACCCGTACATCGCCGTGGTAACCCCGATGTCGCGGACCCGGCCGGCCCGGCCACCGAAGGTGTCGATCTCCTCGGTGGGCCGGCCGAACAGCTTCACCAGCATCGCGCCAGCCACGTTGAAGCGCTCGGTCATCGTCGAGCCCATCGCGGCGTCGAGCTGCATGGACTCCCTGGTCAGCCGCTGCAGTTTGCGGCCAACCCACCTGGCCGGGAAGACAAAGGCCGGTACCAGCACCAGCGCGATGACCGTGACCTGCCAGGACAGCAAGAGCATGGCGCCGGCTACCAGCGCGAGCGAGAGCACGTTCGCGACCACCGACGACAGGGTCGAGGTCAGCGCCTGCTGCGCGCCGATCACGTCGCTGTTCAGCCTGCTCACCAGCGACCCGGTCTGGGTCCTGGTGAAGAAGGCGATCGGCTGCTGCTGTACGTGCGAGAACACCTGCGTCCGCAGGTCATAGATCAGGCCCTCGCCGATCTTCGCCGAGAACCAGCGCTGCCCCAGGCTCAGCACGGCGTCGAACAGCGCGAGCACGCCCACGGCGACGCCGATCGCTATCACCACGCCCCGGTCGCGCGGCAGGATGCCCTGGTCGATCAGGCTCCGCAACAGCAGCGGCACCGCGATCGTCACGACCGCGTCGAAGGCCACGATGAGCAGGAACCAGAACAGGTCCCACCGGTACGGTTTGGCGTAAGAAAGGACCCGCCGAACGGTGCCGGGCTTCAACTTCTGCTGCGCCACCGACCGATCGCGGGAGAAGGAGTGCATCGCTCGCCAGTTGGCGTATGTCATGGTGAAAGGGAACCTCGGGTTCTGCGCCTAGCTTCCCCGATCTGCTCTAGGCGAACGCGGCTGAATCTTCGTGGCTCTCGCCGGCCGCCCAGGCTAGCCGCCCAGTGGTTAATTGCTCAGCCGGCTCTTGATCAGCCTGAGCTGCGCCTGGCGCTCGGCGGCGGCCTGCTGCTCGAGGGTGTTGCCGCCCGCCTGGCGCAGCAGTGCCTTGGTGGCCCTGGCCGCGGCCGCGTCGGTGGCCAGCAGCGCGGCCACCAGGTCGGCTACGGCCGCGTCCAGTTCGGACCCTGGCACCATCAGCTCGGCCAGGCGCAGCGCGATCGCCTCGCCCGCCTCGATCGTGCGCGTCGTCAGGCACAACTCGATAGCGCGCGGCAGGCCGACCAGCTCGACCAGCGGCTTGGTCCCAGTGAGGTCTGGAACCAGCCCGAGCGCGGGCTCCTTCATGCAGAACTTCGCGTCGTCGGCCAGGATGCGCACGTCACAGGCCAGCGCGAGCTGGAAGCCGGCGCCGATCGCGTGCCCCTGCACCGCGGCGATCGAGACGATCGCCGGATCGGCGAGCCAGAGGTAGCCCGCTTGGTATCCGGCGATCTGCTCTTCGTCCAGTGGTGCCGTTGTGCTGGCCCCGGGAGCGCTGGCCTGCGCCAGTACCTTGAGGTCGATCCCGGCGCAGAATGACGGCCCTTCGGCGCGAACGACCACGACCCTGACTGGCTCGGGCAAGCTCGCGCCGATCTCGGCGAGCGCGTGCCAGATCGCCGGCGTCACCGCGTTCCTGCGCTCGGGCCGACTGAGCGTAATCGTCGCGACCTGATCATCGATGGCGAGCCGGAGCGCGCCATCGGCCAGTTCTTTCTGGCTAACTGGCGGACTAGCCATTAATGGACCGTCATCGTTGCGGGCTAGCCCTTTGACTTGCCGCGGCCCCGGGTCGCGCCGCCGCGGCTGCGCAGCGTCACGCCGGACTCGGCCAGGATTCGATGGATGAAGCCGTATGACCTGCCGGTGGAGCTGGCCAGAGCACGGATGGACTCGCCGGCGCTGTACCGCTTCTGCAGCTCAGACGCCAGCTTGGTGCGATCGGCACCGGTTACTCTGGTGCCTTTCTTGAGCGTTTCGGTCACGCCTTCCTCCCGGAGAACTCTGGCCGCCGCAGCGTTGCCGTATCTCGCCATGATCACGCATGAACTCGTGATCGGCTACCCACACGGCGGCAAAAGATCGGGACATTTGCGGGCTATCACGTCGACCCAGGTCAAGCCCGTGTGTTCGGCGGCCCCGAACGAATTTCTAGCGCGCCGGGTCAAGCGAGCGCGACCAGGTCAGCCAGATCGGCGCTCCACAAGTCCTCCACCCCATCCGGCAATAGCAGGACCCGCTCTGGCCCAAGCGCCTCGACCGCACCCTCATCGTGCGTGACCAGCACGATCGCGCCTTGAAACCGGCGAAGCGCCGACAAGATCTCCGCCCGGCTGCCCGGATCGAGGTTGTTGGTGGGCTCGTCGAGCAGCAGCACATTCGCACCGGAGACAACCAGCAGCGCGAGCGCCAGCCTGGTCTTTTCTCCGCCCGACAGAACGCCGGCCGGTTTGGCGACGTCGTCGCCGGAGAACAGGAATGAACCGAGAATGCCGCGCTGATCGGCCTCGATCAGTTCGGGTGCGGCCGTTTTCATGTTCTCGAGCACGCTGCGGTCATTGTCTAGCGTCTCGTGTTCCTGGGCGTAATAGCCGATGCGCAGCCCGTGCCCTGGCTTAACCTCACCGGTATCGGGTGGCTCGACCCCGGCGAGCAACCGCAGCAGCGTGGTCTTGCCGGCACCGTTCAAGCCGAGCACGACGATCCGCGCGCCCTTGTCCACCGCCATGTCCACGTCGGTGAACACTTCGGACGAGCCGTACGACTTCGACAGTCCCTCTGCGGTCAGCGGCACCCTCCCGCAGTGGGCAGGTTCTGGGAAGCGCAGCTTGGCCACCCGGTCAGCCGCCCGGTCGGCACTGACCCCGGCGAGCAGCCTGTCCGCGCGCTTGGCCATGTTCTGCGCGGCCTTGGCCTTGGTCGCCTTGGCCCGCATCTTGTCGGCCTGGGCGTGCAGCGTGGCGGCCTGCCGTTCGGCGTTGACCCGCTCCCGGCGCCTGCGCCTGGCGTCGGTCTCCCGCTGCTCCAGGTACTTCTTCCAGCCGACGTTGTAGATGTCGATCACGGTGCGGTCGGCATCGAGGTGGAAGACCTTGTTGACGACCGCGTTCAGCAGTTCGGTGTCGTGGCTGATCACGATCAGCCCGCCCCTGAACGTGCGCAGGTGTTCGCGCAGCCAGGTCACCGAGTCGGCGTCGAGGTGGTTGGTGGGCTCGTCCAGCAGCATCGTCTTCGATCCGCTGAACAAGATCCGGGCTAGCTCGACCCGCCGGCGCTGCCCGCCGGACAAGGTATTCAGCGGCTGCTTGAGCACCCTGGCGGGCAGGCCAAGGCTGGAGGCCAGTGCCGCCGCCTCAGCCTCGGCGGCGTACCCGCCGAGCACCGTCAGCCGCTCCTCAAGCTGTCCGTACTTGCGCACGGCCGTATCACGCTTGACCGGGTCAAGGTCGGCCATGCCGATCTCAGCGGCCCGCATCCCGGCGAGCACCTCATCGAGGCCGCGGGCCTGCAGGATCCGGTCGGTGGCCAGTACGTCCAGGTCACCGACCCTGGTGTCCTGGGGCAGGTAGCCGACCGAGCCAGACCGGTTTACCAAGCCGGCCGCGGGCTGGCCCTCCCCCGCCAGCACCCGGAGCAGCGTGGTCTTACCCGCTCCGTTCCGGCCCACCAGGCCGATCTTGTCGCCGGCGGCAACCCGAAAGGACACGTTGTCCATCAGCAAGCGCGCGGCAGCGCGCAGTTCAACGTCGTTAACCGAGATCATCGGGGATCACTCGCTCCAGAGTCTTCTCTTACAAATTCGGGGTGAACGGGACAAAATAGACATCTACCGTCAGACGCCTCCATGGCGTCACCCGAATCGTTAAGAACAGAGCGATTGCATGCGCATAGTTTACCCGGCCAGCCCCACCATCCGCGACGCAATAGCCAGACCGCCGCTTGATCATGTGCCGCGGCATCTACCTCACGGCTGGTCGGCCGGTCAGCGCGCCAGGACCGATTGGCCAGGTCACGCTGGAGGGACTGAGTCCCGGGCCTGCCTGGGCTGTTGCCCCGGCTAGGCCCGGCTGGTCGGCCGACTAGGCCCGGCTGGTCGGCCGACTAGGCCCGACTGGTCGGCCGACTAGGCCCGACTAGGCCCGGCTGGTCGGTCGGCTGGTCGGCCGGAATGGGCGACTGCTCCCACCGGGCCGGCCGGCATGGGTGACCGCTCCGGCCGGGTCAGGTGAGCACGTCGGCTGAGGTTGGGTGTCTGGGGCTGGTGTTGCGGCCGCGGCTGATATTGCGACTGAGGCAGAAGACGGAGGCGTGCGGCGACGTGCCCGCCCGCGTCTCCCGGGTATGAATACGCGTATCCATACCCGGGAGATTGCAAATCCGGTTGCGTGCGCCCAGGGGTTTCCGAATCAAGGCCCATGTTTGCGGGCTGGCTGCCGGCCGGGTGCACCGTTGCCTCCCTGGTGTAGTTCCGTCCCGGGAAGCTGCTGCACCGCTGCCTTCCTGGTGTAGCCCTGGCTGCACCGTTGCTCACCTGGTGTAGTTCCTTCCCGGGAAGCAACTACACCAGGGAGGCTCCGGTGCAGGTCCCCGCAGGATCACCAAGGCGGAGGCCGCCGGTCCCGGCTGCCCGCGGCGCCACGCCCGTTCATGGGCCGACCTAACACGTGCATACCGCCCGATGACATAACGGATTCCTGATGAATATACGGATTCATCAGGAATGTCGCGATGATCATGACAACAGGCCGGTAGCTGGCGGACTTCGCGATCATGAACTTCGGTCCGACATTCCCGATTTTCGACGAAGAGTTTTCGTTGCGCGAAGAGTTAGCCGCGGTTTTCCGCGATTTTCGCGGCTAACTCTTCGCGATCAACGCGGCGACCCGCGCCGACCGCATCCGGGTCAGTCGGTTGTCCGGTCAGTTGGTTGTCCGGTCAGTGTGGCGGCGGGCGGCTCGGTTCAGGGCGCTGATCACGCCGACTAGCGATGCCCGGACGATCGACTCGCTGATCCCGACGCCCCAGTACACCCGGTCGCCGATCTCGATCTCCAGGTACGCGGCCGCCTCGGCGTCCCGCCCGGCCGACAGCGCGTGCTCGGCGTAGTCAAGGACCCGCACCCCGAGCCCGCCCAGGCCCAGGTCCAGCTCGGACAGTGCCTGGCAGAACGCCGCGATCGGCCCGTTGCCGACCCCGGCCAGCTCATGATCGACGCCGAACGCTCGCACCGTGGTCTCGATCCGCTCGATGCCCTCCTCGCTCACCGAAGAGAAACTGACCAGCTCGAACGCGCCCGGCGCCAGGTACTCACCCTCGAACGCCTGCCACATCGCCGCCGCGTCCACCTCGCCGCCCGCGGCGTCGGTGACCCGCTGCACTACCTGGCTGAACTCGATCTGCAGCCGGCGCGGCAGGTCGAGGTGGTGGTCGGCCTTCATGATGTAAGCCACCCCGCCCTTGCCTGACTGGGAGTTGACCCTGATCACGGCCTCATACGAGCGCCCGACGTCCTTGGGGTCGATCGGCAGGTAGGGCATCTCCCACGACAGTTCGCCCGCCGGGCGACCGGCCTCGGCGGCGATCTTCTCCAGCCGATCGAAACCCTTCTTGATCGCGTCCTGGTGCGAGCCGGAGAACGAGGTGTACACCAGATCGCCCACGTACGGGTGCCGCTCGTGCACCCCGATCCCGTTGCAGTACTCGACCGTCCGACGGATCTCATCGATGTTGCTGAAGTCGATCATCGGGTCGATGCCCTGGCTGTACAGGTTCAGCCCCAGCGTGACCAGGTCCACGTTCCCCGACCGCTCGCCGTTGCCGAACAGGCAGCCCTCCACCCGGTCGGCTCCGGCCAGCACCGCCAGCTCGGCGTCGGCGGTCGCGCAGCCGCGGTCGTTGTGCGTGTGCACGGACAATGCGACGTGCTCGCGCCGCGACAGGTTCCGGCTCATCCACTCGATCTGGTCCGCGTAGACGTTCGGCGTCGACCGTTCGACGGTGCACGGCAGGTTCAGCACGATCTCCCGGCCGGGCCCTGGCTGCCAGACGTCCATCACCGCCTCGCAGATCTCCAGCGCGAAGTCGAGTTCGGTGTCCATGAAGATCTCGGGTGAGTACTCATAGCCGAAGTCGGTGTCCGGCAGGTAGGTCTCGGCGTACTTCATCACCGCGCGCGTGCCTTCAACCGCCACGGACTTGCACTGCGCCCGTCCGTCCCGGCCCCACCCGAACACCACGTCGCGGAACATGGGCGCGGCCGCGTTATACAGGTGCACGGTGGCCTGCTTCGCTCCCGCTAGTGACGCAACCGTCCGCTCGATCAGCTCCTCGCGGGCCTGGGTGAGCACCGAGATCCGGACGTCGCCGGGGATCGCGCCGGACTGAATCAGGCCATTGACGTAGTCGAAGTCGGTCTGGCCGGACGCGGGGAAGCCGACCTCGATCTCCTTGTAGCCCATCGTCACCAGCAGGTCGAACATGGCCTGCTTGCGCGGGGTGTTCATCGGGTCGATCAGCGCCTGGTTCCCGTCCCGCAGATCGGTGGACAGCCACCGCGGCGCCTTGGTCATAACGTGGGACGGCCACTGCCGGTCGGGCAGCGCGACGGGCGGGAACGGGCGGTACCGGTAACACGGCATACCGGAAGGGGTCTGGGCAAAGCTACTCATGACGGGCTCCTTGCGAATCGAACCAGGAAGGCTGTGCTGCACACACAGTCGGCCGGCAGGGCAAGACCCCCGCGGCGAGGGGCCGACCGATCGGCTACCTGGTCTCGCCGCGGCTGCGAAGAAGCAGCTGCCACGTCATGATCCGGCTAGCTTAGCCGGCTCGCTCTCCAGTTCCTCTTAGGGCAACCGATGTATAAGGAGAAAGCTTGGCGCGGGATTATGTCCCACAGGCAATCACTAGCGTTCGAGCAGGACGGTGTCTTATGACCCAGACCGAGGGAACCGCGCAGATCGGCGTGACCGGACTGGCCGTGATGGGCCGCAACCTGGCCCGCAACCTGGCCAGGCACGGTTACACAGTCGCGCTGCACAACCGCACCTTCGAGCGCACCCGCAGCCTGGTCGCGGAGCACGGTCACGAGGGCAGGTTCATCCCGTCAGAGTCGGTCAAGGACTTTGTCGCTTCGCTGCAACGCCCCCGCGCCATCATCATCATGGTCAAGGCCGGCGAGCCGACCGACGCCGTGATCAACGAGCTGGTGCCGTTGCTGGACGAGGGCGACATCGTGATCGACTGCGGTAATGCGCACTACATGGACACCCGTCGCCGTGAGCAGGCGCTGCGCGAGCATTCACTGCACTTCGTCGGCTCGGGGGTCTCGGGCGGCGAGGAAGGCGCGCTGAACGGGCCGAGCATCATGCCGGGCGGGTCGGCGCAGTCGTACCAGACGCTCGGGCCGATGTTCGAGTCGATCGCGGCCGTCGTGGACGGGACGCCGTGCTGCGTCCACGTGGGACCCGACGGAGCCGGCCACTTCGTCAAGATGGTGCACAACGGCATCGAGTACGCCGACATGCAGCTCATCGCCGAGGCCTACGACCTGCTCAGGTCCGGTACCGGCGCGACGCCGGCCGAGCTCGCCGAGACGTTCGGGACTTGGAACGAGGGCGACCTCGAATCGTTCCTGATCGAGATCACCGCCCAGGTGCTCGGCCACATCGATGCCGCCACCGGCCGGCCCTTCGTCGACATCGTGCTCGACCAGGCCGAGCAGAAGGGCACCGGCCGGTGGACCGTCCAGAGCGCGCTCGATCTCGGCATCCCGATCACCGGCATCGCGGAGGCGACGTTCGCCCGGTCGCTGTCCGGTCACGCCGACCAGCGCGCGGCGGCCAGGGAGACCTACGGCACGGCGCTCAACCCGTGGACGGTCGATGATCGGGCCGCTTTCACCGAAGACGTGCGCAAGGCCCTGTACGCGTCCAAGGTCGTCGCCTACGCCCAGGGGTTCGATCAGATCCAGGCCGGCAGCGATGAGTACGGCTGGAACATCGACCGGGGCGCGATGGCGACGATCTGGCGCGGCGGCTGCATCATCAGGGCGAGGTTCCTCAACCGGATTCGCGAGGCCTACGACGAGAACCCGGCTCTTCCCAGCCTGCTGGTGGCGCCGTACTTCGCCGAGGCGGTCACGGCCGGCGTGGATAGCTGGCGCCGGGTCGTCGCCGACGCGGCCAGGGCCGGGGTGCCCACCCCGGCGTTCTCCTCGTCCCTGGCCTACTACGACGGCCTGCGCCGGGACCGCCTGCCGGCCGCGCTCATCCAGGGCCTGCGCGACAACTTCGGCGCCCACACCTACCGTCGCACCGATAAAGACGGCACCTTCCACACGTTGTGGGCCGGCGACGGCTCCGAGGTGCCTGCCTGACCAGCCCGTGTCAAGAGCAACCTTGGTAAGGAGATTCAACGTGCGCTTTGCTTTCAAAACTGCCCAGCAAAACACCACGTGGGAAGAGATGCTCCCGGTCTGGAAAGAGGCCGACGGCATCGAGATATTCGAGTCCGGCTGGGTGTTCGATCACTTTTACCCGATCATGGGCGACTCGCACGGGCCGTGCCTGGACGGATGGACGGTGCTGGCCGCGCTCGCGCAGGCGACCACGCGGTTGCGGCTCGGCAACCTGGTCACCGGCATCCATTACCGGCACCCGGCCGTGCTCGCGAACATGGTCTCGACGATCGACATCATCTCCGGCGGGCGGCTCGAACTCGGGATCGGCGCGGGCTGGAACGAAGAAGAGTCCGGCGCCTACGGGATCGAGCTCGGTACCCCGCGGGAGCGCAGCGACCGGTTCGAGGAAGCCTGCCAGGTGCTGATCAGCCTGCTCTCGCAGGAGACGACCGACTTCAGCGGCCGGTACTACCAGCTGGCCGGGGCCCGCAATGAGCCGAAGGGCGTGCAGCGGCCGCACCCGCCGATCGTCATCGGCGGCAGCGGCGAGCGCCGCACCCTGCGCACCACCGCGCGGTACGCCCAGCACTGGAACTTCGTGGGCGGGACGCCCGAGGAGTTCGCCCGCAAGCGGGACGTCCTGCACGCGCACTGCCAGGACGCCGGCCGCGACCCGAAGGAGATCACGCTGTCCAGCCACGTCCGGCTCGAGGGGACCGACGTGGCCGCCGCCGCCGCCCAGGCCGCGGCCTTCGCCGAGCACGGGCTCGACCTGGCCATCGTCTACCTCCGGCCGCCGCTGAGCCCCGCGATCCTGGCCCCGCTGGCCGACGCGCTGGCCCCGCTGAGGTCTGAGGAGACAGCGTGAGCCCCTCGTCGCTGATCATGCACCCGACCGACCGGTGCGTGTTCTGCCACTTCCTGAGCGGCCAGTTCCGGTACACCATCCTGGCGCAGGACGAGCTGACCGTGATGTTCGTGACCCGCGAGCAGCGCGGCGTCGGGCACGTGCTGGTGGTGCCGCGGGCGCACCGGGAGACGATCATCGACCTCGAGCCGGCCGAGGGCGCGGCCGTCATGGCGGCGGTGATCGACGTCAGCCGCGCCGTGCTGGATGCCTACCAGTGCGCGGGCCTGGCGGTGTGGCAGAACAACGGGTCCGCCGCGCACCAGCGCGTTCCGCATGTGCACTTCCACGTCGCCGGGACGCTGCCCGGCGGCGGGACGAACTTCGACAAGGTGCCGTTCCTGTCGGTCGAGGAGACCGACGCGATCGCCGACCAGGTCCGCCCCCACCTCCGCCGGCCCGCGGCAGGCGAGCCGGCCCCGTCAGCGGTTCAGATGGCACCGCCGGGAGCGCCGGCGGTCTGAACCGCTGCCGGGCTGCGGCCTCCCGGCGCGCGCTCAGCCGGGCACCGCGGCCGGCTGCCCTGTGCTCAGCTGCCCTGTGCTCGGCTGCCCTGTGCTCAGCTGCGCCGCGCTCAGCCGCGCCGCGCAGCGCAGCGCGGCGGCGGTGGTATCCGGGCCCGCCGGCAGCAGCGGCAGCCGGACCGCCGGGGTCGGGATGCGGCCCTGCGCGTGCAGGACCGCCTTGATCACCGCCGGGTTCGGCTCGGCGAACAGCGCCACGGACAGGGCGCTCAGCGGGCCGCTGAGGGCACGCGCCGGGCCGGCGTCGCCCGCCGCCCACCGGGCGGCCAGCGCGGCGAAGCTGGCCGTGGCCACGTGGGCCGAGGCCAGGATGCCGCCGTGGGCGCCGAGCGCGAGCAGCGGGGAGATGAACGGGTCATCGCCGCCGAGGATGGCGAGCCCGGGCGGCGGGCTGGCCAGCAGCGCCATCGTGTCGGCGTTGATCCCGCCCGGCGCGTACTTCAGCCCCGCCACGCCCGGCACGGCGGCCAGCCGGGTCAGCGCGTCCGCGGACAGGTACTGGCCGGTGCGGTAGGGAACGTCATACACCACCAGCGGCACGGGGCTGCCGGCCGCCAGCGCGGCGAAGTGGGCCAGCACGCCTGCCTCGCCGGGGCGGATGAACGGCGGCACCACGCTGAGGGCGGCGGTCACCTCGGGCCGGCCGCCCAGCGCGGCGAGCTCGGCCCGGGTGTGGGCGCCGACCAGCAGCTGCGCGCCGCGCTCGCGGCTGACCCGTGCGGCCACGTCAGTCACCGAGCGCTGCTCCGCGGCCGTGAGGGTGGCGGGCTCGGCCGTGGTCCCGAGTGCCACCAGCCCGCGGGCGCCCGCCTCCAGCACCTCGTTCGCCAGGGATTCCAGTGCGCCGAGGGCCACGGCCCCGGACTCGTCGAAGGGAGTGATCAGCGGGACGTACAGGCCGGCGAGAGTCATGCCGCCAGCCTGCCCGAGCCGGCTGTGAAGAACCAGTTCGCCTTCCTCACCTGAAACGTAAGCTGAGCTAATGCTTGACGTCCGCCGCCTGGGACTGCTGCGCGACCTGGCCCACCTGGGTACGATCGCCGCGGTCGCGCAGGCCCGCGCCTACACGCCGTCGGCCGTCTCCCAGCAGCTCGCCGCGCTGCAGCGCGATGCGGGCGTCCCGCTGCTGGAGCACGCCGGACGGCGCGTCAGCCTTACGCCCGCCGGGATGTCCCTGGTCCGGCATACCGAGACCGTGCTGGCCGCCCTGGAGGCGGCCGACGCCGGGCTGGCCGCGGCGCGCGCCGGGCTGGCCGGGGCCGTGCGGATCGGGGCGTTCCCCAGTGCTGTCCAGACGCTGCTGCCCCCGGCCCTGGTCGCCCTGGGCCGCGACCATCCCGCGCTCGAGCTGATGGTGACCGAGCTGGATCCGGTCGCCGTGCCCGGTGCGCTGCGCGACCGCCGGCTCGACGTCGCGCTCGTGCACGACTATGACCTCGTGCCGGTCGAGCCCGACCCGGCGCTGGACTCCGTCCCCCTGCTCGACGAGACGGTCTTCCTGGCCGTGCCGGCCGGCCCGGGGGAGTCCGGCCCGGCGCGGGACCCGGTCGCGGAGGCCCGGCACGCCGACTGGATCGTCGCCAGCCCCGGCACGCTGTGCCACGCCGTGGCCCTGCAGGCCTGCCGGGCGGCCGGGTTCGCGCCCCGGGTCCGGCATCACGCGGACGACTTCACCGCCGTGCTGGCCCTGGTCGCGGCCGGCCAGGGCGTCTCGCTGGTGCCGCAGCTCGGTGCGGCCCGCCCGCCGCCCGGGGTCCGGTTCCGGCCGCTGCCGGCCCGGCGGCGCAACCGCATCGCCTACCGGCGCGGCGCGGGCGGCCACCCGGCCGTGGCGGCCTGCGTCGAAGCCCTGCGCGCCGCCGCCCGGGCCTTCGTCAGCGGTCCCGGAGCTGAGCCGCCCGCTGGGCCGTGAGGAGGGGGATGGCCGCGATCTTCGCCTCGGTCAGGTCGGCCCACCTGATGGCCGGGACCGGCCGCCCCTCTCGGGCGCCGCAGGCGATGATGCGCTCGGGCGTGACGATGAAGTCCAGCCGCACGTCATGGCCGGTCACGGGGACCGTCCCGGCGGGCCGGACCTGGAGCTCGTGCACGGTCGTGACGGCCACCGTGGCCGGGCCGATCAGGCCCGCGGCGGCGGCCAGCGCGTACTCCAGGTCGGCGAACCCGCCGCCCTTGCCCAGCCGCGCGCCGTCCTCGCCGGCCGCCACGCTGCCCATCACGACCAGGTCGACCGGGTCCAGCTCGGCCAGCGTGACCCGCCGGGCGGAGCGGGTCGCGCCGCTGATCGAGGCCGCCTTGCGGGGCGTCTCGCTCAGGTGGGCCGGATCCAGGGCGAAGAACGGCTCGGGCCCGGCCAGCCGGGGGACCGCCATGTACACGGTCTTCCCGTCCTCCAGCGCGCGCTGGCGCACCGGCAGCTGGGGCGAGTCCGGGTTGGCCTTCAGCGTCCGGGCCGCCCGCCACGCCGGCGCGGCGCGCAGCCGCTCGGCGGCCGCCTCGGCGCCGGCGAAGTTCGGGATCCGGCCCGCCGCGCCGGGGAACCGGGCCACCCGCGCCGCGCTCATCGCCGACCACACCTCGTCGCGCAGGGCGGCCTTGGCCGCCAGCACCTCGGCGGGTCCGCCGGCGTCGTGGTCGTGCCGGGGCGCGGGGCGGGGCATGGCCCCATCCTGCCGCATCCGCCGCTCGGCTGGCTCCGGCCGCGCGTCCCCGGCGGCCGGCTAAGCGCTTGCCTCGGTAATCCCGCCAGCACCATCCGGCTGCTCAGGCGCGCTGGTCACCGGCCGGGCTTCGTTTATCCGTCACCCGACCGATGTCTCTCGCTGAAAGTTGCAGGAGATTTGTCATGCAAGAACTCCGGCACGATTCAGGCCTAGCAAGGAAACCAGATGGAGACGATGGCGCCGACCCGCCCGACCGTGCACCCGCTGCGCCGCATCCCGCTGAGGCTGGGACCGGCCGCCGCGGCCGAGGCCCGCTGCCAGGTCGAAGCCGCCATCTGCGCCTATCGCGCCCCCGTCGACGTGTCCGTCGCCGTCCTGCTGGCCAGCGAGCTGGTGACCAACGCCATCCGGCATCAGGCGGGCGAGACCGCCGAGCTGGTCATCGACTGCGCCCGCGGGGAGTTACGGGTGGATGTCCACGACACGTCGGGCTCGATGCCCGTGCTGATGGATGCGGCCGGGGACGCCGAGGGCGGCCGGGGCCTCATGCTGGTCGCCACCCTGTCAACCGACTGGGGCTGTTACCGGACAGCGCCGGGCAAGGCCGTCTACTTCACCCTCGCGTTCACCGACCGCCGGGATGACGAGCATGACCGCGGGCCGCGCGGGGGCGCCGTCGTGACGGGTCAGTCGTGAGCCCTCGCCGGCGGCCCCGGACGCCCTGCGCGCTCGTTCGCGGCCGGACCGTCATCATCGGGACTCGATATTGCGCAATGCGGCCTCGCGCGCGATGTCAGTCCGCGAGTTCACGTCCAGCTTCTTCAGGATGTGGGAGACGTGACTGGCGACGGTCCGCCGGGACAGGAACAGCTTGGCGGCGATCTCCGGGTTAGAAAGGCCGCCTTCGACCAGGGCGGCGATCTTGGTCTCGGCGGGCGTGAGGCTGTCCCAGCCGCTTCTTGCCCGCCGGTGCTTCGTTGTGGGGCCGCGGCGGATGCCGTGGGCGCGGAACCTGGCCTGGAGCCGCGCCATATCCGCCGCGGCCCCCAGCGAGGCATAAATCTCGAGCGCCCGGGTGAAAGCGGCCCGGGCCCGGTCGCGGTCGTCGGCGCCGACGAAGTGCTCGGCAGCCGCCTCCAGCGCCTGCGCGTGCAGCAGCGGGCGGCTGGCCTCGCCGTACCGCTCGGCGGCCTCGGCCAGCCGGCGGGCGTCCTTTTCGAGCAGGCCGCGGCAGTAGAGCGCGTTGGCCTGCCGGTGCGGGATCTGCGAGTCGGCGGCCAGGGCCGCGGCGTGGCCGGTGAGGTCCCGCGCCGTGCCCAGGTCGCCGGTGCTGATGGCCAGGCGGACGGCGTCGGCCAGCAGGTCCTCGACCTCCTCGAGTTCCTCCATGTTGTCGGAGAACCCGGCCGTCAGGGCGGCCAGCGCCGCGGGCAGCGCGCCGTCGTGCTCGGAGTCCAGGCTGCGGGCCAGGGCCAGCGGGGCGATGACCCGGTTACCCATCCGCTCGGCGTACGGGATGGCCACGGCGAGGTGACGGCGCGCCAGCGCGACCTCACCGCGATGGAAGCAGATGACGGCGGCGGTGCCCAGCTCGCCGCAGGCGATAGCCGGCTCCTTCCGCTCGTCGTGCCGGACGGCCGTTACCTCGACCATCGCCTCGTCCCAGCGCCCGGTCTCGAACAGCAGCTGGCCCAGGGCGCAGTGCGACTGGCCCAGCCGGATGGCGGTGCCCACCTGGCCCGCCAGCTGCCGCGCCTCCCGGGCGGCCGCGAGCGCCTCCTCGTACTGGTCGAGGTTGCCCAGCGTCAGGGCCTTGTTGATCTGCAGCAGGAGCTGCAGATCGGTCAGGGCCGGATCGGCCCGGGTCACGGTGAGCGCCCGGTCAAACAGGGCCAGCGCGTCCGCCGACTGCCCCTGCACGGCGGTCACGAGGCTCAGCACGTGCAGGGCCCAGCCCATCGCCCAGGTGTCGCTGGCTTCCGAGGCCGCCGCCAGCGCGGTGGTGGCGATCCGGCCGGCTTTCTCGACCTCGCCGGAGTAGCTGTGCGTCCGGGCGGCGAGCACGAGCAGCCGGGCGCGATGCCGGGCCGAGATCCCGGGTGCGGTCAGGGCCTGGTTCAGCGTGGCCAGTGACTCCGCGGGCCGGCCGCCCTGGATGCCGCACTGGGCCAGCGTCCAGTGCAGGTCGATGACGAGATCGGGCTCGGTGGCGTGCACCAGCCCGCGCCTGGCCACCTGCTCGGCCTCGGTGATCTCGCCGATCCGGTAGAGGGCGTCAGCGAGGCGGCCGGACAGGTAGTCGTGCTGGGCCGAGGCCGCCGGCGAGCTGGCGACGGCGTGGCGCAGGAGCTCCGCGGCCACCTGGGGGGCCTGGACGACCAGGAGGCCCGAGGTATCGGCCAGCCAGGCCAGGATCCACTCGCCCATCGGCTCGGACCGGCTGCCGGATCCGTCCACGGCCCACAGCAGCTGCCGGGCCACCCGGTCCACCGGGGCTCCGGCCTGCGCCAGGGCGCGTCCGGCATCGCGGTGCCAGGCCGCGCGCACCGGGCCCGGCATCCCGTCGTACAGGGCCGCCCGGATCAGCGGGTGCCGGAAGCTGAGTCCGCTGCCGGACTCGGCCAGCACGCCGGCCGCGCGGGCGCCGTCAACGGCCGGGACCAGGTCGGCCACGCTCCGGCCGAGGACGGTGGCCAGGTCCGGCACGGCGAAGTCCACGCCGAGCAGGGCCGCGGCCTGGAGGACCTCGCGCACCGGCCCGGAAACGAAGTCCAGGCGGTCGGCGATGGCCGCCGCCAGTGAGCTGGGCGCCGGTCCGCTGAGCAGCTCGGCGATTCCCGCGTCGGTGATGGCCAGGCTGGAGTTGCGCGCCAGCGCGGCGACCAGCTCGGTCACGTAGAGCGGATTGCCCGCCGCGCCGTCGGCGAGGTGCAGCAGCTTGTCACCCGGCCGGCCGCCGGCCAGCGCCGCCACCAGCTCGGCGACCGCCGCCCCGGTGAGGCCCGTGAGCCGGAGCCGGACGGCATCGCCCGCCGCCCGCCGCAGGGCCAGCAGGTCATCGCGGTGGGGCACCGGCCGCATCGTCCCGATGAGGAGCAGCGGCAGCTGGCTGACCGAGCGGGCCAGCCGCCCCCACAGCGCGATGCTGGCCCGGTCGGCCCACTGCAGGTCGTCGATGACCAGGACGGTCGGCATCAGGGCGCACTGCTCGCTGACGAGCGCCAGCAGCTGCTCGGCCAGCGCGGCCGACACGTCGGTTCCGCGGTCGGCGGCGAGCTCGCCGAGCAGCAGCCGGACGATGGTGGTGCGCCGGGGATCGGCGGAGTTCTCGCGGACCTGGAGGGCGTCCAGCAGCGGCAGCAGCGGTAAGGCCTGCCCCAGCTCGTCGCCTGCGCCCCAGAACACCTGGCAGCCGGCGTCGGCCGCCCCGGCCAGCGCCGCGCGCACCAGCGTGGACTTGCCGATACCCGGCTCGCCCTCGATCAGCACCGCCCGGCCGCGGCCCGCGGCCGCCTCGCGCATGAGCTCGGCCAGGACCGCCAGCTCGCTGCCGCGGCCGATCAGCGTCCGGGCCGGGGACATGGTGGGCTCGGTGGGCACAAGCGGGACTTTACTACCCGAACATGACTCAAACAAGCGAAGTTTTCGAGCATCAGTTCGAGTGCATCCCGCCGGTAGTCGTGATGGCATTGCCTGCGCCACCCCGATGTGCCGCGATGAAAGTTGCCCTGGAGCTTGCGGTGCATGGGCGCCTGACATTCTCCTGCACGATGATATGAAGCTTTCCTGAAATTAGTCAGCGACATTTCCTGAGCGCATTTCAGCCTATTGCCAAGACTAGATAAAGGGTACCCGAGATGCATAATAGAGCTGAAAGTAGGGAAATAACCCAGCATGACGTAGAAACGCCGTGCAGGCTGGCAGCGCCGAACAGCGGGCTGCGGGCCGGGGATTCGCCGTGGAGGAACCATGCGCACCGGGCGAGCAATCATTATCTCAGCACTCCTAGCGCTTGGGACGGCCGGATCGATTCTGGCCAGCCCGGCAACATTCGCCGCGGCCGCCGGTCATGCGCCCACTGTCCAGACGCATACGGTCGGCATGGCCGGCCCCATGTATTTTGTGCATGGCTGAGCTGTCACCGCGCATGACCCGGGCCGGGCGGGCGCTCATTCGTTCCGCGCGCCGAGTACTCGGGCTGCGCGCGGCTGCCCCGGCCGCGTCCCGCGCGGCGCCGCCCGGCCCGGCGGCCGCGGCGCGCCCGGCCCCCGCCAGCCCGCACCTCCTGTATCACGGGTGACCTGGCCAGCCGCCCGCGCGTCAGCGGCCCGCGCCGGACCGGGCGACAGCCGCGCCCCCGATGGCCTGACCGCCGCGCCTGACCACCGCGCCTGACCACCGCGCCTGGCCGTCGCGCCCGAAGGCCTGACCGCCGCGCCCCGACGGCCTGCCCGCCGGCCCCGGGCGGCCCGGCGCGTGCCGCGCGCCCGCACCGCCGCTCCACGCCCGGCAATTTCCCGCGCACCCGCACCCGCATCTGCCAGGCCAGAGCCCTAACCAGGCCCGATCCCTGCCTGATCTGCGCCACCTGCCCCGGGAAATGGCCCGCGTAACTCCCGCCATTGCCGGCCGGCTTCTCTGCGCCGATGCCCGGCCCGCTGACCTGCGGCCGCCGGACCGCGGCACCCGCCTGGCCGCTGCCGCCGCGCCGCGCCCGCGCCGCCGCCCGGTTACGCTTGATGCCAGCGCGAGGTGCAATGAAATTTACTCATTTTTTATATGATCTCTGCGACGGCCGGGCCGGCCGCTCACGCGACCCCGGAGGGAGGGACGCCCGATGACTGTTCCAGGAAGCCCCATGGTGCGGCGCCGCCGACTTGCCGCGGAGCTGCGCGGGATCAGGGAGAGCAAGGGCAAGAGCGGTGACACCGTCGCTGCGGCGCTGCGCTGGTCACCCTCCAAGATCAGCCGTTACGAGCTGGCCCGGACGGGGCTGAAGCCGAGCGAGGTCGAGCGGCTCCTCGACTACTACGAGATCACCGGGTCACGCCGCGACCTCCTGCTCGAGCTGGCTGAGGATGCGTCCCGGAAGGGCTGGTGGGAGGAGTTCGCGGATAGCCTTTCCGCGGATTACCAGCAGTTCATCGGCCTGGAGCACGAGGCCAGCTCGATCGCGATCTGGCATGTCGAGGCCGTGCCGGGGCTGCTCCAGACCGAGGCCTATGCCCGGCAGGTGATCAGCAGCTACGGCCAGGTCGAGCCCATCGCGCCCGGCATGATCGAGCGCATGGTGCGGGTCCGCATGCGGCGCCAGGAGGCGCTGACCCGGGAGCCGCCGCTGCAATTGTCCGTCGTCCTCGACGAGTCGGTGTTAAGGCGCCGGATCGGCGCTGACGCCGTGATGTACGAGCAGCTCAAGCGGCTTGAGTACGAGGCCGACCGGGCGAGCATCACGCTCCAGATCCTGCCCCTCGAGGCGCAGCACACCGTTGTCGCCGAGTCGTTCGTCATATTCCGTTTCGGCCCTGATAATGACGCCATGCTGCAGGACGTCGTCAGTTCCGAGCATTTGAGAAATGCCTTCTCGGTTGAGGGGGAACGCGAGACCTACCTGCATAGGATCGCGTTCAAGATGCTCACCGACACGGCGCTGGACCCGGCAGAGTCCAGGGCACTCATACGCGAGGCCGCTGAGTCGCACTGGTCGAGTTAGCAGAAATTCTTACGCGCCCTGGGTACTGGGCCCGGTCGAGACGCTGGCCGCTGAGACCAGCCCCGGAGGCCCGCCTCCGTCCCAGGTCAGCCCATACGAGCTGGACGTGGCCCGGGCTGGGGCGGCGCGAGCTGCCCGCGCCCGGCGCGTCATTGTGCCCCGAATAAGCCCGGCCTATTCCGCTTCGGGACAGATAATCGCGCTATCCGGGAGATAAAGCCAGTTCCGCGCACGTGCGAAACGCATTCTCAGTCGATAACAAGTGCATGACGCACCTGCCCCGAGCCGCGTTTAGGAAGCCCGCCGCCGCAGCTCGGCCAACGGGTCTCAGCCATCGAGTTCACGGCTGTTCTAACTTGCTGCTATACTTCTCGACTGCTGCCATTCTACTCATCGTAGTAATGGTAATCGTAGAAACCATGCGACACATTCAGCGAGGTAATAAAATGGGAAATCTGACGCTCGGGGAAAACTCCGGCGGACTGGGATCGGAAGCGCACTGGATCAAGAGCTCCCTAAGTTTCGCTAACGGCAACTGCGTCGAGGTGGCCAGCCTGCCCGACGCTGAGGTCGGCGTTCGCGACAGCAAGAACACCGAAGGCCCGGTGCTCCGGTTCACCCCGGCCGAATGGCGCGCTTTCATCGGCGGCGTCCGGAACGGCGAATTCGATCGGTTCGGCCTGCTCTGAACGCTGCGGCCGAAATGCCGCACTGCCCCTGCCCGGCCTAGCCGCCGGACAGGCCGAAGGCGGAGGTCCCTCCCGGCATTGAGGGGCCTTCGCCTTTCGCGTACCAGGACCTGCGGCGCGATTTCCGGGCGCTGGCCCGAAGGACCGGCTAGTCGCCGGCGGCGGGCGCGGCCGCTTCAGCCGGCGCGGCCGGCGCTTCCGGCGGGGGCGGCGGCAGCGGGTCGGTGGACTCCCGCGCCACCAGCGCGCAGGGCACGATCTGCACCCCGTGGGTCGGCTCCCCGCTGATCGCCGACAGCAGGTGCTCGGCCGCGGTCCGGCCGACGTTCTCCAGGCACATGTCGATGCTGGTGAGCGGCGGGGCGCAGCCCACCGCCATCGGGGTCCAGTTGTCGAAGCCGATCAGCGCGATGTCGCCGGGGATGCGGCGGCCGTGCAGCCGCAGCGTGTCGGCGACCCCCCGCGCGATCTGGTCGCTGCCGCAGAAGATGGCCTCGACGCCCGGCGCGGAACGCAGCAGGATCTCGGCGCCCTCCCGCCCCCAGCGCTCGCTCCACTCGCCGTAGAGCACGTCATTCGAGGAGAACTGGACCCCGGCGGACGCGAGTTCCTCGCAGAACCCGCCCGCCCGCCGCCGCGCCGCCAGGAACCGCTCGGGCCCGGTGATGTGCCCGACCCGGGTGCGCCCGGCGGCCAGGAAGTGGCTCGCGGCCAGGCGGCCGCCGCCGTAGTCGTCGGGCAGGATCGCCGGCTCGTCGCTGTCGAGCGACTGGGTCATCGCGTAGACCACCGGGATGCCCAGGCCCCGGCCGATGCTCGGCCGCGGCTCGATCCGGCGGCCGGTGACGATGAGGCCGTCCACCCGGCGGTTCAGCAGCATCTTCAGGTACTGCTTCTCCCGGGCGGGATCGTCGCGGGTGTCGCACATGAAGACCGAGATCTGGCCCGCGCCGAGCGCGTCCTCGGCGCCCAGCATGACCGGGATGCTGAACCGGCCGAAGCTGTCGCTCGTGATCACGCCCACCGTGTACGTGCGGCCCGCCAGCAGCGCCCTGGCCAGGACGTTCGGCGCGAATCCGAGCTCGCGGGCGGCGGCCGTGACCCGGTCCCGGGTCTCCTGGCGCAGGCGGCCCTGGTCGTTCAGCGCCTTGGACGCCGTGCCGATGGAGACGCCGGCCCGGGCCGCGACGTCCCGGATGGTGACCCGCCGGGTCGCATCACCGGATTCGGGCTGAGGCAAAGGGTTGCTCCGATCTGGGCCGCCAGTCGCCCACCTTCTTACATCACGAAATAATCACTTGTACAGGCCCTTGACGGCAACTCGGACGGACTCTACCTTACTGGGAAAACCTATTCCCATCGCGCTGCCGCGGTGGTTCGGCACCGAGCCGCTCTCCCCGAGACCGGCCTGGACAGCGGGTCTGGAGTCATGCTCGTGGCGAAGAGTGACAGCGCGGTAGAAGCCGGGGGACCGGTTCGTCCCTCGGCGTCAGCGGCGGTAGCCCACCGGCCCCTCGCCGTCGGCGGCGTGCGCCTGGCGGGCGGGCTGCTCGGCGACTGGCAGCGCCGCAATCGCGCGGTCAGCCTGCCGCTGGCCCTGCGGCAGATGGAGATCGCCGGCAACCTCGGCAACCTGCGGCTCGCGGTCGCCGGAGGCGGCGGCGACTACCGCGGCCCGGTGTTCATGGACTCCGACCTGTACAAGTCCCTCGAGGCCGTCAGCTGGGAGATGGCCAACGAGCCGGCCCCGGAGCTGGCCGAGTTCGCCGCCGAGGCCACCGCGCTGCTGGCCAAGGCCCAGCTGCCCGACGGCTACCTCAACTCCTACGTCCAGGTCAGCGGGCGCCCCCGGTACGGGCGCCTGGCCTCGAGCCACGAGCTGTACTGCGCCGGCCACCTGATCCAGGCCGCGGTCGCGGCCAGCCGGACCTTCGACGACGGGGCCTTGCTGCGCGTCGCGACCGGGTTCGCCGACCACCTCGTGGATGCCTTCCTCGGCGGAACGGATGGGCTCGACGGTCACCCGATCGTAGAGACGGCGCTCGTCGAGCTGTACCGGGAGACCGGCACCGACGCCTACCTCCAGCTGGCGCTGCAGTTCGTGAACCAGCGCGGCCGCGGCAAGGTCGGTGACTCCGGCTTCGGCAGCCGCTACCTGCAGGACCACCTGCCGGTCCGGGTGTCGCCCACCGTCGCGGGGCACGCGGTGCGGGCGCTGTACCTGGAGGCCGGCGTGGTCGACGTGGCGGTCGAGACCGGCGACCAGCAGCTGCTGGCCTCGTCGGTCCGCCGGTGGGACGACATGGTCGCCACCAAGACGGCGCTGACCGGCGGCAACGGCTCGCGGCATTCCGGCGAGGCGTTCGGCGATGCCTGGGAGCTGCCGCCCGACCGGGCCTACAACGAGACCTGCGCCGCGATCGCCAGCTTCCAGTGGGCGTGGCGGCTGCTCCTCGCCACCGGGGACGCGAAGTACGCCGACCTGATGGAGCGGGTGCTGTACAACGGCTTCGGCGCGTCGATGTCCGCCGACGGGCAGCGCTTCTTCTACGTCAACCCGCTGCAGCGCCGCGAGGACCACTTCGAGGAGGACGATCCCGGCCGGCGCCGCGAGTGGTTCTCCTGCGCGTGCTGCCCGCCGAACATCATGCGCCTGGTCGCGTCCCTCGGGCACTACGTGGCCACCGCCGCGGCGGACGTGCTGTACGTCCACCTGCTCGCGCAGGCGCAGATCAGCCTGCCGCTGGCCGGCGGCGCGCTCAGCGTGGACGTCACCACCGACTACCCCTGGTCGGGCGGGACCGAGTTCCGCGTGCGGCAGGCCCCGGAGGGCGAGTGCGGCCTCGCGGTGCGCATCCCGGGCTGGAGCCGGGAGGCGTCCGTCACGCTCAACGCCGAGCCGCTGCCGACCCAGGTCGACGACCGCGGGTACCTGGTCGTCCGCCGCCGCTGGCTGCCGGGTGACGTGCTGGCCTGCGACCTGGCCATCGCGCCCCGGCTGACCTACCCGGACGGGCGCATCGACGCCCTCCGCGGCACGATGGCCGTCGAGCGCGGTCCCCTCGTGTACTGCTTCGAGCAGGCCGATCAGGCCGATGACCTGGACCTGGCGGAGCTGTCGCTGACCGCCGGCGCGCTCAGTGAGCGCCCGGAGGTCCTGCCCGGCGTGGGCCCGACCGTCCTGGTCGAGGCCGCCGCCGCCGAAGGGGCCGCCCCCCGCCCCGGTGGCCTCCCGTACCGGGAGCGGCCCGACGCGCCCGCGGCCGTGAGCGTCGCCGCGGTGGCCCTGCCCTACTTCCAGTGGGACAACCGCGACGGCCGGCCCATGCGGGTCTGGGTGCCCGCCGGCCCGGCACCGATTTCTCAGCGCGATCAGTAGCTCTGCAAAAACGAGGAGGTTGACGAGATGCATGCGCGGCCTACGCGGGCGGCTCCCGCCCGGGGAACTAGCAGAACACGCCAGAGACGGATGGTCCTGAAGGGCGCCCGGCTGCCCGCGCTCGCGGTCGCGGCCGCGACGCTGGCGCTTTCCGCCTGCGGCGGCTCATCCAGCGCGGCTCCCTCCACCGCCACGTTCGGCAAGGGCGCCACCGGCGTCGTGCATTTCTGGGCCCGGCAGGCCACGGACGGCCCGGCCAAGGCCCTGGTGGCCGCGTTCAACGCGAGCCACAAGAACCTGAAGATCGTGCTCCACCTGACCCCCCCTAACGATGACACCAGCCAGCTGGCGACGGCGGTCCGGGCCGGCTCGGTGCCGGACGTGGTCGGCCTGAACGACATTGACGTGCCGAGCTTCGCTCGCGAGAACGCGCTGATGGACATCACCAAGTACGTCAACGCGCTGCCCTACAAGAGCGCGCTCAGCCCCGGCCACCTGCAGCTGGCCACGGCCAACGGCAAGTACTTCGGCGTGCCCTATCTCGCTGACCTGTCGGTGCTGTGGTACAACAAGGCGCTGTTCAAGCAGGCCGGGCTGGACCCGAACTCGCCGCCGACGAGCTACGCCCAGATCGTGACGGACGCCGAGGCGATCAACAAGCTCGGGCACGGCATCTCCGGGTTCTCCTTCGCCGGCAACTGCCAGGGCTGCCTCGGGTTCACGATGCTGCCCTCGCTGTGGGCCGACGGCCAGCACCTGATCAAGGGCCCGCTCGGCAGCCAGACGGCCAACGTGAGCGGCGACGCGCCGCTCAAGGACATGCTGAGTGCCTACCGCACCATGTGGGCCAAGCACCTGGTGCCGGCGGCCGACCAGACCCAGAACGGGCTGACCTGGGGCGCCGACTTCGAGGCCGGCAAGGTCGGCATCCTGCCCGGTGACTACGGCTTCGCCGCCGCGTTCAAGACCGCGCAGCAGAAGGCCGACTTCGCGGACGTGCCCCTGCCGGGCGTCAGCGGCGGCAGCTACAGCACGTTCGACGGCGGGGATGACTTCGTGATCCCGGCCGGGGCCACGAACGCCTCCGGGGCGTGGGAGTTCATCCAGTGGGCGCTGCAGCCCGCCCAGCAGGAGCAGTTCCCGGCCCAGGGCGACACCCCGGTCCGGACCGACGTCCTGACGCCCGCGTTCGCGGCCAAGTACCCCTACGACGCCGTCGCCCTCAAGGCCCTGGCCAAGGGCTCGGTCGAGTTCACGCTCGCCTACGACGCCGTCTTCAACGAGCCCGGGTCACCGTGGTTCAAGATGTTCGAGGAAGCGGTGTATAGCGGAAATGTCACCAGCGGCATCACGCAGGGCCAGTCTGGTATCACCAGCACGCTGGCAAGCGTGAAGAGCTAACCCAGATCGTCCTGCGCCGCGTCCCAGGGTCCGGGCCCGGGGGCGCGGCGCAGGGCTCCACTCGTCGTGCTCCAGCCGAAGGAGGACTCCGCATGACCGCGACTGCTGGCCGGCGCAGCAGGCGGCTCTGGGGCCAGACGCCGACCGCGCAGCAGCGCCGCACCACCAGGACGGGGCTGGCGCTGGTCTCGCCCGCCCTGCTCCTGGTGTCGGCCTTCGCCCTGTTCCCGCTCGGGTTCGGCGTCTACATCTCGCTGACGGACTGGCCGCTCATCGGGGCGTACCACTTCATCGGCCTGTCCAACTACCAGAGCCTGATCCACAACTCGGTGTTCCTGCAGTCCATCGTGTTCACGCTGAAGTACACCGCCATCGTGACCGTGCCGATCTTCGTCCTCGGCTACGCGCTGGCCGTGTTCGTCCGGTCCAACCGGCCGGGGTCGACGCTCTTCCGCACGATGATCTTCCTGCCCTACATCGTCGGGCTCGTGGCCGAGAGCTACATGGCCGTCGTCGAGCTGCAGCCCGACTCCGGCACGGCGAACTTCGTGCTGGCCAAGTTCGGCATCGTCAGCGCCTCCACCGCGTGGCTGGTCCATACCGGGCTCGCGCTGACCGCGATCAGCATCCTGGTCGTCTGGTTCGCCTCGGGCCTGACCATGATGCTGCTGATGGCCGGCATGCAGGGCATCCCGCACGAGGTCTACGAGTCAGCCCGGGTGGACGGCGCCTCGTGGTGGAGCATCGAGCGGCGGCTGACCATCCCGCTGCTGCGCCGGTCCATCGCGCTCAGCCTCATCATCTCGGTCGTCGGCTCGTTCCTCGCCTTCAACCAGTTCTTCATCATGACCGACGGCGGTCCCGGCACGAGCACCGTGCCCGTCGTGATGTCGATCTTCGATACCGCCTTCGCCCAGATGAACGTCGGCCTGGCCAGCGCGATGTCGGTGATCCTGGTGCTGGTCGTGGGCGTCATCACCTTCATCCAGTTCCACTACCTGCAGGGAGACGGCGACTGATGGCTGTCGTGCGCAATCGGCAGGCCCCATCGAGGGGGCACCAGCCGCGGCCCCAGCCCCGCCGGCGCGCCGGGGGATCGGGCGGCGCGTCGGCCGCCGACCGGATCGACCGCCGCGGCCGCGGCTTCGGCTGGTACGTGCTGGGCGGCATCGCCATCAGCGCGGTGTTCGTGGTGCCGCTGCTGTGGGAGGTCTTCCGCTCGCTGCAGCCCGAGTCGGCGGTCAGCGCGGCGCCGTCCGGCAAGACCTTCAGCCACCTGACCCTCGGCAACTACCAGGTGCTGCTGTCGGGCCAGGACGACATCCTGCGCAACGTGACGAACAGCCTGATCGTCGCCGTGGCCGCCGCGCTGCTGACCGCGGTGGTGTCCATGCTGGCCGGCTACGGCTTCGCGATGTTCCGCTTCCGGGGCACGAACTTCGCCTTCGGGCTCGTCCTGCTGGCTTTCATGATCCCGTTCCAGGCGGTGCTGACCCCGCTTTTCCTGGAGATGCACTTCCTGGGGCTGCTGAATAACCTGGCCGGGCTGGTTCTCTTCTACACCACGTTCAACCTGCCGGTGGGCGTCTACGTCATGCGCAATAGTTTCCTCCAGGTGCCGGGGGAACTGGTGGACGCGGCGCGCGTCGACGGGGCATCGGTCATGCGGACGCTGCTGTCGGTCTACCGGCCGCTGATCATGCCGGGGATCGCGACGGCCGCGCTGTACGCGTTCCTGTTCTCGTGGACGGAATTCCTCGGCGCGCTGAGCTTCCTGACCAACGACAAGCTGTTCACGCTGCCCGTGGCCCTCAGCAACGTCGAGACCGGGACCTACGGCGCGGTCAATTACGGGCTGCTGCTCGCCGGGGCCGTCATTGCCATGATCCCGTGCGTCATCGTCTACGTCGCGCTGCAGCGCTACTATGTCCGCGGCCTGGTATCCGGGGCGCTGAAGGGCTGATTCGGCGCCGGAATACCTGCGACCAGCTGGAGGCGGTCACGTGAGGGTCGCGCGCCTGCACGGGATCAAGGACGTCCGGATCGAGGACGAGGACCCGCCGCGGGTGCCCGCGGGGTCCAGCCTGGTCCGGGTCAGTGCCGTCGGCCTGTGCGGGTCTGACCTGCACTGGTTCACCGAGGGCGCCATCGGCGACGCGCAGCTCGGCGGGCGCCCGCTGGTGCTCGGGCACGAGTTCGCCGGGGTCGTCGAGGGCGGGCCGCTGGACGGCCGCCGGGTCGCGGTCGACCCCGCGATCCCGGACTTCGCGTGCGAGCCGTGCCTGGAGGGCAACCACAACCTGTGCCTGCACCTGAAGTTCGCCGGCCACGGCTCGACTGACGGCGGGCTGCGCGAGTACGTCGCGTGGCCCGACCGGCGGCTGCACCCGATTCCCGACTCCGTCAGCGATGCCGGCGGCGCGGTCCTGGAGCCCCTCGGCGTCGCGCTGCACGCCTTCGACCTCGGCCATGTCAAGGTGGCCAGCTCCGTCGCGGTCGTCGGCTGCGGGCCGATCGGGCTGCTGATGATCCAGGTCGCCCGGGCCTCCGGCGCCCGCCGGGTGCTGGCCGTGGAGCCGCTGCCGCACCGGCGCGCGGCGGCGCGGTCCCTCGGCGCGGACGCCGCGCTCACCCCCGCCGAGGCGGCGGAGTCAGCCGCGGCCGGCCAGGTCGAGGTCGCGTTCGAGGCGGCCGGCACCGACGACGCCGTGGACACGGCGATGCGGCTGGCCCGGCCGGGCGCGCGGGTCGTGCTGGCCGGCATCCCGGACGCCGACAGCACGACGTTCTCCGCCTCGCTGGCCCGCCGCAAGGGGCTCACCCTGGTCCTCGTCCGGCGGATGAAGGAGATGTACCCGCGCGCGATCAGCCTGGCCGAGCGAGGGCTGGTCGACCTGGACGCCGTCGTCGGCGCGAGCTACCCGATCACCGAGACGGCCGCCGCGCTGACCGAGGCGGCGGCCCGCACCGGGCTCAAGGTCATCGTCCGCCCGGCCGGGACCCGGCCATGACGGCGGGCATCGACCCGGCCCAGCCGAGTGCGGCGCGGATCTATGACTACCTGCTGGGCGGCAAGGACAACTACGCGGTTGACCGGGCCGCGGCCGACCGGGTGCTGGCCGTCGCGCCCGATCAGCGCAGCCTGGCCCGGGCCAACCGGGCGTTCGCGATCCGCGCCGTCAAGGTGCTGGCCGACGCCGGGATCGGCCAGTTCATCGACCTGGGCACCGGCTTCCCGAGCTCGCCGAGCGTGCACGAGGCGGCCCGCTCGGCGGTCCCGTCCGCCCCGGTCGCCTACGTCGACCACGACCCGGTCGTGCATGCCCACAACACGGCGCTGCTGGCCGGCGACGACCGGGTGGCGTCGGTGCATGCCGACATCCGCCAGCCCGAGGCCATCCTCGGGCACCCCGGTATGGCGGAGCTGATCGACCTGAGCCGCCCGGTCGCCCTGCTGTGCGTCGCGGTCCTGCACCTGGTCCCGGACGCCGACGACCCGGCCGGGATCATCGCCCGGTACCGCGACCGCCTGGCGCCGGGCAGCTGCCTGGTGCTGTCCCAGTTCGCCGGCGAGAGCGATCCCGAGGCGATGGCCGCCCTCCGCGCGGTTGCGGCCGGCACCCCGGTCGAGACCTACTTCCGCTCGCGCGCCGAGATCGGGCGGTTCTTCGACGGGTTCGAGCTGCTCGAGCCGGGCCTGGCCAGCGTCCAGCACTGGCGCCCCGACGCCATCCCCGCCCGCACCCGCCTCCAGATCACCGGCGGCGTCGGCCGCCTGCCCGGCCGCTCTTAGAACACCTCGCCGAACAGGTCGAGCATCGCGCGCCAGGACCGCTCGTCGGCCCTCCGGTCGTACTTGAGCGCTGGGTTGCTGCCCGCCGCGTCGGGGTTGGTGAAGCTGTGCACAGCACCGCCGTAGAGATTGAGCCGCCAGTCGGCGCCCGCGCCGCGCATCTCCTCCTCGAAAGCGAGCCGCTGGTCCGCGGGGATGAACGGGTCCTCCGCGCCGATGCACACCAGGACCGGGGCGGTTATGCGGCCGGCGGCCGCGGGCCGGTCCGTGGCCAGGCCCGAGTGGAAGCCGACGACCGCCTGCAGGCCGGCGCCGCCGCGGGCCAGCTCCAGGGACAGGGTGCCGCCGAAGCAGTACCCGATGGCGGCGACCCTCGCGGAATCGGCGTGCTCGCTGCCCAGCAGCACGTCCAGGCCGGCCTGCGCGATCGCGCGCGTCCGCAGCCGGTCGCCGTTCAGCTCGGCGAACCGGGCGGCGGCCTGGTCGGCGGGCACCGGCCGGCCGTCGCCGAAATAATCCAGCGCGAAGGCGACGTAGCCGAGCTCCGCCAGCGCCCGGGCCCGGTTCCGGGCGTGGCCGGTCAGCCCGCCGCCCTCGTGGCTGACCAGGATGGCCGGCCGCTTCCCGCGGCGGCTGTCGTCGACGGACAGCTCGCCGACCAGGCGGATGCCATCGAAGGAGTACTCGATGTCGGTGGTCTGCACGGGGCCTCCGGGGTCTGTGGCAGTGAGCGGCATGATCGAGTCCAGCCTGGCATCCCGCGTGACCGGCAGCGGCCCCAGCCCGCCTGAGCTAGGTCCCGGCGATGATGACCGGGCGCGCCGTGTGCTGGGCCAGGGCGGCGAGATCGCGCGGATCGCTGGTCAGCACGACGGGTTCGTGGCATGCACTGGCGAACGCGGCCACGATCGAGTCGGCCGCCGAGATGGTGGCGGCCCGGCAGGTTGCCGTGCGGAGGCGGCCGGCTTCCCGGGCCACGGGCTCGGTCACGTCGCGGATCTGGCAGGCGCGCAGCAGGCGATTGACGTGGAAGTCGCGCCGGTGATCCCCGGTGAGGGCCTCAGCGAGGACGACCGCCGGTACCTGCGCGGGCCACTGCTCCCGCCTGCGCAGTTCCAGCAGCCGGGCGCGCTGCCCGGCCAGGGCGCTGATGCCCCCGGCGTCCAGGACCAGGGTCACGCGCTTCGTGCCCCCTGGCCCGGCCCGGCGTGGGGCAGAACGGCATCCGCCCACTCCCGGGCGGCCCGCACTTCGTGCTGCGGGACAGGCCCGAGCTCGGCATCCAGGTCGGCCAGGTAGGCGTCGAGCTCGCGGATCTTGGCCTGGCGGTCAATCTCGTCGGCGAGGGCCATCGCCGCGATCCTGGACACGTTCAGGCCCGCCGACCTGGCCTGGCCGAGCAGTTCGTCGGGGATCGTGATGTTCACCCTTGCCATGCGCATAGTATACACACGCGCTTGCTCGTCCGGGCCACGCCGTCCCACGCGCGGGAATGCGGGCGGGCGGCGGGGCCTTGTCTGCTGCATGAGTGACGTGGACGGGGTGCTGCCGCTGGCCGTGCTGGATTTCGTGGGAATTGAGTACGGGGAGAGCGCCGCCGCGTCGGTGGCCGGCGCCGTGGGCATCGCCCAGGCGGTCGAGGCGGCGGGCTACCGGCGCTACTGGGTGTCTGAGCATCACAACATGACCAGCCTGGCCTGCAGCGCCCCGGAACTGCTGACCGCGCACGTCGGCGCGCACACGTCGCGGATCCGGGTCGGCGCGGCCGGGATCATGCTGCCCAATCACGCCGCGCTCAAGGTCGCGGAGACGTTCCGGACCCTGCTGGCCATGTACCCCGGCCGCATCGACCTCGCGCTCGGCCGGGCGCCGGGCACCGACCCGCTGACCGCCCACGTGCTGCGCCGCGGGATGGTCACCGACCCGGGCGCGGAGTTCCCCGGCCAGGTCGGCGAGCTGCTGGCCTTCCTCGGGGACGGCTTCCCGGCCGGCCACCCGTACGCGCCGCTCGTCGCCGCCCCGCTGGTCGACGAGCGGCCCGAGATTTTCGTGCTCGGCTCGAGCGAGTACGGGCCGAAGTTTGCCGCGGTCAACGGGATGAGCGCCGTGTTCGCCCACCACATGAGCCCGGACCTGGCGTTCGAGGCCCTGCGCGGCTACCGGCGCGAGTTCACCGCGCAGACGCCCGACGCGGTCCCGTACTCAGCCATGTCGGTCCTGGCCTTCGCCAGCGACGACGACGAGGCCGTGGCCGAGTTCGAGGCGGCCTGGACGCTGACCATGCGCAACATCCGCCGCGGGGTCCGCGAGCCGCTGCGGCCCGAGGAGGTCACCGAGTTCGCCCGCTCGCCGGAGTTCCGGGCCGGCCGCCGCGACGGCGGCCGGATGGTCACCGGCGCCCCGAAGGCCGTCGCCGAGCGCCTCCTGGAGATGCGCCAGGCGGCCGAGGCGGACGAGATCGTCGTCGTCACCCCCAGCCTCGACCGGGCCCGCCGCACCGGCAGCTTCGCGGCGATCGCCGACGCCTGGCGCACCGCGGCCTGACCTTCCCGGCGAAACGGGGCCGCCCCCGGCTCAGCCGTCCCCCTGCGCGATCACGCCCGTCTTGAGCCCGATGGTGACCGGCTCGACGTAGACCGGCTGCACGGTGGCGGCGGCGGGCAGTTCCTCGTGGACCCGCATCTTCAGCGGCTCGGTGGCCATGTCGATGAACACCGGGTACAGGTCGTCGTGGTGGCAGGGCACGACGACCTTGGGCTGGTAGGTCTGCACCAGCGGCATCGTCGCCTCCCTGAGCTGGCGGCGGACCAGCGGCCGGCCGACGAAGCCCACGATCGCGAGGTCGCAGCCGGGGCTGGCGGCGAAGAACGCGCGCTCCTCGTCGCTGACCGGCCCGCCGCTGTCGCGGTACACGATCCGGTACCCGCCGATGTCGATGACCAGGCACATGGTGCCCTCGGTCATGACCTCCGGCGCCATGCTGCCGCGGTCGCGGACGGCCGCGGCGTGCGCCTCCTCGGCCGCGCTGACCGGCGGCCGGTCGCGCTCCCACACCTGGCGCGCCTCGATCAGGGCCTTGAGGCTGACCTGCTGCTCGGGATGCCCGAGCTCGGCGTGGAAGCCGTGGATCACGCGCAGCGTGAACTCGGGGAACTCCAGCACGTCGCCCTCGCCGCGACCGGTCACCGTCGTGATCTGCCCGGCGCTGACGCCGTCGCGGGTCAGCACGTCGGCGCCGAGCGGGTGGATCACCACTTGCGCCCCGGTCTGGCGGGCGACCTGCGCCGCGTCCGACATATGGTCGTAGTGCGGGTGCCCGATCAGGACGGCGTCGGCCCGGACCACCTCGTCGGGCGCGAAGCCCAGGCCGCGCATCCGCGGGCCGCGATCGTAGAACGTGTCGAGCAGGACGATTCGGTCGCGGAAGTTCAGCTCGTAGTTGGACGTCCCGTACCAGCGCAGGGTGAGGGCGTCGGGGTCCGGGCTGGCCGGCCCGCCCAGCATCGCCGGGCGCCGGTAGCCAAGGACGGTATCGGTGTTCATCGCGGGCGGCCTCCCGGGTCTCGTAGCTCGGCGACGACCTGCGTCCCTCCTGGTCGCCCCTCTCTCGATCTTCGCCGAGGGGGCGCGCCAGCGGAAGGGGCGCCCCGGCGCCTGCGTAACCGCGCCGGCCAGGAGATAGGGTCCCGATCAGGCCGGAGACCCGGGGGAAAGGGGACCGCAGAGATGGCCCAGTGGCCCGTGAGCGCGCGGGGCCGGTCATGAACACGACCGGCCTGGTTTTCACGTCGCGGCTGACCGGCCGCCAGCTGCTGGACAGCGACGGCCTGGCGGTCGGCCGGGTCCGGGATGTCGTCATCCTGCCCACGGCCGGCGGCGAGCCGCCCTGGGTGCTGGGCGTCGTCGTGACGCTCCAGCGCCGCCCGATCTTCGTCAACCTGGGCCGCCTGGCCGAGATCTCGGTCAACGGCGTCTACCTCCGCGGCGGCACCGTCGACCTGCGCCGGTTCAGCCCGCGCACCGGCGAGATCCTGGCCTCGGGCCTGTACGGGCGGGCGGCCGGAGAGGGGGCCGTGGTGCTGGACGTCGGCATCACCCGCTCGGAGAGCCGCCGGGGCGGCTGGGAGGTGTCCGGCCTGGCGGTCGGCCCGGCCCGCGGACTGCGCCACCACACCACCACCGTGGTGCCCTGGGACCAGCACCCCGAGCTGTTCAAGTCCGGCGAGCTGGCTGACCAGCTGGCTTCGCTGCGGGAGATGCACCCGACCGACCTGGCCGACGCGGTGGCGGTCATGCCGCCGACCCGGCGTGACCAGCTGGCCGCCGCGCTCCAGGACGAGGAGCTGGCCGACCTGCTGGAGGAACTGCCCGAGGCGGATCAGATCCGGCTGCTGGCGGGCCTGGGGCTGGAGCGGACGGCCGACGTCGTCGAGGAGATGGAGCCCGACGACGCCGCCGACCTGCTCGCCGAGATGCCCGACGAGCAGCGGGAACGGCTGCTGGCCGCGATGGAGAAGGTCCAGGCCGC
Source organism: Streptosporangiaceae bacterium (assembly GCA_036502085.1). Classification (GTDB taxonomy): domain Bacteria; phylum Actinomycetota; class Actinomycetes; order Streptosporangiales; family Streptosporangiaceae; genus PALSA-505. The sequence goes on from DASXZD010000053.1 coordinate 45,213, forward strand.
GGACCTGCGGCGGCTGCTGCGCTACGACGCCACCACGGCCGGCGGCCTGATGACGTCCCAGCCGCTGATCGTCGCCCCGGACGCGCCCGTGGCCGAGGTGCTGGCCCGGATCCGGGAGCCGGAGACGGCCGTGACCGCGGCCGCGCAGGTCTACGTGTGCGAGCCGCCCTCGAACACGCCGACCGGCCGTTACCTGGGCACCTGCGGGTTCCAGCGGCTGCTGCGCCAGCCGCCGTCGCTCAGCGTGGGGGAGTGCATCGAGGAGAGCACGTTCGTCCGGCCCGACCTGCCCGAGCAGGAGGTGGCCCGCCGGATGGCGGCCTACAACCTGATCGGCGTCGCGGTCTGCGACGAGGACGGCCGGCTGCTCGGCGCCATCACGGTGGACGACGTGCTGGACCGGCTGCTGCCCACCGACTGGCGGCACCACAAGGAGGCTGAATGAGGATGTCGCAATTGTCTCCGCGGCTGCTGGCCGACCGGGGGGACCTGTCCGCCCCGCGCGGGACCACGCCCCGGATGACCGGCCGCTATGACGCGGACGCGTTCGGCCGGATCTCGGAGACCATCGCCCGGTTCCTGGGCACCGGCCGGTTCCTGGTCGGGCAATCGGTGCTGGTCGTCTTCTGGATCGGATTCAACACCTTCGGGCTGGTGCACCACTGGGACCCGTACCCGTTCATCCTGCTCAACCTGGCCTTCTCCACTCAGGCCGCCTACGCCGCGCCGCTCATCCTGCTGGCCCAGAACCGGCAGGACGACCGGGACCGGGCCAGCGTCGAGCGGGACCGGGTGGTCGCGGCCCGCACCCAGTCCGACACCGAATTCCTGGCCCGCGAGCTGGCCGCGGTGCGGCTGGCCCTGGCCGACGTCGTGACCATCGAGGACCTCGGCGACCGGCTCGGCACGCTGGAAAAACTGATCACTGACCGGCTGCCGGCCGACGAGGGCGCCGGCGGCGTTTCCTGAGCCATCCGGGCCGTTCCGGAATTTTGCCAGCGGACGTTATTTCGGGGTGCTATTTCAGGTATCCTCCTCCCGCAGGGATGGCTGCTGGCGTGGCGATCCCGATGGGCAGCACGTTGCCGGGGGAAGCGTTGACATGGGGACGGCGTCAGCTCCGCTGATGCCGTGGAGCAATACGAACCGTGGTCACGCGGGTTCTCGGCCGGAAGGCGGACCGCATGGGGGAGCATTCATCCCGGCCCGATCGGCCGATGCCGGGTGAGCCCGGTGGCAGCGACTCGACGTGGTTCTTCTCTGAGCCGGAGTCGCCCGACCCGGAGCCCGAGACCCCGGAGCCCGAGACCCCGGAGCCGGCCGCTCCGGAGAAGGCGCCCCCGCAGTCGGTGACCGTGTTCCCGATGACCGGCCCGCCGATTCCGCCGCCGCCGCCGGCGCCGGCGCAATCGCATCCGCAGACGCAAGCGTCTTTCCAGCCGCCCCGCGGCCCGGCATTCCACCCGCAGACGGAGGCGTCTTTCCAGCCGCCTCCCGGCCCGGCATTCCACCCGCAGACGGAAGCGTCTTTCCAGCCGCCTCCCGGCCCCGGTTACGAGCCGCAGACGCAAGCGTCCTTCCAGCCGGAGGCCGACGCGGCCTCGCGCCCGGGCACCGACGCGGCCCGGCCGGCGCCCGGCACTGACTTCGTCCGGTACGGCCCGGGCGTCCCGATGGCGCCCGAGCCGCGGGCCGGGCTGACGGCCGAGGACATCTGGCGGACCGGCCTGGTCGCGGGCGCGGCCCCGCGGCCGAAGCCGCGCTGGCGGCGGGCCGCCGGGCCGGCGGTCACGGTGGCGCTGCTGGCCATCGCGGCAGTGATCTTGTTCCTCCGGTTCCACCACCCGGCGTTCGCCGTCACCTCCGCGGCGATCACCCAGCAGACCCGCAACGGGTGCACCGTGGACGTGACGGGCAAGATCGCGACCAGCGGCGGCGCCGGGACGGTGTCCTACCAGTGGGTGTTCCGGCCGGACTCGCGGCCGCCGCAGCCGCTGACCCAGACGGTCATCAACGGGCAGAAGGCGGTCTTCGTGACCGTCGCGGTCGAGGGCAATGGCCAGGGCAGCGCGGCGCAGTCGGTCACCCTGCAGGTCCTCGGCCCGGACCGCAAGAGCGCGGCGACCTCCGTCGTCGTCAAGTGCTGACGGCGGGCAGGGCTTAATGGCTGAGTGGCAGGTGCCCGGGTACACCGAGGTCAAGGCGTTGGGGTCGGGTGGTTTCGGGGATGTGATGCTGGCTCGTCATGATGGCACGGGGGTGCTGGTGGCGATCAAGTACCTGCGGGCGGAGCTGCTGGGCGATCCGCTGTTCGCGGGGATGTTCCGGGGTGAGGCGGAG
>DASXZD010000054.1:0-39463 GCA_036502085.1 Streptosporangiaceae bacterium
CGGGCAGCCCGAACGCCGCGAAGTGCTCAGCGCCGAGGAACGACATGATGTCGGCGATCCGCTCGCCGCGCAGGGTCAGCACGGTGATCGACCAGGCAACGTGCGCGCCGGCCTGCTCGTTCCAGAGGTAGAAGGCCACCGCGGGCTGGCCGTTCGCCGTGACCGGCAGGTGCCGCCAGCTCCCGCAGCTGCCCATCGGGACCCGCACGGCGAAGTCCATCACGGCCGGCCGGCCGCGGTACCAGTGCGGCATCGGCGGCATCGACCAGGTGACATCCTCGGTCAGCAGCGCGATCAGCGCGTCGGCGTCACCCTTCTCGAGCGCGGCCGAATAGCTGGCGACGACCTCCCGCAGCCTGACGTCATCGATCTCCCGCAGTGTCTGCTGCTGGGTGGGGGAGGGGATCCGCTCGGCCACGATCGCCCGGGCCCGCTGCAGCGCGCTGTTCACCGACGCGGTCGAGGTACCCATCGTGGCGGCGATCTCGGCGGCGGAGAAGCCGAGCACCTCGAACAGCAGCAGCGCGGCGCGCTGGTTGCCCGGCAGGTGCTGCAGCGCGGCGACGAAGGCCAGCTCGACGGCCTCGCGCTGCTCGTAGCGTGCGTCCGGGCTGACCGGGCCGTCGGCCAGGCCCGCGTCGGAGTAGGGGCCGAGCCAGGCGACGTCGGCTAGCGGCGCGTCGCTGATCACCACGCCGTCGCTGGCCGGGCCGAGGTCGACCGGCAGGGCCCGCTTGCCGCGGGTCTCGGCGGTGTCCAGGCAGGTGCGGGTGGCCACGGTGTAAAGCCACGAGCGCAGCGAGCTGCGCCCCTCGAACCCCGCAAGCCCGCGCCAGGCCCGCAGCAGCGCATCCTGCAAGGCGTCGTCGGCGTCGTGCGTGGAGCCGAGCATGCGGTAGCAGTGCGCGTGCAGTTCCCGGCGCAGCGGCGCCACCAGCCGGGTGAACGCGTCGTCGTCGCCGTCCCGGGCCAGCGCCAGGTCGGGATCCTCGGGCCGCGAAGCCGTGGTGCCGGCGGCCGGCACAGGTGCTTTGCTCACAACGGCAATTCTGCCGCACGCCACCGACAATCTCCTGACCCGCCTGCCGAGGCTCCCTGAACCTGGCTCCGAGGTCTCGACTCTTGAGGTGAGCCGGCCTGCCCCCTTGAGGTGAGCCGGCCTGCCCCCTTGAGGTGAGCCGACCCCCGGCCTCCCTCTTGACGTCACCCGCTGGTTTGGAAACTATACAAACTAACGTGCTGAATGCGGCGGGTGCCGTGCGCCGGGAGGGTGCGGCGCCCGGGCGGCGGACGGCAGGCGGGGGCGGGTCAATCGCGGCGCACGCGCCGCGGGGAGGAGCGCAGCCGTGTCGTTCATGAAACGAGCCGACGGGACCCGGTCCGCGATCAAGGCCTCTGCCGTGGTGGTGCTGGCCATGGCGATGATGGCGGGCGGCCCGGCCCGCGGGGCGGATAGCACCGCGGCCGCGGGCGCGGCCGGCCCTGGCGGCGTGACCAGGCCCGATCCGGCGACGGCAGCGCTGATTGCCCAGGCCGGCACCGCTCTGGCCTCGCCGTCCGACACCGGCACCAGCAACCTGGTCAACCTAGGCGCGGCGGGCTGGCGGGTGGCCAGCAGCGCGACCGCGTCCCAGTCCGGTGCGGTGATCTCCGCGGCGGGATTCAGCGCGGCCTCCTGGCTGCCGGTGGCCAACGACGACGCCGGGGCGCCCGGCACCGAGATCGACGCGCTGCTGCAGAACGGCGTCTGCCCGGGCGACCCCGGCCTGCACGTGAACCAGAGCGGCAACAGCCCGGACAGCGTCTTCTACTCGGCCAACATGAAGAAGTGCTTCGGCTACATGAACCGGATCGGCGCGGACACGGTGCGCCGGTTCGCCGTGCCGTGGTGGTTCCGCACCGGGTTCAGCCTGCCCGCCGGCTCCGGCCGCAATGTGCAGCTGATCGTCAACGGGGTCGTCGGCAGCGCCGCGGTATGGCTGGACGGCCGCGAGATCGCCACCCCGGCCACCGTCACCGGCGCCTACACCCGGTTCAGCTTCGACATCTCCCGGCTGGCCCGGCCGGGCCCGAACGCGCTGGCCATCGAGATGCAGCCGAACGACCCGCGCACCATGTTCACGCTGGACGACGTGGACTGGAACCAGATACCGCCGGACAACAACACCGGCATCCAGTTCCCCGTCCAGCTGCAGGTGGCCGGCCCGCTGGCCGACGGCAACGCGCACGTGCTGCAAGACAACGCGCCCGGCCTGACCAGCTCGGCCCTCACCGTCCGGGCGGACGTCACCAACAGCACCGACACGGTGCAGCGCGGCACGTTCGGCGCGGTGATCGCGGCGCCCGGCCCCGGCGGCCGGGTGATCGTGGTCAGCTCGCCGGTGACCGTCGCCGCCGGGACCACCCAGACGGTGACCCTGCGGCCGGCCGGCTACCCGGCGCTGACCATCAGCCACCCGAGCGTGTGGTGGCCCTACCAGATGGGCCACCAGCCGCTGTACACCCTGGTGACCTGGGTCGCCCAGGCCGGCCGCGTGCTGAACTCCACGCATGGGCAGTTCGGCATCAGGTCGGTGACCTCGTACCTGACCGGCAGGTCGCCGATGGCACCGGCCGGCGCGCGCGTGTTCACCGTCAACGGCCGGCGGTTCGTGGTACGCGGCGGTGGCTTCTCGCCCAACATCTTCCTGCACTACTCGGCAGGCGACATCGCCCGCCAGGTCGTGCTGCTGCGCAGCCTCGGCCTCAACACGCTCCGGCTGGAGGGCCACCTGATGCCGGACGACTTCTACCGGCAGATGGACCGGGCCGGGATCCTGGTCAACGCCGGATTCCAGTGCTGCGACGCCTGGCAGCTGCCCTTCAACGGGGGCGGCGTGACCACGGCGGACTACCGGCTGCTGCGGCTGTCCGCGCTGACCCTCGGCGAGCAGTTGCGCAACCACCCGAGCGTGTTCAGCTTCCAGTGGAGCGACAACGCGCCGATCCCGCGGCAGGAAAAGGTGTCGCTGCAGGGCTTCCGGCAGGCCGACTTCGACGATCCGCTCATCTCCTCCGCCGAGTACAGCCGCAGCCCGGTCCTCGGCCAGTCGGGGGAGAAGGAGGGCCCCTACGACTGGGTGCCGCCCGGCTACTGGTACGACACCAGCCACTACAACCGGGGCGATTCGAGCCGGACCAACGTCGGCGGCGCCTGGGCCTATGACAGCGAGGAGAGCGCGGGGGACACCGTCCCGACGCCGGACTCGATCAGGCGCTTCATGTCGCCGCATGAGCAGGCCGAGCTGTGGAAGAACCCGGCCTACAACCAGTACCACGCCAACTACGAGCCGGGCCATGACGGCTACGCGTTCGGCACGCTGTTCAACTTCGACAAGGCCCTGACCCACCGGTACGGCCCGTGGTCGAGCCTGGCCGGCTATGCCGAGAAGGCGCAGCTGCAGGACTACGAGGACACCAGGGCGCAGTTCGAGGCGTTCATCGATAAGTCGACCAGCAAGCCGACCCCAGCCACCGGGACGGTCTACTGGCAGGTCAACAAGGGCTGGCCGAGCCTGCTCTGGAACCTCTACAACAGCGACAGCGACCAGGCGGGCTCCTACTTCGGCGCCCAAGAGGCCAACCGGAGCCTGCACGTGCTCTACGCCCCCGACAGCGGCACGGTGACCGTGGACAACCTAGGCGGCACCCGGCAAGCCGGCCTCTCGGTCGAGTCGCGGGTGTACAGCCTGACCGGGAAAGTCCTCGATGACCAGCAGTCCGTCTCGCTCACCCTGGCCAGCCAGGGCGTGACCGGCAGGGTGCTGACGCCGAAGGTGCCCGCCGCCACGGCGCCGCCGACGCCGGCCAAGGTCTACTTCGTCGAGCTGCTGCTGCGGCAGCACGGCGCCGTGGTGGACCGGAACGTCTACTGGCTGTCCACCCACCCGGACGTGGTCAACTGGGCCAAGAGCACCGGCGACGTGCACGCCACGCTGTCGCAGTACGCGAACCTGCGCGCGCTGAGCACGCTGCCGGCCGCGGCGGTGTCGGTGCGGGCAGTCACCATCCCGCGCAGCGGGCCCGATGGCGACAACCTGGTGACCACGGTGACGATCACGAACACCTCGCCCGGCTCCGGTGTCGCCTTCTTCCTGCGCGCCGACGTGCGCCGGGGCAACGCGAGCGGCACCCCGGCAGCAGGCGACAGCGAGCTGCGGTCATCGACCTGGAACGACAATGACATCACGCTGTGGCCCGGCGAGTCGCAGACCCTGACGGTCAGCTACGGCTCCGCTGACCTGCACGGCGCCACGCCGGTGATCAGCCTGTCCGGCGCGAACGTGCCGGCCCGCGATATCGCCGCGCCGACGCCGTGAGCACGCCGGGCGCCGTGCGCGCCGCCGGCCAGGCCGGCCCATAATCGCTCAGAAGGGAAACGCGTCATGAGAATCCGCACCAGACGCACCCGCGTCCTCACCCTGGCCTCGGCGGCCGCGCTGGCCGCCTCGGCCTGGGCCGGCACTGCGCTGGCCGGCACTGCGCTGGCTAGCACTGCGCTGGCTAGCACTGCCGGCTCGGCCGCCGGCCGGACCGCGGCCGCCGCCGTGCCCGCGCACGTCTACGCGCCGTACTTCGAGACCTACCTTCCCGGCAGCATCGTCACGACCGCCCGGCAGTCCCGCGCGCATTACCTCACGCTCGCGTTCATCCAGACGCCGGCCAAGGGATCGTGCGTCCCGGCCTGGAACGGGGACGCCGCACAGCCGCTGTCGGCCGGGCGCTACCTGTCCCAGATCGCCGCGCTGCGGGCCATGGGAGGCAACGTCATCCCGTCGTTCGGCGGCTTCAGCGCGGACAACGGCGGCACCGAGATCGCCGATTCCTGCACCAGCGTGAGCAAGATCGCCGCTGCTTACGAACTGCTGGTCAGCAAGTACCACCACGTGACCCGGCTGGACATGGACGTCGAGGCGAAGTCGCTGGACAACTCCGCGGGCATCTTCCGCCGCAGCAAGGCGATCGCCATGGCCCAGGCCTGGGCGGCCGCCCGCGGCATCACCCTCCAGGTCGACTTCACGATCCCGGTCGAGCCGTACGGCCTGGATCCGAACGGGCTGCACGTGCTGCGCAGCGCGGTCGCCAACGGCGTGCACATCGACGTGGTCAACATCATGACGTTCGACTACTACCAGACGCACGAGGGCCGGGTCGCCATGGGCGCGGCGGCGATGAGCGCCGCGGAGAACGTGCACAACCAGCTGACCGGCTTGTACCCGTCGGCCACCGGGGCGCAGCTGTGGCACATGATGGGCATGACCCTGCTGCCCGGCATCGACGACCGGGGCAAGATCGAGACCACCTACCTGGGCAACGTCAAGCAGCTAGCGTCCTTCGCCAGCCGCGAGCACATGAGCCTGCTGTCCATCTGGGCCATCCAGCGCGACAACGGCGGCTGCCCGGGCGCCACCGACAGCAACACCTGCTCGGGCATCAAGCAGGATCCCTGGGCCTTCAGCCACCTGCTCGAGCCGTTCACCACCCGGTAAAGGCCCGCCGGTCACGGCGGGTGGTACGCCACCCCGCGCCACGATCAGACCAGGCAGCGAGTCCACGCCGCCACCCTGGCCGAGCTGAGCATCAGGCTCAAAGACCGCGAGAACGGGAGCTGAACCGGCCGCGCCACATAGTTAGCCGCTGCTACTTGAGCAGCCCGTAGATGATGAGCTCGCCCTGCGTGCCGCCGAACACCCGGCCATCGGCGGCGGTCGGCACGCAGAAGTTGTCGTAGCCGGGAATGGCATCGCGGCTGGCGTCCTGCTGGGTGTTGTACAGCTCATGGGCGAGGCCGATGACAATGATCTCGCGCGGCAGCAGCAGCGGACTCCCGGAGCCGTAGTCCTGGTCGCTCTTGTTGAGGCATGCCTGGTAGAAGGGCGTGAAATAGCCCACGACGGCCAGCGTGCCGTTCCTGGGCCGCATCTCCATCACACTGTCGGAGATGTCCCGCCCGCCGCCGGCGAGATCGAAGGTGCCGTCCGCCGAGATGAAGTAGATGTTGCCCGCGCTGTCCGCCTCGAGCCCTGTGGCCGACTGCCAGATGCCGCCGGCCGACCCGCCCGGCCCAGCTCTGCGCCGCCGCGTCCGCCTGCGAGCCGGCGGCCGCCGAGACAAGGGCCAGCGCCGCCAGCCCGGTACGCTCCCGCAACGCGGCGCCGCAGCCTGATGCGCTGCATTTCATGATCATCCGGCCACTCTTCACGCGTTCTGCTTCCACATACCGGGACAAAGGCGGACACGATTCGGACAGAACGCGTGAAGAGACGCCGCCACCGGCCGGGGATGGACGCGTCGGCGCGAAAATGTGCGGCGGTGCGGCTGGCTGCGGGAGGGATTATTTTTCGGGCCAGATGCGCTGGATGAGCGGCCTGGAGGGAGGGAAGAAGGGCCCGGGAAACCCGGGGGGCAGGGTAGCGGGCCTAGCAGGAGGGAGCGGCCCAGACGGGGCCGCGGCGCCAGACCCGGCCGGTACGGAACCAGCGCAGCCCGGGGGAGCAGGCCGCTCAGGAGAGCGGAGGACCGGCCGGGCAGCCGGGATCAGCAGCGCAGGCGAGCGGGGGCAGGCCGGGCCGGGAGCTGGGCCGGCTGGCGCTGACCATCGACTGGGTGACCGCGCTGCTGGACCTGGGGGAGGACGCCGGCTGGGCGGCGGGCGCGGGAAGCCGGAGCATGCAGCGGAGCTGTTCGGCTGCGCGGCGACGGCCTGGGCGGCGCTGCCCCGGCCGTGCGAGGCGCTGCTGGCCGGCGAGCGGCGCGGGCACTGCCTGCTGGCCGCGCGCCGGCACGAGGCCGGCCTGGCGGCCTTGTGCGACGCCTTCCGCGGGCTGTCCCGGCTGCCGGCGCGCGGCGACGCGGTGCGGGTGATGGTGGCCCTGCGGGAGCTCGGGATGGACGTCGAGGGGCCGCGGTACGGCGAGCCGCCGGGCCGAGCCGGCCCGGAGCCGACAGCACCGCGCCGGAGCGGGTGACCCCGGCGTCAGCACCGGCGGGCGGGCCGCTGCGGGGCGCGGGCCGCGGCCGGGCCAGGGACCGGCAGGTGGCCGGGCAGATCGAGCACGCCTACCCGGGGTATCACGTGTGGGTTTCGGACACCGGATGGTGGTACGCGACGAGGATTCGCCCCTGGGCGCGCGGTCAGTCAGCGACCGTGCACGGACCTGGGCCCGGGGAACTGACCGACGCGCTGGCCACTGAGGAGGCCGTCGTGGCCGGGCGCGCGATGGCCGGAGCGTGGTAACCGGGTGACGCTCCGGCCGAGCCGTCACCCGGACCGGGCAGGCGGTCCGGGTGACGGCGGCGGGGTTCTCTTCCCCCTGGGGACCTGGTGGCCGGCGCGGTTGACGGCCGCCGGGAGAAGTCCCTGTTCTCTAGACGCCGCCCGGCGCGGGATGGTTGCGCCCGAGCTGGCCGGCGTCCGGGTGCTGGGCCGGCGACTCCCCGTTCGGAATAATGGGGGTTACCGCCGGGATCAGAGCCGCAGCGGGAGACCGCGGGACCCCAGAGTCGTCGTAGTAGAACTGCTTGCCGCGCAGCAGCGAGATCACCGCGCCGATGACCGACATCGCGGCGGCCGCGGTGAACACGATGATCAGGCCGTGATGGAACGGGCCGGAGATCAGGTGCGGGAAGAACTGCTTGCCGGTGAGCACCGCGACGTTATGCCGGGGGAGCGTGGCCAGCGAGTGGCTGGGGCCGAGCAGGTGCTGCACCGGGTTGTAGCCCAGCAGGGCGGCGAACATCGTGCTGACCGGCGGCAGGTGCGCGACGTGCGCGGCGACGGCGGCCGAGACCCCTTGCGAGCGCAGGCCGCTGGTCAGCGAGCGCGGCAGCGTGGCGGCCAGCCCGGCGATCATCAGCGAGAAGAAGATGCCGATGGACAGGGACATGCCGGAGTTCTGGAAGGTGGCGCGCATCCCGGAGGCCGAGCCGCGGTGCCTGGCCGGCACCGCGCTCATGATCGCGGACGTGTTCGGCGAGGAGAACAGCCCGGAGCCGACCCCATTGCAGAAGATCAGCAGCGCGAATTCCCAGTAGCGGAAGTTGACCGGCAGCAGCATCAGCCCGGTGAACGCGAACGCGGCCAGGATCAGGCCCGCGGTGGCGAACGGCCGCGGGCCGAACCGGTCGGACAGGTAGCCGGAGATCGGCCCGGCGATCAGGAACCCGGAGGTGAGCGGCAGCATGTAGATGCCGGCCCACAGCGGGGTGACGTGGTAGTCGTATCCGTGCAGCGGCAGCCAGATGCCGGCCAGCCAGATGACCAGCATGAACTGCAGGCCGCCGCGGGCGATCGCGCCGAGCAGGCTGGCCGCGTTGCCGGCCGCGAAGGCCCGGAGCTTGAACAGGCCCATCTGGAACATCGGTTCGGCGATCTTGGTCTCGATGACGCAGAACAGGACCAGCAGCGCCACGCCCCCGGCCAGTCCGGCCAGCACCCACGGGTTGGCCCAGCCGGTCGGGTGCCCGCCGTACGGCTGGATGCCGTAGGTGATCGCCACCAGCAGCATGCTGGCGCCGAGCGCGAAGGTGATGTTGCCCGGCCAGTCGATCCTGGCCCGCCTGGTCGAGGAGATCTCGCGCAGGCTGCGGTAGGACCAGATCGTGCCGAACACCCCGATCGGCACGTTCACCCAGAACACCGAGCGCCAGTCCCACGCGGCCAGCAGGCCGCCGAGCAGCAGCCCGACGAACTGGCCGGAGATGCCGGCGATCTGGTTGATGCCCAGCGCCATGCCGCGCTGCCCGGCCGGGAACGCGTCGGTCAGTATGGCGGCCGCGTTGGCCATCAGCATCGCGCCGCCGAACGCCTGCGCGCACCGCCACAGGATCAGCCAGAGCGCGCCGGACGACCCGCGCAGCGGGTCCAGCGACAGCGCGATCGAGGCGAGGGTGAAGACGACGAAGCCGAGGTTGTAGATGCGCACCCGGCCGAATATGTCGCCCAGCCGGCCGAGCGTGACCACCAGCACCGACTGGACCAGCAGGTAGCCGATGATCATCCAGAGCAGGTAGCTCACGTTGCCCGGAGTCAGCGGGCTGAGGTGGATGCCGCGGAAGATGGCCGGCATCGAGATGATCACGATCGATGCGTCGATGGTCGCCATCGTCATGCTGAGGGTGGTGTTGGACAGCGCCACCCATTTGTAGCGGTCGCCCCGGCCCTGGGGACCGCCCGCAGCATCACCGTTGTCCGTCGTCGCCCGCCCCTGCTCTGCCTCTCTTCGCACGTCCGCCTATTTTACCGGCAATTAGTTGTTTGATAGCAACTATTTATCTGCGCAGGGTCGCCGGCGGCAGGCCGCCGCCGGCAGCCGCGCGGGCCGCCGGCGGGCCCCGTCAGCGAGCGCCGTCAGCGCGCGGCCGGGGGCTTGTACTCCAGGCCGCGGTCGCCGGTGTAGACCTGCAGCGGCCGGGTGATCTTCTGCTCCGGGTCCCTGATCATCTCCAGCCACTGGGCCACCCAGCCGCTGGTCCTGGCCATCGCGAACAGCACGGTGAACATTTCCTGCGGCAGGCCGAGCGCCTGGTAGATCAGGCCGGAGTAGAAGTCGACGTTCGGGTAGAGCTTGCGGCTGACGAAGTACTCGTCCTCCAGCGCCCGCTTCTCCAGCTCCAGCGCGATCCGCAGCAGCGGGCTGGTGCCCTTCACCGCGAACACGTCGTCGGCGGCCTGCTTGATCAGCCGGGCCCGCGGGTCGTAGCTCTTGTACACCCGGTGGCCGAAGCCCATCAGCCGTTCCTTGCCGGCCTTTACCCCGTCGATGAACCCGGGGACGTTCTCGATGTCGCCGATCCGCACCAGCATCTTCAGCACGGCCTCGTTCGCGCCGCCGTGCAGCGGGCCGTAAAGCGCGGCGATGCCGGCCGCCACGCAGGAGTACGGGTCGGCGTGCGAGGAGCCGACCACGCGGACCGCGGTGGTCGAGCAGTTCTGCTCGTGGTCGGCGTGCAGGATGAACAGGGTCTCCAGCGCTCGCTCGACCCGCGGGTCGGGCCGGTACTCCCGCTCGGACATCCGGAACAGCATGGCCAGGAAGTTGGCCGTGTAGCTGAGCTCGTTGTCCGGGTAGACGTACGGCTGGCCGAGGTTATGCCGGTGCGCGAACGCGGCCAGCGTGGGCATCTTGGCGATCAGCCGCCGGATGTGCAGCTCGACCGACTCCGGGTCGTCGAAGACGTTCGCGTCGGAGTAGAACGTGGACAGCGCCCCCACCGAGGCCAGCAGCATCCCCATCGGGTGCGCGTTGTAGCGGAAGCCCTGCATGAAGTTCTTGATGTTCTCGTGCACGAACGTGTGCATCGAGATGTCCTCGGTCCAGCCCGCCAGCTCCGCCTCGGACGGCAGGCGGCCGTAGATCAGCAGGTAGGCGACCTCCAGGTAGGTGGCGCTTGCGGCCAGCTGCTCGATCGGGTAGCCCCGGTACTCCAGCACCCCCGCCTCGCCGTCCAGGAAGGTGATCTGGCTGCGGGCGACGGCGGTGTTGAACAGCCCGGGGTCGTAACTGGTCAGCCCGCGGCCGGTCTCCGCCACCCGGATTTTCCGCAGGTCGGTGCAGCGGATGGTGCCGTCGCTGATCGGGATCTGATAGTTCTCGCCGGTCCGGCTGTCGGTCACGGTCAAGAAGTCCTGCTCGGTCATGAAGCCTCCGCGGCTACAGCGCAGTTTCTCTTGGGTTCACGACCACCGTAAGCCCGTAGGTGAACGCCGGGATCTCAGGGGCCGGCGCTGCGCGTAGCGCGCGTAGCGCGGCCGGCCTCGTCGCGCAGCACGCTGTACAGCACGCCGTCCCGCCACTGGCCGTCCCGCCAGCTGCAGCCGCGCATCACGCCCTCCCGGGTGAACCCGGCCTTCTCCAGCGACCGCTGCTCGGCCAGGTTGCCGGACTCGGTCGCGGCCTGGATCCGGTTCACCTGGGTGTGCGCGAACAGGTACCGGACGATGAGCTGCTGGGCCAGCGTGCCGCGCCCGGCGCCGCGGGCCTGCGGCAGCAGCCTGATGCCGATCTCCCAGCAGTAGGAGGTCAGCCCGGTGTAGACCTGCCGCCAGCTGACAAAGCCGTGCACCTGCGGGCCGCTGGCCACTAGCAGCGTGCCGCCGACCGAGCCCAGCAGGCCGTTCTCCATCCAGCGGTGCCGGTACACGTGGGGGTCGGTCCAGCCATACCACTCGTGCGGTCCCGTGCCTTCGGGGTCGCTGGTCAGCCGTCCGAGTATGGCCAGGTCGTCTTCGGCCACCGGCCGCAGCGTCACCGGGTCGCTCATGACCGGACATGGTAGGACCCTTACCGGCCGGCATGCCAGCGGCTCGCCCGGTATCTTCGTCTGTCTATGGGGGATTCCACCGGCACCAGGCCGTCGTCGCTGGAGCGGATCCAGCGGCTGGAGCGGCTGGAGCGTGAGCGGCTGGCGGACAAGGAGCGCAAGGACGAGCGCCGCCGCCAGGCCATCGCCGGGGTCAAGCCGTCCGGCGGGCGGCACGACCTGGTCGACAGGATCGAGCGGGTCACCAGGTTCCCGATGGCCGTGCTGGGGGTCGCCTGGCTGGTCATCGGCATCATGGTGGTCACCACCAACGTGAACGGCTCAGCCTCGATCGCGCTGGTCAGCGCGCTGTTCGCGTTCTGGGTCATCCTGCTGGCGGAGTACCTCGTGCGCCTGGCGGTCAGCCCGGACCGCCGCGGCTACCTCAGGCGCCGGTGGGCCGAGCCCGCCACCGTGCTGGTGCCCCCGCTACAGGGCTGGCACCTGATCGGCATCGAGAAGGTGTGCCTGCTGCTGCACGAGGGCGAGCTGCGGGCCGAGGCCATCCTGCGGCACCACAGCCTCTTCCGGGTGCTCATCGCCGCCGCCGCGACGCTCTTCCTGGGAGCGTGGCTGGTTCTGCTGTTCGATGAGAACGCCCCCGGCGGCAACATCCACAGCTACCCGAACGCGCTGTGGTGGGCCATCGTCACCGTGACCACCGTCGGCTACGGGGACCGGTTCCCGGTCACCGAGGGCGCCCGGGTCGTGGCCACGGTCCTCATGCTGATCGGCATCGGGCTGATCGGCGTGCTCACCGCGACCGTGGCCTCGGTGTTCATCAAGGAGCACACCGACGCCAGCAAGGAGGAATACCGCAGGGGCCACGCCGACCTGGGCCTGCAGCTGTCGGTGATCAGCGGCCGGCTCGCCGACGTCGAGCGCCGCCTCGGCGCCACTCCCGCCGAGGTGGCCGCGGTAGATGCAGCCGCGGACGGGGACGCCGGGCCGGACGCCGGGCCGCCGGCCGGCTGAGCGTGGCAGTATCCCCCCATGAAGGGGACGCTCAGGCAGGGCGGCGTAGCCGCCGAGGCCACACAGCAGGCGATCGAGCAGGCAGCAGCCGCGGACGCGTTCTTCTGGCTCGATCTCGACGTGCATGACCCGGGGCCCGACGACGACGTCCAGGGCCTGCTGATCAACACTTTCCGGTTTCACCCGGTGGCGGTGGAGGCGGCCGACCGGTTCGGCCAGCGGGCCCGCATCGATGACTACGACGACTTCGTGCACGTCATCACGTTCGGCATGGCCGACGACGGGAAGAACGTGGCCGAGGTGCACTGCTTCGTCACCGAGAAGTTCATCATCAGCCTGCACCAGGGCAACTGCTCGATCCTGGGCACGGTGCGCGACCGGGTGACCAGCCATCATTCCTCCGGGGCGGCCCCGCCGCAGGTAGCCATCCTCTACCTGATCATGGACACCCTGATCGACTCGTTCTTCCCGGTGCTGTCCGACTTCGACGACGCGATCGACAGCCTGGAGGGCGCCATCCTGCGCCAGCCGACCGAGGAGCAGCTCGGCACGCTGTTCGGCATGAAGCGGCAGATCATGACGATCCGCAAGGTCATCACCCCGCAGCGGGACATGATCGCCAGCCTCAACGGCGGCATGGTGTCCATCCCCGGGCTCACCGACCAGGGCTCGGCCTACTTCCGCAGCCTGTACGACCACCTGATCCGGATCAGCGACATGGTGGACGCGTACCGGGACCTGATCGGCGGCGCGATGGACACGCACCTGTCCATGGTGTCCAACCGGCTGAACGTGATCATGAAGCAGCTGGCCATGATCGCCACGTTCTTCCTGCCGCTGGGCTTCCTGACCGGGTTCTTCGGGCAGAACTTCGCCTGGCCGATCGCGCACCTGCAGGACCGCGGGGCCGACTTCCTGTTCCTCGGCATCGGCACCGAGCTGGTCGCGATCGTGCTGCTGCTGGTCCTGTTCAAGCGGCGCGGCTGGCTCGGCAGCGGCCCGATGGCCTGAGGCTGTCCGGCGGGGCCCGGCCCGTTCGTCGTATGGTTGCCCGGCGCACCAGGAGAACGGCAGCCGGCGGAGGCCGGGCACGAGGAGGGCGACATGAAGTACATGCTGCTGATCGGCGGCGACGAATCCGCCGCGGCACACGCCGGCGACGGCTGCGGCGGCTGGGACACCGAGATGCGGCGCCGCGGCGTGCTCAAGGACGCGCGCGGCCTCGGCCCGCCCGCCGAGGCCACGACCGTGCGGGTGCGCGCCGACCGGCTACTGCGCACCGACGGGCCGTTCGCCGAGACCAAGGAGCAGATCGCCGGATACTGCGTGATCGAGTGCGCCGACCTCGAGGAGGCGGTCGAGATCGCCGCCCGGCACCCGGCCGCCGGCTACGGCGTGATCGAGATCCGGGCGCTCTGGCCGCAGTGACCCCCGACGTCGAGACCGCCGTCGCCCAGGCCTTCAAGGACGAGTGGGGCCAGGTCGTGGCGACCCTGATCCGGGTCACCGGCCACTGGGACCTGGCCGAGGAATGCGCCCAGGACGCGTTCGCCCTGGCCCTGGCGCGCTGGCCGCGCGACGGCATCCCGCGTCGGCCCGGGGCCTGGCTGACCACGGCCGCCCGCAACCGCGCCATCGACCGGCTGCGCCGCGACGCGGCCGGCGCGGCCAAGCTGCGGGAGGTAGCCGCGATGTCGTACCCGCCGGAGAACGAGAGCAGCGACGAGGACCGGGCTGTGCCCGATGACCGGCTGCGGCTGATGTTCACCTGCTGCCACCCGGCGCTGGCCCTGGAGGCCCAGGTCGCGCTCACGCTGCGCACCCTGGCCGGGCTGACCACCCCCGAGATCGCCCGGGCGTTCCTGGTCGGCGAGCAGACGATGTCCAAGCGGCTGGTGCGGGCCAAGCAGAAGATCCGGCACGCGGCGATCCCGTACCGGGTGCCGCCCGCGCACCTGCTGCCGGAACGCACGCCCGCCGTGCTGGCCGTGCTATACCTGCTGTTCAACGAGGGGTACTCGGCTTCGGCTGGCGCCGACCTGATGCGCCGCAGCCTGACCGCCGAGGCGATCAGGCTGGCCCGGGTGCTGGCCCGGCTGATGCCCGACGAACCCGAAGCGACCGGGCTGCTGGCCCTGATGCTGCTGCACGACGCGCGCCGCGCCACCCGGCTCGACGACGCCGGCGACCTGGTGCCCATGGAAGAGCAGGACCGGCAGCGGTGGGATGCCGCGGAGATCACCGAAGGAGTGGCGCTGCTCGACGGCGCGCTGCGGCGCGGCCAGGCCGGTCCCTACCAGGTGCAGGCCGCCATCGCGGCCTGTCACGCGAGCGCGGCCACTGCGGCCGACACCGACTGGCCGCAGATCGCCGCGCTCTACGGCCGGCTCGCCACGCTGATTCCGTCCGCCGTGGTGCGGCTGAACCACGCGGTGGCGGTGGCCATGGCCGAAGGACCGGCCGCGGGCCTCGAGCTCGCCGCGGTGCTGGCGGCCGAGGGAGAGCTGGCCGGCTACCACCTGCTGCCCGCGACCCAGGCCGACCTGCTGCGCCGCCTCGGCCGCGGCGCCGAGGCCGCCGCGGCCTACCGCGAGGCGCTGGCCCTCGCGCCCACCGAGGCCGAGCGCCGCTTCCTGCGCCGCAGGCTCGCCGAGGTCACCGCGGCCGGCTTACCGGCGGCCGGCTTACCAGCGGTCAACGTGCAGGACCTCATCGAGCGGGACGCGGGCGGCCGGGCGGAAGGTGTCCCCGGTGTAGTAGGCGGTCGGGATGAGCGCGCCCTGCCGGATGCCGTCCGGGATGCCGAGCAGCCCGGCTATCTCGCTCTCGTAGCCGAGGTGCAGGGTGGTCCAGGCGGTACCGAGGCCGCGCGCCCTGGCGGCGAGCATGTAGCTCCAGGCGGCGGGGAGCAGTGACCCCCACAGGCCCGCCTGGCTGCCCTCGGGCAGCCGGCTTGCCGACAGGCAGGGGATAACCAGCACCGGGACCTCGCCCATGTGCTCGGCCAGGTACGCGGCGCTCGCCGAGACGCGCTGCTGCACCTGCGCGCGGGCCGGGTCGTCGGCGAACAGGCTCGCGGCCGACTGGCCCGACTGGTAGTAGGCCTCGAACGCGCGCCGGTAGAACCCGCCGATCTCAGCCCTGCGCTGCGCGTCGGTGACGGCGATCCAGTGCCAGCCCTGCCGGTTGCCGCCGCTCGGGGCCTGCAGCGCGATGCTCAGGCACTCGCGGACCAGCGCGAGCGGGACAGGCCGGGTCAGATCCAGGCGGCGCCGGACGCTGCGCGTGGTGGTGAGCAGTTCGTCGGGAGTCATGCGCCCTATCGTCGCACCGCAGGCCGGCCGTCCGGCCCGCCGGGCCTGGTGGCGATCACGACGGTGGCGGCCAGCTCCTCGCAGCTGGCCGCCCGCGGGATCAGCCCGCAGGCGGCGACGACCCGCACCGCCTGCGGCGCCTGGCGCTCGCTGGTCTCGGTCAGCAGGCAGCCGCCGGGGGCCAGCCAGCCCGGCGCGCCGGCGCTCACCCGCCGCAGCACGTCCAGCCCGTCCGCGCCGCCGTCCAGGGCGACCCGTGCCTCGTGCTCGCGGGCTTCGGCGGGCAGCAGGCCGATCTCCCCGGTGGGCACGTACGGCACGTTGGCGAGCAGCAGGTCAACCCGGCCGCGCAGCGCCGCGGGCAGCGGCGCGAACAGGTCGCCCTGGTACACCTGGCCGCCGGCCGCGGCGACGTTGCGGCGGGCGCACCGCACCGCGGCCGGGTCGATGTCGGCGGCATGCAGCTCGACGCGGCCCAGGGCGGCGGCCACCGCGGCGCCTGCCGCGCCCGAGCCGCAGCACAGGTCGAGCACGACGGCCGTCTGAGTGCGGGTCTGAGTGCGGGCGGCGGCGACGGCCTCGCGGACGAGGAACTCGGTGCGGCGGCGGGGCACGAAGACGCCAGGGTCCACGGCGATCCGCAGCCCGCAGAACTCCGCCCACCCGATCACGTGCTCAAGCGGCTGCCCGGCCGCCCGCCGGACCACCATGGCGGCCACCTCGTCCGGCCCGGCCGCCGCGGACATGATCAGTCGTGCCTCGTCCTCGGCGAACACGCACCCGGCCGCGTGCAGCGTTGCGATGACCGCGGTCAGACAGACAGGGGTAGACATGAGAGAACGCCACGCTATCAAGGTGTCCTCCGCCACCGGGCCCGCTCGTCGGTAGGGCGGGAGAACACATCCGATGAGAGGAGCCGCGATGACCGACACGCAGATCAGGGACGAGATCGCCGCCGAACGCCGCGACCTGGCCACCGTGCTGGCCGGCCTGCCCGATGAGGCGTGGGACGCCGCCACGCTGTGCGCCGGCTGGCGGGTGCGGGAGGTCGCGGCCCACATCACGATGCCGTTCCGCTACTCGGCGCCGCGGTTCCTCGCCGGGCTGGCCATGGCGGGCGGGAACTTCAGCACGATGGCCGACCGGTCCGCCCGCCGGGACGCGGCCCAGCTATCGGCCGCCGAGCTCACGGCGGCACTGGCCGACAACGCGGCCCACCCGTGGAAGCCGCCCGGCGGCGGCTACCAGGGCGCGCTGACCCACGACGTGATCCACGGCCTGGACATCACCGTGCCGCTCGGCATCGGACGCACCGTGCCGGAGAAGCGGCTGCGCATGGTGCTGGCCGGCCTGGCCACGCCGCGCGGGCTGAAGTTCTTCGGGGCGGACCTGGACGGGATCGAGCTGCGCGCCGACGACCTCGACTGGACGTCCGGCTCCGGCGCCCCGGTGCACGGCGCCGCCCAGCACCTCCTGCTGGTCCTGGCCGGCCGCAGGCTGCCGCCCGGCCTGCTGGCCGGCGACCCGAGCGCCCGGTTCACCGCCGCATAAGGCGCGCCAGGCCACCCGGGGGAGTTCAAGTGACATTTTCCCGAACGGTTCCACCCCCCGGTCCGGCCGGCCCGCTCAGGTAAGCCGGACCACTGCAGCGCGCGAAAAATACTGGCGCCAGCCCCGGCTACCGGGTAGAAATGGGCGACATGCCTGGGGACCAGCAGCAGACGGAGTCGGTCATCGCCGCGGGAGAACTCGTGCTGCGGCCGGTAAGCGCGGCGGCCGCCGCCGCGCTGATGGCCGGCGACTTCAGCGGGGTGCGGCGGGGCGAAGGCTGGCCGCACGAGGACACCATGGACGGCCTGGCCATGGTGGCGGAGGGACGCAGCCTGTCCTGGCTGACCACGCTGAACGGCCTGGTCGTGGGGGAGTGCGGCACGCATGCGCCCGCCGACGCCAGCGGCTGGGTGGAGATCGGCTACGGGCTGGCCGCGCCCTACCGCGGCCAGGGCTACGGCCGGCAGATGGTCGGCGCGCTGGCCCAGTGGCTGCTGCGCCAGCCGGACGTCACCGGCCTGATCGCGCACACCGACCCCGAGAACACGCCGAGCCGCAAGTCGCTGGAGCGCGCAGGATTCCGCCTGGCCGGCCAGGCCGGCGGCGAATGCCGCTACATCCTCGACCCGGCCTGACGCGGCACCCTGTGGGTCTTCGCAGTCGCGTCGTCAGCGGACCGGCCGGGCCCCTGGTCCGGGTCTGGGCCGCCGAATGCGACAGCCCGGCCGACTTCAGCTCGATGGCCTCGGGCAACCCGGGGATAGGTTTCGCGCGGATCGGCGGCATCACGACGGTGCACCTGCGCGGCCCGGCGACGAAGGCTTCGACGTTGTCGTGCTCGCGTGACTCGGAGTACTTCGGAGCCGATTTCCGCCTCGGGGCGTACCTGCCGATGTTTCCTCCCGCCCGGCTCGCCAACCTCCAGGACGCGGTGCTGCCGACCCTGCCGGACGGCCGGATTCTGCTGGACGGCCGGGCCTGGGAGATGCCGACGCCGCAGAACCTCGACGTGTTCATCGACCGTCTCGAGCGGGCCGGCCTGCTGTGCTTCGATCCGCTGATCGACGAGTTGCGGCACGGCGGCGCCGCCGGCGGCATGCCGGAGCGAACCGCGCAGAGCCGGTTCGTGCGCGCTGTCGGCCTGTCGCATCGCAAGCTGCAGGTGATCGAGCGAGCGCGGCACGCGGCCCGGCTGCTGCGCGCGGGCGCGGCGATCGCGGACGTGGCCTTCGGCGCGGGCTACTACGACCAGCCGCACCTGACCCGGGCGCTGCGGCAGCTGATCGGCCACACGCCAGGCGAGCTGATGCAGGGCGGCGTGTTCCTGGACTTGTGACCTGCGTTTCGGTACAAGACCGGCCCCGGCGCCGGCCGGTACGTTCTCGCCATGCGACAGATCATCAACTCGACCTACGTCACCCTCGACGGTGTCATTCAGAACCCGCAGGACTGGCCGTCGCTCGGCGGCTTCACCGGTGAAGGCAATCAGGTCCAGGCCGAGCTGCTGGAGCGCTGCGACGCGCTGCTGATGGGGCGGCGCACCTACGACGCATTCGCCCCGGTGTGGTCGGCCCGTTCCGGCGACCCGTTCGGCGACCGGATGAACGCGCTCCCCAAGTACGTCGTCGCGACGGCCCTCACCGACCCGCAGTGGAACAACACGACCGTCCTTGACCACGACCCGATCGAGGCCATCCGCCACCTCAAGCAGCAGCCCGGCGGCGGCATCGTGCAGTACGGCTTCGGCCGCCTGTCCCACGCGCTCATGGCCGCGGGACTGCTCGACGAGCTGCGCCTGTGGGTGCACCCGTTCTTCGTCGGCACCGGCACGGCCGGCGACCTGCTCTACCGCGCCGGGTCGTCCGGCAGCTTCGAGCTCGCCGGCTCGACCACGCTCAGCAGCGGCATCGTGATCCTTACTTACCGGAGCCCGGCCGGCTGACCTAGCGGGTCAGATTAGGGATCTGGTCTGACGGGCGCGGATCTTGGCTTCCCAGGCCGCCAGGCGCTGCCGGTGCCGGGCGGTGGGGCGGCCCGCGGCCGCGGCGCGGGCCAGGCGGCGGGCGTGCAGCGGCATCGGCGCGTACCGCAGCGGCTCGGGGGTGATCCTGGCGGCCTGGCGGATGAGCTGGCCCAGCAACCGGAGCGCGAGTTCGTCGCGGGCGCTCCACGGCAGCCCGAGGATGTCGCGGACCTCGCGCGGGAACACGCCGCGGGCGAGCCAGGCGTTTCCCCGGCCGAGCGGCGGGGCGATGATCCGCCACACCGGCCTCAGCGGGCGGGGGAGCGCGGGCGGCGGGGGCACCGCGGCGGCCAGATCCAGGATCTGGTGGACGTAAGGATCGTCGGCCAGCCGAGTGGCGACCATCGTGTCGTAGTACTCCCAGAACGCCCGAACGGTGGGCGGGATGTGGCGCTCGCGGATGCCGAAGATGCGGCACAGGTTCTGGATCTCGGCGTACAGCCGCTCCTGCTCGGCCTGGCCGAGCGGCTCGCCGAACAGCCGGCACTGGGCCAGGAAGGCCGGGTAGGCCGACAGCGGCACCCAGGCCCACGCCTCGGGGTTGAGCGCGGAGTAGTCGCGGCCGTCGGTGTCACGGCCCCGGATCGGCTTGTGCAGCTCGACCAGCCTGCGGCCCTCGGCCAGGCCCTCTTCGCCGCCGTAGAACCACAGGTGAATCGAGTCGGTGGACCGGGTGCGCCGGCCGTACGGGTCGGTCAGCGCCACCGAGTACCGCTTGACCGCGTCGCCGATGACCGGGTGCATCGCCTGCATGAGCAGCGGCATCAGCAGCACCAGGTTGCCGCGGCGGTCCCCGGCCAGATCCCACACCAGCGACCCCGGCCCGAACGGCACCGCTTCCGCCGGTTCCCGCCGGTTCCCGGCTGGTGCCCGCGATCGCCCGGCCAGCTCCGCCATCGGGCCTCTCCGATTATCTGCTAACGCTCGTTACCTGAATTAAAGGATCAGGGAACGGTTGTGTCAAGATGACGGTGTGAGTTCCTCGTCGCCGCGCGTCTATGCCGGGGTCGACGCCGCCGGCCGTCTCGCCGAGCGGCGCGTCAGGCTGCTGGAGGCGGGCCTGGATCTGCTGGGCACCGGGGGACTGGCCGCCACGACGGTGCGGAAGGTGTGCGAGCGGGCGCAGCTGGGAGCCCGCTACTTCTACGAGAGCTTCGACAGCCTGGACGCCCTGACCGTCGCCGTCTTCGACGAGATCGTCGCCCAGATGATCGAGGCGGGGGAGCGGGCGCTCGCCGCCGCGCGTCCGGGCACCCGCAGCCAGCTGCGGGCCGCGCTCGGCAGCATCATCGACCTGATCGCCGATGACCCGCGCAAGGGCCACGTGGTGCTCACGCTTGCGCTGGGCAGCCCCGCGCTCGCGCGGCGGCGGCTGAGCACGGCGCAGCTGCTCGCCGACAACGTCGCGCACCACGTGCGGCGGCACTTCGGCCCCGCCGCGCCCGCTGACCGGCAGCTGAGCCTGATCACCAGGTTCCTGGTCGGCGGCTTCGCCGAGACCCTGACCGCCTGGATGCACAGCCCGGGCGATATCAGCCGCGGTCAGCTCCTGGACGAGTGCACCGAGCTGTTCCTGGCCACGATCTCCGCCGCCGCTGCCCTCACGCCGCAGCTCTGATTCAGCAGCTCTGATTCAGCTGGCCTGATTCAGCCGGCCGTCGGCCAGCCGCCGTACGTTATCGCGGCGGGCTGCGGCGCGGCAGCGCCGGCGGCCGGGCGGGACTGGATCAGCATCCGCGCGCCGGTCAGGACCAGCGCGCCGAGGAACACGCAGTAGATCCAGACCCACCCGGTGAGGCCTGAGCTGATCGTGAGCCCGGCCTGCGCAGCCTGCGCGGGCGTGATGCCGAACTGCACCGGCGAGACGGCCTCGCCGAGCTGGACGAGCGCCGAGATGAGCTGGGCCGCCATCGGGATCGCGGCTCCGGCCAGCAGCGCCACCCCCTGATAAGCCGGGCGCCACAGGCCGGCCGCCACGACGGCCAGCACGAACGTGACCATCACGACGACGTCCCCGGCGATCACCGCGCCCGGATTCGCGAAGGCGTAGCCCGCGGTCAGCGTCCGGAACCCCCCGGACGGGACCCGCAGCGTGTAGCTGTCCCAGGACGGGACGAACGTGACCGCCGTGCCGACGGCCCCGACCAGCAGCATCACGGCGATGCCCAGCTCGCGGCCGCGGGGCCGGACCTGCAGGCCGGTCAGCCGGGCGCCGGCGGGCCGGCCCGGCCGCGCCGGCCGGATCAGGAAGGCCAGCACGGAGCCGCCCGCGCAGGCGAACCAGCCGATGACCCCGAGCACGAGACCAATGCCGCTGCCGCTGCCCGAACCGAAGGCGATCACGTTGCCGACGTCGGAGACGAAGAAGCCGAACGTGACGACGCTGAGTCCCAGGGCGAGGAGCGCGCCCAGCCGCAGCCTGATGCCGCCGAGCAGGATGAGCACGGCGCTCGCAATCCAGGCGGCGAAATAGATCACGTGCGGCATGAGGTTGGCCGGCACCTGGGCCAGGCTCGATCCGCCGAGATAACGGGGGAACAGCCCGGCGATCCCGATGATCACGCCGAAACCGAGCAGCGACGCCGCGATGAGGGCGCCGGGGCCTGGCCGGGACGTCGGGGGAGCGGGCTGGCTGATGACCGGGCCGGCCGGGGGAACGGCCTGGCTCACCGCCGCCGTCGGCTGGCTCACGAGGCCGGCGCTCCGGGTCTCGGGCCCGGTGCTCTGGGTCTCGAGGCCGGCGCTCTGGGTCTCGGGCCCGCCGGTCTGGGCCAGCGCGCCGGAGGGCTGGGTCACCGGATCGGCCGCCTGGGTCACCGGGCTGGCCGTCATGGGGGCAGGCCGGCTTGCCGTTCCGGCCGCCCCGGCAGGCTGGCCGACCTGGTGGATCGTGTCAGGTGCCTCAAGCCAGGCGAACCGGGCCCACGCCGCCGACCAGCCCTCCGGGGTCTCGGGCCACCACTCCAGCGGTGGCGCCTTCGACGCCCCGGCGGGCCAGATCCCATAGAAACGCTGCCCACGCCCGATCTCGTACCGTGCTCCCCGGTACGAGATAGTCACACTGTCACGCATGGTCAGGCCCTCTCTGCTCAGCTCTGCGCCGTCGTGTCCCGCAGTTAAGCCTAGAAAGCTGACCTGTAAGTCGGCTGGACGGTTTCTGAGGCATTCCTGATCCTTTGGCGGATGCGGCGTACGGCTCCCATGCCGACCTGGGACTTCGGTGTCAGTGCCGACGACGCCGCCGAGATCGCCGCAGCGCTCCAGCTGATCGTGGGCCGGATCGCCCGGAAGATGCGGGCCGCCAAGAACGCCGTGGGTGACCTGGCTCTCTCCGAGTCGTCCGTGCTGGCCCGGCTGGACCGTGACGGCCCGGCCTCCCCAGGGTCGCTCGCCGAGCAGGAGGGGGTGCGCCCGCAGGCCATGGCGGCCACCCTGGCCGCGCTGGAGGAGCGCGGACTGGTGAGCCGCGGGCCGGATGCCACCGACGGCCGCCGCGCGGTGATGGCGATTACGGACGCGGGCGGCAAGATGGCTGCAGACCGGCGCTCGGTATCCGTGCAGCGCGTCGCCGCCGCCATCGAGCAGGAGTTCAGCCCCGCCGGGCAACGCGAACTGCTGGCGATGTTGACACTGCTCGGCCGGCTCGCGAAGCGGCTGTGAGCGCCCGGCGGCAGAGCGGGGACGCCGAGCGTTCGGCGGGCGGGCGCTACAAGTGGGTCGCGCTGTCCACCATCGATGGGTGGTCGGCGGGCTGGGCGCCGGGGCTGCGCTGCTCGTCGCGTTCTGCATCGCGGAGACCCTGATCGCCGAGCCGATGTTCCAGCTCGGCCTCTTCTGCATCCGCGCGTTCGCCGCCGGGAATCCGGGAATCTGGCCACGCTGCTGATCGCGATCGCCCGTGGCGGCATGCAGTTCATGCTGATCATCTGGTTGCAGGGCATATGGCTGCCGCTGCACGGCTACGACTTCGAGCGCACCCCACTGTGGGCTGGCATCTTCATGCTGCCGCTGACCGCCGGCTTCCTGCTCGGAGGCCCGGCTTCCGGCTATCTGTCGGACCGCTTCGGCGCGCGGCTGTTCTCCACCACCGGGCTGCTGCTGGTGGCGGCCGCGTTCACCGGGCTGATCCTGCTGCCGGTCGATTTTCCCTACTCCGCATTCGCGGCCCTGCTGCTGAAAGCCTGCGAAGGACAGACACGCCGCGAGAAGCGGCCCGCTCAGCCCGCAACAAGAGACACTGGCCTGCGAACACGCCGCCAACGACCCAAGCCGGGAGTTCCTGCATCTAACGCAATTTCCGTAGGTTAAGTGCCGATAATTTACATTATGTAAAGTTAGACAGAAGCGGGCCACTCCTAGAGTCCGTGCTCTGCTCCCCTGTCGTGTAATTTCCGCATGACCGCGATCTTGGATGTCCGGCACGGTGATCTGAAGGCGTCGTGCTTGAATCACCCGGTGCCTAACGGTGTCGAGTGGCGTGGCGAAGCGACCAATGAGGGCGTAGTCGAAAGATCGTTCTTGCTGAGCCGCCGCTCAGGTGCTGTGCCAGGGATGCTGTGGTCGGCGGGAACCTCGCCGAGGCCTCCGGCGGTATTACTCGGTCATGGCGGAAGCGGGCACAAACGGAGCGAACGCCATCTCCGGATGGGGCGTTGGCTCGCCTCCGCCGCAGGACTCGCTGTTGTCGCGATTGACGGGCCCTACCATGGTGAGCGGATCTCATGTAGGCATTCAGGTCGCCGGGCTCCAGTGTTGCGTTACTGCTGAGTCGCTGTGCGTGACGGGTTTCGGGCGTGGTTCAGGGGCCGGCCGGGACGGGTGGTATCCAGGGGTTTCCGGCGAGGGCGCCACGGATGACAGTGAAGGTATGGCGGTGTCGGACAGGAACCGCAGCACGTCGGCTTCGCGGTGCCTGAGGCATTCCAGCAGTAGCCGGGCCGAGGGCTGTTTCTGGTTCGTGCCCGAAGCCGTCTTCAGCCAGTTCTTCGGGCCGTCACGCCGGGCCATCGTCCCCAGCCTCGTGGGCCGCGGCCCCGAGCTGAGCGCCGCGAACTCGCTGTCCCAGCTGGTCGGAGGAGTGATCCGGCTGGTCGGCGGGCCGCTGGGGGTCCTCTACGTCTTCTTCGGATTCCATTGCGTCGTCGCGTGCGGTCAGCTTCAACATCCCGCACCTCGGACGTGGCCTTGTTCACGCTCATCGGGCCGCCGGCCGTCTGTTTCCTGGTCACCGCCGGCTCCGTGCTCGGCCAGCGGAGCGGCGCGGGCCCGGTGCCGCGGTCGTGCAGGATCACCGGCAGCTCGGCCAGCCACTCCTGGCGCCGCTCCTCTCGGACCCGGGTCGGTAGCTGCCGGGACGCCCGCGATACCAGGTACTCCCCCGCGCGCAGAACGGGCCGTTCGCCCCTCATCGCGCATCTCCGGGCGCTGGCCGCGCCAGACGGGTCGGCGCGCGCCGCCGCCGGGCCGCGAGCTGGGCCAGTTCCAGCCGGGCCGCCTCGGTGCCCTCGCTGGTCAGCCGGTAGTACCGCCGCGGCCGTTCGCCGTCGCGGCCTGGGACTTCCCACGCCGAGGCCACCAGCCCCCGCGTCTCCAGCCGGGCCAGCAGCGGGTACAAAGTGCCGCTGGGCAGCCCGGCCGCCTTCATCAGGTCATAGCCATACCGGGGTGCGGCGGGATCGTCCAGGAAGACCCGGAACACCCGCTCCAGCGGCGCGGTCATCCTCACGTGCCTTATCCTACATATATCGCCTGGAGATCACGACCCCGGCACCCGCCAGGCCGTCAAGAATCACATCAACCGGGATCTTCGCCAAGCTGGGCGTGGAAACCCGGACGCAAGCGCTGATCATGTGGCTGGAAGCCCCGGCTCTGCGGGTCAGGACAGGAAGCCGGCGACCGCATCCAGCCAGGCCTGAGGCTGGTCGATGTGAGCCATGTGGCCCGCGTTGTCGAGCACCACGGCACGGGCGGCGGGGATCAGGCCCGCGGCCTCTTCGGCCAGGCCGGCCGGGAAGGTCATGTCCTGGCGGCCGTGCAGTAGCAGCATGGGCAGGCCGAGGGCCGCGAGCCGCCCGGCGGCATGGTCGGGCCGGGCTTCGGGCAGCGTCCCGGCCCGCCAGGGGCGCAGCCATTCGGCGCTGAAATGGACGCCGGCCAGCAGGTCGAGGTAGCCGGGCAGCAGCTCGGGCCGCCAGAGGTTGGCGGGCGCCGAAGCGACCGCGGCCGCGCGGGTGAGCTCCGGCCCGACCAGCGAGGGGTCGGACCAGACGGCCGCCTCGGCGGCGCACCGGCGGGCCCGCTCCGGCCAGCCGTCGTACGCGTCCGGCGGCACCGGCAGAACGCTGCTGGACGCGATGACCAGGCGCCGGACGCGTCCAGGGGCGGCCAGCGCCAGCCGCTGGGCGAGCAGGCCCCCGTAGGAGAAGCCGAGCACGTCCGCCGCGCCGACCTCGAGCGCGTCCAGCAGGCGGACCAGGTCGCCGGCGGCCGCGGCCGGGGTGTACTGGTCATCGGCGAGGCCGCGGGTGGAGCGCCCGCAACCGCGCAGGTCCGGCAGGATCAGCCGGTGCCGGCCGGCCAGCCTGCTGAGCGGTTCGCGCAGGTAGGTGTGATCCCAGTCGGGACCGCCGTGAATCACCAGCAGGGTGTTCCCGGCCGGCCCGGCCGCCTGTGCGACGAACAGGTCCACCGCGGGATCCGCGGACACGGTCACAGCGCTCTCGGTGAACACCCGGCCAGTCTTCCAGCAGCAGCCGGGGCCGGGCTACATGCTGAACGGCCCCGATAGCTGGACGAGCTCCTGGAAGCTGGTCGGCGCCGCCGTCGCGGAGCACGCGCCGTTCACGCGCGGCTCGGCCGACAGGAGGCTGACCCTGGCCGTGCCCGAGCCGGTGATCCCGGCGAACTTGCCGGTGCCCTGGCTGATGACGTACGTGCCCTGCACCATCACCCTGGAGAAGCAGGTCTTGGAATCGGTGAACGATTTCACGCTGCCGGGGGTCGGGACGACGACGAAGCTGCCGTTGGCGAACCGGTAGGTCTCCGAGCCGTTGGCGTGCACGATGTCGGTGCCCCCGCCGGCGAACGCGCCCCAGGCGACCAGGCTGTTCGTGCTGGCCGTCGACGACGTCGACATGATCTGGAAGTGCTCGACCGGCGTGGCCGGGCGGGCCGACGTGGTGCTCGCGGACGCCAGGCCGACGCCGCTGATCGTTGCCGCCGCTGTGGTCGCCGTGATCACAGCAGCCAGGGTCTTGCGCATACTTCCTCCGTAGTTAGGTTTCTCTAACCCCACGGGGGAAATTAGCAGGCTATGCCCTGGTTTACGGAATAAGTCCGAAATTTTGGGATTTACGAGGATCGTGTCGAGTTGGGCGGCCGGTTTTGGTGGCTCTGCGTAAGCAAAAGATGCCTTGCCGGTGTTCACCAGGAACACCGGCAAGGCATCGGTCACGCAAGGTAACGCTAGGCACCTACTCCAGCCGCGCCGCGCCTCCGTGGATCAGCACGCCGCCGAAGCCGGACCGCACCGTCCCGTCCGGGCTGCCCGGCCCGGACGGATGCGCGGCCGCCGCAGCCGGGCACCACGGGTTGGCCGGCACGCCCGCGCAGGGGTTGGGCATAGTGGGCAGCCCGATCGGCAGCGGCTTGAGTATCACGGTGCCGTTCGGCCTGGGGTAGGTGGCCCCGGGCGGGCACGCCGCCAGGCCGGTGTCGCAGAGCACCTGGCCGAACAGTTCCCCTCCGGTGTTGCCGGCCGTGGTCGTGACCCCGCACTTGTTCTGCAGATGCTGGAGCTTGGCGGGCGCGCTGCCGTCCGGGGCGTCGTTGCCGCGGTAGCAGTTCTGCGGCTCGCCGCCGAACAGCGTGATCTGGCCGTAGTCCGAGTTGGTCGGGTTGCCGAAGAAGCCGTTGTTGCTGAACGTGTTGTGCAGCAGGGCGTCGCCCTCGGGGTCGAGCACGCAGCCGAAGCCGGGAACCTCCTGGCCGCCGGAGCCGGTGCAGGTCTGGTGCAGGCTGGGCTTGCCCTCCTGGGCGAAGGGAACGAACAGGATGCCCCAGGCGCCGTTGTGGGCGAAGGTGTTGTCCATCACCGTGTCGAAGCGGCCGCCGGAGATCGTCATGCCGGTGCCGACTGGCCCCTGCGCCGCGCTGCCCGCCGCCGGGGTGGTGGCGCTGTTGTTGTCGTGGAAGTTGTTGTGGATGACCACCCAGCACGAGCCGGTGTGGGTGATCGGGCTGGTGCCGCCGTCCGGGCAGCGGCCGTCCTGCGGCGCGGGCGGGTCGCCGACGACCTGGGTGTTGGTGTCCAGGCCGTCCTGGTTGCCGTCGAACTGCGAGTTCTCGATGACGATCGTGCCGCCGGAGTTCGTGCCCGAGTAGCCGAGCGCGTTGTTCTCCATCCACAGGTGGTCCAGCGTCGCGTCGCACTGCTGCTGGCAGGCGCCGACGTAGGTGCCCGAGTCGTTCATGTTGCTGGCGTACAGCTGGTCCCAGGAGCCCGGCCCGGCCGCGTTGCCGGAGAAGATCCCGTACTGGGCGGCGGTCGTCTCGTTGCCGAAGAACGTCGAGGTGGCGGTCAGGTAGCTGCCCGAGTAGCCGGCCAGCCCGATCTTGCCCGACTCCGCTCCCCCGTTCCACCAGACCTCATTGCCCGAGGCCCCGGTGCCGGCCAGGAAATTGCAGACGGTCATGTTCTCGACGCTGACGTCGTCCGCCTTCCAGACCAGGACCCCGTTGCGCCCGACCGGGACTCCGTCCGAGCCGAGCGCGCCGTAGTTCTGGTCGGCCGGATTCGAGCTGCAGGCCGTCGCGCCCGGGCTGGTCCCGTCCACGATGACCGAGTTGCGGTTCATGCCGCGCAGCGTGATGCCGGACTTGTGGATGAACACCCCGCCCATCTGGCCGTGATCGGGGTTGACCGGAGGGCCATTCTCGTCGGCCGTCTCGTGGTAGTCGCCCGGACCGACCAGGATGAAGTCGCCCGGACTGGCCGCGTCGACGGCGGCCTGGATGCTGCGGTAGCGGCCGGCCTTGCCGTCGAACTTCCCGACCAGCAGCACCTTCGGGCCGGCTGAGCCCGCGACGCTGCGCGAGCCTGCACGAGACGATGCCGCCGCGACGTGCGACGGCGCCCAGGCCGCCAGCATCCCGCAGGCAAGCACCGCGGCTCCCAACACCGAGATCCGGCCCGTCAGCCTCCGGTTGCCCATCGCCATCCCCGACCCTCCATTTTGACGGCAATTGTTCCCCGCACCTTACTACTCCCAAGATCGGCCGAGCGGGCCCGGCGAGACCGGATCCGCACCCGGTGTCGATCCGGGCGGACGCCGTTCGTATAGCAGGTGACAAGCCGGTACGGTGCCGGAACGACGCCAAGGAGAAGCGACATGAAGCAGTACCTGCTCAGCATGTACCAGCCGCAGGGAGAGATCCCGCCGCCCGAGGTCCTGGCCGGGGTGATGCGCGACCTCGGCGCGATCAACGAGGAGATCAAGCAGGCCGGCGGGTGGGTCTTCTCCGGCGGGCTGCACGCCCCGGAGACTGCGACCGTGGTCCGGTTCGCCGACGGCGAGCTGCTGACCACCGACGGGCCGTTCGCCGAGGGCAAGGAGCACCTGGGCGGATTCTGGATCATCGGGGCGCCGGATCTCGACGCGGCGCTCGCCTGGGCTCGCAAGATCACCGGTGTGACCATGCTGCCGATCGAGGTGCGGCCCTTCAGGGACCGGATCGAGGGCTGAGTGCTGCCCGCCGATGAGGCCGGTGAGATCGAGCGGGTCTTCCGGGCCGAGTACGGCCGCGCGGTGGCCGTGCTGGTCCGCGTGTTCGGCGACATCGATATCGCCGAGGAAGCGGTCCAAGACGCGTTCGCCACGGCCGCGCAGCGCTGGCCGTCCGCCGGGCTGCCGCCGAGCCCGGCGGGATGGATCATCACGACCGCCCGCAACCGGGCGGTCGACCGGCTCCGCCGGGAGGCATCACGGCAGGACCGGCACGCCCAGGCCGCCCTGCTGCACGCGAGCGCCAAGCCGGCGCAGGAGGGTCCCGTGCGCGACGACCGGCTGCGCCTGATCTTCACCTGCTGCCACCCGGCGCTGGCCGTCAGCGCCCAGGTCGCGCTCACGCTGCGGCTGCTCGGCGGGCTGAGCACCGCCGAGATCGCGCGGGCGTTCCTGGTCGCCGAGCCGGCCATGGCCCAGCGGCTAGTCCGCGCCAAGGCCAAGATCCGCGACGCGGGAATTCCCTTTCGCATTCCTTACGATGCCGACCTCACGATCCGCCTCCGGTCGGTGCTCGCCGTGGTGTACCTGATCTTCAACGAGGGCTACACCGCGACCTCGGGCGCCCGGCTGGTGCGCGAGGACCTGTGCGCCGAGGCCATCCGCCTCGGCCGCCTGCTCGCCGAACTCATGCCGGACGAGCCCGAGGTGATGGGCCTGCTCGCGCTGATGCTGCTGACCGAGTCGCGGCGGCCCGCCCGCAGCACGCCGGACGGCGGCCTGGTGCTGCTCGCCGATCAGGACCGCGGCCGCTGGGACCGCGGCCTGATCGCCGAAGGCCATGCCCTGGTCCGG
This sequence comes from Streptosporangiaceae bacterium, assembly GCA_036502085.1. Taxonomy (GTDB): domain Bacteria; phylum Actinomycetota; class Actinomycetes; order Streptosporangiales; family Streptosporangiaceae; genus PALSA-505. Next base: position 29,781 of record DASXZD010000054.1, read on the forward strand.
CGCTGCCTGCGGCGCGGCCAGCCCGGGCCGTACCAGATCCAGGCGGCGATCAGCGCGGTGCATAGCGACGCCGCGACGGCCGCCGACACCGACTGGGCGCAGATCCTGGCGCTGTACGACCAGCTGCTCGCGGTCGCGCCGACGCCGGTGGCGGCGCTGAACCGCGCCGTCGCGGTGGCCGAGGTGTCCGGGCCCGCGGCCGCGCTCCCGCTGGTCGACGAGCTCAGCCTGGGCGGCTACCAGATGTTCCACGCCATCAGGGCCGGCCTGCTGCGCCGCCTGGGCCGGGCGGCCGAGGCGGCGCAGGCGTACGACGCGGCGATCGCCCTGGCCCGCAACGACGCCGAGCGCGACTTCCTGCAGCGCAGCCGTCAGGCGCTGCCGGACCTCTGACAGCCGCCGATCCCGCCGGGCTGCCGCTCAGGCGTTGCCCTTGACCATGTCGATCAGCCGGCTGAGCACCGCGCCGCCGCTGACCCGCAGGCCGTCGTGCTCGTACTCGCTGGTCACCCAGGCGCGCAGGCCGCCGGTCGCCTGCGCCGTCGCGAGCGAGAGGCCAGCGTCCACGTACAGGTCGTCGAAGTAGACCGCCGCCGCGGCCGGCACCGTGCTGGCCGCCAGCCGGGCCGGATCGTACAGGGCAGGCCAGCCTTCGCGTGCGGCGAGCAGGTGGCCGGCCTCGCGCAGCGGCGTCAGCAGCGGGTCGGTGTCCAGCATCCAGGGGTAGATCATCTCGCCGGTGAACATCAGCGGCGCATCGCCGGCCAGCGCCGGGGCCGGATCGAACTGCGGGAACTCGGCCCGCACCCGCTGCGCGGCCCAGTTGGTCGCGGCGGCGCCCTGGGCGTAGCAGGCCTCGTGCAGCAGCACGTACAGCGGGCCGAGCGTGCTCAGCTGCGACATCACCTGGTACCGGAAGCCGTCGGAGAGCTCGCCGCCGTCGAACGCATCCTCCAGCAGGTAGTGCAGTTCGTGGCTGCCGGTGCTCATGCCCAGCCCGTGGCCGAGCGACTGGAACGCCTCGACGGACAGCAGCCCGCCGTCCGGCAGCCGGACCTCCCGCTGGTGCAGGTGCCTGGCCACCCGCGAAGCGCGTTCGGAATCCTCGGGGTAAATCTCATAGTGGGCGGCCGTCCTGGCGGCCGCGCGCGGGTACGTCGCCCGGTAGACGTCGTCGGCCGTGGCCTCCAGCCCGGGCAGCCCGCCGGTGATCAGCACCTCGCGCAGCCCTTCGGGGGCCAGCGAGAGGTAGGTGACCGCGCAGAAGCCGCCGTAGCTCTGGCCGAGTATGCTCCACGGCTCGCCGCCGGCCAGCGCCCGGCGGATGATCTCCGCGTCCCTGACGATCGAGTCGGCACGGAAGTTCGCCAGGTAGTGCGCCTGCGCTCGCGGGTCGCCGCGCCGGCCCAGTGTCAGCCGGTTCGCCGGGGTGGAGCGGCCGGTGCCGCGCTGGTCGAGCAGCAGCACCCGGTAGTCCTTCAGCGCCCGGTCCAGCCAGCTCCACCGGCCGATCGGCCGCGGCGAGGCGCCGCCGGGGCCGCCCTGCAGGAAGAGCAGCCAGGGCAGTTTCGCGTCCGCGGCCGACGGGCCGGTGACCTCGCGGGCGAACACCTCGATCTGCTCGCCCGCGGGGTCGCCGTGGTCGAGCGGGACGCTGAACACATGGTCGGTCAGCACCGTACCCGGATGGCGGAACGTCATGATGCGCACCGTATCGCGGCCGGGGATAACGTGGCCGGGGATGACAGGGTGCCGCGGCAGTAACCGCCGGGATATCCCGTTTACCGGCCGCGGACTGTACCGTGATCAAGGTGAGCGTGCCCACGCTGCGTGACGTGGCAGCCCTGGCCGGTGTGCACCCGGCGACCGCGTCCCGGGCGCTGAACCCCGACACCAGGGCGATGACGAGCGCGGACACCGCGGAGCGGGTGCTCAGCGCCGCGCGGCAGCTCGGCTACCGGCCGAACGCGGTGGCCAGGAGCCTGCGCACGGCTCGTTCGTCCAGCGTCGGCGTGGTCGTGCCGGACCTGACCAACCCGCTGTTCCCGCCCATCGTCCGGGGCATCGAGGCGACGCTCGCGCCGCACGGCTACGCCCTGCTGATCGTCAACACCGACAACGACCTGGCCCATGAGCAGCAGCTGGTCGACTCGCTGCGGGACCGCAGCATCGACGGGCTCATCCTGGCCACGGCCAGGCTCAGCCATCCGCTCCTGGAGACGCTGGCCGGCGGCGACCTGCCGGTCGTGCTGGTGAACCGCCGCCAGGAGGGCCTGCCGTTGCCGTCGGTGATCCCCGATGACGCGGCCGGCATCGCCCTGGCGGTCGGTCACCTCGCCGGGCTCGGCCACCGCCGCATCGCGCACCTGGCGGGCCCGCAGGACACTTCTACCGGCGTCACCCGGCTGCGCGCCTTCCGCGCGGCGGCGGTCGAGCGCGGCATCGGCGTGCCGGACGGGCTGATCAGGCCGTGCGCCGCGTGGTCGGAGGCCGAGGGGGCGCGGGCGCTGGGCGAACTGCTCGACTCCGGCCTGCCGTTCTCCGCGGTCATCGCCGGCAACGACATGCTGGCCATGGGCTGCTACGACGTGCTCGGCGAGCGAGGGATAAGCTGCCCGGACGAGATCAGCGTGGTCGGCTTCAACGACGTGCCATTCGTGGACAAGCTGCGGCCCGCCCTGACCACCGTGCGCATCCCGCAGCATGACCTCGGGGCGGAGGCAGCCAGGCTGCTGCTCGGCCAGATGCGGCACTTGCGGCACGAGGAGCAGTCCGTGCTGATGCCGGTCCGGCTGACCGTCCGGGGGTCGTCCGGCCCGCCGGGAGCGCGCCTGACCTGAGATAGTTAGCCGTTGATCGTCCGGGTAGCCAGGGAGCCTGCCCGTCTGCGAGAGGAATCCATGGAACTGCATGCACTCCGGCCCGCCGGGCTCCGGGGCCGGCGGCCCTGGCGGGCCCCGCTGGCGGCGCTGGCCAGCCTGGCCGTGCTGGCGGCGGGCGGCTGCTCGGCCGGCGCCCCGCTGCCCACGGTCACGCCCTCGCCGACGCTGAGCGCGCCGGCCGTGCCGTCCGAGCCGTCCGGCACCGGCGGCCGGTCGGGGGTCAGCTCGGGCGCCCTGTTCGGCGGGGATGTCCCGCTGGCCACCGAGGCGGCGAAGCTGGGCCGCAAGCTGGCCGTCGTCCGCGACTACTACAACGTGGGCGAGAGCTTTCCCAATGCCACCGACCGGCAGCTGATGGCCGGCGGCAGCACGCTGCTGATCAGCCTGGACACCACGGGCAGCCCGAGCTACGCGTCGATCGCCGCGGGTGACGCGGACGCGGCCTTCCTGCAGTTCATGCGGGCGATGGAACAGGCCGCGGTGACCTACAACCTGGGCTCGATCTACTTCTGCTTCGAGCACGAGGCGAACTCCGCCGCGCATCAGGCCCCGGGCACGGCCGCCCAGTTCGTCCAGGCCTGGAAGCACCTGCACCAGCTGGCCGCTTCGGCCCACCTGAACTGGTACGACGGCGGCCGGCTGCACTGGGTGATGATCCTGACCAACCCGGCGTACCGCAACGGGTCGGCCGCGCAGTACTTCCCCGGCACGAACGAGGTCGACATCATCGGGGCGGACGGGTACAACACCGGCACCTGCCGGCAGGCCCTGTCCGGCAACGTGGTGTCGGCGGGCAGCAAGGTGAAGACGCCGGACCAGCTGTTCGGCCCGGTGCTCAAGTTCGCGGTCGGCAACGGCGGCCTGCCGGTGTTCATCGCCGAGTGGGGCAGCATCCCGTACTCCTCGTCGGCCGTGCAGCCGGATTACATCCGCCAGATGCAGAGCTTCGTGGAGAGCAACCACGAGATCGCCGCCGCGATGTACTGGAACAATCACGGGCACGGCAACGGCTGCGACTACAGCCTGAACGACCGCGCCTCCTCGCTCAGCGCGCTGGCCGCGATGGGGCACGCGCGCAGCCTGCAAGGCCACGTCGTGCGGCCCGGCTAGCGCGGGCGACGCCGGGTTACTCGGTCATGCCGAGCGCGCGCTTGAGGAAGTCGACCTGCAGCACCATCAGGTTCTCCGCGACGTCCTCTTCCTTGGCCATGTGCGTGCTGCCCGGCAGCGGCAGCATGGTGTGCGGCCGGCCCGCGGCGAGCAGCGCCGAGGACAGCCGCAGCGAGTGCGCCACCAGCACGTTGTCGTCGGCGAAGCCGTGGATCAGCATCAGCGGCCTGCGCAGCTTCGGCGCGTCCGCGATCAGCGAGTTGTGCTCGTAGACCTCCGGGTGCTCGTCCGGCAGGCCCAGGTAGCGCTCGGTGTAGTGAGTGTCGTAGAGGGCCTTGTCGGTGACCGGGGCGCCGGCCACGGCGGCGTGGAAGACGTCCGGCCTGCGCAGCACGGCCAGCGCGGCCAGGTACCCGCCGTGCGACCAGCCGCGGATCGCCACCCGTGCGGTGTCCAGCTCCGGATGGGCGGCCGCCACCGCGGTCAGCGCGTCGATCTGGTCCTCGATGTTGGGCGTGGCCTCGTCGTACTTGACCAGCCGGTCCCAGTCCGGGCCGCGGCCCGGCGTGCCGCGGCCGTCGGCGATGAGCACGGCGAAGCCCTGGTCGGCGAACCACTGCGAGCTTAGGTACATGCTCTGGGCGGACTTGACGCGCTGCGCGGCGGGCCCGCCGTACGGGTCTAGCAGCACCGGGAGGCGCGCGCCGTCGCCCGGCTGGTAGCCGCGCGGCAGCAGCAGGGCGCAGCGCAGCTGGTGCTCGCCGACGGTCAGCAGCGTCACCTCCGGGGCCAGCACCGGGATCTCGGCGAACGACGCGATCTCGCCCGCGTCCTCGCCGCCGCGGCGGACCCGCAGCGACGGCCCGGGCTGCCGCATGGACCGGGAGGCGACCACGGTGACGTCCCCGGTCCTGGCCGCGGTGTGCAGGCCGTCCTCGGTGGCGACCGGGGTCAGCGTGCCCCGCCCGGCCGCGTAGACGTGCTGCTGGGTCGGATCCGCGGGCGTGGCGGTGAACAGCACGTCCGCGCCGACGTCGAGGACCTGGTGGACGTGCAGCGGCGCGCTGCCCGCCGGGGTCGCCGGCTCGTCGCCGATCATCAGCCGGTACGCGCCGTCGCGGGCGGCCACCCGCACCAGGTCGCCGCCGGCCGTCCAGGCCGGGGTGCCGGGCACGATGCCCACCCAGGCCGGGTCGGTGTCCTCGCGCAGCAGGCTGGTGGTCCCGTCGGCCGCCACCGCCAGGATGCGCATCGCGCACTGGTCGCGCGTCTGGACGGCCAGCAAGGCCGGGCCGTGCGCGGACCAGTGCACCGCGGCCAGGTAGGGGAACGCCGCGGTGTCCCAGGACACCGGCCGCCTGCTGCCGTCCAGCCCGGCGAGGATCAGGGTCACCTCGGCGTTGGCCGTGCCCGCGGCGGGATAGCGGATCTCGGTGGCGGGCCGCTCCGGGCGGGCCGGGTCGAACACGTGCCAGCGGGCGACCATGCTGGTGTCGACCCGCGCGGCGAGCAGGCTCTGCCCGTCGGGTGACCACCAGAAGCCGCGGATCCGGCCCATCTCCTCGGCCGCGACGAACTCGGCCAGGCCGTAGGTCACGTCCGGGCCGTCGGGCGAGGCCAGCTCGCGGTCGCCGGTGCCGTCGGCGGCCACGACGCGCAGCTCTCCCCCGGTCACGTAGCCGACGTGCCGGCCGGCCGGGTCAGGCCGCGGATCCATCACCGGCCTGGCGGCGGGCAGCTCGGTGACGGCGCCGCCGGCCAGGCCGGCGACGAACAGCCGCCCGGACAGGGCGAAGGCGGCGATCCGCACCTCGTCGTCGGTGGCGTAGGCCACGATCCCGGCCGCGGACTGCCGGGCGCGCTCGCGGCGGGCCAGCTCCTCCGGCGGGACGTCGTCGTCCGCGCCGGACAGGATGACCGCCGGATCCGCGACGATGTGCTCGGTGCCGGCCGCGACGTCGCGGACCCACAGGCAGGTGCTGGCGTCGGTGCCCGACCGGGTCCGCAGGAACGCGATCCTGGAGCCGTCGGGGGCGATGGCGAAAGCGTGCGGGACACCCAGGCTGAACCTCTGCGTGCGGGCAACCTGACGGGGGAAACTGGTCTCGGCGGTCATGATGCGATCCTCGCAGATCCCCGGCCGGCTCAGCTGCCGAGGTAGCGCAGCACGGCGAGGACCCGGCGGTTGTCGCCTTCGGAGGGCGGCAGGCCCAGCTTGGCGAAGATGCTCGCCACGTGCTTCTCGACGGCGCCGCCGGAGACGACCAGGGCGGCCGCGATCCCGGCGTTGGAGCGGCCTTCGGCCATCAGCGAGAGCACGTCGCGCTCCCGGGCGGTGAGCGAGGCCAGCCCGCCGCTGCGCCGGCTGGCGCCGAGCAGCTGGCTGACCACCTCGGGATCGAGCGCGGTCCCGCCGGTGGCGACCCGCTCGAGCGCGTCGGCGAACTCCGCGACGTCGGCCACCCGGTCCTTCAGCAGGTAGCCGACGCCCGAGGCGTTGCCCTCGAGCAGCCGGGCGGCGTACCTGGTCTCGATGTACTGGGAGAAGACGAGTACCCCGGTGCCCGGGTGGCTCTGGCGGAGCGTCACGGCGGCGCGCAGGCCCTCGTCGGTGTGGGTGGGCGGCATCCGGATGTCCACCACCGCGACGTCCGGCTGGTGCGCGGCCACCGCGGCGATCAGCGCGTCGCCGTCGGCGACCGCCGCGCAGACTTCGTGGCCGCGGTCGGTGAGCATCGTGGTCAGGCCCTCGCGGAGCAGGCCCGCGTCTTCGGCGATGACTACCCGCACGGCTCTACTCTCGTCCGGAGCTCCATGGCGGTGATGCTCTCATGCCCTGTGCTCTCATGCCCTGTGCTCTCATGCCCGCAGGGGCAGCTCGACGGTGACCACGGTCGGGCCGCCGGGCGGGCTGTCCAGGGTCAGGCGGCCGTCCACGGTCCGCACCCGCTGCACCAGCCCGGGCAGCCCGCTCCCCCGGGTCGGGTCGGCGCCGCCGATGCCGTCGTCGGTGATCCGCATCCCGAACGTCTCGCCGTGCTGCGCCAGCTCCATGATCACTCGGTTCGCGCCGCTGTGCTTGGCCGCGTTGGCCAGCAGTTCCGCGGCGCAGAAGTAGGCGATCGTCTCGATCGCCGGGGTCGGCCGTGCGGCCAGGTCGACCCTCACCTCGACCGGGATTATGCTCTGCGCGGCCAGCGTGGCCAGCGCGTCGGCCAGGCCGGCGTCGAGCACCGGCGGGTGGATCCCCCGGGCCAGGTCGCGCAGCTCGACCAGGGCGTCCTTGGCGCTGCGGTGCGCGGCGTCCACCAGCTCGCGGACCCGTGCAGCCTGGCCGATGTCCAGCGGCTTGCCGTCGTCGCCGAGCTTCTCCTTGGCCATACCCAGGCCCAGGGCCAGGGCGGCCAGCCGGACCTGGGCGCCGTCGTGCAGGTCCCGCTCGACCTTGCGCAGCGCGGCCGCCGCGTCGTCTACCGCCAGGGACCGGCTTGCCTCCAGCTCGGCCACCCGCTGCGCCAGCTGCGCCGGGCCGAGCAGGCCGCGGATCAGCCAGCCGTCGGCCGTCGTCACGGCCCTGGTGAGCCACGGCGCGGCGAGCAGCGTGGCCGACCCGACCAGGAACGCCGCGAACGCGCCGGCCGTATTGTGTACGCCGAAGCTGCCGGCCGGCAGCGGGGTGACGATCTGGCTGGGACTGAACACCCGCCACCACAGCGGGCAGGCTACGTTGATCGCGCCGCTGACCCAGAAGCTCGCCGCGTAGAGCTCCAGCATGGCGAGCGGCAGCTTCAGCGCGGTGTACGCCACCGCGCGCCAGCCGGCCCCGTCGCGGAGCCTGGCGTCCAGCCGGCGCAGCAGCCCGCGGGCCGCCACGAACGGCGGCGGCGCGGCGAACGGCCGGCCGAGCATCCGCCCGGCGAGCCGCCGGTGCAGCCCGCCCAGCCGGCGCGCCAGCCGCAGCATCAAGACCAGCACCAGCAGCCCGGGGAACGCGCCGGCCAGCGTGGCGGTGAGCGCGGTGCCCGTAAACAGCAGGGCCACGACCAGGAAGAACCCTGCCGCCGCGGGCACCGCCCCGGCCAGGCAGAAGCCGAGCTCCCGCCGGGCCCGCCGGGTGAACGGCGCGCGCAGGGCCGCGCCCGCCAGCTCACTCGCGGTAGTGCTCATCACCTTATTGTCGCCTAGCGCACCTGGCTTCGGGCCGGCCGCCGACTTCGGGCCGGCCGTCAGGCGTCCCTGCGGACCAGCAGCCAGCCGCCGGCGCCCAGCAGCACCGCCACGTACAGGCAGAGCATGCCCAGCCCGGCCCAGGGCGGCAGCGACGGCGACACCCGCTTGACCGCGGTGAGCGAGTTCTCCGCGATGATCATAGGCAGGAACTTCTCGATCGGGTTGCCGACCGAGGCCGGCAGCGCGAGCAGCGCGAGCGGCACCACGTACAGCACGCCGACCATCGTCCCGATGGCGCCCGCGGTGTGCCTGATCAGGGTGCCGACGCCCAGGCCGATCAGCCCGGCCACGGTGAGGTACGCGCCCGCCATGATCACTGCGCGCAGCACGCCCGGCTGGCCGAGCCCAGGGTGCGGCACGGTGGCGGGCAGCGAGGTCCGCATGGCGATGAACGTGGCGAAGGCCATCAGCTCCCCGGCCGCGAGCGTGACCGTGCCGAACACGGCCGCCTTGGCCGCCAGCAGCAGCGGCCGGTTCGGTATGGCGGCCAGCGTGGCCTTGATCAGCCCGGAGGAGTACTCGCTGGTCATGATCAGCACGCCGAGCACTCCGATGGCCAGCTCGCCGAGCGCGAGCCCGGCGAACCCGTTCCCGGTCGGGTCGTAGTCCGCCCGGGCGGCGGCGGTCAGGTGGGCGGACTGGTGGATGCCGATCAGCACGCCCAGGGCGATCATGGCCGCGGCCGTGCCGGCCAGGGTCCAGCCGGCGCCGCGCTGGCTGCGCAGCTTGATCCACTCCATCCGGGCCGCCTGGCCGAACCGGTAGCCGTCCCGGCCGGTCCGGTGACTGCCCTGGCGGCGGTCGGTAGTGATCGCGGTCATGACAACCTCACATCCTCGGGTTCCCGGGCGCGGAACTGCGCCTCTGCGGCGGTCAGGGTGAAGAACGCTTCTTCCAGCGAGCCCGACCTGGCCGACAGCTCGGCCACGGTGGTGTCGGCGAGCAGCCGACCGCGGCCGATCACGATCAGGCGGTCGGCCATCAGCGCCATCTCGCTGATCAGGTGGCTGGAGACGAAGACCGTCCTGCCCTCGGCAGCCAGCGACTGCAGCAGGGTGCGGATCCAGCGGATCCCCTCCGGGTCAAGCCCGTTGACCGGCTCGTCCAGCAGCAGCACGGCCGGGTCGCCCAGCAGCGCGGTGGCGATGCCGAGCCGCTGGGCCATCCCCAGCGAGAACTTGCCCGGCCGCTTGCCGGCGACGTCGGCCAGCCCGGTCTGCGCCAGCACCCGATCCACCCGGGCGGCCGGGAGGCCGCCTGCCGCCGCCAGCGCGGCCAGGTGCGTGCGGGCCAGGCGGCCCGGGTGGAACGACCGCGCGCCGAGCAGCGCGCCGACCTCGCGCAGCGGCCAGCGCAGCTCGCGGTAGCTGCGCCCGGCGATCCGCGCCTCGCCGCCGTCCGGGGCATCCAGCCCCAAGATCATGCGCATCGTGGTTGATTTGCCGGAGCCGTTCGGGCCGA
>DASXZD010000055.1:0-27070 GCA_036502085.1 Streptosporangiaceae bacterium
CGCGGAAACCTCGAAAGACGAGGCCGAACGGATGCGGCTTGCTCACGATCTCGCCCGCCTCGGCGATCTCTACGTGGGCGACGGGTTCGGCGTGGTCCACCGCAAGCAGGCCTCGGTCTACGACCTGCCCACGCTGCTGCCGCACGCGGCCGGCGACCTGGTCCTGGACGAGGTGGCCGTGCTGCGCAAGCTCACCACGGACCCGGCGCGGCCCTACGTGCTGGTGCTGGGCGGCGCGAAGCCGTCGGACAAGCTCGGGGTGATCGGCAACCTGCTCGGCCAGGTCGACCGGCTGCTGATCGGCGGCGGCATGTCGTACACCTTCCTGGCCGCCCAGGGGCACGAGGTGGGCAGGTCGCTGCTCGATGCCGCCCTGATCCCGAAGGTCTCCGGGCTGCTCGACGAGGCGGCCAGGCGGGGAGTGGAGATCGTCCTGCCGGTCGACATCGTGGCGGCCACGCACTTCGCCGCCGACGCCGGGCACGAGGTGGTCCCGGCCACGGCGATCCCGGCCGACCGGGAGGGAGTGGACATCGGGCCCGCCACCCGCGAGCTGTTCGCCGGCAAGCTGGCCGACGCCAAGACCGTGTTCTGGAACGGGCCGATGGGGGTCTTCGAGTTCCCCGCCTTCGCCGCGGGCACTCTGGCGGTCGCGACTGCCATCGCCGGGCTGAAGGGCGGGGGGAGGCTGACGGTGGTCGGCGGCGGCGACTCGGCGGCGGCCGTCAGATCACTGGGGCTGGCCGAAGACGCGTTCGGTCACATCTCGACCGGCGGCGGCGCGAGCCTGGAGTACCTGGAGGGTGCCGTGCTGCCGGGGCTGACCGCGCTGGACAGTGCCGATCCGCAGAGGGCTGACCCGCAGGGGAGCGGCCAGTGAAGGGCAAGCCGGCCGGCGGCCGGGCGGCGGCGGGCCCGGGCGGCCGGGTGCCGCTGATCGCCGGCAACTGGAAGATGAACGGCAACCACCTGGAAGCGATATCGCTGGTGCAGAAGCTGGCGTTCACGCTGACGGACAAGGATTTCGACGCCGCCGAGGTGGCGGTGCTGCCGCCGTTCACCGCGCTGCGCAGCGTACAGACCCTCGTGCTCGGCGACCGGCTGCGGATCGGCTACGGCGCGCAGGATGTGTCGCCGCATGCGCAGGGCGCCTACACCGGCGACATCTCCGCGATCATGCTGGCCAAGCTGGGCTGCAGCTACGTGCTGGCCGGCCATTCCGAGCGGCGCCAGCATCACGGCGAGGATGACGCGCTGGTCAACGCCAAGCTCAAGGCCGTGCTCGGGGCGCAGATGGTGCCGATCCTGTGCGTGGGCGAGACCCTGGACATCAGGCGGGAGGAGCGGCACATCGGCTACGTGCTCGGCCAGCTGGACGGCTCGCTGGCCGGCGTCCGCACCGAGCAGGTCGCCGGGCTCGTCGTGGCCTATGAGCCGGTCTGGGCGATCGGCACCGGCGAAGTGGCCACTCCCGGGGACGCGCAGGAGGTCTGCTCCGCCATCCGGGCCAGGATTTCGGAGAGTCACGGCAGCGAAGCGGCCGCTAGCGTGCGTATCCTATATGGCGGGTCAGTAAAAGCGGACAACATCGCTGCCATCATGGAGCAGCAGGACATCGACGGCGCGCTTGTCGGCGGTGCCAGCCTGGATTCCGGTGAGTTCGCGCGAATTTGCCGGTACCGTGAGATGGCAGCGAATCCCCTATCAGGGAAGCACTGACAGGGAACCACGGATAGGGGACGCTGTGCACGAGCCCGGAGAGGACTAGGGACAGCAGTGACCATTGGAATTTCCATCGTCCTGATCATCACCAGCCTGCTGATGATCGTTCTCGTGCTGCTGCACCGGGGCAAGGGCGGCGGCCTCTCCGACCTGTTCGGCGGCGGCGTGACCTCCTCGCTTGGCTCGTCATCCGTCGTCGAGCGGAACCTGGACCGGCTTACGATCATCACCGGCGTCGTCTGGTTCCTCAGCATCGTCGCGCTCGGCGTCCTGAACAGGTAGCGCCCCGCGCCGGCGCACCCGGCGCCAGCTATTTTCGCGAAACCCGTACGGCACGGGGTGAGACCGCAAATCCAGGAGGGTATTCCGTGAGCAGTGGCAACGCCATCCGCGGCAGCAGGGTCGGCGCGGGGCCGATGGGCGAGGCCGAGCGCGGCGAGTCCGCGCCGCGGGTATGGGTGTCTTTCTGGTGCTCGAACCGGCACGAAACCCGTCCGAGCTTTGCCACCGATGCGGCGGTGCCCGATATCTGGGAGTGCCCGCGGTGCGGTTTCCCCGCCGGGCAGGACGAGCAGAACCCGCCGGCGCCGCCGCGCGTCGAGCCCTACAAGACGCACCTGGCCTACGTGAAGGAACGGCGCAGCGACGAGGACGGGGCGGCAATACTGGCCGAGGCACTGGACCGGCTGCGCCAGGGAGCCTGACTAGCACGCCATCGATTCATTCCGTGCCGGTTCGCGTCGGCCGGGCCGCAACGGATGCGCGCTGCGGCGGTCCCTCGTGCAGCTTGGCGCGGACCTGGCCGGCGTCCGGGTGGTTCAGGTCCTCCAGGATGGCCAGCGCCTGCCGCCAGGTGTCGTGCGCGGTCGCGACGTCCCCGGCGGCGTACTGGGTGTCGCCGAGGTTGCTGAGGGTCGAGGCGGACATGCCGCGGGCGCCGAGGGCGCGGAACAGGCCGAACGCGTGCAGGTAGCTCACGGTGGCCTGGTGGTAGGCGCCGAGCTGGTGGTAGGCGTAGCCGAGGCTGTCGGAGATGCTGGCCTCCAGCGACGGGCTGTCGACCTGGCGGCACAGGTCGAGAGCCCGCTGGCAATAGCCGAGCGCCTTCTGGTAGTCGCCTAGCATGGCGTAGCCGAATCCGGCGTTGTTGCAGGCGGTGGCCTGCAGGATCAGGCTGTCGGCGGACTCGGCCAGGCTCAGGGCGCCCAGGCTGCTGGCCAGCGATTCGTCGAGACGGTGCTCGAGCTGCAACGTCACGCTCATGCTGAGATGGGCGCGGGCCTCGCCCGCCAGGTCTCCGGTGCCGCGGGACAGCTCGATCGCCTGGCTGAGGTGCGCGCGGGCCTGCTCGGGCTGGCCGAGCCTGACGTGCGCGCGACCCAGGTTGCGGTGCGTGCGGGCCTGCCCGTCCTGGTCGCCCAGCCGGCCCGCCGGGGCCAGCGCGACACGCTGGGAAGCGGCCAGGTCCTGCCAGTGCCCGGCCCGGTCGAAGTAGGCCACCAGGGTCCAGGCAAGCTGCCGGGCGTGGCGGTCGAAATCGTCCCTGGACGCCTGCCCGACGCACTCCAGCAGCACCTTGTGCTCGGCGCTGAACCAGGCCAGCGCCTGATCGCGGTCGGTGATGGCCTCCGGGACCACGCCGGCCTCGGGTACGCCGTCGGCCAGCATGTCCTGAGCCGCGTCGAGCGCGCAGGCGGCGGCCGCGGCGGTGTGCAGGTAATGCTCGAGCATCCGGCGCACCGCGGCCCTGCGCTCCCGGCCGGTGTCGCGGGCCTCGGCCTGCCGGGCCGCGTAGAGGCGGAGCAGGTCGTGGAAGGCATATCGGCCGGGGAGATGCTCGGTGAGCAGGCTGGCGGCGGTCAGCTCCCGCAGCGCCGCCCGCGCCGCCGGCATCGGCAGACCGGCCAGGCTGGCGGCGGCCGCAGCGCAGACGTCAGGGCCGGGATGAACGCCGAGCAGCCGGAACATCCTGGCGGCCGGCTCGCTCAGCTGCTCGTACGACCAGGAGAACACCGCCTGCACGCTGCTGGCCGCGGTCCCGGCGTCGAGGGCATCCAGCCGCCCGGCGGTCTCGCGCAGCTCGGCCGCCACGGCGGCGAGCGGGAAGCGGGGCCGGGCCGCGGCCCGGGCGGCGGCGACGCTCAGCGCCAGCGGCAGCCGCGCGCACAGCTCGATCAGCTCATCGGCCGCCCACGGCTCGGCGGTCATCAGGTCCGGGCCCAGTCGGCGGGCCAGCAGGCCGCGGGCTTCGCTTTCGGTCGGCCGGTCCAGGGCGATCAGGTGAGCGCCGTCGGCGGCGGCCAGGCCGGCCAGCGTGGCCCGGCTGGTGATCAGGACCAGGCAGCCGGGTGAGCCGGGCAGCAGCGGGCGAACCTGGTCGCCGTCGCGCGCATTGTCCAGCACGATCAGCAGCCGCTTTCCGGTGACCAGCGTGCGGTACAGCGCGGCCTGCGCCTCCGGCCGGGCCGGGATCCGCTCTGGCGGCGTGCCGAGGGCGTCGAGGAAATCGCGGACTGCCTCCGCCGGGGGCACCGGCGAGCCGGACGAGTGAAAGCCCTGCAGGTTGACGTACAGCTGCCCGTCAGGGAATTCGCCGGACACCCGGTGCGCCCAGTGCACCGCCAGCGCGGTCTTGCCTATTCCCGGGGTGCCGCCGATGGCCGAGATCACGACCGTGCCGCCTGGCCGGCCGACCTCGGTGAGCAGCTGGTCGAGCCTGGTCAGCTCGTCCTTCCTGCCGACGAAGTGCCGCAGGTCGGTCGGCATCTGACGCGGTGGCGCCGGTGCCTGTGCCTGGGCCTGTGCCTGCGCCTTGACCGGCACAGGCGCCGGCGTCGGCTCGGATGGCTGGTCCGGGCCGGCGGGCCGTGCGTCCAGCAGCAGGCCGGGGTCGGCGGCCAGGATCCGCTGGTGCAGCTCCTGAAGATCCGGCCCCGGCTCGATGCCGAGCTCGTCGACCAGCGCGGCACGGCCGCTCCGGAAGGCGGCCAGCGCTTCGGCCTGGCGGCCGGACCGGTACAAGGCGATCATGAGCTGCGCGCGGAAGCGCTCGTGCAGCGGCTGCTCCCTGGCCAGCGCCTCCAGCTCGGGCACCAACTCGCTGTGTCGGCCCGTGTGCAACCCGGCCTCCAGCCGCCATTCGGTGGCCTGCAGCCGCAGCGACTCCAGTACCGGCACGTGCTCGTCCCGCAGCGACCGGGACGGGATGTCCGCCAGCGGGACCCCGCGCCACAGGCGCAGCGCCTCGCCCAGCAGGTCGGAGGCCTGCTGCCAGGCGCTCGCGTGCAGGGCCGACCCGCCCTCGTGGCACAGCCGGATGAAGGCCAGCAGGTCCACCTCGTCGTCGGCGGCCTCCAGCAGGTACCCGGGAGCCTCGGTGACGATCCGCTCGCCGACCGGGCCAAGCGCCTGCCGCAGCCGGCTCACGTAGTTGCGTACTGCCACCTCCGGCTTGGCCGGCGGCGCGCCGTCCCAGATGACCTCGGCCAGATGCTGAAAGGACACCGCCTGCCGGGCCCGGACGGCCAGCGCCGCGAGCACCACACGCTGCCTCGCCGCCGGCACCCGGAACTCCGCCTCGCCGGACCGCACCCGCAATGGTCCCAGCATCCCGAACTCTGCTTGCACGGTCACGGTCACGGCCACCGCCTCCAAGCTGATCATCTCACTGTGCACCGATCCCCCCTGGCGCACCGGACGTCACCTGCACGGCAACCGAGCCGTTACGCCGGCGATACACCGCCGACGCAGGCTGCCTGCGTAGGAATGGGCAGCGTGATCATCATCAATGGCGCTGGCAGTCAGCAATTTGGCACCCCGCAGGCATGGGTCAGACACCCCTGCCCACCATCGAGAGAGGATATCTGCATGAGCATTCTCAAGAGGTTCTGGCGTCCCGCCGCGGTAGTGGCGTGCGTCGCGGGAATGTTCCTCGGTACAGCGACAGCCGCCAACGCCGCGACTCAGGGCGTGTCTCCGAGGAATAGCTGCGGCGGCTTCAACGGAAACATACAGTGGGATGAGGACCCGCTTTCGATGGCAGGAGACATTCATATCTGGGGTGAGCTCTGGAATAACCACTGCCCAGGCGGTAGTACGTATCTGCTGGTCGCTTACACCCTTCAGCCAGGGGCGCAGTACGAATTCTTCCCGATCAAGAGCGCAGGCTACAGTTCCACCGGCAACGTCGGGGTGAACTGGTCCAACGGCAAGTCCAACCAGAACTTCACCGGAATATCGGTCAGGGTATGCAACACGTCCGGCGGCGGCGGCTGCGGCAGCCCGGTTGGCGTCTAAGGACGCTTTCGCATAGCAGCGACTAGCACGTCGATGGGTCCCCGAGCCAGCCGGCTCGGGGACCTATCCAGTTGGGGGCGTGGAGTACGGGCGGGCGGCAGGGGGCAGAAGCAGCCGTCCATACCCAGGACGACACGGTGACGTGACCGGCCCGGCCCGCTAGTGGGAGAAGGGCTGGCGGGTCTCGGGAGGGACGAGCGGGGTGTGGCCGCTGCTGCCGGGGTGCGGGTGCTTTTCCAGCGCCTTCACCTGGGCGCGGATGTCGGACAGCAGGATGTCCGACATGTCCCGGCTGAAACCATTGCGAATGACGAAGCGCAGCACGCTGGTGTCGGTCAGGTTCTCAGGGAATGTGTAGGCCGGAACCAGCCAGCCTCGCTGGCGGAGTCGTTCGGAAATATCAAAGACCGAATATCCGGCAGCCTGGTCACGGAGCTTGACCGCGAAAACCGGCAGTTCGCTGCCGTCGGTGAGCAGTTCGAACGGGCCGATCTCGGCGATTTTTCCTGACAGGTGGCGGGCGATGTCCTGGCAATTCTGCTGGACCCGCCGGTAGCCCTCGAAGCCCAGCCGGATGAAGTTGTAGTACTGCGCCGCGACGTGCCCGCCGGGCCGGGAGAAGTTCAGCGCGAACGTCGGCATGTCGCCGCCGAGGTAATTCACCCGGAACACGAGATCCTCGGGGAGCGCGTCCCGCTCGCGCCAGACGATCCAGCCGACGCCCGGGTACACCAGGCCGTACTTGTGGCCGGAGGCGTTGATGGACTGCACCCGCGGCACCCGGAAGTCCCAGGACAGGTCGGGGCTCAGGAACGGGGCGACGAAGCCGCCGGAGGCCCCGTCCACGTGGACGGGGACATCGAGCTGCCGTTCGGCCTGCAGCCGGTCGAGCGACTCGCTGATCTGCAGCACGGGCTCGTAGCTGCCGTCCTGGGTGGAGCCCATCACGGCGACCACGCCGATCGTGTTCTCGTCGCACCGGGCGGCGGCCTCGGGACCGGTCAGGTGCAGCCGGCCAAGCTCCATCGGCACCAGCCGCGGCTCCACCTGCCAGTAGCGGCAGAATTTCTCCCAGCAGACCTGGACATTCGCGCCCATCACCAGGTTGGGTTTACCAGCGGCCGCGCCACGGGCGGCCCGCCACCGCCACAGCAGCGCCATGCCGCCGAGCATGCAGGCCTCGCTGGATCCGGTGGTCGAGCAGCCCGGCGCCAGGCTGCCGTCCGGGGCGTGCCACAGGTGGCTGAGTATGTTCACGCAGCGCCGCTCCAGTTCCGCGGTCTGCGGGTACTCGTCCTTGTCGATCATGTTCTTGTCGAAGCACTCGGCCATCAGCTGCGCGGCCTGCGGCTCCATCCAGGTGGTGACGAACGTGGCGAGGTTCAGCCGCGCGTTCCCGTCCAGGATGAGCTCGTCGCGCACCACCTGCAGGGCGGTGTCGGGCAGCATGCCGCGCGCGGGCATGCGGTAGCGAGGCACCTCGCTGCCCGCCTCGCGAACATAGACCGGGTTGATGTCGAGGTCGGCGTCGCGGTCGTCCTCGCCCACCTTGCCGTGCAGTGGCATCGTCGTCTCCTGGTATCGGCGCGCGATGCTCAGGCTATCGCCGCGGGCTTGCGCGTGTAGCGGCAGAACAGGCAGCCGTCGTCCTCGAGCAGATGCCGCAGGTCGAGCAGGCCCGCCGAGCCCGGGCCCGGGCCCGACATGATCCGGCCCGCGCCGCCGCGGACGATCAGCGGGCTGACCGTGAGGCACAGCTCGTCCAGCAGTTCGGTGTCGGCGAGCTGGCCGAGCAGTTGCGGGCCGCCTTCGGCCAGCACGTGCGGGTAACCCTGCTCGGCCAGGGCGTGCAGGGCGGCGGCCAGGTCGACGCTGTCCAGGCCGGCCACGATGACGTCCGCGACGCGCAGTGCCGAGGCGCGCAGCTCAGCCGGGGCCTCCTCGGTGGTGATCACCACCGTGCGGCAGCCGGGCTGCGCGGCGGTGAACAGCGGGCTGGCCAGGTCCAGGCTGAGCCGCCGGGTGACCACGGCGATCGGCGGCACCGGCGGACGGCCGTCCCGCAGGCCGGGCGGAAGCTCGTCCGGCCGGACGGCAGTATACCGCTCGGCCCTGGCCGTGCCCGCGCCGACCAGGATGACGTCGCACAGCGTGCGGAGCAGCGCGAACAGCTTCCGGTCGGCGTTGCTGGACAGGCCGCGGCTGCGGCCGCCCACCTCGGCGGCGCCGTCCACGCTCGTCACCATGTTCGCGCGCACCCACGGCACATCGGGATAGGCATACAGTCTGGCCAGGTCCGGTGCTGGCGCGCCGGCCGGAAGGATCAATCGCACGGTCAGCAGTCAACCAGACATTGGGGCCGCTGCCGCCAATGTGACCTGTGGTGATGCGTAGCATCCTGGGCCGCCGCAGAGATATCCGGGTGAACGGGGAATCGGGGGGAGTAAGGGGCCGGGACCGCGCTGGTGATGTGCGGTAAATCGTGCTATATGCAGAATGCAGCGTGCAGCAGGGTGGGGAGGAAATGTGCGGCTCGCCGCTCTGATCGCGTGGTCCAGCACCGCATGCGTTGGCCTGTACCTGCTCGGCTGGCAGGTCCGCGGCGGGATCGGCATGCTGCGCGGGCGAGGCGGCCGCCAGGCAACCAGCGTGACCAGGTACCCGGTCATCGTGATCATCGGTCATCCGGTGCTGGCGCTGGCCGGCCTTGCGCTCTGGATCGCGTTCCTGGCCCGCGGCGAGCTCGCGTACGCCTGGGGCGCGTTCGGGATGCTGTGCGGCTCGGTGCTGATCGGGCTCATGCTGCTGACCCAGTGGCTCACCGGCATCGGCGGGCGGCACGCCGCGCAGGGCGGGCGGCATGTGCGCGCCTGCGTGGTGGTACTGCACGGGCTCGGCGGGCTGGCGACCTTCATCCTGGTGCTGATCACGGCGACGATATCGGGTCACCGCTGACCCGGCCGGCCGCCCGCAGCACCAGCACCGCCCGGCTGTCGACGGCGACCTGACGGCCGGCCGCGGCCTGGCCGGCAGCCGGACGCCCGGTGCCGGCCGGCTCATCCGGCTTGGCCGAGGTATCCAGCACGATGTCCCACTGCGCGCCGAACCTCGCATCCGGCAGCGTGAAGGCGACGGGCTCGCCCTGACCGTTGAACAGCAGCAGGAAGCTGTCGTCACGGACGGTCTCGCCGCGCGGGCCGGGATCGCTGATCGCCGCTCCGTTCAGGAACACCGCCAGCCGCCGCCGGGCGTGCCAGTCGCCGTCGGTCATCTCCTGGCCGGACACGGTCAGCCAGACGATGTCCGGCAGCCCGCCGGCGTGCCCCCCCGCCCGCCTCCCCGTTCCCGCCGCACGGCCGCGGAAGAACCCGCGGTGCCGGAAGACGGGATGCTCGCGCCGCAGCCGGGCAGCCGCGCAGGCGAAGGCGAGCAGGTCAGCTTCCCGGTCGAGCCCGGTCCAGTCCACCCAGGACACCCCGTTGTCCTGGCAGTACGGGTTGTTGTTGCCGCCCTGGCTGCGGCCGATTTCGTCCCCGGCGAGCAGCATCGGAACGCCTTGCGAGCAAAACAGCGTGACGAGCATGTTCCGCTTCTGCCGGGCCCGGAGCCTGGTGATCTCCGGGTCATCGGACGGGCCCTCCGCGCCGCAGTTCCATGACCGGTTGTCGTCGGTGCCGTCGCGGTTCTCCTCGCCATTGGCCTCGTTATGCTTGCGGTCGTAGCTGACCAGATCAGCCAGCGTGAAGCCGTCGTGGCAGGTGATGTAGTTGACCGATGCACCGGGCTTGCGGCCGCCGGCCTGGAACAGGTCGCTGGAGCCGGTGAGCCGGTAGGCAAACTCCGGCAGGGCAGACTGCTGCCCGCGCCAGAAGTTGCGCACTGTATCGGAGTACCTGCCGTTCCACTCCGACCAGGGCGGCGGGAAATTTCCCTGTTGGTACCCGCCCGCGGCGACGTCCCACGGCTCGGCGATCAGCTTGACCCCGGCCAGCAGCGGATCCTGCTGCACCATCCGGAAGAAGGCGGAGAACTGGTCCACCTCGCCGTACTCGCGGGCTAGCGCCGGGGCGAGATCGAACCTGAAGCCGTCCACGTGCATGTCCGCGACCCAGTACCGCAGCGAGTCCATGACCAGCTGGAGCGCGTACGGGTGGCGGACGTTCAGGCTGTTGCCGCAGCCGGTGTAGTCCGTGTAATAGCGGGGGTCGTCGTCCCACAGCCGGTAGTACGCGGCGTTGTCGATGCCGCGGAAGCAGAGCGTCGGGCCGGACTGGCCGCCTTCGGCCGTGTGGTTGTAGACCACGTCGAGGATCACCTCGATCCCGGCCTCGTGTAGCGCCCTGACCATCGCCTTGAACTCGGTCACCTGCTCGCCCTGCCCGCCTGATGAGGCGTAGCCGCTGTGCGGGGCGAAGAACCCGATCGAGTTGTAGCCCCAGTAGTTGGACATCCCGCGCGCCGCCAGCGCGCGCTCGGAGACGTGCTGGTGGACCGGCATCAGCTCGACCGCGGTCACGCCGAGCCGCCGCAGGTGCCCGATGATCGCGGGATGCGCCAGGCCGGCGTAGCTGCCGCGCAGCGCGGCCGGGACCTGCGGGTGCCGCAGGGTCAGGCCGCGGACGTGCGCCTCGTAGATGACCGTGTCGGTCCACGGCGTGCGCGGCGGGCGGTCGCCGCCCCAGTCGAAGTCCGCGGCGACCACCACGCTGCGCGGCACGAACGGGGCGCTGTCGGTTTCGCTCGCGGCGTCCCGGTCGTCGGGCTGGTGGCCGAACACCGGATCGGCCCAGCGGACCCCGCCCTCGATGGCCCGGGCGTACGGGTCGAGCAGCAGCTTGGCCGGATTGCAGCGCAGGCCGAGGCCGGGGTCGAAGCGTCCGTGCACCCGGTAGCCGTACCGCTGGCCTGGGCCGACGCCGGGGAGGTAACCGTGCCATACCGACCCGTCGACCTCGGTGAGCTCGACCTGCCGCTGCCCGCCCGCGCCGTCGACCAGGCACAGCTCTACTCGCTGTGCAACCCCGGAGAACAGCGCGAAATTGGTGCCCGCACCGTCCCAGGTCGCGCCGAGCGGGTACGGGCTCCCCGGCCAGGACTGCATCCGCTCAGGCTATCCGCAGGTGCTCACCGACCAGGGCATGGCGGGCGGACGCGTACCGGCGCAGCACGATGTCGGCCAGCTCAGGTGCCGCGCCGAGCACTCCGGAGACCGTCGCGGCGCCGGCCGCGAGCCCGCCGGCGCGGACCTGGTCGGCGAACCGGCCAGGGGCGAGCAGGTAGCTGGCCACCACGACACGCCGCGCGCCGCCCGCGTGCAGCCCGGCCACCGCAGCGGCCGGGCTGGGCGCCGCGGCCGAGGCGTAGCCGGGCACGACGTCACGCCAGCCGCGCAGCGCCTGCCAGTGCGCCGCAAGCCCGGTCACGGCGGCCGATGCGGCCGGGTCGGATGACCCGGCGGCGGCCACCACCACCGAGGTGCCCGCCACCGTGCCGGGATCGCCCAGGTCGATGCCCTGCTCGGCCAGCCGCCGCTCCAGCGCGCTGATCAGCAGCGGATCCGGGCCGAGCGTGGCGCCGTAGCCGATCCGCAGC
Organism: Streptosporangiaceae bacterium; assembly: GCA_036502085.1. GTDB lineage: Bacteria > Actinomycetota > Actinomycetes > Streptosporangiales > Streptosporangiaceae > PALSA-505. The sequence goes on from DASXZD010000055.1 coordinate 11,611, forward strand.
CGCGGCGGAGCGGCCGCGAGCGCGGCCGGCAGGTCGATCTTGCTGTGGTAGGCGGCGGTCAGCAGCAGCGGAAGCACCACCACCGGGCCGCCGTCCAGCGCGCTCAGCGCCTGGCCGGCCGACGGCAGCCCGTGGCCGAGGTAGCTGGCGTGCACCCGCAGGCCAGCCAGCCCCACCTCGGCCGCGCGATGCCGCACGCGGTCAAGCAGCTCTTCGACGCATCCCGCGGCCCGGGGGTCCCGGCTGCCGTGCGCGACCGCGAGCAGCGGCGGCAGCCGGTCGGCCAGCCGGGCCAGGGGAGCCGGCGGGACGACGCCCGCCGGCGGCGTCAGTCGTGGATGCCGCACTCGCTCTTTCCCGTGCCCGCCCAGCGTCCGCTGCGCGGGTCCGCGCCGGGCTCGATCCGCAGCGTGCAGGGGCCACAGCCGATGGACGGGTAGCCGTCATAGACCAGCGGGTTCACCAGGATGCCGTGCTCGGCGATGTACGCCTCGACCTGCTCCTGGGTCCAGCCGACGATCGGGTTCACCTTGACCATCTGGCGCCTGGCGTCCCACTCGACCGCACGGGTGCGGCGCCGTGCGGCCGTCTCGTCCCGCCGCACGCCAGTCAGCCACGCGTCGTAGGGTGCCAGGGCGCGCTCCAGCGGTTTCACCTTGCGCATACGGCAGCAGAAGTCGGGATTCCTGGCGTACAACTGCGGCCCGAACTCGGCGTCCTGAGCCGGCACCGTCCGGCTCGGGGTGACGCTGATCACGTTCACCGGGTACACGGTCGCGACCGCGTCCCTGGTGCCGATGGTCTCGGCGAAGTGGTACCCGGTGTCCAGGAAGAGTACGTCGATGCCCGGCTGGATGAGCGACGCCAGGTGGATCAGCACCGCGTCGGTCATCGACGAGGTGAGGCAGAGCCTGTCGTCGAAGGTGTCGGCCGCCCACTGCACGATCTCCTGCGCGGTGGCACCCTCGAGCCTGTCGGCGGCGTCGGCGGCCAGCTGCGCGGAGGGCTTCGGCACGTCGCCCTCCGGCCACTCGGTTAGCTCTGCCATGCCGCTTCGTTCCTCCTGATCGTTCCGGCCTTCGCTGCGGGCGTCATAGGGAACACTCCGATCCCGGCAAAGCGTAGCCGGAAACCCCGGGTGCAGCTCCGACATTGCCACGAGCCATCCTGCGCGTCGGGTTCAAGGTCTTCTTCTCCGCAGTAGGGGCAGTAAAAAGGAACAGCGCGCTCGGTCATGTGATGTCCGCCTCACTGGCCCGGCCAGCCCACGCGGCGAAGGTCTCGCCCGGCTGGCGGTCGGCCGAGAATCTGCGCAGCACCCGCTCGATGTAGTCGGGCAGCTGCTCCGCGGTGGTCTTCAGCCCGCGCACCTTGCGGCCGAAGCCGGAGTCTGCGGCGTCACCGCCGTTCAGGCTGCCGCCCAGGTGAATCTGGAACCCCTCCACCTGGCGGCCTGCCGCGTCGGTGACCAGGGAGCCCTTCAGCCCGATGTCGGCGGTCTGGATGCGGGCGCAGGAGTTCGGGCAGCCGTTCACGTTGATGGTGACCGGCTCGGTGAAGTCCGGCAGCCGCCGCTCCAGCTCGTCGATCAGGCCGGACGCCCGTGCCTTGGTCTCCACGATGGCCAGCTTGCAGAACTCGATGCCGGTGCAGGCCATCGTGTGCCGCCGGAACACGCTCGGCGTGACCTGCAGGTCAGCGGCGGCCAGCTCGGCCGCCAGATCCGCGGTGCGCTCCCCTGGGACGTCCAGGATGATCATCTTCTGTTCGGCGGTGGTGCGCACCCGGCCGCTGCCGTACCGGCCGGCCAGGTCGGCGATCAGGCCGAGGGCCTCGCCGGTCAGCCGCCCCACCCGGGGCGCGAAGCCCACGTAGTACCGGCCGTCGCGCTGCCGGTGGACGCCCACGTGGTCCCGGCGGCCGGCCCGTGGCGGGCCAGGCGGCGGGCCGTCGGGCAGCGCATAGCCCAGGTACTCCTTCTCCAGCACCTCGCGGAACTGCTGCGCCCCCCAGTCCGCGACCAGGAACTTCAGCCGGGCCCTGTGCCGCAGCCGCCGGTAGCCGTAGTCCCGGAAGAGCGAGACGACCGCGGCCCACACCTCGGACACCTGACCGGGGCGGACGAAGGCGCCGAGCCGCACGCCGATCTTCGGGTTGGTGGACAGCCCGCCGCCGACCCACAGGTCGTAGCCGGGCTCCCCGTTGTCGTCCAGCACCCCGACGAACCCCACGTCGTTGATCTCGTGCACGGTGCACTGGGCCGCGCACCCGCTCATCGCGGTCTTGAACTTGCGCGGCAGGTTGGAGAAGGCCGGGTCACCCAGGTAGCGGTCCTGCGTCTGCTGGATCTCCGGCGTGGCGTCGATCACCTCGCCGTCGTCGATCCCGGCTACCGGGCAGCCGAGCATGACCCGGGGCGTGTCGCCGCATGCCTCGGTGGTGGACAGCCCGACCGACTCCAGCGCCGTCCAGATGGCGGGCACGTCCTCGATCCGCACCCAGTGCAGCTGGATGTTCTGCCGGTCGGTGACGTCCGCCGTACCGCGGGCGTAGCGCTGCGAGATATCCCCGATGACCCGCAGCTGGGGGCCGTCCAGCTGGCCGCCGTCGATCCGGATCCGGAGCATGAAGTAGCGGTCGTCAAGCTCCTCGGGCTCGAGCAGCGCGGTGCGGCCGCCGTCGATGCCTGGCTTGCGCTGGGTGTACAGCCCGTACCAGCGGAACCGGCCGCGCAGGTCGGCCGGGTCGATCGAGTCGAAGCCGCGCTTGGCGTAGATGTCAATGATCCGCTGGCGGACGTTCAGGCCGTCGTCGTTCTTCTTGGCCTCTTCGTTCTTGTTGAGCGGCTCTCGGTAGCCGAGTGCCCATTGACCCTCGCCGCGGTGCGGCGGGGAGTGGACCGTTCCTGCTGGCATGCGGCGCGTCCTTCCGGTCGGGGACGCGCGCGACGGGGGCCGGGGGGCGTCCCCCCGGGCTGGCACTGCGGGCTATAGCGAAGCTGGCCGCAAGCCAGCGAGCAGCCTAAGCTGCCTCGGCCGCCGCACACGCCCGGCTAGCTCACGGGCGGTAGTCAGCGACCGCAACAACACATGGCACTGCGGACGCGCTGCAGGTCAATGTGCCTGCGCGCGACGAGGAGCGGATCCGCGGTACCCATACCAGCAGAATCACACGCCGCCATCGGGATTGTCCAGGTCATTTCGGGCCTGGAGTCCCGCGCGGCGTATGTCACACCCGTGCTAACCGGGGCAGGGGCGCGGGCTATTCCGGTTATCCCTGGCGGATCCAGCCGAGCTGCGGCTGCGGCGGGGCGTCCGGCGGCTGGTGCTGGCAGTCGCACCAGCTGCCGCCCGGGCAGTCGTCGTGATGGTGCTGTCTGCACGCAACGCAGATCATGCCGGTCATTCTCTCCCGGTCGGGGGTGGGTGCGCACATTCTGCCCTGGGTAAGGGGTTAAGAGCGGGAGAACTGACGAGCTGAGCGGATGATCCGGTGATCGCCGATCTGCCCTTCGCCGACCGCCGGGCCGCCGGGCGGCTGCTCGGCGCCCGGCTGCGGCGCGCCGCGGCAGACCCGTCGTGGCGCCAGCCGCTGGTACTCGGCCTGCCGCGCGGCGGGGTAGCGGTCGCCCGGGAGGTGGCCGATGCGCTGCAGGCACCGCTCGATGTCCTGGTCACGAGGAAGATCGGGCATCCCCGCCAGCCCGAGTTCGGCGTGGGCGCCATCGCCGAGGGAGGGGAGCCGGTCTACGACGCGGCGATCCTGGCCCGGCTCGGGCTGACCCGTTTCGCGCTCGAGCCGACGGTCGCCCGTGAGCGGGCCGAACTCGCCCGGCGGGTCCGCGTATACCGCGGCGGGCAGCCGCCGCCGGAGGTAGCCGGACGGGCGGTGATCGTCGTGGACGACGGCCTGGCCACCGGCGTGACGGCCCGGGCCGCGCTGCGCACGCTGCGCAGCGCGCTAGCCGGGCCGACCATGCTGGCGGTGCCGGTGGCCGCGACCGCCTCGGCCGCTGCGATGACGCGCGAGGCCGACCGGGTGATCGTGCTGGTTACCCCGGCAACGTTCCGCGCCGTGGGGGAGTGGTACGCGGTGTTTGGCCAGCTCACGGACTCCGACGTGCTGCAGCTGCTCGAATGCCGCCGCGAGGCCGGCTAGGCCTGCGGGTCTAGCCGGCGATGCTCGCCAGGCCGGGTACGGATCGTCAGGCCGCGTTGGCCCGGCGCATCCGCCGACGGCGCTCGGACGAGCGCTCATCCTCGTTCAGGCCGCCCCAGGTGCCGTACTTCTCCGGCCGGGACACGGCGTAGTTCAGGCACTCGCCGCGAACCGGGCAGCTCGCGCAGACAATCTTGGCCTTGCGCTCGCGCAGGTCGCGCTCGGGCTGCCGCTCACCATCGGGCCCGAAAAAGAGGAGGAGATTCTCGCCGCGGCATGCGGCAGCATCCTGCCACCCCCAGTTTGGGCGGGGCAGCACAGCTGCTTGCCGACGTGCCTCAGACATGACGTGATCACCCTCAACCAGTCTCAAATGGGTCTCGATACTCTGCTGTCCGGACTGATCGTGCTGTCCGGCTGATTCTGCTGTCCGAATTGCTCTGCCGGAGCGCTAAGCTGGACCCGCGCAGTCTCGCGAGTCGCACCGAATGCCCCGTCGGTTACTGCAACGTGCCGCGCCGTCGTCGTGTTCCCGTACGCGTCGGCCGATGAGCCTTGCGGGCATTACCATGCCGATTCGGCCGTAGCGACGGAAAAGCGGGACGCCGCCCGGCACGGGCATGATCCGCGGTTGTGCTCCGTGGCCAATCATGCCATCAGGCGACGGCGCTCCGCAGCCAGGGCGGCAAATTCCCCAGCCGTGTCGCGTTGGAAATTTCCGCGCCCGGCAAGCTCGTTAAGACTCTGGGCCAGCCGCCGGCGCGCCTCCTTGCGGAGATCAGCTAGACAAGCTCCGGGGTTCGGGGTCACGATGGGCATCATGTCTGCGCCTGACGCGGCCCCGCTGCCCCGCCTAGGCGAGGTTTTCTTCGATGTACGCGGAGATTCTCGCACCATGCGGCTGAGCTGGTATGCCGAAACGGGCGTGGCGGTCTTCAGCATCTGGCATGGAGACACGTGCACGGGTACCTTCCGGCTGCCCATCAGCGAGCTGCCCCGGATGGTCGAGACGCTCAGGCACGGCCCGCCGGGGGCAGTTGACCGCGGATCACCGCATACGGCGGCCGGGCCGCCGCCGATGGGGGGAGGCCCGCCGACGGTGGCCGCCGGTCCTTCGGCCATGCCACCCGGTCCGCTGGCCGCGGCCAGGCCCGATTCCTTCGACGAGCCCTCCGGTCCCGGCTACGGCGGCGCCGGGTATCAGCAGCCTGCGGCCCACGACAATGGCTTCGGGTACGGCCAGGACGCCCAATACGCGGGCGGGTACGCGAGCCAGCCGCCAGGCGACTACGACGGGCCGGCTCACTATGGCGGGCCGGGCGAATACGGCGAGCGGGGCGAGCGCGGCGGGCTGGGTGAGTACGGCGAGCGCGTCGAGCGCGGCGAGCGCGGCGGGCCGGGTGAGTACGAGGAGCCGGGCGGGTACCGGGACCAGGCCGGATATCAGCAGCCGGGCTGGCCCGAAGGCCAGGAGCGCGGCGGTTACCGGGATCCGTCGTCAGGCGCGCCCGCCCCCCTGGCGGCCGGCCCTGCGGGCCAGGTCACGCCGACCGGACCGCTGCCGGTAGGCCGGTGGCGCGCAGACCAGGGGCAGGCCAACCAGGGCCGCGCGGGCCAGGGGCAGCACGAGCCCGGCGGGCCCGATCCCCGGCTCGGGTACGCCGCAGAGCAGGACTACGCGGCGCCCGGCTACCCGGACCAGGACTACGCGGCGCCCGGCCATGCGGAGCAGGACTATGCCGGGCCGGGCTACGCCGGAGATGCCCATGCAGGCCCGGACTATGCCGGGCAGGAGTACGCGCCACCCGGCTACGCGGGACACGATTACGCCGAGCCTGACTACGCGGGACAGGACTACGAGGAGGGCCAGGCGGAGCCGGGCGAACCTGAGGCCGATCCGCTGAGCGACGGGTACGGCGCCGAGCAGGGCTACCTGCCGGGCCCAATGACCGATACCTTCGGGGCGCTCAACGGAGGCTACGGCCTGGAGACGGTCGGCCAGGGATACGGCAGCGAGCGGGCCAGCCGGGGCTACGGCGAGGCCGCCGGCCGGAATAATCGCGGCGCCGCCGGCCAGGGTAACCGCGACGCCGCGGGCCGGGGCCGAGGCAAGGACGCCGCCGACCGGGGCCAAGGCAAGACGGTCGGCCAGGGATACGGCGGCGCGGCGGCAGGCCCGGGGCGCGGCGGCCCGGCGGTCGGTGCCGGATACGCCAGCGATTCGGCCGACCAGCGTTACGGCGGGCCTCCCGGCCCGGGTTACGGCGAGACGGCCAGCCCCGGGTACGGCGAGACGGCCAGCCCCGGACACCGCGAGGCCGCCAGCCCCGGACACCGCGAGGCGGCCAGCCCCGGACACCGCGAGGCCGCTAGCACCGGTTACCGCGAGACCGTCGGCCCCCGACACGACGAGATGGTCGGCCCCGGATACGGCGAGACCCCCGGCCCCGGGTACGGCGAGACGGCCGGCCGCGGGTACACCGGAGCGGCCGGCCAGCGCGGAGCCTTCGAGCCGGCGTCGCCGGCCGCCGGGTATGCGCCGCCGCCCGCAGAGCCCTTCCCGCCGCCCGCGGGGGCCTTCGCGCCGCCCGCTGATGCCTTCGGCGGTCCGGCGCACCCGGACCGCCAGGAGCCGGATCACTTCGGCTACGGCCCGGCGGACGAAGAACCGCTGGAGCGGGAATATCGCCCGTCCCGTGGTCGTTCCTGACACTCGGCCGGTGCGGCTGTGTTCCCCGGGCCGCACCTAATTGCCATCGCGGAATACCGTTCGGCTGGAGCCGCGTTGTGCCACTCGCCGAGGAGGCGACCACCGCACCGGCCCCCATCACTTCATGATCATCTGAACCCCGGACTGTCCCAGGCCGCCGCCGGTCTGCCGCCCTGGCCTGCCGGACCACCGACCGCCCCTCACCCGATGAGCCAGGGCGGTCGATGTGCGCATTGAGTCCCAACAGAGGGAAGCAATCCGCGGATCGACCACCATGCGTCCGGGCGCCGCCCCAGCCCCCGAATCCGCGCATCGACCACCATGCGTCCGGGCGCCGCCCCAGCCCCGGCACGGGGGTCGATGTGCGCTTTGACCCCCTCCGGTGGGCAGCGAACCGCACATCGACGCCCATGGCCTGGCTGGCCGTCGCTGTCCTGCTCGCCCAAGGCAGTCGATGTGCGCTTTCAGCGCCACCAGCGGGTGCCGATGGCGCTTCGACCGTCACTGGCGGGCGTCGATGGCACTTCGACTGCCTTTCCGCGAAGCCGAATTTGCCCCAAATTACGATAGGGAATCGTGGGTTACGTCCGATTGCATGGCCGGAACACGGGCAAAAGTTACACCTATCGTTACGGCGCCAGAGGGTCATCACGGGGTCATCACAGAGTCATCACGAGGTAAAACGCGACGGCCCGGCGGGGCCGTCGGCCGAACTGGCGTATCGCACGGGTATTCGGCTGGCCACGCAGTGCGCGCATTTGGTATCGGGGTTCATTACCGCGCCGCTAAACCTGCCGGTCAGGCTTCACTGGCCGCAAGCGGCCTAGCGTAAGGCTTTTGCGCGCGGCCATCAGCGATCGGCAGAAAGTTTTCTTCCTGATAGCCCCGGCATTACGTTCTAAATTGGCAGTAGATGTCACCTATTGTCCCGTCGGCAAGACGGCGACATGGGCGGACCGGAACGGCCCGGTCGCGGTGCGAGCCGGACGCTGCAGAACGGCGTGCCGATCCCCATCCATCCACCGGATCAGAATCGGTTGCACTGCTCGGCGGTTATGTTGGGTTGCGGCGGGATATATTTGCCGCAAGAGAAGGGGGGCGCAAGTGGCGCAGAAGGTGTCTGTCACATACGCCTGTGACTACGACGACAAAGAGATTCCCGACGGGCAGCATCAGAGTCTCGCGTTTGGCTTGGATGGCCAGGAGTACGAGATTGACCTATGCAAGAAGCACAGTGACCGCTTCGGCGAGATTGTGGGAAAGTTCGCCGAGCACGCTCGCAGGCAGTCCTTGAAGGGGGGTACTGCGAAGCGCAAGCGCCGGACGGTAGCGAACCGTCAGCGCAGCGCCGAGATCCGTGCCTGGGCTAAGGGTGCTGGTATCGAGGTCAGCGATCGCGGCCGTATCCCCGGCAGCATCCTCGCCGACTTCGAGAACAAGAACGGTCGCGGCTAGCACCGCACCGGACGGCGGTTAACGACGGTTAGCGTGAGGTCAGCCCTGGCTGACCTGGATGCTCAGCGGGGAGGGGTCCCACCGCGGCCGCGAGTACCTGCGCGTTGGGCAGCGCTAGGACTCCCTCGCCGGTATCCAGACGGACATAGGTAATTCCTATTTCCGTCACGGTGCCGTCAAGCTGACCGCCGAGCGCGCCGGAACGGACTCGAACTCGCTGGCCGACGCTGAACGGCCGGGAAAGCAGCAGGACGATGCCGGCGAACAGGTTGGCCAGTGTCTGCTGGGCAGCAATGCCGAGCAGGATGCCCGTGATCGCGCCGCCGAGTACGAGCTGGCCGATCGGGATCTTGAAGAGCTGCAGGGTGACGACGAGGGTGACCACGCCGCCGAGCAGCAGGAGCGAGTAGCGGACGACGGCGGCGTGCGCCGATCCGACCCGGGGCGCCAGCATGGTCTTGGCCTTGCCCGCCAGCCCGACGGCCGCGCCGACCGCGAAGACGAGGAACGCCGCCGCGGTGGTGATGGTGATGAGCTTGGCGGTCGCCTGCCCGTGCACGTGAAAGCTGGTCAGCCCCTCCGCGACGTTGACGGCCGCGGCGGCGACCGCGAGCGCGAGCGCGATGATGGACCGCCACGGCCGTGCTCTGGCCTTCACCAGCGCGACCTGGTCGGCCAGTCGCTCGGCATCCAGCTTCCGCTTCTCCTGAAGATCCACTCCCATGACCCTCCCTTCCGCCGTGCTCCCCGGTGCGTGTGCCCCTGCCACGCTACCGAGAAATGCGGGTGGTCCCGGAGCACGACCTCCGGGACCACCCGCGTTACTGCCAGTCTAGACTGCGCTGTCTGGACTGCTCTGCCTGGCTAGCTGATGAATGGCTTGCCCACCGGCAGCTTCAGCCTGCCTGGCATGCCATTGGTGATGCCGGCGGACGACGCGTACCAGGCCGCGACAGCGGTGACCACGCCGACGTACCCGCCGGCCTTGACGAGATTTGCGTTGACGGCGAAATTGCCCGCGAACAGGAGGATCTCGGTCGCCTCCAGGGTGAGGAACACGGTGAACACCGCGAGGTTCACCTGAGTGCTCCAGATCAGCAGGTAGGTGTTGACGACGGTGAAGGCCAGCAGGATCCAGCCCAGGTCCTTGCCGGTCTGCGCCGCGTAGACGGTCGCGGACACCCCGGCCGGAGGCGGGGCGCCTGCTACCAGCTTCACCCACAGGGCGAGGCCGATCCAGAAACCGCCGTATGTCGAGAACGCCGTCGCGCCGAACACGTTCCTGTTGCGGAACTCCCACATTCCGGCGAGCAACTGGGCGAGGCCGCCGTAGGCAAACGCATAGCCCAGCCATGCATCACCTGTCGCGTGCGTCATCCAGCCTGCGTTTTTCGCGGACAGCAGGAACGTGGTGAGCGCGAAGCCGGCGAGGCCAAGCGGCGCGGGGTCGGCGGCCGGGGCGACGGCGGGGGCGACGGGGGAGGCGGGTACGGCAGAGATTCGGTCGTCATTAACGCTCAAGGTGATTCCTCCCGAGAGGGTGTGCGCGCCGGTGAACGAGGCCCGTGCCGGGGTCGTGAACCGGCACGTAGCGAACCAAGTGGACCTTCCTCACATTCACAGGCGGCTCAGCTGAACCAGATGGAAGATCTGCCCTGAGCGTAACGCCGATGATCGGCTTTCGGGGAGACCCACCTGTCACGCATTCTGGGAGGTTCGGCTTGTTTCCGGACGAGCCGGACAGGTTTCTTGTCAGCTATGCCTGATCAGGCGGGAAATCCGCGCCTGACGTGTCCGTCATACCGGAGCGGTCAAGAAGATGACGGAGGCCCGCACGCGTGGCGAGCACGACCAGCCGGTCCCGCGGCGCAAGCGGATAGGCCTGATCCGGCGTCCAGTCAATGGCGGGAATTCCCCGGCGCTGCACGGCTATTACCCGGGCGATGCCGGGCTCGTGCACCTCGCGCAGGCTGCGCCCGACCAGGTCGGAGCCGGCCGCAATTCTGATTTCCACCACGAGCAGCACATGGCGTCCCACCGGGATCGTGCGCAGCACCTGGTGCTCAAGCATCGCCAGGGCGAAGGCCGGGGCGGCGAGATAGGGCACGCTCCGCGAGATCGTGTTGCCGATGGCCTTCTCGACCCGCTCGGCGAGGTCATCATCAAACAGCCGCAGCACGATGCGCAGGTCCTCACGGAGCGCGCGGGCGTGCAGCGCGGTCTCCAGATTGACGATGTCGTTGCTCGTCACCGACACCAGGGCCCGGCTGGCCTGGATGTTCGCGGCGCGCAGCGTCTCTTCCCTGCGGGTGTCGCCGACGATCAGCGGCATGCCGAGCCGCCGCGCCATGTCGGCCCCGAACGCGTTCTCGTTGCTGTCCACGCACACCACCTCGACGCCGAGGTCATGCAGCTGGCCGGCGATCCTGGTGCCGACGTTGCCGAGCCCGACCACCACGACGTGGTCGGTAACCGGCTTCGGGCCGGCACGCACCGAGCCGGTCAGCCGGGCGCCGACGACGGCCGCGGTGACCACCGGGATGAATGCCATCCCGTCGAACGTGAGCATGAGCTGCGCGACCCTCTCCGGCCCGGCGACCCTGGCGCTGGCCACGGCGGCCCCCGCCGCGTCGAGGAAGGTGAGGTAGAGCGCGGTCGGCGCCGAATAGCCCGCCGCCGTGGCCAGCAGCACGAAGCCGGTCACGAGCACCGTGAACAGCACCGCGAACGCGACGCCGAGCTTGTGCCACAGCAGCCGACGGCCCAGCCCGGCCGCGGCGCGCAGCGGGTTCCTGCGGCGCTTTTCCAGCGGGTCAGGCGCCCTCCCTTCGGCCGCCGCCAGCACGAGATCCGCGCTGGTCTCCTCGGCCGGCAGCAGCCGGGGGGCGCCGGGGCCGGCGGTATCGGCCAGGCCGCAGATCACGTGCGCGGGATCGACGTCCTCGCTCCTGGCCACGTACAGCGTGCGCCCGGTCAGCCGGATGTGGCTCGGGGCGGGTTCGCCCAGGGCCGCCGCGGCGAACGACGGGGCGGACATCGCCGAGCCGGACAGCACCGCGCAGTCGCTGAAGAAGGCGCGCACCCGCTCGCCGAGGCGGGAATTGAAGATCGCCACGACCATCCGCAGGTCAGGATTGAGCTCCGCGGCGCGCAGCGCGGCGTGGAAGTTGCCGAGATCGTCCTGCCGGAGCAGGGCCAGCGCCCGCGCCGACGCGACGTTGGCGTCGCGGAACGCGTCGCTGCTGAGCTCGTCGCGCTCGATCACCCTGACCCCCGGCAGCCGGGCGATGCGCGGCCCGTAGTTGCGCTGCCGCGACGGCAGGATCACCGTGACGTACTCGCCGTACCTGCTGGTGAGCTCCTCGATGGTCCTGGCCGCGAGGGCATCGTCTCCGCACACCACCAGGTGATCGCGATGGGGGCTCCTGCGCAGCGACACCGAGGTCACGGCGCGATCCTAGCCAAGACGGGCCCGGCGGCCGCTCCGCTGGGCCGCGAGGCGCGTAGAATTCGGAAAAGCAGTGCCAAACGGCCAGGGAGGCACGAACGTGGTGGGCGACGGCGAGATCCGTGCATCAGACTCCGACCGCGAGAGCGTGGTCGCGATCCTGCGGGATGCGCACGGCGAGGGCCGCCTGACCCTGGACGAGTTCGATGAGCGGATGAACGCCGCGTACTCGGCCAAGACCTGGGGCAGCCTCCGCGAGCTGACCCGTGACCTGCCGGCCGATCCGGCGCTCGGGGCGGGCCCGGGCCGGCTACCCGCCGGGTACCAGCTTCAGGGCCGGCCGCCTGCCCGCCGTGCGCACGTCGGCCCGATGCTGCCCGTCCTCGCGCTCATCTGGGTCGCGCTGGCCGGGGCGGGCCGCAATGGCGGCGGCCTGGTGGTCATCACCGCGGTACTGATCTTCATCATGGTGGTACGGATGACGGCCAGGCACCATCATCACGACCGGGATCGGCGTCCCGGAGCGGGCGGTCCGAGCTAAGCCCTGCTACCCGCGGTACATCGGCCCAGGTTCAGCCCTCAACCGGCAGCCGCCCGGCCGCGGCCCGGTCGAGCAGGTACAGCGTCCGCTCGCGGCCCCGTGCCCCGGCCGCGGGCACCTCGTGCGGGCGGGCTCCGGACAGCGAGAGCCGCACCGCCTCGGCCTTCTCCTCGCCGGACGCGATCACCCAGACCTCGCGGGCGGCCTGGATCGCGGGGAAGGTCAGCGAGAGCCTGACCGGCGGCGGCTTGGGCGAGCGGCGCACCGCCACCACCGGCCGCTCGTCGAATACCGCGGGCAGGCCGGGGAACAGCGAGGCGATGTGCCCCTCCGGGCCGATGCCGAGCATGAGCACGTCGAACGGCGGCACCGGGCCGGCCGGGCGGGCCGCGTCCCGCAGCCAGCGGGCGTACCTGACGGCGGCCGCCTCCGGGTCATCACCGTCCGGGCCGTCCGGGCCCGGCATCGGGTGCACCCGGGCCGGGTCGAGGTCCACCTTCGACAGCAGCGCCTCCTTTGCGCCGGTCTCGTTCCGCTCCGGGTCGCCGTCCGGCCGGAAGCGCTCGTCGCCCCACCAGACGTCCAGCCGCCGCCAGTCGACCGCGGCGGCGGCCGGCGCCGCGGCCAGCTCGGCGAGCACCGCGGTGCCGATGCCGCCGCCGGTCAGCACGACCGAGGCCCGGCCGCGGGCCGCCGTGGCGTCGACCAGCGCGGTGACGAGCCGGGCGGCTACCACCGTGGCCAGCAGCTTGGCGTCCCGGTGGACGACGATCAGCGGGCCGGTCACGCGGCGGCGCCTTCGCCTGCCGGGTGCTCGGCGAACCTGGCCAGGGCCTCGCCGTACACCTCGTCCGGGTTCAGCCTGCGCAGCTCCTCGGCGAGCAGTTCGGCGGTTTCCCTGCGGTGCAGCGCTACCCGGCGCTCGGGCTGGCCCGGTCGGCTCAGCGTGGCCGTGCGGCCGTCCGGCCGGGACACCGTGATCTCGCCGTCCGCGGTGGCGAAGGTCACGTCGGTGATGCCGGGGCCGGCCGAGACGTCCCTGCGCACCTCGATCCCCAGCCTGCCCGCCAGCCAGGTGGCGATCAAGTCGGCGCTGGGGTTGTGCTCCTCAGCGCCGACCACGGCCTCGTGCATGGCTTCGTACGGCTGGTCGAGCGTGGCGGCCAGCAGGGACCGCCAGGACGTCGCCCTGGTCCAGCTGAGGTCGGTATCGCCCGGCCGGTAATGCGACGCCAGCGTGGTGAGCATCGCCACCGGCCGGTCGCTCGCGGCCGCGTCGGTGACCCGGCGCTGCGAGAGCGCGCCCAGCGGGTCGCCCGCCGGGTTGTCGGGCGATGTCCCCGGCCACCAGGTCACGACCGGGGTGTCCGGCAGGACCAGCGGCGCGACCACCGAATCGGCGTGCTCGCCGAGCGGGCCGTGCATCCGCAGCAGCAGCGTCTCGCCCGGGCTGGCCTCGCCGACCCGGATCTCGGCGTCCAGCCTGGACCGGCCCTTCGGGCTGCGGGTGATCACGCCGAGCACCCGGCAGGGGTGCTCGCGGGCCGCCTGGCTGGCCGCCCGCACGGCGTCGTACTGCCCCGACTCGTCGGTCACGATGATCAGCGTGAGCACCATGCCCAGGGCGGGGCCGCCCTCCCGCTGCCGCGCCCGCATCAGCGCGTCGTGAATGGCCCCGGTCGTGGTCTCGGTCAGGTCAATCATCATCGCGCCATCCCTCCGCTCGCCGTCGGCCGATCATCGTCGGCCGATCATCGTCGGCCGCTCGCAGGCCGCCGCTCACAGCCGGCGCCAGGCGCGCCCGGACGCCGCCAGCAGCGCGTCCGCGCTCGGCGGCCCCGGCGTGCCCGCGAGGTACGGCTCCGGCTTGGTGTGCTCGGCCCAGTGCTGCTCGATCGGGTCGAGGATCCGCCAGGAGAGCTCGACTTCCTCCTGGCGGGGGAACAGCGGCGGGTCGCCGATGAGCACGTCGATCAGCAGCCGCTCGTAGGCCTCGGGGCTGGACTCGGTGAACGACTCGCCGTAGGCGAAGTCCATGTTCACGTCGCGGACCTCCATGGCCGTCCCGGGCACCTTGGAGCCGAACCGCACGGTGATGCCCTCGTCCGGCTGGATCCGGATGACCAGCGCGTTCTGGCCGAGCTCCTCGGTGTCGGTGGCCGAGAAGGGCAGGTGCGGCGCGCGCTGGAAGATCAGCGCGATCTCCGTCATCCGCCGCGGCAGCCGCTTGCCGGCCCGCAGGTAGAACGGCACCCCGGCCCAGCGCCTGGTGTCGACGCCGAGGCGCAGCGCGGCGTAGGTCTCGGTCCCCGAGTCGGGCGGGATGCCGTCCTCCTCCAGGAAGCCCTGCACCTGGCGGCCGCCCTGCCAGCCCGCCGAGTACTGCCCGCGCGCGGTGCCGGTGGCCAGGTCGGCGGGCAGCCGGATGGCGGACAGGACCTTCTCCTTCTCCATCCGCAGCGACTGCGCGTCGAACGCGGCGGGCTCCTCCATCGCGGTCAGGGCCAGCAGCTGCAGCAGGTGGTTCTGGATGACGTCGCGGGCCGCGCCGATGCCGTCGTAGTAGCCGGCCCGGCCGCCGATCCCGATGTCCTCGGCCATGGTGATCTGCACGTGGTCGACGTAACCCCGGTTCCAGATCGGCTCGTACATCTCGTTGGCGAAGCGCAGGGCCAGGATGTTCTGCACCGTCTCCTTGCCCAGGTAGTGGTCGATGCGGAACACCGAGTCCGGCGGGAAGACCGACTCCAGGATGTCGTTCAGCTCCCGCGCGCTGGCCAGGTCGTGGCCGAACGGCTTCTCGATCACCACCCGGCGCCAGCCGCTCTCGCCCTCGCCGCCGGGGTCCGACAGGCCGCTGCGCTTGAGCTGGCGGACCACGACCGGGAACTGGCTGGGCGGGATCGACAGGTAGAACGCGTAGTTCCCGCCGGTGCTCCGCTCCGCGTCCAGCGTCCGCACCGTCTCGGCCAGCTTGTCGAACGCGCCGTCGTCGGTGAACTCGCCGGGCACGAAGCGGACGCCTTCGGACAGCTGCTCCCATACCGTGTCCCGGAACGGGGTGCGCGCGTTCTCCTTGACCGCCTCGTAGGTCACCTGGGCGAAGTCCTCGTCCTCCCAGTCCCGCCGGGCGAAGCCGACCAGCGAG
>DASXZD010000056.1:0-2431 GCA_036502085.1 Streptosporangiaceae bacterium
ACGGTGACCGCGTCCGGCGGAGCAAAGTCCAGCGACCTGGGCACGATCACCCGATCGGACGGCACCAAGCAGGTGACCTACGACGGGCACCCGCTGTACTTTTTCTCCGGCGATTCCGGCCCGGGAATGGCTAGCGGGCAGGGCAACGACGGGTTCGGGGCGAAGTGGTGGCTGGTTTCCCCGTCCGGCAGCGACGTCACCTCCGCCGTGAGCGCTTTCACCAAGAGCGGGTCCGGGACCTCGCCGGCGCCGGCCGCGACTCCCACGTCGTCGAGCGCGGGCGGCGGCTGGTCCTGACCCGGCGATCCACGACACTGCGATGACAGCGTTCCTGAGCCGGGTGAGGGGCGGCGGAACCCACCAGACCCGGCCCGAGGGGGGAGTATCGGCACCTCCCCTCGGGCCGGCCCGGCCGGTCGGCCAGTGGGGTTTCACCGGAGTCGCGGTCACTTCGCTGGGCGGGCCGCTAGCCCTCGCGGCGCTATACGCGCCGTCGATCGCCGCCGGCGCGTCCTCCTCGGCGGGGCTGGCGATGGTCGCGGCGGCCGTGGCGTTCGGCTTCCCGCTGGCGATCTGGCTCGGTTACGCCCGGCAAGTGAGCAGCTCCGGCGGCTTGTACTCATTCACCGAGGCTGCGGCCGGCCGCAGGGTCGCCCTGGTGCAGGCCGGCTTGTGGGCGCTGAGCTACCTGCTGTACATCGTGTACACCACGGCGCAGATCGTCTACGACACGCTGCCTGCGGTGCTGCCCGGCGAGCAGCGGTACCAGACCCCGCTCGAGATCGTCATCCCGGTCGTGCTCGCGGGCGTGATGATCGCAGGCCGCCGCACGGCGCTGCTGGTCATCGGGCTGCTGGCGGCTGGGCATCTTGCCCTCGCGGCGGCGCTGGCGGGCACGACGGTAGCGAACGTCACGACTCCGTCCGGGAGCTTCGCGGGGTCCGCGCCGGCCGGGTCGCTTGCCATCGCGAGCGGGCAGACTGCGCTGCTGTATATCTGCGGCAGTTTGCCGTTCTTCATGGGCGGCGAGCTGGGCGGCGACCTGCGGCAGGCATTCCGCACCTTGCGGCGCGGCGTGCTCGGCGCCTACCTCGCGACCGTCGTCGTCATCATCGCCGCCGTCGCGCCGCTGGCCGCCGACCCGGCGCTGATGCACGCCCCGATCCCCGGGATGGCCGTGGCGCAGCGGTTCGTCGGGCATGGCTTCGCCGTCGCCGTGGGGATCGGCGTAGCGGTCAGCGTGGCCGGGGTCATCCTGGTGGAGTATCTCGCGCTGAGCCGGCTGACCGCCGCGGTCACCTCATGGCCGCTGCACCGTGTCGTCATCGGCATCGGCGCCGTCATGGTCGCCGCCGCGCCGGTGCTGCTCATCAACCCTGACCGGATCTACGATGCGCTGCTCACGCCCTCGCTGTTCGCGCTGTGGCTCAGCCAGCTCGTCACCTTCGCCGTCTACCCGAGGTTCGTCGCCCGGCACGGCGGCCGGATGGTGCCCGCCTGGGTGCTGACGGCCGGTGCCGCTGCCCTGGCTGTCTACGGACTGTGGACGACGATCCAGACCACGTCCATCTGACCCACGGATTGATGGCGAGTAGAATCTGCTGCGTGCCCGCGCGCGCGCTATTTCATACCGCGCCGCGCTGCGTGGCGATCAGGGAACTGGCCACACCGCAGCCTGCGGCCGGTGAGGTTCTTGTCCGCACCTTGTGCTCTGGCATCAGCGGTGGCACCGAACGGCTGGTGTACCGTGGCGAGGTACCTGTCGAGTTGGCGCTTGACGACACGATCGACGCGCTGAGCGGTACCTTCTCCTATCCCTTCGCCTATGGCTATGCGTGCGTCGGCCAAGTAGCGGAGTCCGACCAGACGGTCTTCGCGTTCCATCCGCACCAGGACGTCTTCGCGGCACGGGCTGGTGAACTGATTCCGCTGCCTGCCATCGATCCCGCATCCGCCACCTTGTTCCCGCTGGTCGAGACGGCATTGCAGGTGACGCTCGATGCCGGGGCTGGATATCGCGAGCGGGTCATCGTGCTCGGCGCCGGCGTGCTCGGGCTGCTGACCGCCCTGTTGTTGCAGCGCTCCGGGTGGCGTCCTCTGATCGCCGAGCCGCAGCCGTGGCGCCGCGACATGGCCGACAGTCTCGGCGCCACCGCCGCAGCACCGGAGGAGCTGGCCGAACAGAAAGTGTCGCTGGTCATTGACGCCAGTGGTAACCCGGATGCGCCAGCCATTGCGCTGAACATGCTGGCCCACGAGGGAACCCTGCTGATCGCATCGTGGTTCGGTACCAAACCAGTGGTCCTGCCGCTGGGCGGCGCCTTCCACCGGCGGCGTCTGATCATCCGCAGCACTCAGGTTTCGACGGTGCCGGCCCGGCTGTCCGGGACCTGGACCCGGTCCCGGCGCAGGCAGGAAACCATTGAGCTGC
>DASXZD010000057.1:0-83446 GCA_036502085.1 Streptosporangiaceae bacterium
GTCGTGTCCCGTTAGCGCTAGCCTGCGGGGCGCTTGCTGGTCGCCTCGGCCGACAGGCGCGGTTTGGGGTCCAGTTGCGACAGGCCGTTCCAGGCCAGGTTGACCAGGTGCGCCGCGACCTCTTCCAGCTTGGGCTTGCGCGCATCCAGCCACCACTGGCCGGTGACCGCCACCATGCCG
Organism: Streptosporangiaceae bacterium; assembly: GCA_036502085.1. GTDB lineage: Bacteria > Actinomycetota > Actinomycetes > Streptosporangiales > Streptosporangiaceae > PALSA-505. The sequence goes on from DASXZD010000057.1 coordinate 181, forward strand.
ACCAGCATCTGCGCGTACATCGGGGCCAGCTTGGGGTCGTAACCGCGCTCCGTGAAGACGTCGCCGAGTATGTACTCCACCTGGCGGGCGATGTCACTGATCAGGCTGCCGAACGTGCCTGCGCCGGACGCCGGGTGCGAATCGCGGACCAGGATCCGGAAGCCGTCCGCGTTGTCCTCGATGTAGCGCAGCAGCGCGATCGCGGCGCCCTCGAACTTCTCCCTGGTGTGATCGCCGGAGAGGATCTGGGTCGATAGCGTCAGCAACCGCCCGACCTCGCGGTCGACGACGACGGCGTAGAGGCCCTCCTTGCCGCCGAAGTGCTCGTAGACCACGGGCTTGGAGACGTCGGCCTTGGCTGCGATCTCCTCGATCGAGGTCCCCTCGAAGCCGCGCTCAGCGAACAGGTGCCTGCCGATGTCGAGCAGTTGCTCCCGGCGCTCCTTGCCCGACATCCTCCGGCGGCTGGATCTATGTGCTGGCTCGGTCACGGCAATGACCTTACGCCCAGCCAGCCGGGGATCCGCCCGGCTGGCGGTCGCCCGGCTGGCGGTCGCCAGGCCCGCGGTCAGGCCGCCGCGCGGTCGGGGGCCTGCGCCGCGGTATTGCGCGTCATCGAGCCCAGCGGCCTGCCGCCGGGCTCGGCCCGCTTGGAGGACAGGCGCTGCCCGTCCGGCCAGCGCACGTCGTGCACCCAGCCCAGCTTCTCGAAGAACCAGATGAGCCGGGCGCTGATGTCGATCTGTCCCTTGACCACGCCATGCCGCGCGCAGGTCGGGTCGGCGTGATGCAGGTTGTGCCAGGACTCGCCGAACGACGCGATAGCCAGCCAGGAGACGTTCCTGGCCTTGTCCCTGGTGGCGAACTCCTCCTTGCCGAACGTGTGGCAGATCGAGTTGATCGACCAGGTGACGTGCTGCAGCAGGGCTATCCGCACGAACCCGGCCCAGAACAGCGCGGTCAGCGCGCCGCGCAGCGACATCGACCACAGCCCGCCGGCCAGCGCCGGGGCCAGCAGCGAGAAGGCGGCGAGCCCGATGAACCAGTTCGAGATCCGGCGGATACCGGAATCGGCGAGCAGGTCGGGGCAGAACTTCTCCTGCGAGGTGCGGTTGCCCTCGAACACCCAGCCCACGTGCGCGAAGAGCAGTCCCTTGGCGAGCGCCTTCCCGTTATTGCCGAACCGCCACGGCGAGTGCGGGTCGCCCTCGCGGTCGCTGTACTTGTGATGCCGCCTGTGGTCGGCCACCCAGCTCAGGATCGGTCCTTCGAAGGCGAGGCTGCCGGCGATCGCGAGCGCGATCCTGAGGGGGCGGTTGGCCTTGAACGACGCGTGCGTGAAGTACCGGTGGAAGCCGGCGCTGATGCCGAGGCCGGAGACCACGTAGAAGGCGAGCGCCAGCACGATGTCGTGCCAGCCGAGCCCCCAGCCCCAGGCGAACGGCACGGCGGCCAGCAGTGCCAGCAGCGGCACGGCGACGAAGACGGCGACCAGGACCCGGTGGACGGTGCTGCTGAGTTCATTCTCAAGGTCAGGCCGGGCCTGCCAGGCCTGCTGGGCGGAACTCGGGGCGGTGCCTACGTCGGGGGGTGCGGCCATGTTGTCCTCGCTGCCTGTCGGCGCTCGCTCCAGCGGAGCTCGCGGATGGTCGCGCATTGCGTACGCTTACGTAACCGTAACCTACGAAACCGTAGGTTAGGCAAGGGGTAGCCGAAGATTTCACCTAGCAGTGGGGATAATCACACTTGGATGTCACCAGCTCGTCTCACAATATGAGACAGCTCCGACACTGCGAGTTGAGTTTGACTTGACGTCCAGCCGGCCCGCGCTCCGGTAAGGTTTCGGTTGGGCTGACCTTTCCCGGATCGTCTAGCTTGGCAGGACACCCTCCTTTGGAGTGGGCAACGAAGGTTCGAATCCTTCTCCGGGAGCTCCTGGAGCCGTAGCAGGCTCGGAACCTCGCCTGCGCATTCAGTGATCCGCGCGGAGAGCGGCGTCCGGGGAGTGCGCATCCTGTCCGGCGACCGGACGGTATCCTGCGAGAGTCGGGGACGTAACCGCAGGCGTCATCCCCCGGTTACGTGTAGGCAGCCAAACCGAGGAGACCTCCGGAGTGAGCGAGATCCGCCCGGCCGCTGTCATCATCCTCGCCGCGGGCGAGGGCAGGCGGATGAAGTCCCGCACTCCCAAGGTCCTGCACACCATGTGCGGCCGCAGCATGCTCGGGCACGTGCTCGGCGCGGCGGCTGGCCTTCACCCCGGCCGCCTGATCGTGGTGGTCGGCCAGGGTCGTGCGCAGGTGACCGCCTACCTTGCCGAGCAGGCACCGGATGCGTCGGCGGTGGTCCAGCACCGGCAGGACGGCACCGGCCACGCGGTGCGGATCGCGTTCGAGGCGGTCGGCCAGATCCACGGCGTAGTCGTGGTGACCTACGGCGATACGCCGCTGCTGCGCACCGAGACGCTGGCCGAGCTAGTTCGCGGTCACCACGCGGCCGGCAACGCGGTGACCGCGCTCACCGCGAGGGTGCCCGACCCGACCGGCTACGGCCGCATCGTGCTCGACAGCCGCGGGGGATTGCGGGAGATTATCGAGGAGTCGGACGCTACCGCGGAGCAGCGCGCGATCGACGAGATCAACTCCGGCGTGTATGCCTTCGACGGCGACCTGCTCGCCGACGCGATCAAGCGAGTGGCCACCGACAACGCGAAGGGCGAGGAGTACCTCACCGACGTGGTGGCCATCTTGCGGGCCGACGGCCACCGGGCCGGCTGCGTCCGGGCCGCCGACCCGGCCGAGGTCGAAGGGGTGAACGACCGGCTGCAGCTGGCGCGGGCACGGCGCCTCTACAACGAACGGGTGCTCGCCCGCTGGATGCTGGCCGGAGTCACGATCGTGGATCCGGCGACCACCTGGATCGACGCGGACGTCAGGCTGGAGCCCGACGTCGAGATCGGGCCGGGGACGCAGCTGGAGGGGCGCACGGTCGTCGCGGCCGGGGCGCGGGTCGGTCCCGGCTGCCTGCTCGCCGACACGACAGTGGCCGCGGGCGCGACGGTCACGCACTCGGTCTGCCGGTCGGCACGGATCGGCGCCGGCGCTAACGTCGGACCGTTCGCCCGTCTCAGGCCGGGAACCGAGGTCATGCCGGATCACGACTGGGCGGGGAGCGCGTGAGCGACTATCTGCCTGACGGCGTGAGCGACTATCAGTCCGACGACGAGCTCGCCCTGGGCCCCCGGCCTCCCGCGGCCAAGAGGCTGCTGCTCTTCTCTGGCCGTGCGCACCCCGAGCTGGCCGCGGAGGTCGCGGACTGCCTGGGCATCAAAACCACGCCGACCAAGATTTTCGACTTCGCCAACGGCGAGATTTTCGTGCGGTCGCTGGAGTCCGTACGCGGCTGCGACACCTTCGTGCTGCAGAGCCACACGGCCCCGATCAACGAGTGGATCATGGAGCAGCTGATCATGGTCGACGCGCTGAAGCGTGCTTCGGCGCGGCGGATTACCGTGGTCACGCCGTTTTTCGGCTACGCCCGTCAGGACAAGAAGAGCCGCGGCCGGGAGCCGATCTCGGCCCGGCTGATGGCGGATCTGTTCGCTACCGCGGGCGCCGACCGGCTGATGGCGGTCGATCTGCACACCGCCCAGATCCAGGGGTTCTTCGACGGTCCGGTTGACCACCTGTTCGCCCTGCCGATCCTCGCCGAGTACATCGAGGGAAAGCTGGACGTGGCGCGGGTCACCGTGGTCGCGCCGGACGCCGGCCGGGTCAGGGTCTGCGAGCGATGGACCGACCGGCTCGGCTGCCCGCTGGCCATCATTCACAAGCGGCGCGACCCCGATGTCGCCAACCAGGTCAAGGTGCATGAGGTCGTCGGCAAGGTCAAGGGCCGCACGTGCATCCTGGTGGACGACATGGTCGACACCGGCGCGACGATCGTGAATGCCGCGGAAGCGCTGTTCGAGCAGGGCGCGGCGCGGGTCATCGTGACGGCCACGCACGGCGTGCTGTCCGGCGGCGCGGTTGACGGCCTGAAGAACTCTCAGATCAGCGAGATCATCGTCACGAACACCCTGCCGATACCCCAGGAGAAGCGGATCGACAAGCTGACCGTGCTGTCGATCGCGCCGCTGCTCGCCCGGGCGATCAACGAGGTGTTCAGCGAGGGCTCGGTCACCAGCCTCTTTGACGGCCAGAGCTAAGCCGCCCGCCCTTTCGTGGCTTGTGCTGCACGCGGAGACAGCGGGCACCCGTCAGATGCAAAGGTGACCGCTGTCTCCGCCCCCGCAAGCGTGACGGAGACGGCGGCCACCAGCCCCCTCCCAGACTCCGTGCCGCCTGCCCTCGTGTGGGAACTGACGCGCCGAAGGAGGCGGTAAGCCCCGCCCAGTCACGCGAGGAACAAGGCGAGCGATGCGGAATCACCACCTAGGATCGTCCGCGTCCTACACGTCACGATTAAGTCATGATTAAGTGGGCAGCGTGCCCCGGACGTTTTATCCAATGCGGGGGTTGGGCTCGATGATGAACCATCGGTTCCTGGCCTGGCTAAGCGACCCAGAAGTCCGTGGGCCGGGCGGCAACATAACGGTCTCCTGAACAGGCGGTATGGTGCGGTTTCGGATTCTGGGGACGCTCGAGATCTGGACCGGCCAGGAATGGGTCGGGATCGGAGCCCCGAAGTGGCGGTCGCTGCTGGCGACGCTGCTGATCAACGCTGATCAGGTCGTGTCGACCGATCGCCTGATCATGGAGCTGTGGGACGACGATCCGCCCGCCTCCGCTATTAACCTGGTGAGCATCTACGCGCTTCAGGTGCGCAAGCTGATGGGTGACGGGGACGGCAAGGTGCTGCGCAGGCGCGCGCCTGGGTACCAGCTCCACCTGGGCGCGGGAGATCTGGACGCGGCGCGGTTCGAGGCCCTGGTCGCCGAGGGCCGCCGCGCGCTGGCCGCCAAGACGCCGCAGCACGGCGCGGATCTGCTGGCCGAGGCGCTCAGCCTGTGGCGGGGCGGCGCGCTGCTGGACGTGACACAGTCGCCGCGGGTCGTCGCCGAGATAGAGCGGCTAGAAGAGTCGCGGCTGAACGCGCTCGAGCTGCGGATCGAGGCGGACATCGGCTGCGGGCGGCATGCCGAGGTCACACCGGAGCTGTCCAGGCTGATCGCCGATCAGCCGCTCCGGGAGGGCCTGCACCGGCTGCTCATGCTGGCCCTGGTCGGGGCCGGCCGCCGCGCCGAAGCGCTGACCGCATACGAGCGGGCCAGGCATGTGATCCGCGACGAACTCGGGGTGGCTCCCGGCGAGCAACTGCAACGGCTCTACCAGCAGATTCTTACCTCGGACTCGCCGAGCCGGCCCGCACCGGCCACGGCCGCCAGGAACGGGGACCGATCGGCGCGCGGGACGGCTAAGCAGGCCGGACCGGCCGCCGGGACGCCGGGCACGGGAGGGGAGCGGGACCCGGCCGGGCCGGGAGTGCCGGCCCGGGCACCATCAGGAGAGCCGGAGGCACCTGAGCAAGAACCACCAGCGACGGCACCAGGGCCGCCGCTGCAGCTGCCGGCCGATATCACCGACTTCACCGGCCGCGGGTGTGATCTTGAACGGCTGTGCGACCTGCAGCCAGCCGCAGCCGGGGAGGACAACCCGGGCGCGGTCGTGGTCTCGCTGGTGACCGGGGCGGGCGGGCTGGGCAAGACCACGCTCTCGGTGCATGCCGCGCACCGGATGCGGGACCGGTTCCCCGACGGCCAGCTGTACGTCAACCTGCTGGGGGCAAGCCCGCAGCCGCTGACGCCGAGCGATGTGCTGGCCCGCTTCCTGCGCGAGCTTGGCGTGCAGCCGGCGCAGATCCCGGCCGGAGAGGAGGAGCGGGCCGCGCTCTACCGGACCCGGCTGACCGGGCGGCGGGTGCTGATCGTGCTCGATGACGCGCGGGACGCCGCGCAGGTCCGTCCGCTGCTGCCCGGCAGCGCTTCGTGCGCCGTGCTGGTGACCGCGCGCAACCGGCTGTCCGATCTGGCCGTCAGCCGGCTCATCGACCTGGACGTGCTCGATGACGACGAGGCCCGGGCGCTGTTCGCCGGCATCGTCGGGGCCGGGCGGGCCGGTACCGAGCCGGCCGCGACCGATGAGGTGCTGGCCGCCTGCGCCGGCCTGCCGCTGGCGATCAGGATCGCCGGCGCGCGGCTGGCCGCCCGCACCGGCTGGTCGGTCCGCACGCTGGCCGACAAGCTGCGCAGCCAGCAGCGGCGGCTCGATGAGCTCAAGGCCGGCGACCTGGCGGTACGGGCCACCTTCGAGGTGAGTTTCGCCAGCCTGCCCGGTCCGGTGACCGCGGGAGCGATCGGTCCGGTCCGGGTGTTTCGGCTGCTCGGGCTCTGGCCGGGACCGACGATCAGCGTGGGCGCCGCGGCCGCATTGTTCGGCCAGCCCGAAGACCAGGCCGCCGACGCACTGGAGCAGCTGGTCGATGCTCATCTTCTCGAGTCGCCGGGCCCGGAAATCTACCGGTTCCATGACCTGCTGCGGGTCTATGCGGCCGAACTATGCCAGGCCGATGAGGACGAGAAGACCAGCCAGGATGCGGTGCGGCGGATCCTCACCTGGTACCTGCACACGACCGAGGCCGCGGCCAGCATCATCTCCCCGCATCACGCCCGCGTGCCCCTCGAGGAAGCGGAACCGGCGATACGGCCGCTCGGGTTCGACTCGCTGGACCAGGCGCTCGACTGGTGTGACGCCGAACGCCCCAACCTGGTCGCCGCGACCCGCCTGGCCACCGCCGGCGGCATGTATGACATTGCCTGGCGAATTCCGGCCGCGGCCATGAGCTTCTTCTACCGGCGCACTCACTGGGCGGACTGGATGCTCACCCACCAGATCGGCCTGGACAGCGCGCGGGAACTCGGCGACCGGCGGGGTGAGGCCTGGATGCTGAACAACCTCGGCATGGCCTACGGGGCCCAGCAGATGCCCGAGGCCGTGGACTGCTTCGAACGCGCGCTAGCCCTCTGCCGTCAGATAGGCAACCTGCCGGGAGAGGCGCGCGTGATGAACAACCTGGCCCACGCCCACCTGCTGCTGAGCCGCTTCGATGAAGCTCTCGATGAGGGCAAGCGATCACTGGCCATCCAGCGGCAGGTAGCTAACAGGTACAACGAGGGAATCACCCTCGCGATCATGAGCGGGGCATTCCGGGCCCTCGGCCGCCCGGCAGAAGCGGTCGATCACCTGCAGCAAGCTCTGGTTATCTTCCGTGAGCTCGACGACAGGGACGCCGAGGCGGACTCGCTCAGCGATCTCGGCGAGGTGTACCTGGATATGCAGGAGATCGATAAGGCAGTGTCCTGTCTCGGCGGTTCACTGGCAATAAGGAAGTCCATCGGCGACCAGCACGGCCAGGCAACCACCCTGGAGCACCTGGCCCTGGCGTGGGAGCGTGCTGGTCAGCAGGAGAAGTCGCGCGAATGCCTGGACCAGGCACAACAGTTGTTCGAAGAACTCGGGGATCGTTCGAAGCCGCGGGAAACTGACTAGAGGTCTACTCGTCGATGTCGCATTGAGTGTCCGCCAGACTACCCAATATGTTCTGACATTCCCGCCGTTTGTCCGCTAAGATAACTGCCGCCTGTAGTAAATTAATGCTGACATTTGGGGACAGGGGTCAGCTATCACGGAGGGGTAATCGGATGGGGGAGGTCAGGGGCATGCACGGGTCAGAATCAGAGGACTCAGAGGCCGTCGAGGCCGAAGCCGGGGTCGGGAAGAAGTCGGCGAAGAACTCCGCCAGTGAGCCTGAGGTCAAGCCTCAGGACGAGCCTGATGGCAGCTCGGAATCCGATTCGGATTCGGATTCGGCCATCAAGTGGAATGGTTCGCCTGACATCAATCCACCTAGTACCAATCAGCCTGACATCAAGTGGAACGGATAGCCTGCGGCAAGTCCGGGTCAAGCCGGTCTACCGTGTGGCGCGCGTCCCTCCGAGCCGGAGAACGGCGCTTATTCCTACGAAAAGAGTCGGCAAACGTGTCCGGCGGGATACGTCGACTCAGGTGCCGCGCGTTTCTTGATCGTTTCGACTTTTCATGCGCTGTGACCACGGAATCGGGGCAAATCACCCTCTTTTTTGGGCAGAGTGCGTGAAAAGTGCCTGGCTGTCTCACCAGGTAAGACGAAGATCCGGTTCCGTGGGCTGCCGCGGGGACAGCGCACCGCCGCCGGGTCGCGTGCAGCCTGCCACGGCCTGCCACCGCCGCGGGTCGCGCGGCCTGCCACGGCGGCCTGCGCGCCAGGTCGTCGCGGCCTGCCACGGCGGCGTGACCCGCTGCGGTACTGGGGTTGAGTCGATCGGTTACGCGGTGGGGGGAGTCCTCGGCTAGACTGCGGAGGCTGTACGTGCGTCCCTGGTTCGGGTGCGTGAGTTGGCCGCCTGCGGGACGCGTCCACCGTTTCTGCATGAGACTGCATAAGAGGAGTTCCCGCCGTGCCTGAGGTTCCTATTGCCGCGGAGCCGCGCAGCGAGTTTGGCAAGGGCTTTGCCCGCCGGACTCGTGTTGCCGGCAAGGTACCGGCGGTGCTCTACGGGCACGGCACCGACACCAGGCACATCACGTTGCCTGGCCATGACCTGATGATGGCCCTGAAGACGCAGAACGCGCTGATCAGGCTCGAAGGGCTGCCGGACGGCTCCGAGCTGGCGCTGCCCAAGGCCGTCCAACGCGACCCGATCAGGGGCGACATCGAGCACGTCGACTTCATCCTGGTGCGGCGCGGCGAGAAGGTGACCGTCGAGGTTGCGGTCCGCGTGAGCGGCGAGGTGTTCCCCGGCGGGATGCTGGACCAGCAGCTCGTCCAGGTCCCGGTCGAGGCGGAGGCGACCAACATCCCGCAGGCGTTCGACGTCGACGTGACCGGCCTGGAGATCGGCACTTCCGTGCACGCAGCCGATCTTGTGCTGCCCGAGGGGGTGTCGCTTGCCGCCGACCCTGAGGCGCTCGTGCTGCATGTGATCGCGGCTCCGACCGCCGAGCAGATGGAAGCCGAGCTCGGCATCGCCGAGGCGGAGGCGCCCGTCGAGGTGCCGGAGTCTCCGCTGGCTGAGGGCGCGGCCGACGCCGGGGCCGGCGAGTAGTCCGGCTGTTCCGGTTCGGCCGGCGCGCGAACCGCGTCGGGGACGGTATGGACGACGAGCGCTGGCTCATCGTCGGGCTCGGCAACCCCGGGCCGGAGTACGCCGGCAACCGGCACAACGCCGGGCGCATGGTGGCCGAGTTGCTGGCGAAGCGGATGGGTGCCTCCTTCCGGCGGCATAAGACCCGGTCCGACGTGGCCGAGGGCAGGCTGGCGAACGCACCCGTGACGCTGGCCGTGCCGAAGTCGTACATGAACCTTTCCGGCGGGCCGGTGGCGGCGCTGCGCGACTTCTACAAGGTCCCGCCCGGGCGGATCATCGTGATCCACGATGAGCTCGATGTCCCTTTCGGCGAGATCCGGCTCAAGCTCGGCGGGGGCCCGGGCGGGCACAACGGGCTGCGCTCGGTGAGTGCCGCGCTGGGCACCCCCGACTACCTGAGGGTCAGGCTCGGGATCGGGCGGCCGCCCGGGCGGATGGACCCGGCCGCCTTCGTGCTCCGCGACTTTTCCGCCGCGGAGCGCAAGGAGCTGCCGCTGCTTCTTGAGCGGTGCGCGGACGCGGCGGAGACCTTGCTCCGTGACGGGCTCGCGGCGGCGCAGAACGCCTACCACGGACCCGTCTAGCGGTGGTGTTATGTCACGTAGCGTAACGAATTAGGCGGTCGTTTGTGATCGCTTTTGCAGCATTTTCCGCTCGCGCGGCGGGCTTGCGGGCGAACACGCTCCGCAACCACGGCGGTGCTCGATGGCGGGGCAGCGCGAGGCTTTGTGAGGGTGGCACAAGTCGGCTGTCAACCCCAGTGCTGTCCGGTTCGAGCCCGGCCCCCCAGCGACGGCATATCCGCCGGCCGCGACGCCCACCGCAACCCCTGCGCAGGCTAAGAGTCCGCAGGTCCGGGAGGTGCCGCGAAGTTTTATTTCCGATAATTCTGATCGGATTACCATTTTTGTACGTTTACGGGAAAGTAGTCCGTTTCTAACTTTTCATGACAACCGACCGCTATTGTTAGGCGTCAGACCCGTAGGAGCTAAACCGGAAGATTCACAGCTTCCGTCCGCACGGATGCGGAACGTGTTGGGGTGAACACGGCGGCTCTCTCCCTTACGGGATCACCGGCGGCCTGGGTCGGATGGAGGGGTAGGGACGTGCGTGAGCGTCTGGCCGTGAGGCCTAGCGGGCACATCGGCATAGCGGTTGGCGAGCGAGCTGCGCCAGGCGTCATCGGCTGGACCGGGCGGTATCTCCGTCAGGCAATGATCATTGACGGTACTGCGGCGCTGCTGGCGGGTGTGCTGGCTCTGCAGGGCCGGCTGGGCGGCCACGGCGCGGTGCCGACGATCTACGTCGCGCTGACCGTGGTGCTGCCGGTCGTGTGGGTCGGCTGCATGGCGCTGGCCCGCGGCTACGAGGCCAGGGTCATCGGGGCCGGCGCGGACGAGTTCCGGCGGGTGATCAACGCGGGCATTGCGCTGACCGCCGCGATCGCGATCGTCTCGTACGCCACGACCGCGCAGCTGTCGCGGGGCTACGTGGTGATCGCGATGCCCTCGGTGGTCGCCTTCAACCTGGTGGCGAGGTACTGGCTGCGCAAGCGTCTGCACCGGGTGCGCGCGCTCGGCGGCTGCATGCGGCGCGCGGTTGCGGTCGGTCACCAGAAGGACGTCGAGGCGCTGATCAACGAGCTGCGCCGGGAGCCCTACCACGGGCTGTCGGTGGTTGGCGTGTGCCTGGCCGGGAACGGCGAGTCCGACGCCAGCCTGCAGGGCGTGCCGGTGCACGGCGGCCTGGCCGACGTGATGTCGGCCGTGCGCCAGTCGGACGCCGACACCGTGGCCGTGCTGGCCTGCCCCGAGATGAACGGGGTGGAGCTGCGCACGCTGGCCTGGGAGCTGGAGAAGACCGACACCGACCTGTGCCTGGCCCCCGCGCTGCTCGATGTGGCCGGGCCGCGCACCAGCATCAGGTCGGCGGCCGGGCTGCCGCTGCTGTACATGGACCACCCCGACCTGACCGGTGCCCGGCAGGCGGTCAAGAGCATGTTCGACCGGTTCGCTGCCGCGTCCGCGCTGCTGCTGCTGTCGCCGCTGTTCTTCGCGATCGCGATGGCGGTCAAGCTCGGCGACCGCGGCCCGGTCTTCTTCCGCCAGGTGCGGGTAGGCCGCAACGGCCGCCCGTTCCACGTGTTCAAGTTCCGCACGATGGTGGTGGACGCCGAGCAGCAGAAAGCCGTGCTTGAGGAGCAGAACGAGTCCGACGGCCTGCTGTTCAAGATCAAGGACGACCCGAGGATCACCAAGGCGGGCACCATGCTGCGCCGCTACTCCCTGGACGAGCTGCCGCAGCTGATCAACGTGCTGGTCGGCCAGATGTCGCTGGTCGGGCCCCGCCCGGCGCTGCCCGAGGAGGTGTCGCAGTACGGAAACTTCGTGCGGCGCAGGCTCGCGGTGCGGCCGGGCATCACCGGCCTGTGGCAGGTCAGCGGCCGGTCGGACCTCCCGTGGGACGAGGCGGTTCGGCTGGACCTGCGGTATGTGGAAAACTGGTCCTTCGCCCTTGACCTCCAGATCCTCTGGAAGACTTGGTCCGCGGTGACCCACGGCGACGGTGCTTACTGACACCTCGTCAGAGGGTGCGGGGCGGGCGGACGCTGCTCGCCGGTCTGCGACCGGCTTCGCCGCGGCCCGCAGTGTTAGCCCGGGGATAGCCCCCGGATCCCCGGGGAGGGACCACTAACGATGACCACCGATGACCACCGCCTGGCCCGCGACCTCGCGGCCCAGGCCGGTGAGCGGCTGCTTGCCCTGCGGGCGGGCGGCGGCGATCCGACCAGCCTGCGCGCGGCCGGAGACCGGCTGGCGCACGAGTACCTGATGGCCGAGCTCGGCCGGCTGCGCCCCGACGACGCGATCCTGTCCGAGGAGGGCAGGGACGACGAGGCGAGACTGTCGTCGGATCGCGCCTGGATCGTGGACCCGCTGGACGGGACCAGGGAGTTTGGCGAGGTCGGGCGCACGGACTGGGCGGTTCACGTCGCGCTCTGGGAGCGCGGCGAGCTGACCGCTGGCGCGGTCGCGCTGCCCGCGCAGGAGAAGACTCTGAGCACCGCCGATCCGCTGCCGTCGCCTGCCGCCGAGCAGAACGGTGACGGCGGCAGGCTGCGCATCGTGATCAGCCGCAGCAGGCCGCCGGAGTTCATCGCGCGGCTCGCCGAGCTGACCTCGGCCGACCTGATCCCGCTCGGCTCGGCAGGCGCCAAGGTCGCGGCCGTGGTGCGCGGCGAGTTCGACGCCTACGTGCACGCGGGCGGCCAGTACGAATGGGACTCGGCCGCCCCGGTGGCGGTAGCCCGTGCGTCCGGTTTGCACGCGTCTCGCATCGACGGAAGCGAGCTCACGTACAATCAGGCCCACCCCTGGATGCCGGATATCCTGGTCTGCCGGTCAGAGCTGTCCGGAATGCTGCTGGACGCGATCGACTCGGCCGGCCGCTAGGAACACCGCACCTCCCCGCTTGCACGATGACCCTGCCGCCAGACAACCAAGACACGGAGCATTCCCGGATGGTCACGATGCGCCCTGACTACCTCCTCTCGCAGCTTGACGTGCTTGAGGCCGAGTCGATTCACGTGATGCGCGAGGTCGCCTCGGAGTTCGAGCGGCCGGTGCTGCTGTTCTCCGGCGGCAAGGACTCGATCGTCATGCTTGCCCTCGCGGAGCGCGCCTTTGCCCCCGCGCACATCCCGTTCCCGGTGATGCACATCGACACCGGGCACAACTTCCCTGAGGTCATCAACTTCAGGGACCGGCGGGTGGCCGAGGCCGGTGCCCGGCTGATTGTCGCGTCCGTGCAGGAGTCCATCGACTCGGGCCGGGTGGCCGAGGAGACCGGCCGCTGGGCCAGCAGGAACCGGCTGCAGATCACCACGCTGCTGGACGCGATCACGGGCCATCGCTTCGACGCGGTGTTCGGCGGGGCGCGGCGCGACGAGGAGAAGGCGCGGGCCAAGGAGCGGGTCTTCTCATTCCGCGACGAATTCGGCCAGTGGGATCCCAAGAATCAGCGGCCAGAGCTGTGGAATCTCTATAACACGAGGATTAACCGGGAAGAGCACCTGCGGGTGTTCCCGATTTCCAACTGGACCGAGCTCGACATCTGGGATTACATCGCCCGGGAGAACCTTGAGATACCGTCCATCTATTTCGCCCACACGCGGCAGGTCTTCGAGCGCGACGGCATCCTTCTCTCCGACGGGCCGTTCATGAACCGGGGAGATGACGAGCCGATCTTCGAGGCCAGCGTCCGGTACCGCACCGTGGGCGACATGACGTGCACCGGCGCGGTCGCCTCCACGGCGTCTACCGTGGCGGAGGTCATCACCGAGGTGGCCGCGACCAGGGTGACGGAGCGTGGCCAAACGCGCGCCGACGACCGGGCCAGCGAAGCCGCCATGGAAGACCGGAAGCGAGAAGGCTACTTCTAGCCCGCGACCGGCCCGGGGCTCGTTAGTGACTCTGCGTAGCGGGCTCCGTCGCGCTGGTGCGGCTCCGTCCCGCTTGTACCGAACGGTAGCGACAGGAACTAGCCGAGCACGTAAAGTAGACGGTAGCGCTTCGTGCCGCCTAGCGGGATGGGGCCGGTCACGGGCCCCCCAGGCGCGGCGCGTACCTGCTGCGCCCGTGAAAGCGGGCCTGCGGATGTGACCTGCCGTAGCGCTGTGCAGTTGATATCACGTCACGATGATGGGGTTCCAGGCCATATGGACATTCTGCGGTTCGCCACGGCAGGTTCTGTTGATGACGGCAAGAGCACGCTGATCGGGCGGTTGCTCTTCGACTCGAAGTCGATCTTCGAGGATCAGCTGGCCTCGGTAGAAAGGACGAGCCGCGATCGCGGCGAGAACTACACCAACCTTGCCCTGCTGACCGACGGGCTGCGGGCCGAGCGCGAGCAGGGCATCACCATCGACGTGGCGTACCGCTACTTCGCCACCCCCAAGCGCAAGTTCATCATTGCCGACACTCCCGGCCATATTCAGTACACGCGGAACATGGTCACCGGAGCGTCAACGGCCGACCTGGCCATCGTCCTGGTGGATGCGCGCAACGGGCTGACCGAGCAGAGCCGGCGGCACGCCTTCCTGGCCACGCTGCTGCGGGTGCCCCACCTGGTGCTCGCGGTCAACAAGATGGACCTGGTCGACTACAAGGCCGACGCCTTCGAGCGGATTGTCGATGAGTTCAGCGCGTTCGCGACCAAGCTGGAGATCGGCGACCTGACCTTCATTCCCATCTCGGCGCTGCACGGCGACAACGTGGTGGACCGGTCACCGAACATGCCCTGGCACGACGGGACGTCCCTGCTGCATCACCTCGAGCGCGTGCACATCGCGTCCGACCGCAACCTGATCGACGTCAGGTTCCCCGTCCAGTACGTGATCCGCCCGCATCAGGCCACCGACAAGGCCCTGCACGACTACCGCGGGTACGCGGGCCAGGTGGCCGGCGGCGTGCTCAAGCAGGGCGATGAGGTGATGCACCTGCCGTCCGGGCTGACCACGACGGTGGAGCGCATCGACACCGCGGCTGGCCCGGTCGACGAGGCGTACCCGCCGATGTCGGTGACCCTGGTGCTGGCCGACGACCTTGACATCTCGCGCGGGGACATGATCTGCCGTCCGCACAACCAGCCGTCCGCATCGCAGGACATCGAGGCGATGGTGTGCTGGATGAGCGACGGGCGGGCGCTGACCAAGGGCAGCCGGCTCGTCGTCAAGCACACCACCAGGACGGTCAAGGCGGTCGTGCGTGATCTCCAGTACCGGCTGGACGTGAATACGCTGCACCGGGACGAGAACGCGGAGCGGCTGGGGCTGAACGACATCGGCCGGATAAGCCTGCGCACCACGCTGCCGATCTTCCACGACCCGTACGGGCGTAACCGGCAGACCGGCGGCCTGATCCTGATCGACGAGGTGACCAACGCCACCGTCGGGGCCGGCATGATCACCGAGTCGCACTGACCAGGCCAGACGTCCCAGACGTCCCAGACGCGCTTCCGCAGTGCTCAAGACGGCCAGGACGTGTTGTCGTCGTCGGCCGTCGCCGCTTGCCTAGTTACGCCCTGCTTGTCTAACTACACCCTGTGACACTCTGCTGGTCAGAAGCGAAAATTTCTGGATTTGTCCATTGGTTTCACGCGGCGGCCCGGTGAGTCGTAAACTTTGACCCGCCCAAGGCCTGGTGGGCATGAACTCCCCCCGCGCGGCGCGCTCTGCGTGGCCCGGCGGGGTCCGGATCAGGCAATCGCAGGCAGACATCGTATGGAGGCGTAATGCGTCGACCCGGTCACTGGCAGTTGCGGAGCACGCTGGGGGTATTTACCGGGGCACTCGTTCTGAGCGCGTCAGGGATCGCCGTCACGGCAACGGCCGCGCAGGCGAGTACCGGCCCCGTATCGGCCACGCCGGTCAGCGGCACCCCGCAGCTGGCGCCGACCGGCAGCACCGAGCAGATTACTCAGCTGGTGCAGTGCGGCGGCACGATGTACGCGGTCGGCAGCTTCACCTCGATCAGCCAGGGCGGCACGACCTACACGCGCAACAACGCGTTCAGCTTCAGCGCGACCTCGCCTTACGCCGTCACGTCCTGGAACCCCAACGTGAACGGCCGGGTGAACACCATCGCGTTCAGCGGCAGCAACTGTTCGCAGGCCTACCTGGGGGGGAAGTTCACCTCGGTCGACGGCACGTCGGTGCAGAACCTCGCCGAGGTCAGCACCTCGACCGGCGCGGTCAACCAGGCCTTCGGGCACAACGCCAATGGCCAGGTCAACACCATGCTGGTGACCGGCAGCCACGTGCTGACCGGCGGCTTCTTCACCTCGATCAACGGGACGGCGCGCAACTACTACTCGAGCCTGAACGTCGTGACCGGCAGGGACGACGGCTACCTGTGGCTGGGCCTCGGGGGCAATTACCAGTACTCCGGCGTGGTGCCCAACAGCACCAACATCGCCAGCCAGCAGCTCAGCCACGCCGGGCGCAGGCTCCTGGTCGAAGGTGACTTCACCTCGGCCGGCGGTCGCCCCCACCAGCAGATTTTCATGCTGTACCTGGGCAGCCCGCGGGCCACGGTGACCGGCTGGAACCCGACGGTGTTCAACACGCACTGCGTCACCAAGCACCCGTTCTACGTGAAGGCCGCGGCCTGGTCGCCGACAGACAACACCGTCTACACCGCCACGACCGGCGATCACACTTACCTGTGGAACGGCACGTTCCCGCAGACCACACCCTGTGACACGGTGGCGGCGTTCCCGGCCACCCAGGAGTCGGTGATCCGGGAGTGGACGAACTACGCCGGCTGTGACTCGCTCTTCTCCGTTGCCGCCGACACGAGCACCGTCTATGCCGGCGGGCACGAGCGCTGGGCGAACAACGCCAGCGGCTGCAACAACGCCGGGCCCGGCGCGATCTCGGCCCCCGGCATGGGCGGGTTCTCGCCGACCAGCGGGGCGCTGACCTTCAACCCGACCCGCGCTCGCGGGCTCGGCGCCGATGACATGATGCTGACCACCGCGGGACTATGGATCGCGAGCGACAACCTCGGCGGCGCGAACACCTGCGGCGGGGTCAGCGGCCACGCGGGAATCTGCTTCCTGCCCTACTCCTGACCGGTCGGCGGACCAGGTCAATAGGTAGCTGAAACGTCCGGCCAGGGCACCCGGTCCTGGCCGGACGTTTCCGTATGTACCGTCCCGGGTCACGTTTTACTGGCGGTCGATGCGATTTGGGCGGATGCAGTTACAATCGTCTGGACCCTGAGCCAGGGCGATCCCGAAAAGCCTGCCTGGAGGCATGATGGGCCGTACCGGTCGCAGAAAGCAGCGGAACATAACCGGAGCGTTCGCAACCGTGTCGCTGCTGAGTGCGGTGTTCCTGCTGGGCGGCGTCGGGTCCGGCGCCCACGCGGCCGCCACGCGCACCGCGCGCAGCGTGCCCGCCACACGCACCTTGCCCGCCGCTGCCCCCACCGGGCCGGTGTCCTCGACCCCGGCTAGCAACACGCCCGAGCTGTACAAGACCGGTACGACCGAGCAGGTGCGCCAGCTGGTGGCATGCGGCGGCATCATGTACGCGGTGGGCAGCTTCACCGAGATCAAGCAGGGCCGCCTGCACTACATCCGGGACAACGCGTTCAGCTTCAGCGCGACCTCGCCTTACACGGTCACGTCGTGGGACCCCGACGTGAACGGCATCGTGAACTCGATCGCGTTTGACGGCTCCGACTGCTCGAACGCCTACCTGGGCGGCCAGTTCAGCTCGATCGGCGGCACGTCGGTGAAGGACATCGCCGAAGTCAGCACGTCAACGGGCGCGGTCAACCCGGCCTTCGGGCACAGCACCAACGGCCAGGTCAACACGCTGGTGGTGGCGGGCGGCCACCTGCTGACCGGCGGGTCCTTCACCTCGGTCAACGGCAGCTCACAGAACTACTACGTGAGCCTGGATCCGGTGACCGGGCGGGACGACGGCTACCTTCAGCTGGCCCTCACCGGCAGCTATCAGTACCCCGGCGCGTTCACGAACCACACCAATATCTACAACCAGCAGCTCAGTCACAACGGCCGCAGGCTCCTGGTCGAGGGCGTCTTCACCATGGTCGGCGGGCAGCCGAGGCAGCAGATCTTCATGCTGGACCTGGGCTCGGCCAGCGCCACGCTGTCCGACTGGACGTCAGCTGAGTTCAACCAGTTCTGCGCCGACAAGCACCCCTTCTACGTGAAGGCGGCGGCCTGGGCCCCAGGGGACAGCGCGGTCTACACCGCGACGACGGGCGAGTTCGCCTTCGGCTGGAACCAGACGTACCCGCTGACCGGGCTGTGCGATTCGGTGGCGGCCTTCCCGTCTGCCGAGCAGTCGGTCAGCCATGAGTGGATCAACTACGACGGCTGCGACTCGCTCTACTCCGTTGCCGCCGATGCGAGCACGGTCTACGCCGGCGGGCACCAGCGCTGGGCCGACAACGCCAACGGGTGCAACGACGCAGGCCCCGGCTCGGTCGCGGCCCCGGGCATGGGCGGGTTCTCGCCGGCCACCGGGGCGCTGACCTTCAACCTGACCCGGTCCCGCGGCCTGGGGGCCGACGACATGCTGCTCACCACGAAGGGCTTGTGGATCGCCAGCGACAACTTCGAGGCCTCGGACAAGTGCGCCGGCGTCGCCGATCACGCAGGCATCTGCTTCCTGCCCTATTCGTGACCAAATCTCCCCCTAAGTCCGTGTCAACCGGATGCTAGGCCTTTGCGTCTTATTTACAGAACCCCGTAACTTCCCCGCAGTACCCCTGGTCACAGGCACTGAGGGGCGTGCCCAGGCGGTAGCCTGCGCGCTTGACGCATGGAGGGGTCATGCGTATACGCAGAACGTGGTCGCGGGGAGCGGCTGCCCTGCTGTCGAGTGGTTTTGTCCTGGCGGCCTCCGGGATCGCCGCGCCCACGGTCCTCGCCGATCCGGGACCGCTGGGCCCGGTCGCGGCCATACCGGCCCAGGGAACGCCTTCCCTGGGCCCCAGCGGCACGACCGAGCAGATCCGCCAGCTGACCGCGTGCGGCGGGACCATGTACGCCGTGGGCAGCTTCACCGAGATCAGCCAGAATGGCGTGACCTACCCGGTCAGCAACGTGATCAGCTTCAGCGAAACCGCGCCGTACACGCTGAATAGCTGGGCGCCTGCCGTCAACGGCACGGTCAACACGATCGGGTTCGCCAGCGGCAACTGCGCCGATGCCTACATCGGCGGGAACTTCTCCTCGGTCGGCGGCGTGCCGGCCAAGGACATCGCGGAGATCGACACCACCACCGGCCAGCTGGTCCCGACCTTCGAGACCAGGGCCAGCGGCCAGATCGAGACGATCCTCGGCTACAACAATCACCTGCTGGTCGGCGGGTACTTCAAGACGATCAACGGGAACGACACCGACCATTACATGGCCAGCCTGGATCCCGTCACCGGCAAGGATGACGGCTTCATCCAGCTCAACATCTCCGGCAACTACCAGTTCCCCGGTTCCGGCACCAACCCCACCAGGGTCTACAACCAGCAGCTCAGCCGCGGCGGCACGCTCGACCTGGTGGAGGGGGACTTCACCTCGGTCGGCGGCCAGGGCCGGCAGCAGATATTCATGCTGGATCTGAGCGGGGCCACCGCCCAGGTCACCGGCTGGAGCTCGCCGGAGTGGGATGGCAGCCAGGGCAACCTGCCGTTCGGCTACCCGTACCAGTGCCACGGCAACGAGGCGTTCTACCTGCAGGCCGCCTCCTGGTCCGCCGACGACTCGACCATCTACATCGCGACCACCGGCTACCACCCGTGGAACCTGCAGGCCGGCTCGTACCCGCGCAGCGGCCTGTGCGACGCCGCGGCGGCCTTCCCGTCCACCCAGACGGAGGTCACGCACCTCTGGGTCAACTACACCGGCTGCGACTCGCTGTACTCCACGGCCGCCGACGCGAGCACCGCCTACTTCGGCGGGCACGAGCGGTGGTCGACCAACGCGAACGGCTGCGACTACGCCGGTCCCGACGCGATCTCCGCACCCGGCATGGAAGGCCTCTCGCCCGCCGGCGGGGACCTTACCTTCAACCCGACCAGGGCCCGCGGGCTCGGGGCCGACGACATGCTGGTCACCGACCAGGGACTGTGGATCGGCAGCGACAACCTCAAGGGCGCCAACAGGTGCGGCAACAGGAAGGGCTACTCGGGCATCTGCCTGCTCCCCTACAGCTCATAACGCCGCTCAGGGAGCGTCCGATCCGCGAGCGGGCCGGACGCTCCTTTGTGCCCGGCGCCGGTGCACGGCGTCGATTCGCCGGCCATAATTGGCTGGTGACGACGCATGATCATCCAGTACCTGAGGCGGCCGGCCGGCTGATGCTGGCCGGGGTCCCCTTTGACCGGCTGACCGAGGCGCAGGTCATCGCGCACATCATTGATTCGGTCAAGAACGGCCGCGGCGGCTGGGTCGCCACGCCCAATATCGATATCTGCCGCGTTGCCGCGGGCGAGCCGGCCCTGCGCGAGCTGCTGGCCAGCGCGTCCCTGGTGACGGTGGACGGCAAGCCGCTGCAGTGGGCGTCGCAGCTGCGCAACGACCCCCTGCCGGAACGGGTCACCGGCTCCTCGATGATCTTCACCCTGACCGAGGCGGCCGCCCGCCACGGCCTGTCCATCTACCTGCTGGGCGGCGAGCCCGGAGTGCCCGGCCAGGCGGGCGAGGCGCTGCGCCGCCGGTACCCGGGCCTGGTCGTCGCAGGCACCGACTCGCCGGACGTGGACCGCGTCCCCGCCCCCGCCACGGTCGAGGCCGTCCGGGCCAAGCTGGCCGCCGCCGCACCGAACATCGTCTTCGTGGGCCTCGGGTTCCCCAAGCAGGAACGCCTCATAACCGCAGTAAGTTCGATTATTCCGAACGCTTGGTTCGTAAGCTGCGGGGCTGCCATACCGTTTGCCGCGGGAGCAGTTTCCCGCGCGCCGCGCTGGATGCAGCAGGCCGGCCTTGAGTGGGTGCACCGGCTGCTCAGCGAGCCACGGCGGCTGTTCAGCCGGTATGTCGTGCACGACATACCCTTCGCGGTCCGCCTGCTCGCTTCGAGCGCCCTGTACCGCCTGCTGCGGCGCGGGCGGGCCACATAGAGCCACCTAGAGCCCTAGGCCGGCGTGGCGCCTTCCCTTGCCTCGTAGTACCGCGCGGCCACGTCGGCGGTCATCTCGCGCACCTGCTCGATTTCCTGCTCGGAGAGCCGGTCCTTGAACGAGCCCAGCGCCGCCCGCGAGTCCATCGGCCGAAACGCGGTGCGGGACAGCCCGCCGCGCAGGCTCCACGCGTGCGAGGTCTCCGCCCGGCCGTGGTCGGTAGTCGCCGAGATGATGCGCTGCCGGGCCCGGTCGGTCCAGGTCAGGCCGCACACCGCGTAAAGGTCGCGGAAGCCGCCCTCGGGGTCCTTGGCCAGATCCTCGTAACGCTGCATGTGCAGCAGGCCGGGCTCCCGCTCGTTCAGGTCGCCGAGCACCGCGTAGGTGACCCGCCAGAGCGTCGCGGCCTTGGCGACCGGGTCCGTCGAGTCGGCCGTGGCCTTCAGCTCGCTGGCGAACGGGCCGAGCAGGTCGCGCATGAGCAGCGGCTGATCCAGCAGCTCGTGCGGGTTGGCCTGCCAGCCGAGCTTGCGCCAGCTGCCGACGAACGAGACCGGATGACGGATGCATACCACTACCCGTACCCCTAGCCGGCGGGCGAACCAGGGCGCCGACAGCGTGGCGAACGGGTCGTCGATGAGGGCGCGGCGGCGCCGGATCCGGCCGGCCGTGAAGGCGGTCGAGTACTTTGCCAGCCGGGCCAGGTCGGCTGGAGCGCGGTTACGCTGCAGCTCGGCGACGAGGTGGTACCGCAGCCGCAGCGTGTCGGAGAACGCAGTCGCCCAGCGTTCGTCGTTGTCCGGGCAGATGTACTGGTACCGGTGGGTTATCTCGGCGTTAAGCACGCCGGGAGAATGGCCGGGCGGGCGCTGCGGGTTCATCGGCTCGTTGACGTAGACGACTTCACCGCCGGACTGCAGCATCTTGCCGATCCAGCTGGTGCCGCTGCGCGGCAGTCCGGTAACGAGAATTCCCTGATCCGCAGGCATGCCGGGAACGCCATCTCCTCTGCCGTTGACGGTCACCGGAGCTACCGGCACCAGCTGGGCTCGCGGCCCAGCCATTCGGCTAGCCGCTGGTCGTGCGGGCGGAAGTAGTCCTCGAGCTCCTCGCGGACCGCCGGCGGTATCGGCGCGGACCGCGGCCGGGCGTTGCGCTGCTTGAACTCGGGGTACTCGGCGTGCGGCAGGCCCAGGAAGTCGAGCACCCCGTCGTAGATCCGCGCCGGGTCGGTGAAGAACTCGCCGCTGTCCACGACGTGGATGCGATCCCGGCCGAAGACCTTCTCCAGGTTCTGCAGCTGCTCGGCGTAGTGCCCGCGCAGGCGGTAGGCGTGATGCTGATGGCTGTAGCTGTAGTAGTGGGGGTTGGCCGCGATCTTCTCGGCCTCGCCCGCCAGCCGGCTCGCTTCGAGTTCGATGGCCCGCGGGTACGGCTCGGCCTCGAAGCCGAGGGCTGTCTCGTGCGCGTGCCCGGAGTAGCTGCGCTCGACCGGGTCGCGCAGCAGCACCAGCAGCTTCACGCCGGGCAGGTCGCGGTTGATCCGCTCCGCGGCCAGCGGGTGCATCATGTAATACGGGCTGGACTCGAACGCCATCGGCGCCACGCCGGCCGCGCGCGCGGCGATCCGGGCGCGGACGCGGAGCGGGAAATGGCTCCGGTACCAGGCCATCCCGCGGTCGTAGGCGTTGTCGAAGTAGTGCACTTCCTGGTGCAGCACCGGGTGGAACACGGCCGGGTGCGCGCTGAGCGTACGGGACATGGACGTGGTGCCCGCCCGCTGCGCCCCGACGATCAGGAAGCTCGGCAGCATCCGGGCCCAGGAGGTGGGTATCCCGGCTGCCACCAGGGTGGTATAGGTGGCGCGCTTGACCGGGCGCGGCAGTCGGTCGCGCCGGCGGGTCTGCGGTGCCCGTGCTGACTGCGACCGTGCTGACTTGGCCTGCGACTGTGCTGGCTGCGACTGTGCTGGCTGCGACGGGGACGGCTTGGCCTGCGAACTGCCCGGCGCGGCTCCGTTCGCGGATGCGCCGGGCGCGGAGGCCCGCTCCGCGGTCTGATCGCTCATGCTCATGCTGCCACCCCGCTGGACGCGATGGCGCTGACTAGCTCGGCGTACTCCATGAGACATCTCCCTCCACACCGGGCTGAGTGCTGGCTGGCAACGGGGGCGCGAACGCGGTCAGAACTGGTCTCCGGCACGTGGCAGTGACCATGGCATCGCAGGCGGACGGCGACATGCTCATTGAGCCCAGCTCAGCGGCCTGCCGAGCAACCTGGTCAGCTGTTCGTCGTGCGGGACATAATACTCCTCGAGCATTTGTCGCGTTTTGACTTGGATAGGTTCGCCCGGCCGGGCGTTGAACTGGCCGAACCTGGTCGGCTCGTACGGCCGCAGCCCTAGGAACGCCAGCAGATCCCGGTACGTCGCGGCGGGCCGGCCGAAGTAGGTCTCGCTGTCGATCACGTGCACCTGCTCGCGCGGGAAAAACGTGAAGGCGTGCTCGAGCTGCTCCGCGTAGTGGCCGCGGTGCCGGTAAGAGTGATGACGATGAGACAGGCTCTCATACGAGATGTCCTCCCGCATCCGGTCGATCTCGCCCGCGAGCCGCTGGTCCTCTAGCTCCAGCGCCTTCTCGAAGCTCGCCTCCTGCTCGAAGCCGCGGGCGTACTCGTGCTTGTAGGCGGAGAAGGCACGCTCGACCGGATCACGCAGCATGACCACCAGCTTCGTCTGCGGCAGGTCGCGGGCGAGCCGCTCGAGCGCGAACGGGTGGTACACGTAGTAGCCGCTGGCCTCGAAGGCGACCGGGCCGCCCGCCGCCCGCCGCCGGAGGCGCGCGATCTCGGCGACCGGGAAGTGCCCCTGATACCAGCGCATGCCGCGGTGGTAGTTCAGGTCGAAGTAGTTGACGCCCTTGCGGAACGTCGCCGGCATCAGTTGCGGATGGGCCGACAGCATGCGAAACAGCGAGGTGGTGCCGCAGCGCGAGGCGCCGATCATGATGAAGGAGGGCAGCAGCCGCAGCGGCGCCGTGGCCTCGCCGAGCCCGGTGTACGCCTGCCGCCCGACCCGCCGCAGCTTCCTGGGCGTGACGTCACGCACGGTCATGACGGGCTGCACCTCCGCGAGCGGTCAATCCCAGCCCCAGCGCTGCCTGAGCTGAATGTCAAACTCCGCCTCCACGTCGGCGATCTCGCCGTCGAGCCGCTCCCTGACGAAGGCGATGTCACCCGGCGACATCGTCGGCTTGGTGTCGCCGAGCGGCTTGTACAGCAGGCGCTCGACCAGCTTGGACCGCTTGATGCGGCCGACCAGGTCGGCTCCGTCGCGGCTGCGCACCCAGTTCGCGGCGTGCTTGGCGGCCGCGGCGAGAGGAAGCCAGCGGGCCCCGCTCGCGGGCAGCCTGGCCGCCAGGTCATCGGGGCTGACGACCTGGCGGCCGATCTGGAGCCAGTCGGTAACCTCGTCGAGGAAGGCCTGCGGAGCGGCCTGCAGGTCATCGAAGACCGCGATGTGCAGCGCCTTGCGGTCGAAGCTGCCCAGGTACCGGCGCAGCAGCGTCGCGTAGCGGCCCTCATCGAGCAGCACCGGCTCGCTGCGCGCCGTCTCGATGAAGGTCGGTGCGGCCAGCCCGTGCCGTTGCAGGTACAGGTACGAGGAGAACGCGCGGGCGGCCGGCTCGCGCAGCGTGACCATGAGGCGGACGTCGGGGCCGAGGCACTCGCGGATCCGCTCCGGCGCCTCGGTGTTCACCAGGTAGTCGGGGCAGACCTCGCCGATGATCTTGTGCTCGGGCCGGACGCCGCGGAACTGCGCGCCGTACCAGTCCAGCCCCCGGTCGTAGTACCGGCTGAAGAAGTAGAGATCCTTGGCCTCGCTGAGGTAGACCTCCGGATGCGATATCAGGACCTCGTGCAGCCAGGTGGAACCGGACTTGCCCGGGCCGATGTGCAAGAAGTTGGGCAGCTGCTGCGACATCGGATCCTCTTACCCCATTCCGCGCCGGAACAGCCGGGCCAGTTTGAGCATCTGATCGGGATTGACGCCCGTCACCGCCTGCGCGAGCGCGATGTACGGGTAAGGGGACACCGGCCATCGGCTGATGGCCTTCGTCGCGTCACGGACGGCGGGTCCTCGCTGGCCGAGCGTTGACCGCGCGAACGCGATCTGCCCGAGCATGCGCGCGTGGCCGCGCCGGGACTTGGCGAAGTCCGCGTGCTTGGCCAGCATGTACTCCAGGCCGGGCAGGGCGTTCTCCGATTTTCCGCGGTACCACGAGGTGGTGTTCTTCCTGATGTTCGCCAGCGGCGCGGCGATCAGGCCGACCCGTCCGGCCCGTGCCGCGCGCAGCACCCAGTCGTAGTCTTCCGAGTAGCCGTTCGGCAGTTCCTCATCGTAGGGCCCGGCTGCGGCGAACACCTCCCGCCGCATCACGAGCGTCGAGGAGTGCAGTTCCTTCACCCGGTTGCGGAGCAGCAGCTGATAGCTGATCTCGTCGGACCGGCCAGGCCAGTCGTGGATCTTGTCGTCGGGCAGCAGCAGCCTGATGCCGGTGCCGACGACGAGCAGCCCGGGGTCGCCGAGCAGCCGGTCGATCTGCAGCCGGAGCTTGGCCGAATGCCAGGTGTCGTCGTCGTCGCAGGTCGCGATGAAGTCGCTGCGCGCCAGGTCCAGGCCGGTGTTGCGGGCGCCGGCCAGGCCGGGTGAATGCGAGTTGCTGACCACGCGGACGCTGTGCCGCGGCGTGCCCAGCGCGATCAGGTCCTCGTCTGGTGTCTCCCGGTCGTGCACGACGATGATGTCCATGTCGCCCGGGTAGTCCTGCCCGACGACCGAGGTGATCGACTCCCTGACCAGCTCGGGGCGCTCACGGGTCGGCATGATCACGGTGACCAGCGGCCACGTCCTGTCCTGCTGGGCCGGAGCGGGGGGCGGGGGCGCCTTCGGCTCTGCCTGCGGCTGCGGCTTGTTGCCGAGCCGCCAGCCGTAGCGGACCAGCAGCGGGAGGCCGACCGTGGTGACGACAGCGCGGTCACGCGGGGACATCCGCATCCGCCAGGCTTCGTCGGCGTGCAGGGTGATCTCGCCGCTGTTGAACCGGGACGGGTTGCCCGACAGGCCGTGGCTGCTGCCGAGCACGACGCGGCCGTCGCCGATATGCGCCAGGTCTGACGGCTGGGGGAAAATCCCGATGTCGGCCAGCGCCGACTCGACCGCCTGCCGCGGCGCCACGACGAAATCCTCGTACCGGATCCGGGTGACCTGCATGCCGCAGCGGCGCAGCAGCTCGGCCTGGCCCTGGGTACCCACCCACCGTGCGGCCGCCTCGACAGGGACGTTGTGCGACATGAGGTCGGTCTGCGCCACGGCGTGCGGGCGCTCTATCTGCTTGGTGAGCGAATGAGCCACTCCCCGCACGTCCCTGACGAGGTGTATCACCCGGACGTCTATCCCGGCGCGGTGCAGCGCGAGCGCCTGGACCGGCCACTTGCTCGCATCCACCACGTAATCGGCGCCGGCCTGGTCGGCGACGGCCCGGTACAAGGCCCGGTAGCTCTGGCCGTACTCGGCCACCTCGTCGCGGAAGCTGCCGCCGGCCAGCGGCAGGGCGAGCACCCGCGGCATGTGGCGCTGCCGTGCGACGCGGGTCTGCAGCTTGTGGACCGCGGCCAGCTTGCCGCTGTCCCAGCCGCCGAAGGCGCGCTTGCCCACGCCGGTCCAGAACGGGCAGTCGGCGAAGGCCAGGCCACAGCCGCATAGCTCGCCGCGCGGCGCGGTGCGGCGCCACAGGTCGATGAGCTCGCCGACGTTGACCAGGCCCGGTATGTCGCCGAGGACCCGTTCGAGCAGCGTGCTGCCGGACCGGCCCGATCCCGCGATGTAGATGACGGTCGGGTCGTGGCCACTGGCGGGCCGCGCCGCGTCCGTGCCGGACGCGGTCGCAGCACCCGGGGCCGTCATGACGGTCCCGGGTAGCTGCCTGCCCCTGCGGCTCATGGCAGAACCTCCTGGTTGTGATTTTGCCGACGGGATCTGGCCGACGCCGGGGACGGCGGTGCGGCCGGCCCAGCTACCTGGTCACAGATGAAGTACACGTCTGCTAGAAACCCTACTGTGCTTCGGCGAGGAGCTGTGTTCTGCGCGAGTCCGGGAGGTAAACACGTGGTCATGCATGGTTATGCGTAGCCAAGCTGGGCCAGCAGCGGTCCGATTTCTTGCTCGACGTCAGCGGCCTGGCTCTCGTCGAGAACCTTGCGCCACCGGCCCACCGAGTCCGGTCGCGCCCGGGCCAGGCCCGCGCGCAGTGCCTCGAGCCCGGCCGACGAGGTGTCAAGGAACGTGCCGAGCTGGTCGGCGGTGGCCATCGGATCCGACACCACGGACTCGTACCGTATCTCGACCCAGCGATCGGCCGGCAGCGTGCCAAGCCCGGCCAGCGCGGCCTCGGTGAACCGCCGCCAGCACCAGGCCGTCCGCACGATGTCGGGGACCTTGGCGAACTCGTCACGGCGATCCTGCTCCACCCACCACCTGGCGGCGGGCCCCCACAGTGCCCCGCCGCGGCCGTGCTTATTCTGGCCTGCGGAGGCGGCCTGCAGCCACGGCTGCTCGGCGTGCGAGACGGCGACGTCGCGGCCGTCCCTGATGATGTGCACGAATTGCGCGCTTGGCATCGCCTGCGCCAGGAACGGCACGATGAAGCTGTTCTCCGGGTTTTTGTCGGCGAAGCGCCGCCCGCCATGCAGCCCGGCCAGCAGCAGCGACGAGTACGAGAGCCGGAACACCGCCGAGCCGTGCCGCTCGCTCCACGACCGGTCGTAGACGCACCGGGCGGCGGCCTTCGTCAGCCGGGGCTCGAAGTGGTAGGACACCTCGGGCAGCCGGCCGAGGCAGGCGCCGAGGAACGTGGTGCCTGACCTCGGCGCGCCGATGATGAACAGCGGGCGGTGCAGCCTGGGGTCGAGCGCGCGGCTGGTGGGCCGCTTGCGCAGCGTCGGGTCCCGCCGCCGGTCGCGGACGTCGGAGTAGAGGCCGAGCGCGCCGAGCCTGAGCATCTGGCGCCAGCCGAGACCGCCCGGCGGCGCCGCGCCGCTGGATTCTGTGGGGATGGGTGCCATGGTTAACCTCGTGCCGGTTCCTGGGATGCCTGATGTTACCGGGCGGTCGCTATCGCTAGCGAAACTCATTCAGAACCCGGAGGGACGGGTCAGCGTAGCCGCAGGTCATCTCTTACTGCATTAACAATCAGTCGAAGCTTTGAATAAGTTTCCCGGTCACTAGACCGGAACCCCTGATGTTACCGGGTGGCTGCCGCACATTACCGGGCCACTCCTAGTGGCAGCCGGGCCACCTCGCCGGCCAGCGCGGGAATGAGCCACTCGCCGGGGTCGCCGTGCCGCGCTCCGGCCTTGGCCTGCCGGTCGACCAGGTACCGGACGCTCAGGTCGGCCAGGTACAGGGCCGCGGTCAGCCGGGCCTGCGGAGCCTCGATCCCGAATGGCGCGGTGACCAGCGCGGCGTGCTCGATGCATGCGTTCGCGGTGGTCAGGGGATTGCCGTGCCCGGGACCGATCTGGCGCTGCATCCAGTGATGCAGCGCGTCGAATCCGAGCGGGGCGTCAGGATCGAATCGCTCCCAGTCCCAGACCAGCATCCCGCTCTGCGTGACCGCCATGTTCCACGGCGACCAGTCGCCGTGCCAGGCGCCGTAGGCCAGGGCCGTGCCGCCGGCCAGCTCTGCCAGGCTGTCCAGCGCGTGCTGCAGCGCCGTCCGGTTGGCGTCGGCGTCGGCGTCGGCGAGCCGTAGGCGCAACTGCCTCAGGTACGTGCTGCTCGCCAGCTCTCCCCGTCGCAGCCCGTCCACCCTGGCGATCTCGCTCATGGCGGCGGTGAGCCGGTCGGCCGGCGCGGGCCGGCTGCGCAGCCAGGCGGGGAGCGCGCCGAGGACCAGGACGTCCAGGCCGTGCCACTGACCGTAGTGCAGCACCGGCGCCACCTTGATCTCGGTCAGGCCAGCGCGGCCGAGCCGGACGAGCGCGTCGTGCTCGGTACGCACGAGATCCCGGGTAAGTGAATTGATGCCGATCTTGACGTAGCCGACAGGTTCGCCGGTCGGCGACAGCAGCTGGAGTACCGGCTTGCGGTTGGCCCGGGGCCGGCCGATGAACATGCTGACCCGGAGCTCGCGCGACATCACGTTCCGCAGGTACGACTCGATGTTGTCCGGCTGCGGCGCCTCCGCCACCCGGATCCGGCCGCGAATCACGCTGGTGCCGAGCCCGCTGGCCAGGCCGGCCGACAGTGCCCTGATGGCCAGCCGGGCCGACAGCGATCCCGACCGGCTGAAATGCCGCACCGCGGAGGCAGCCAGGTGCGGAACGGCGGGCACGAACAGCGGCGGTCGGCTCGGTCCGGAGATGAGCATGAACTCCTGGTCCTGGGGCCGGCGCGGCGCGCGACTGGTCGGCCCGGCGAAGGGCTGTGGTCCTGGGCCGATCCCGTCCAGGGTGACCCGGTCCGGCGGCGGCCAGAGCAGCTCGCAGACGTCCTGCAGGTACGCCGGCCACTCCCGGCTGTCGGCTTGTGCCATGATCGCCTCGTCGGGCTCAGTGGGCGGAGCCGCGGGGAACGTAACGGAGCTGGCCGCGCCGGACAGAGGCGAAACGGTGACAGCGTGATCGATATTGGTCATATCTATCATTCGCCCCCTGACGCCGAGACTGATTGCGCAGTCCGGCTCTCCGTGTTTACGTGCTCCGGACGTGTATCCCTCCGCACATGCGCCCCACCGGGGGAAGCGTGTACGAAAGCGCGGTCGGCTGCCATGGTCGGCGCGGGGGCGGGTCCAGCGGTAAGACGCACGGCAGTTACGAACAGATAAAGCAGCAGGCATCCGTAGATTAGCCCGCCGCAAATATCGGTAAACCAGTGTACGGCGAGGTAACCCCGGCTGTATCCCTCATTGAAGCCGAGCGCGGCCACCACCGCCCCGGTCCAGATCGCGGCGCGGCGCCGGGCCGCGGGCGTTGCCCCGCCGAATTCGCGCCAGAGCAGGTAACCGATGAGCCCATAGATGAACACCGCCCTGGCGCACCCGCCGGACGGGAAGATGCCGCCGGCCCCGGGCGGCGGGACCCGGTGGATGGTGTGGTTGATGGCCCGGGTGAGGTAGCGCGCGAGCACGAGCGCTGTCCCGATCGCGACCGGCGGCAGCCAGCGGTCACGGCGCCAGGTGATCGCCATGCAGACGGCGGCCATCGCGCCGGCGGCCCAGATCGGGTACCTGTCGCCGACCTCGGTGGCGCGCTTCATCTGTTTGGTCCAGTGCGCAAGCTGATGGGTGGCGGTCCAGTGGAAGATCGGCTTGTCGATCACCGGGCCGCCGTGCACCGCCGCCAGGGCCAGCAGCACCATGACGCCGTAGACTACCGCCGCGCCGGCCAGCACGACGAGGAAGAACCGGATAATCCGCCGGGAGGCGGACGGCAGGTCGCGGTGGCCCGCAGCCGCGTCGCCGCTGCGGGCAGAGCGGCCGCTGCCGGAGGGCTGAGGGCCGACGGCGGCCGACACGGACCGCAACCGCCTGGCGAGCAGCGCGGCGGCGCAGAAGATGACCGCGACACCGGCGGGCCAGAGCAGCACCGCCAACCACTTGGTCATGCCTCACCCAGCCCTTTAACCGTTCTTTGCCCAGCGCTGGGCTGCGGGATCCCCCAGGACACGCTGCCTTCCATGAGTAAGACTCCTGACGGAGGCGATTGGGTCACACGCACTCGGTATCTTTTTCATTCCCCGGAAGATCTGGCCGCGCGGGCCCAGGTCAGAAGCAAAGACTTACTCAGAGTAACTCAGCGACAGCCCGCCTGGCCGGCCCGATGCCAACAAACTGGCATCAATACCCCGATAAGTCGCTAGACGCTCGCACCCGCCGTGCCCGGCGGGCGAGAGACGACACTCCGGGCATCGTCGACAGCTTGAGCACGTCGCCGAATTTCCACAGCCCGGCCAGGTAGACAATGCCCCCGGCCACGATGGAGGCCCCCAGCGACACGAAGCCGGCGCCGATCGCGATGCGGATCAGCCCGGGGATGGCGCCGAAGCACACCGCGCACAGCGCGCAGGCGGTGAACGTGCCGCGCCCGATGGGGTGCAGCCGGAACACCAGCGCCAGTTGAATGAGCGGCATCAGGTTGCTCACCACGATGGCAACGGCCCAGCCGATCGCGGCGCCGGTGATCCCGTACCTGGGTATGAGCGCCAGATCCACGCCGATGTTCACGCCGACGGCCAGCAGGCCGTTCACCAGGCTCCAGCTGCTGCGCCCGGTGGTGATCAGCACCATGTCTACCTGGCCGCAGGCCGACGCGAACAGCTGGGTAAGGCCGAGAATGATCATCACGGTGGCCCCGGCGCTGTACGACTTGCCGAATACAGCCAGCACCGCGGGCCCGTAGATCACCGCCAGCAGGTACAGCGGCCAGGTGAGCAGGATGAGCCAGCCGGTGGTCACCAGGTAGATGACGTTCGCGTTGCGCTTGTCGCCGGTCGTGAACAGCTCGGTGAACCGGGGCTGGGCCGCCGTGCTGATCGCCATGTTCCCGAGCTGGCCCGCGACCAGGAACCTGGTGGCCGCGGTGTACACGGCCGCGGCGATCGGTCCCTTGATGAGGGCCACGAGCACGATGTCCATCCGCTGCAGGATGATCGACGCGAGGTTCGCGATGGCCCGCGGCGTGGTGAACCGCCAGAAGCCCTTGGGATTCGCGTTGGCCAGCTGGCGCCGCGCCATCCGCCTGCCGCTGCGGGTGTCCTCTGGCCGCCGGACCGGCCGCCCGCTGTCCGGTGATCGTCCCCAGGCCGGCGAGGGCACCGGCGTGGACAGCGCGAGCAGTGCGGCGACCTCGGGCGGCAGGTCGGGCATGGTCGCGCGCCGCGGCCCCCTCCGGCGGCGGACGCGGCGCAGCCACACGTAAGAGATGGCCGAGGCGGGGATCCAGGGCAGCGCCCACAGCGGCGCGAGCAGCGCGGCGCTGCCCGCTACCACCGCGACCGCCATGCAGGCGACCTGGAGGAGCGGCCGGCCGATCTTCTCCACCATGACGGTGGGCCGCATGTCGCGGTAGCCCCGGGTGGCGCCGAGGAACGTGTTCTCCAGCGCCGCGAACAGCAGCGTGAGGCTCAGCAGGCGCAGCGCTCCGGCCACGGCCCCGGGGCTGGCGGCGGCACCGCCCTTGCTCCCGCTGTCCTTGGCCAGCAGCACGTGGGCCAGCGGCCCGGCGAAGGCAAGCATGCCTATCGTGAGCAGCACCGAGCCCACGATCACCGGGATGACCGCGGCGCGCACGATGGCCCGGATCCTGCGCTCCTCGCCGAGCGAGCGCAGCCGGGCGATGAAGTAGACCAGGCCGACGTTGGCGCCGAGCGTGGCCAGCGCCTGGACGATCAGGTAGGCCGAGGTCGCGGTGAAGAACGCGCCCGCGATGGTCTTGTTGAAGCGATTGGTGACCATGACGGAGACGGCCAGCGTCGCCACCGCGGAAACGGCAGCGCCCGCGATGTTGAGCGTGCCGCCCCTGGCCACCTCGGCAAGCTGCGGCTTCCCGGACTGATCCTGGCCCGCTCCGGCCTTTCCCGGGCCGGCCCGGCCGGGCCCGCTCCTTCCGGCCTGGCCCGCCTGAGGCTGACGCGCCGGACCGCCGGGCCCCGCGCCGCGCTGGCCGGTCGCGCCTGCCGTGCCTGGCCTGCCCCGCGCGCCGGGTCCAGCATGCGCGGATGCCTCACCGGGCGGGGCGCCCGGCCCCGATCCCGCTGCCTCGGAACGTCCTCTCACCCGTGCCAGCTTGACGGCACCCCCCTACCCCTGGCGGTCACGTTGCGCCAGCGGTGAGGACCCGCGGTCCGCCTTCGACTCCGGGGCCGGGCCGGCCTGGGCCCGGCTGGCCATCAGGTCCCGCCGCCTGAGCTGCTCTCTCGCGCCGCAGCGCCGTGTCGTTGCGCCAGAGTATGACGTAGGCGAGCAGGGTGAAGGAGATCGGCGGCCCGACCGCCTGATAGGAGATCATGAAAACGAACCCGAGCAGGATGACGAGGACTCCCACCATCCCGTAGGGCGTCTTGTCCCGCCGGAATCGCCATACGGCGTAGCCGAAGAAGCTGAGGTAGAGCCCGGTGCCGAGCAGGCCGTTGGTGACCAGGAGCATCCACAGCTGCCCGTTGCCGCCGATGCTCCTCGAGCCGCAGCTCTTGCATTTCTCGGTGCGGCCGACTGCGATCGAGTTCGTGCTGCCCAGCTCGTGCCGGGTGTCGCCGTAGCCGATGACGGGGGACGAGATCGCGTCCTGAATGGCGATGCCGGACAGCGATGCGCGCACCGAGTTGCTCTTGCCGTTCTGCAGCCGCGTGGTGATCACATTGCCGGCCGGGGTGGTGATGATCACGACCCCAATTATCGCGACGAGGCCGGCGAAGGCCCCCAGCATGGCCAGCTTGCCCCGGGCGGCCATGCGCACCGCCAGGTAGACCAGGCTGCACGCGATGCCGAGCCACAGCCCGCGGTCGAGTGAGTACAGCACGGGCGCCAGCGCGATGAGGAAAACGATCACGCACCAGAATCGCTGCCTGCGGGTGGTGGCGTAACTCCACCAGACCACGATCACCCAGGGCAGCATGATGGCCAGGCAGTTCCCCCACATGTTGGTGTAGTCGAACGGCGCTTTCGGCCGGCCTGCCGCGTAGCCGAGCAGGTTCTGGATCTCGGAGGAACCCGGGTGCAGCAGGACCGCAAGCTGGGCGTTGCCGTTCTGGATGCTCTGCGGTATGAGATAGGCCAGCGGCGAGGTGAACGAGAACGTGGGGTCGGCCATGCCGAGCAGGCCGCCGGCGACTCCGTAGATGCCGACCAGGCCCATCAGCCAGGCCAGCTTCCGGCGCGGGAACTCCGCCTCGGTCAGGTTGCCCATGTACAGGAACACGGCCGTGACGCCGATGTAGTCGGCGCCGCGGAGCCCGTAGGAGATCAGCCGGTTCGAGACCGGGCTGACGACCGTCTGCGGAGCCGTCTGGCCGATCGCCATGACGCTGAGGACCATCACGATCAGGAACAGCGCCCAGATCGCGAACCCGGGCGGCACCTTGATCGGACGCTGGCGGTGGGCCCGCCAGCGGTACATCGTCCTGATCGTCGGGAAGGCCAGCAGGATGGGCATGTAGTCGGCTATCCCGAGCACCCACCACAGCGGGTAGAGCATCAGGTATCCGCTCACCGGCCAGCCCGGGTGCCGGGCGAACCAGTTGCCGGCGGGCCTGCCCTCGCCGACCGGCAACTGGCCGACGGAGTGCTCGTCCGGCTCGCCACCGCGGCCGTTGTGCTGGGCTCGCGTCAGCAGCGTCGTCATGATCGGCTCTCCGTCTCTGGGGAAGCCCAGGTTTCCTGCACGTTCGCGAGTTCTCGGCTCTCGGTCGCCATGGTTACCCTGACGCGCTGACCGAAGTACCCTCGGGCGCGAGGATAACCCAGGTCGAACCGGGCTGAAACGCCATCGGCTGCCCGCTGGCGTCGAAGTAGTTGGTGACGTCGCCGATGTGCGGCTTGGACCAGGTGCCCGTGGCCGCGGTGCCGCCGCTGCTGCCCGCGGCGGCGGCGGAAAATACCTGCGCGTGGCCGCCGCCGATCACCCGGGCGCTCTGCACCGAGATTCCCAGGTGACGGCTCTCGAAGACCGTCTTGAAGGGGACCGTCTGGACCACCAGGTTCGCCACCTCCACCCGGGGACCACCGCTGCTGAGCACCCACCGGTTAGCGCCGGCGTCGAAACTCCAGTTCTCTGTGCCCAGGCCGGGGACAGAGATTGCGACCGCGGACGGCCGCGTCACCCCGCTGGGCGCGAGCGTGCTGGCACCGGTGTCCGAGCCCCGATACCTGAACAGCGGCGGCGGTGCCTGGGCGCCGGTGACCGCGCCCAGCAGGCTGGTCGTCGATGCGGTCAGGCCGGTGGCCGTTGTCGTGTAGGCGGTCGGATGAACCGTATAACTGGCAACCTTGACGGCGGACTTGTCGAGGATGTTGATGAAGCCCGTGCTGCCGCCGTTGTAGCCGGTGACCGGATGCAGCACGGCCAAGATCGCGGCGTCCTCTGGGCGGGTGCTCGTCACCGGGCCCACCGCGCTGACCGACTTCGACTGGAATACGGCGAGGTAACGCACGGTCGGCGTGGCGACGTCCTGGTACACCACATCGGCCGAGCCGAGCCCCTCCGGGCTCGTTCCCGAGACGAGCACGACCACGGCAGGCTTGCCCGCCGCCGCGGAACTGGCCGCGGGCAGGTTGGTCAGCGGGGCCAGCGGGCCGGTGCTCGTGGTCTGGTCGGTCCCCGTTGACGTGGGCGTAGCCGTCGGGGACGACGGCGGGACCGATGAGGTCGGGCTGGGCGCGCCGGCCCCGCACGCCGTGACGGCGAGGCCGGCCGCCGCAGCGAGCCCGATCATGGTCCAGCGCACTTGCCGTGAAGGCGTGCGTGGCATAGGTCAGCTGCCCGGAACTCTGCCGGCCGGGTCGCCCTGCCCCTCGCGGCTGCGGATCCGTCGTTCCCGCCTGTTGTCCGGCCGGTCGTCCGGCGCGGACGGCGGGAGCTCGGCCTGCCCGCGTCCCGCGGTCGCGCTCGGCGCGGAGTCGTCGAGGCCGAGCCGCGGGCCGCCGGCCCGCGGCGGCCGCACGCTGACCCGGGAGCTGATGGCCGACAGCACCGCGCTGCCGAGCACCGGCGTCCGCAGCTGGCGCAGGCGCCTGATGCACTCGGCCGCGTCGTCGCGCGTGGTACGCGGGATCTCCACGGCGATGAGCGCGGCGTCGGCGAACTCGGCCAGGGCGAAGGTGTCGGCACCGTCGTCGGTGGCCTGCGCGTCGATGATCACGTAGCGGGCATCCCTGCGCAGCTGCGAGGTGAGCGCCTGGGTCCGGTCATGCTGCAGGTTGTAGACGGCCAGCGAGGTGTCCGCGCCCGGCGTGATCACCCAGAGGCCGGGAATGCCGGCCGGGCCCCTGGCCACGTCCCTGACGGTCGCGCGCCCGGCGAGCACCTCGGACAACCCGCGGCCATCCTCGACGCCGAGCATCTCGGGTGCCACGCTGTCGTCCAGGTTGGCGCAGACCAGCACGACTTCACCATGCGTCCTGGCCATGGTGGCGGCCAGGTTAGCCGCGACCACGCTGCCGCCGGGGCCTGACGTCGTCCCGGCCACCAGCAGGACGTGGCTTCCCTCGCCCAGCGACGCGGCCACCGCGTGCGCGAGCTCGGTGAAGGCCTGCCCGGTGCGCGATCGCGGCGAGGCGAGCGAGAGCTGCTGGCTGAACGCCTTCCTGGGCACGTTGAGCAGCAGCGGCAGGCCGAGCAGCCGCTCCACGTCGCGGGCGGTGTGGAGCTTCTTGTCGCGGCGGTCCCAGATGAACGCGCCGATCAGGCCGAGCAGCAGCCCGGCGACGAGCCCGCTCGGCAGGATCAGCGACTTCTTCGGGCTGGTCGCCTTGCCGGGGACGCCGGCCAAAGACAGGATCGACCCGCCGGAATTCTTGGCCCCGGCCCCGGCCAGCGTGCTGATCTGGCTAGTGAGGTTCTTCAACTGGGTGTTGACCGAGCTCAGGATGGTCTCGTCGGTGGCCCGCTGCGAGGAGTTAGAGGGCAGCCCGCTGATCTTCGTGTTCAGCGAGGACGCTTGCTGCGTCAGGGAGGTCACCTGCGACTGCAGCGTCCTGACCTGGGCCTGGGTCTGCGCCACTGAGGTGGCGCTCCGGTTCTGCAGGTACGCCTGACCGAAGGCGTTCGCGCAGTCGGCCGCCCCCTTCGCCGTGGACGCACCGCAGGTGATCAGGAGCACCGAGGAGTTCGGCGGGACGCCAACCGAGATGTTCTGGATGAGCTGGAACGGCGTGAGGGTGCTGTGCATGATCTTGGCCGCGGGTACCGCGACGGTGTCCGACTGGACGACCTGTGCCTCGGTGTCGAGGTTGACCGTCGCGCCGTTGGTGCGGCTGCCCTGGACCACATTCGCGCCGTTGTCCGCCCCGGTGGGCGTGACGCTCACCTTCACCGTCGCGTCATATGTCTTTTTCGCGACGGCGGTGTAGCCGAAGGCCCCGATCAGGCCGATGATCGTCAGGCTCACCACGATCAGCCAGCGTCGGCGTAGCACGCCGACGTAGTCGGCCACCTGGAATGAGTCCGGAAGACCGGGATTCATGCTGCGGTACTCCTCACTATCACGGTGCCTTTCTGCCCGGCACCTGGCCGCCCAACACTGTCGGTCGAGGCCATACGCTGCTTATTGAGGGCCAGGGTGTCGATCTGAACCATTCGGTACCGCTTTGCTGCCGGTGCCTGGCCGCCGCTGACGACAACCTGTGCACTGTCGACGCGCAGTTCGTGCCGTTGGATGACATCTGGCCTGCTAACGGTGGATTTTTCCTATCTAGGCTGGCCAACCTGGATGTCGCGAATGCGGTATATGAGTCTATGGTAGACGCGCGGGTCCTAGTGACGGGACGCGGCGATTCCGCCTGCACGTTAGCACTCCCCCGTAGTAGACCCCCCGGCGGCGTGGCCCCGGCCTGCCGCCGCCCGGCCCGCCTGCGCCGCGAGCCGGGCTCGTGACTGACCCCCGGCGCACAGCGTGCCCCCAGACAACGCCGGCCTTTTCCCACGAGGAACCGGGCGGACTCCCCATGAAACTGCCTACTCTAGGCTCCATGGAACACCATGCACGTGAAATACGCCAGTGCGACGACCGGGCCAGCCGCGCCACCCGGGCGCGGTCCAAGGCCAGGGAGCAGGCGCGGCACTGGCGCGGCGGGCTGGCCGCGGTGGCCGCCGTGGCGGGTCTGGTCACGCTGGCGGCAGTCGGCTGCGCGAGCACGTCGTCCCCGCCGGGTGCCAGCGGCGGCACGAGCCCGAGTCCGGGAGCCGGCGGTGTCGTCAGCCCGCCGCCCGGCGGCGGCAGCGGCGGCGCTACCGGTCCCGGCGGCGCGTCGCTGAGCACCAGCCAGCGGGCCGGCATCACCGGCGGCGCGCTGTTCGGCGGCGATGTGCCGCTGGTCAGCGAGCAAGGGGAACTCGGCCGGAGACTTGCCATAATCCGGGTATACGACCATCTGGGTGAAGATTTCATGAACCCCCAGGTGCGGCGGTTCATGTCCGGCGGCAGCACGCTGCTCGTCAGCCTGGACACCCTGCCGGGCGGGGCCAGCTACGCCTCCATTGCCGCCGGGCACGAGGACGCCACGATCTCCGGATTCCTGCGGTCGGTGGAGCAGGCCGCTGCCCAGTACCGCCTGGGCGCGATCTACATCTGCTTCGAGCACGAGGCCGACACCGGCCCGCACCACATCGGGCTCGGCACGCCTGCGCAGTTCGTCCAGGCCTGGGAGCACATCCATCAGCTCGCCACAGATGCGCACCTGGACTGGAACCAGGGCGGGCGGCTGCACTGGGTGCTGATCCTCACGCACGGCACTTACATCGCGGGCACGGCCAGCCAGTACTGGCCGGGCTCCAATGAGGTCGACATCGTCGGCGTGGACGGATACAACACAGCGGACTGCCGCGCGGCCACCGGCGGCAACATGGTGGCCCAGGGCACCGCGATGCAGACCCCGGCTGATCTCTTCGGCGCCGTGCTCGGCTTCGCCAGGACGCACGGCAACCTGCCGGTCTTCGTGGCCGAGTGGGCCAGCGTTCCCTACGCGTCGCTGGCCATCCAGCCTGGTTTCATCCATCAGATGCAGGAGTATGTCGCTGCCAATCCCGTAATCGCGGCGGCGATGTACTGGAATGGTCACGGCCAGGGCAACGGCTGCGACTACAGCCTGAACAGCCGCCTGTCCTCGCTCACCGCGCTGGCCGCCATGGGCCTGTCGGCCGCCCTGCAGGGCCGTGTCCCGTCTGCCTAAAGCGCGATCTTCGGTAAGGGGCTAAGCCAAACAGCACTAAGCCAAACAGCACCGGCCGGGAGCGAACTTCGCTCCCGGCCAGTGCTGTTTACGTCAGGAAACGGCCAAGCACCGCTAAATGGTCGGCAAGCGCCATTCCTGGTTTAGCCCGCCGTTGCAGGCCCAGATCTGAATGGTGGCGCCGTTGGCGGTATTCGAATTCGTGTCGTCAAGGCACTTGCCCGCCGCCTTGTTGACCAAGGCGTACTTCGAACCCGCCGTCCAGATCTGGCTGGCGCCGCCGGTGCAGGTGTCCAGCACCACCTGCGTCCCGTTCACGGTGCCGCCGCCGGTGGTGTCCAGGCACAGCCCGTCGATCTGGACGGTGCCGTTCGATGCCAGCGTCCACTGCTCCGCCGGGTACTCGATGCAGGTCCACATCTGCACCGCGGTGCCGCTCGTCGTGCTGCCGTTCGGATCCTGCAGGCACGGGACCTGGGTGTCGGCCTGCAGCTCACCGGAGAACAGCATCCCGCGGGCCGGCGGGGGCGGCGGCGCCTGGGCGGCCGGCAGCGGCCAGACCTGCTGCCCGCCGCCGTTGCAGGTCCACAGCTGCAGCTGGGTGCCCTTCGTGGTGCTCGCGCTCGGGTCATCCAGGCACTTGCCGTCGGCCCCGTTGACTAGCGTGTTGCCCGCGCCCTGGTGCCACTGCTGATTCGACGCTCCGTTGCACGCCCAGATCTGGATCTTCGCGCCGTTCGCCGGGACCTTGGCGCTGCCCGCCACGGCCAGGCACTGGCCGTTGACCTGCACCGTCCCGTTCGGCTGGATCGCCCAGTTCTGCGACGCGTCGTTCAGGCAGGTCCAGAACTGGACCTTCGTGCCTTCCTTGGACGAGTCAACGGCATCGTCAATGCACATGGCCGGCTTGCCCTGGTTGGTCTCGTCCAGCCCGCCGATCCGGCCCAGGCTGAACATTCCGGACGGGATCGGCCCGCCGGGCGTCGGGGCGGTCGCGGTGGTCAGCGGGAACAGCGCGTTCTCGCCGTGGAAGGCGCCGCCGATCGTGCTGACGTCGGTGCCGAGCAGCAGCCCGCCGGCCGTGTCTGACGGCGTGCCGGGCGGGATGGGCGTCAGGTCCTGCACGCCGACCCCGCGCAGCGTGCCGGGGCGCCACCAGGGCAGCGCCAGGCCGGTGTTCGCGTCCAGCGCCGCAACCCCGTTGACCAGGACTGCGTTCGCCTCGCACACCACGTTGTTGCCGCACTCGTTGTTCACCCAGCGGTTGTGCCCGCCGACGTAGACGACCGATCCGGCGATCGCGACCGAGTGGAACGTGTCGCCGCCGTTGTAGTTGATCCAGACCGGCTGGACGCCGGTGCCGGTGGCTGCGGTCTGGAACCTGGCCGCGGCGTCGCAGATGCTCGCCCCGCCAGCCGACTTGAACCCGGTGGTCACGACGACAAAGAACGAGCTGTCGGGGGAGAAGTCGATGTCGTTGACGTAATCGTGCTCCAGCGAGCAGTCGTTGGCCAGCAGCGGGGACGACCAGTTGGCGAGCGTGGCCGCCGCGCCCAGGCCGCCGCCGGTGTTGATCATCGCCACCCTGGGCCTTGACTGCCCGTTGACCTGCAGGAACGAGCCGCCGATGGCCAGGTGGTTCCCGTCCGGGCTCAGCGTCAGGGTGTTGAGCCCGAGTGCCGTGCCGGCAATCTTGTCGCCGAGGGTGAACTGGAAGGACGTGTCAAGCGCGCCCGTGGCGGCGTTCAGCCTGGTGATCCCGGAGGCCGGGGTGCCGTCCGCCTTGCTGAAGTTCCCGCCGACGTACAGGGCGTTGCCGTTGTAGGCGACGGAGCGGGCGTAGCCGCTGACCGAGCCGGTGAAGCCCGGGACGACCTGGCCGTCGGCGCCGCCGCCGACCGAGAGCTGCACGACGCCGGGGTGGCTGGCGCCGTTCACGGTGGTGAAGGCGCCGCCCGCGTACACGGTGTTGTCCGGCCCCGCGACCACCGAGTACACCGGGCCCCGGTCGAGGACCGGCGTGAAGCCCGGGTCGATCGCGCCGGTGCCGAGCTGGTAGGCGAAGATGTCGTTCCTGGTCACCATGGTGCCGGCCGTGCAGTTGTTCACCGGGCCGGGCACGCAGGCCTGGGTGAACGCTCCTGCCACGACCACCTCGCCGTTGACCACGGCCATGCTGTACACGGTGGACGGCGCGCAGGTACCACTGCCGAACCACTGCGGGTTGCACGCGGGGCTGCCGGCGAACACGTTTGGCGTCCAGCTGACCGCGTTCGGAGACACCAGGGCGGGCAGCCGGGGCGCCGCCGGGGTGACCCAGGCGGCCCTCGGGCCCGCTTTCGCGTGGGACGCCGCGCTAGCTGGCGCGGACGCCAGCCCTGCGACGAGCGCGGCGGCGGCACAGGCCGCCATACCGCTGAGAAAACGTGCGCGCATCGTGCTCCTCTTGTCCTTGTCCGGGGAATCCCGCGACATCTCGTTAACTAGACGCGGAGCCCGTCCGTTTGGATGACGTAGCTGTCCGTGATCGTGATTGGCCATCCGCGTACTAGAGTCGGCGCCGGATGACGACAAACGATAGGGAATACGGCATACAGCCGCCGGGCACTTGGTGACTTCAGGGGGGAACTCGTTTTACCGCGAACATGAAGCCACCGGGGCTGCGACCCGGGCTGGTGTGGCAGGGTGGGCTGATGGCGCGCGCACGGCTGGACAAGCGCCCCCGCGAGGTGTCGGCAATGTTCGACCTGGTGGCGGAGCGCTACGACCTGCTCAACGACGTGCTGTCGGCGGGCCAGGACCGGCGCTGGCGGCGCGCGGTCCGCGCCGCCCTCGCGGTCACGCCCAGTGAGCGGGTCCTGGATCTGGCCGCAGGGACCGGCACCGTCTCCCGGGTCCTGGCCGCGGCCGGGGCGGACTGCGTCGCCTGCGACTTCTCGCTCGGCATGCTCCAGGCCGGCGCGGCGCGGCTGGCCGGGACCGGCGAGCGTGCCGCGGTCAGGTTCGTGGCCGGCGACGCGCTCGCGCTGCCGCTGCGCGACGCCGCGTTCGACGCGGTCACGATCTCGTTCGGCCTGCGCAACGTGGCCGACCCGGCGGCTGCCCTGGCCGAGATGCGGCGGGTCACCAGGCCGGGCGGCCGCCTGCTGATCTGCGAGTTCAGCCACCTGGCCAGCCGCAGGCTCGATGCGCTCTACGGCCGCTCGCTCGCCGCGCTGCTGCCCGCGGTCGCGCGCAGGCTCTCCCCCAATCCCGAGGCCTACGCCTACCTGGCCGAGTCGATCGACGACTGGCCGGGCCAGCAGGAGCTCGCGGGCCTGATCCGCGGCGCGGGCTGGTCGGCGGTACGCTGGCGCAGCCTGTCCCTCGGCGTCGTCGCCCTGCACCATGCGGTCAATCCGGGCTGAGCCGCCCCGCACCGTGCCACCAAAACCATGCGGTCAGCCAGGACTGAGCGGCAAGGTCTAGACTTCGAACGAACAGACTTGTGAAGCGGTTCACAAGAGAAGTCCGTTCACAAGACAGTCAGGGAATTTCCGTGAGCGAGCCAACTCCCCCCGTGCCCGACCGAAGCACCCGCCAGAGCATCCGCCGCAGCACCGGCACGAGCCCGAGCATTCGCCAGGCCGGCGACGAGGCGGACGTCATCGTGGTCGGCGCCGGGCCCGCCGGGTCGACCACCGCGTTCTACCTGGCCCGGGCCGGGCTTGACGTGCTGCTCCTGGAGAAGACCAGGTTCCCCAGAGAGAAGGTGTGCGGCGACGGCCTGACCCCGCGCGCGGTCAAGGCCCTGGTGGCGATGGGCATCCCCACCGACGAGCGGGACGGCTGGATCAAGAACAAGGGCCTGCGGATCATCGGCGGCGGCGCCCGGCTCGAGCTGCCCTGGCCCGACCTGACCAGCTATCCGGGCTACGGCCTGGTGCGCAGCAGGCTCGGGTTCGACGAGACCCTGGCCCGCGCCGCGCAGAAGGCGGGCGCCAGGCTGATCGAGGGCATGACCGTGACCGGCCCGGTTCTCGACGACAGGACCGGCCGGATCACCGGCGTGATCGCCAGGGAGACTATCGCCAGGGAGACCGGGGCGGAGGCCGGCGACGGCGCCGAGCGCAGCTACCACGGCCGGATCGTGATCGCCGCCGACGGCAACTCCTCGCGGCTGTCGGTCGCGATGGGCCTGCGCAAGCGCGAGGACCGGCCGCTCGGCGTCGCGGTCCGCACGTACTACCGCAGCCCCAGGCACGACGATGACTACCTGGAGTCGTGGCTGGAACTGTGGGACGGCGGCAGGCTGCTGCCCGGCTACGGCTGGATCTTCGGCGCGGGCGACGGGACTAGCAACGTAGGGCTCGGCCTGCTCAACACCAGCGCCGCCTTCCAGCACACCGACTACCGCGCGCTGCTCAAGAGGTGGCTGGCCGGGATGCCGGCCGAGTGGGGCTACCGCGAGGAGAACCGGACCGAGCCGATCAGGGGCGCGGCCCTGCCGATGGGGTTCAACCGGACGCCGCACTACACTAATGGGCTGCTGCTCGCGGGCGACGCGGGCGGCATGGTGAACCCGTTCAATGGCGAGGGTATCGCCTACGCGATGGAGTCCGGCGAAATCGCCGCCAGGGTGATCACGCAGGCGCTCGCCCGGCCGTCCTGGCCGGGCGCGGAGCGCGTGCTCAGCACCTACCCGCAGGCGCTCAGGGACGCCTACGGCGGCTATTACACGCTCGGACGACTGTTCGTGCGGGCGATCGGCCGTCCGGAGCTGATGCAGTTCGCGACCAGGCACGGCCTGCGCAGGCCGACCGCGATGCGATTCGTGCTGAAGCTGCTGGCCAACCTCACCGACCCGCGGGACGGCGACGCGGCCGACCGGGTGATCAACGCCATGTCTAGGCTGACGCCTGCGGCCTAGCGGGCCTGAAGATGGAAAGGGGCAGGCGGCAATGAGCCTCTACGTACCGATCATGGTGCTCGCGGGACTGGGCGCGTTCTTCGCGGTCTTCTCCGTCGCGATGGGCGCCCTGGCCGGGCCGAAGCGCTGGAACCGGGCCAAGCTCTCGGCCTACGAGTGCGGCATCGAGCCGACGCCGCAGCCGGTCGGCGGCGGCCGGTTCCCGGTGAAGTACTACCTGACGGCGATGCTCTTCATCGTCTTCGACATCGAGATCATCTTTCTCTATCCGTGGGCGGTCGCCTTCGACAAGCTCGGCGTCTTCGGGCTCGTCGAGATGGTGCTGTTCATCGTGACCGTCCTGATCGCGTTCGCCTACGTGTGGCGGCGCGGCGGACTGGAATGGGACTAGCCATGGGCCTTGAGGAGAAGCTGCCGAGCGGGGTCCTGCTCACCACGCTGGAGAGCGTGGTCGGGGCCGCGCGCAAGTTCTCGGTCTGGCCTGCCACGTTCGGCCTGGCCTGCTGCGCCATAGAGCTGATGGCGACCGGCGGGCCACGGCACGACCTGGCCAGGTTCGGCATGGAGCGCGCGTCGGCCACGCCACGGCAGGCGGACCTGATGATCGTGGCCGGGCGGGTCAGCCAGAAGATGGCCCCGGTGCTGCGGCAGATCTACGACCAGATGGCCGACCCCAAGTGGGTCATCTCGATGGGCGTGTGCGCCTCGAGCGGC
The DNA here is from genome assembly GCA_036502085.1 of Streptosporangiaceae bacterium. Lineage (GTDB taxonomy): Bacteria > Actinomycetota > Actinomycetes > Streptosporangiales > Streptosporangiaceae > PALSA-505. The sequence continues at coordinate 44,584 of DASXZD010000057.1, forward strand.
GGCATGTTCAACAATTACGCGATCGTGCAGGGCGTTGATCATGTAGTCCCGGTCGACATCTACCTGCCCGGCTGCCCGCCGCGGCCGGAGATGCTGCTAGACGCCATCCTGAAGCTGCACGACAAGATCCAGAACGTCAAGCTCGGCCCGAACCGGCAGCGGCAGATCACCGAGCTGGAGCAGGAGAAGCTGCGCCGGCTGCCGCTGGCCAGCGCCGCCGCGGTCCCTGGCGTACCGGCGGCCGCGGCCGGCCAGGAGGGGGCACGGTGAGCGAGCAGGATGAGGCGGCCGCCGGCCTGCCGGCCAGCACCGGCGACGAGCGGCTCGCAGAGCAGATCGTCCGGACCGGCATGTTCGGCACCTCGACCAGCGGCGACACCTCCGGCTACGGCGGCCTTCGGGTGCGGCGCACGCCCGGGCTGTCCAGCCCGCGGCCCTACGGCTCCTACTTCGACGAGATCGCCGACGAACTCGGCCGCGCGCTGGCGGCGGCGGGCCTGCCGTTCGGCGACGCGGTGCCGCGCGTCGTCGTCGATCGCGGCGAGCTGACCTTGTACGTCAGCCGGGAGCGGCTGCCCGAGGTCGCGCGGACGCTGCGCGATGACCCGGCGCTCGCCTTCGAGCTGTGCGGCGGCGTATCGGGCGTGCACTATCCGCAGGACGCGGGCGGCGAGCTGCACGCCGTCTATCACCTGGCCTCGATCAGCAGGAACCGGCGGCTGCGCCTCGAGGTGACCGCGCCCGACGCCGACCCGCACATCCCCTCGCTGACCGGCGTCTACCCGACGTGCGACTGGCACGAGCGGGAGACCTGGGACTTCTTCGGCATCGTCTTCGACGGCCACCCGGCGCTGACCAGGATCGAGATGCCGGACGACTGGAAGGGCCACCCGCAGCGCAAGGACTACCCGCTGGGCGGCATCCCGGTCGAGTACCGCGGCGCGACGATACCGCCGCCCGACGAGCGGAGAGCGTACGCATGACAGCTCCGGCATCCGAACGCGTCTACACGGTCAGCGGGCAGGACTGGGACGAGGTCGTCGCCGCGGCCGATGAGGCCGGGGATCTCCCCGGCGACGACCGCCTGATCGTCAACATGGGCCCGCAGCACCCCTCGACGCACGGCGTGCTCCGGCTGGTCCTGACCCTGGACGGTGAGAGCGTCACCGACATCAGGCCCGGGATCGGCTACCTGCACACCGGCATCGAGAAGAACATGGAGTTCCGCACCTGGACCCAGGGCGTCACGTTCTGCACCAGGATGGATTACCTCTCGCCGCTGTTCAACGAGGTCGCATACTGCCTGGCGGTCGAGCGGCTGCTCGGGATAGAAGATCGCATTCCCGAACGCTCCAGCGTTATCCGTGTGCTGATGATGGAACTCAACCGGATTTCCTCGCACATGATGGCGGTCGGCACGTTCGGCCTGGAACTCGGCGCCACGACGGTCTTCCTGAACTGCCTGAAGGAACGTGAAGTAGTGCTCGACCTGTTCGAGCTGATCACCGGGCTGCGGATGAACCACGCGTACATCCGCCCCGGCGGCGTGGCCCAGGATCTGCCGCCCGGCGCGATCAAGAAGATCGGTGAGTTCTGCGCCACGATGCCCGCCCGCATGCTGGATCTGCGGCACCTGCTCGACGTGAACCCGGTCTACCTGGCCCGCACCAGGGGAATCGCCTACCTGGACCTGCGCGGCTGCATGTCGCTGGGCGTCACCGGGCCGATCCTGCGCAGCACCGGGCTGCCCTGGGATCTGCGCAAGAGCCAGCCCTACTGCGGCTACGAGAGCTACGACTTCGAGGTGCCCACCGAGGACACCTGCGATGTCTACGGCCGGTACCTGGTCAGGATGGCCGAGGTGGACGAGTCCCTCAAGATCATCGAGCAGTGCCTGGACCGGCTGATGGCAGACCGGCCGGCCGACGATCCCGTGATGATCCGTGACGCTAAGATCGGCTGGCCGGCGCGGCTGGCTCTCGGGCCCGACGGCCTGGGCCCGTCGCCCGACCACATCGCGCACATCATGGGCGAGTCCATGGAGGCGCTCATCCATCACTTCAAGCTGGTTACCGAAGGATTCCGGGTGCCCGCAGGCCAGGTCTACAGCGCGGTCGAGTCGCCGCGCGGCGAGCTCGGCTGCCACCTGGTCAGCACGGGCGGCACCCGGCCGTACCGGGCGCACTTCCGCGACCCGTCCTTCACCAACCTGCAGGCGCTGACCGCGATGTGCGAGGGCGGCATGGTGGCTGACGTGATCGCCGCGGTGGCGAGCATTGATCCGGTAATGGGAGGCGTGGACAGGTAATGCCGTTCAGCCAGGAGGCGCGCACCCGGCTGGAGGCCGATGCCGCCGAGATCATCGCCAGGTACCCGCGGCCGCGCTCCGCGCTGCTGCCGCTGCTGCACCTGGTGCAAGCGGAGGAGGGGTACGTCTCCTCCGACGGCGTGGCCTTCTGCGCCGCGCAACTCGGCCTGACCGACGCCGAGGTGACCGGCGTGGTCACCTTCTACACGATGTACAAGCGGCGCCCGGCCGGCGAGTACCACGTGGGCGTGTGCACGAACACGCTGTGCGCGGTGATGGGCGGCGACGCTATCTTCGCCGGCCTGACCGAGCACCTGGGCATCGGCAACCACGAGACCACGCCGGACGGCAAGGTCTCGCTGGAGCGGGTCGAATGCAACGCGGCCTGCGACTTCGCGCCGGTCGTGATGGTCAACTGGGAGTTCTTCGACAACATGACCCCCGACTCGGCCCGCGCGCTGGCCGACGACCTGCGGGCCGGCCGCCCGGTCACGCCGTCGCGCGGTCCGGCCCGGCTGTGCACCTGGCGGGAGGCGGCCAGGATCCTGGCGGGCTTCCCCGATGACCAGGCGGCCGACGGACCCGCCGCAGGCCCGCCGGCCCTGGCCGGCCTGAAGATCGCCAGGGAACACGGCTGGACGGCGCCCGCAAGCCAGGGCGAGACCGCACGGCCCGCTGAGGAGGCGGCCCAGTGAGCACCGACACGCTGACCCCGGTGCTCACCGAGCACTGGGACGATCCCGACTGCTTCACGCTGGCCGGCTACCGCCGGGCCGGCGGGTACCGGGGCCTGGCCAAGGCGCTGGCCATGCCGCCCGATGACGTCATCGCCCAGGTCAAGGCGTCCGGCCTGCGCGGTCGCGGCGGCGCGGGCTTCCCGACCGGCATGAAGTGGGGCTTCATCCCGCAGGGCGACGGCAAGCCGCACTACCTGGTGCTGAATGCCGACGAGTCCGAGCCCGGCACCTGCAAAGACATCCCGCTGATGATGGCCAGCCCGCACGTGCTGATCGAAGGCATGATCATCACCTGCTACGCGATCAGGGCCGAGCGCGCGTTCATCTACGTCCGCGGCGAGGTCCTGCACGTGATCAGGCGGCTGCATCACGCGGTGGCGCAGGCGCGCGAGGCCGGCTATCTCGGGCCGGACATCCTCGGCTCGGGCTACAGCCTGGAGATCGTGGTGCACGCCGGCGCGGGCGCCTACATCTGCGGCGAGGAGACCGGGCTGCTCGAGTCGCTGGAGGGCTACCGCGGCCAGCCGCGGCTCAAGCCGCCGTTCCCGGCGATCGAGGGGCTCTACGCCTGCCCGACCGTGGTCAACAACGTGGAAACGATCGCCAGCGTGCCGTCCATCATGGTCAACGGCGCGGACTGGTTCGCCGCGATGGGCACCGAGAAGTCCAAGGGATTCGGCATCTTCTCGCTGTCCGGTCACGTGACCACGCCCGGCCAGTACGAGGCGCCGCTCGGCATCACGCTGCGCGAGCTGCTCGAGCTGGCCGGCGGCGTGCGCGCCGGGCACCGGCTCAAGTTCTGGACGCCGGGCGGCTCGTCCACCCCGATCCTCACCGCCGAGCACCTGGACGTGCCGCTGGACTACGAATCGATCGGCGCGGCCGGCTCGATGCTCGGCACCCGCGGGCTGGAGATCTTCGACGAGACCACCTGCGCGGTCCGCGCGGCGCTGCGCTGGACCGAGTTCTACGAGCACGAGTCCTGCGGGAAGTGCACGCCGTGCCGGGAGGGCACGTACTGGATGCGGCAGCTGCTGGTGGACCTGGAGGCGGGCCGGGGCAGCGAGGACGACCTGGCCAAGCTGCTCGACATCAACGACAACATGGTCGGCCGGGTGTTCTGCGCGCTGGGCGACACCGCGGGCAGCCCGGCTGCCTCGACGCTCAAGTACTTCAGGGATGAGTACCTCGAGCACCAGAAGCGGGGCGGCTGCCCGTTCGACCCGGCTGCGGCCACGCTGTTCGGGGCGCAGGCCCGGTCTTCGCAGGCCCAATCTTCGGAAGCCCGGTCTTCGGAAGCCCGGTCTTCGGAAGCACAGTCTTCGGGGGAGGCACGGGCATGACCCAGGACACGGTGGCCGCCCGCGACACCGACAAGGTGACCATCACCATCGACGGCTTCGAGATCGCCGTGCCCAAGGGCACCCTGGTGATCCGCGCCGCCGAGCTGCTCGGCATTCAGATCCCGCGGTTCTGCGACCACCCGCTGCTGGATCCGGTGGGCGCCTGCCGCCAGTGCCTGGTGGACATCGAGGGCCAGCGCAAGCCGTTCGCCTCCTGCACCACCACCTGCACCGAGGGCATGGTGGTGCGCACCCAGCTCACCTCCGAGGTCGCCGATAAGGCGCAGCGCGGCGTGATGGAAATGCTGCTGATCAACCACCCGCTCGACTGCCCGATGTGCGACAAGGGCGGCGAGTGCCCGCTGCAGAACCAGGCGATGGCCAACGGGCAGGGCGAGAGCAGGTTCACCGGGGTCAAGCGGACGTTCGACAAGCCGGTGCCGCTGTCCACCGGGGTGCTGCTCGACCGCGAGCGCTGCGTTCAGTGCGCCCGGTGCACCCGGTTCGCTGAGCAGATCGCCGGGGACCCGCTGATCGAGCTGATCGAGCGTGGCCCGCACGAGCAGATCGCGATCGCCGAGGGCAAGCCGTTCGACTCCTACTACTCCGGCAACACCGTGCAGATCTGCCCGGTGGGCGCGCTCACCGGCGCCGCCTACCGGTTCAGGGCCCGGCCGTTCGACCTGGTCTCGACGCCGAGCGTCTGCGAGCACTGCGCGGCCGGCTGCCGGCAGCGCACCGACCACCGGCGCGGAGTGGTGACCAGGCGGCTGGCGGGTGATGACCCGCAGGTCAACGAGGAGTGGAACTGCGACAAGGGCCGGTGGGCGTTCACCTACGCCAGCCAGCCCGACCGGCTGACCACGCCGCTGGTGCGCGGCGAGGACGGCGTGCTCGCGCCCGCGTCCTGGCCGGCCGCGATCGCGGCGGCCGCCCGCGGGCTGGCCGAGGCCAGAGGCAACGCCGGCGTGCTGGCCGGCGGCCGGCTCACCCTGGAAGACGCCTACGGTTACGCGAAGTTCACCCGGCTGGCGCTGAGCAGCAACGACATCGACATGCGGGCCAGGCCGCACTCGGCCGAGGAGGCGCAGTTCCTGGCCGCCTTCGTGGCCGGCCGCGGCATCGACGTCAGCTACCAGAGCCTGGAGCAGGCCCCGGCCGTGCTGCTGGCCGGCTTCGAGCCTGAGGACGAGTCACCCATCGTCTTCCTCCGGCTGCGCAAGGCGGTGCGCAGCCGCGGCCTGAAGGTCTACTCGGTCGCCGCGCTGGCCAGCCACGGCCTGGCCAAGCTGTCCGGCGGGCTGATCTCCTGCGCGCCGGGCGCGGAGGCCGAGGTGCTCGGCCACCTGATCAGCGGGACCGGGCTCGACGCGACCGGCGCCTCGGCGGCCGCCGCGCTGGCCACCGAGGGCGGGCCGCCCGCGGTGATCCTGGTCGGCGAGCGGCTGGCCGAGGCGACCGGCGCGCTGACCGCCGCGGCCCGCCTGGCCCAGGCCACCGGCGCGCGGCTCGCCTGGATCCCGAGGCGGGCGGGCGAGCGCGGCGCGATCGAGGCCGGCGCCCTGCCCAACCTGCTCCCGGTCGGCAGGCCGGTGGACGACCCGCAGGCCAGGGCGGAGGTGGCCCGGGCCTGGTCGGTCGGCCAGGGCACGCTGCCGACCGCGCCCGGCCGCAGCACGGACCAGATCCTGGCCGCCGCGGCGGCCGGCCAGCTCGGCGCGCTCGTAGTCGCGGGCGTGGACCCGGCCGACCTGCCGGAGCCCGCGGCAGCGCTCGACGCGCTCGAGGCCGCGCCGTTCGTGGTCAGCCTGGAACTGCGGGTCAGCGCGGTCACCGACCGGGCCGACGTGGTCCTGCCGGTGGCGGCGGTGGCGGAGAAGGCCGGCACGTTCGTGAACTGGGAGGGCCGCGGCGGCCCGTTCCCGCCCGCGCTCGGCGTCCCCGGGGCCCGCAGCGACCTGCAGGTGCTCGGGGCCATCGCGGACGAGCTGGACGTGCACCTCGGGCTGCCCGACGCCGCGGCGGCGCGCCGCGAACTCGTCGCGCTCGGCACCTGGCAGGGACGGCGGGCCGCCGATCCGCTCGGCACTGCCGCGACCCGCTTCGAGTCCTCGGTGCTCGCCGGGGACGAGGCGGTGCTGGCGACCTGGAACCGGCTGCTCGACGCGGGCCGGATGCAGGACGGCGAGCCCTACCTGGCCGGGACGGCGCGGCCGGCGGTCGCGATGATGTCCGCGGCGACCGCGGCGCAGGCCGGTCTGGGCGACGGCGATAAGGTGACCGTTGCCACCGGGCGAGGCGCCGTGACGCTGCCCGTCACGGTGGCACCGATGCTGGACCACGTGGTGTGGCTGCCCGCCAACTCGGCTGGCTGTGCCGCCCGCCGCCAGCTTGGCGCCGGCCACGGCAGCCGGGTCACGATCCAGAGGGCAGGGAGCGACGAATGACCAGCTTGGCCGGAGTGCCTCTCGCGGCCGCCGACCCGACCCTGTCTAGCTTCGGCCACGACACCTGGTGGCTGATCGCGATCAAGGTCGCCTTCATCTTCATCTTCCTGCTGCTGATGACGATGTTCATGATCTGGGCCGAGCGGCGGGTCATCGGCCGGATGCAGCAGCGGCCCGGGCCCAACCGGGCCGGCCCGTTCGGGCTGCTGCAGCCGATCGCGGACGCGCTCAAGCTGCCGCTCAAGGAAGACATCATCCCGCTGGGCGTGGACAAGGTGCTGTTCATCCTGGCCCCGATCATCTCGGCCGCGCCCGCCTTCGTCAGCTTCGCGATCATCCCGTTCGGCCCGGAAGTCTCGATCTTCCATCACCACACTCCGCTGCAGCTCGCCGACCTGCCGGTCGCCGTGCTGCTGGTGCTCGCGATGAGCTCGATGGGCGTCTACGGCATCGTGCTGGCCGGCTGGTCGTCCAGCTCGCCGTACTCGCTGCTCGGCGGGCTGCGCTCGTCCGCCCAGGTGATCAGCTATGAGATCGCGATGGGGCTGTCCTTTGTCGCGGTGTTCCTCTACTCGGGCTCGCTGTCCACCTCGGCGATCGTGGCGGCGCAGGCGCACGGCGGCACGTTCCACCTGTTCGGCGGGATCCTGCACTACCCGTCCTGGTTCGCGATCCTGCTGATCCCGTCGTTCCTGATCTACCTGGTGACGATGGTCGGCGAGACCAACCGGCTGCCCTTCGACCTGCCGGAGGGCGAGGGCGAGATCGTCGGCGGTTTCCACACCGAATACTCCTCGATGAAGTTCGCCATGTTCTACCTGGCCGAGTACATCAACATGACCACGGTGGCCGGGCTCGCCGTCACGCTGTTCCTCGGCGGCTGGCGGGCCCCCTGGCCGCTGTCGGTGTGGGCCGGCGCGAACAGCGGCTGGTGGCCGATGCTCTGGTTCCTGGCCAAGACGCTCATCCTGCTGTTCGGCTTCATCTGGCTGCGCGGCACGCTGCCCAGGATCCGCTACGACCAGCTGATGGCGCTGGGCTGGAAGATTCTCATCCCCGGCTCGCTGGTGTGGATCATGATGATCGCCACGATCAGGGTCTGGCGCCGTCAGGGCGGCAGCGACGGCCTGTACCTCATCGGCGGCTTCGTGCTCGTCCTGTTCCTGGCGATCGTCTGGGTGTGGGAGACGGCCGCCGAACGCCGCCGCGCCCGGCTGGAAAGCCTGGCCGAGCCGGAACCCGAATCCCCCGGCGAGGGCGGCCAGGGCGGCCAGGGCTTCCCCGTTCCGCCGCTGGATCTTCCCCACTACCACGGGATCGCCAGCAGCAGCAAGGAGGTCACAGGTGCTTGACTTCCTCAACCCGATCAAGGGTTTCGGTGTCACCTTCCACCAGATGTTCAAGAAGGTGGACACCGTCGAGTACCCGGATGTCAAGCGGCCTACCGCGCCCCGGTTCCACGGCCGGCACCAGCTGAACCGCTGGCCGGACGGGCTGGAGAAGTGCATCGGCTGCGAGCTGTGCGCGTGGGCCTGCCCGGCCGACGCGATCTACGTCGAGGGCGATGACAACACCGACGCCGAGCGGTACTCGCCGGGCGAGCGGTACGGCAGTGTCTACCAGATCAACTACCTGCGCTGCATCCTGTGCGGGCTGTGCATCGAAGCCTGCCCCACCAGGGCGCTCACCATGACCAACGAGTACGAGATCGCCGACGACAGCCGGGAAAGCCTGATCTGGACCAAGGAGCAGCTGCTCGCCCCGCTGCAGTCCGGGATGGAGGCGCCGCCGCACCCGATGCGGCTCGGTGCCACCGAGCGGGACTACTACCTGCTCGGCCGGGCCGGCGCCCCGCCGCGGGCCGCCGGGGTCGGCGAGGCCGGCGAGGCGAGCGAAACCAGCGCAGCCCAGCGAGAAGGACATCAGCGGTGAGTCACCTAACCCTTCTCGCGGCCGGCGGCACGCCCGGCCCCGGCGAGGCCTCGATCACCCAGAACCTGGTGTTCTGGGTGCTGGCCGTCGTCTCCGTCGCGGCCGGTCTCGGGATGATCATGGCCAGGCGCGCGGTGCACTGCGCGCTGCTGCTCGCCGCCGTGATGCTCTCGCTGGCGGTGCTCTACGCGATGGCGGGCGCGCCGTTCCTGGCGTTCGTGCAGGTGATCGTCTACACCGGCGCGGTGCTGATGCTGTTCCTGTTCGTGCTGATGCTGGTCGGGGTCAGCTCGTCGGACTCCATCGTGGAAACGATCAAGGGCCAGCGGCTGGCCGCGGCGGCGGTGGGCATCGGGATGCTCGTCCTGCTCGCGCTCGGCGTCGGGCACGCCGCGATCGGCGGAGCCAAGCCGCTCACGTCGAGCTACGGATCGGGCAACGTCGGCGGGATCGCCGACCTGATCTTCACCAGGTACGTGTTCCCCTTCGAGGTCACCAGCGCCCTGCTGATCACCGCGGCGCTCGGCGCGATGGTGCTCGCGCACCGCGAGCGCACCACGCCCAAGCCGACGCAGCGCGAGCTGTCGAGGAAGCGGATCGCCGGCGGCCACCCGGCCCCGCTGCCGGGTCCCGGCACCTACGCCCGGCACAACGCGGTGGACATGCCGGCCCTGCTGCCCGACGGCACGCCGTCCGAGCTCTCGGTCAGCCCGGTCATCGCCGCCCGGCGGATGACCGGCCTCGACGGGCCGGCCGGGCAGCTCCAGGCGCCGGACCAACTGCAGGCGCCGGAGCAGCAGGAGGCACACCCGCAGGAGGCACGCCCGTGAGCCCGGCCCACTACGTCGCGCTTTCCGTGATCCTCTTCGTCATCGGCGCCGTCGGCGTGCTCGTCCGGCGCAACGCGATCGTGATCTTCATGTGCGTGGAGCTGATGCTGAACGCGTGCAACCTCGCGTTCGTCGGCTTCGCCCGGGCGAACGGCAACCTCGACGGCCAGGTCATCGCGTTCTTCGTGATGGTGGTCGCCGCCGCCGAGGTGGTCGTGGGACTGGCCGTGCTGATGGCGATCTTCCGGACCCGCAGATCCGCGTCGGTGGACGACGCGAACCTGCTGAAGTACTAGAAGGGGCTGCGTAGTCCGTGATGACCACCGTGGCGGCCACTGGCGTGCAGCATGCCGCCTGGCTGTTGCTCGCGCTTCCCCTCTTCGGGGCGGCCGTGCTGCTGATTGGCGGCCGACGAACCGACCGCTGGGGACACCTGCTGGGGGTTGCGACCCCGCTTGCGGCGTTCGGATACGGTCTTGCCTGTTTTTTCGCATTGCTCGGCTATCCGGCCGCGCAGCGCAGCCGGGACCTGCACATGTTCAGCTGGATCCCGGTCGGCGGTTTCCGGGTCAGCGCGGGCCTGCTGCTCGACCCGCTGTCGCTGAGCTTCGTGCTGCTGATCACCGGGGTGGGCTCGCTCATCCACATCTACTCGGTCGGCTACATGGCCAACGACAGCGACCGGCGCCGGTTCTTCGGCTACCTGAACCTGTTCATCGCCGCGATGCTGCTGCTGGTGCTGTCCGACAACTACCTCGGCCTGTACGTCGGCTGGGAGGGCGTCGGCCTCGCCTCCTACCTGCTCATCGGGTTCTGGCAATTCAAGCCGACCGCGGCAACCGCCGCGAAGAAGGCCTTCATCGCCAACCGGGTCGGTGACGCCGGGCTCTCGCTGGCGATCATGCTGATGTTCTCCACCTTCGGCACTGTGAACTTCACCGGCGTGTTCGGCGGGGCGCACAAGGCGGGGCCCGGCGTGCTGGCCGCGCTCGGCCTGCTGCTGCTGCTCGGCGCGTGCGGAAAGTCGGCCCAGGTGCCGCTGCAGTCCTGGCTGCTCGACGCGATGGAGGGCCCGACTCCGGTATCGGCGCTGATCCACGCGGCGACCATGGTCACCGCCGGGGTCTACCTGATCGTCAGGTCCAACGTGATCTTCGACCTGTCGCCCACGGCGCGGCTCGCGGTGACCGTGGTCGGCGCGGTCACGCTGCTGTTCGGCGCGATCATCGGCTGCGCCAAGGACGACATCAAGAAGGCGCTGGCCGGCTCCACCATGAGCCAGATCGGCTACATGACGCTCGGCGCCGGCCTCGGCCCGGCCGGGTACGTGTTCGCGATCGCGCACCTGCTTGCCCACGGCTTCTTCAAGGCGGGCCTGTTCCTCGGCGCGGGCTCGGTCATGCACGGGATGGACGACGAGGTGGACATGCGCCGCTACGGCGGCCTGGCCAAGTTCCTGCCGGTGACGTTCGTGACGTTCGGGCTCGGCTACCTGGCCATCATCGGCATCCCGCCGTTCTCCGGTTTCTACACCAAGGACCCGATCATCGAGGCCGCCTTCGACAAGGGCGGCACCTCCGGAGCCCTGCTGGGTACCGCGGCGCTGATCGGCGCGGGCATCACCGCCTTCTATATGACCCGGGTCATGCTCATGACGTTCACCGGCAAGCGCCGCTGGCAGGAGGCAGGTCCCGAGGGCGGCGCCGAGCCGCGCACCGGCCAGCCGCAGCCTGAGGGTGCACCGCACGCCCAGCCGGCCACCCAGGCGGCCACGCCGCAAGCACACGCCCCGCATGACCCCCACCAGCCGCCGCACCCGCACGAGTCGCCGCAGGTGATGCTCTGGCCCATGATCCTGCTGGCCATCGGGTCCATCGGGGCGGGCATGTTCCTCATCTTCGGCAGCCGGTTCCAGAGCTTCCTCAGCCCGGTGACCGGGGCGCCGCCGACGTCTCACGGCGTCTGGTCGGCCAGCGGGCTCGGCGCCCTCGGCCTGGTCGTCGCGGCCATCGCGGTCGCCTGGCTGATGTACGGCCGCCGCGAGGTGCCCGCGGTGGCCCCGGCCGGCCGGTTTCCGGTGGTCGCGGCGCGCAAGGATCTCTACGGCGACGCCTTCAACGAGTCGGTCCTGATGCGTCCCGGCCAGTGGCTGACCAGGCTGTCGGTCTTCTTCGACAACCGGGGCGTGGACGGGCTGGTCAACACGTTCGCCGCCGCGGTGGGCGGTGCCTCCGGCCGGCTCCGCCGGGTGCAGACCGGGTTCGTCCGTTCCTACGCGCTTGCGATGTTCTTCGGCGCCGCGCTGCTCGTCGGCGCCCTCCTCCTGGTGAGGCTGTAGATAATGTCTAGTTTTCCGTGGCTGACCGTTACCGGGGCGATACCGCTGGCCGGCGCCGTGGTGATCTCCGTGATCCCGGGTGCGTCCGCGCCCGGGGGCGAGGCGGATCACCGGGCGCCGCGCAACGAGCTCGCGAAATGGCTCGCGCTCGGCTTCTCGCTGGTCACTCTGGCCTTCACGATCGTGATGGCGGTGCGGTTCAAGCCGTCAGGCGCTGACTTCCAGTTCACCCAGACCGTCTCGTGGATCCCGGCGTTCGGGGTGCATTACGCGGTCGGCGTGGACGGCATCGCGCTGGTGCTGATCGGGCTGACCGCGGTCTTGATGCCGGTCGTGATCCTCGCGTCCTGGAACGACGCGGAATCCGGCAAGCGCAGCGTGAAAACCTACTTCGCGCTGATGCTGGTGCTGGAGACGATGATGGTCGGCGTCTTCGCCGCCACGGACGTATTCCTGTTCTACGTCTTCTTCGAGGCCATGCTGATCCCGATGTACTTCATGATCGGCAGCTACGGCGTCGGGCAGCGGCAGTACGCCGCGGTCAAGTTCCTGCTGTACAGCCTGCTCGGCGGGCTGCTGATGCTGGTCGCCGTCATCGCGCTGTACGTGTACTCGGCCCGCTCCGGGCACCCGGGGACGTTCCTGTTCAGCAGCCTCGTGCACGTGCACCTCACGCCCACCGTGCAGAAGTGGCTGTTCCTCGGCTTCTTCATCGCGTTCGCGATCAAGGCGCCGCTGTGGCCGTTCCACACCTGGCTGCCGGATGCCGCCACCGCGGCCCAGCCAGGCGCGGCGGTGCTGCTGGTCGGCGTGCTCGACAAGGTGGGCACGTTCGGGATGATCCGCTACTGCCTCGAGCTGTTTCCCGCCGCGGCCAGGTACTTCACGCCGCTGATCCTCGCGCTGGCGGTGGCCGGCATCCTGTACGGGGCGATCGTGGCCATCGGCCAGGCCGACCTGAAGCGGCTGATCGCCTACACGTCGGTCTCGCACTTCGGCTTCATCGCGCTCGGCATCTTCGCCATGACCAGCCAGGGCCAGTCCGGCGCGACGCTGTACATGGTGAACCACGGCTTCGCCACCGGGGCGCTGTTCCTGATCGCCGGCTTCATGATCGCCCGGCGGAACTCGCAGCGGATCGCCGACTACGGCGGCGTGCAGAAGGTCGCGCCGCTGCTGGCCGGCCTGTTCCTCATCGCCAGCCTGGCCGGCCTGTCCCTGCCCGGCCTGTCCACGTTCGTCAGCGAGTTCCTCGTCCTGGTCGGCACGTTCTCCCGGTACAAGGTGCCCGCCGTGCTGGCCACGGCCGGCATCATCCTGGCCGCGATCTACCTGCTGTGGATGTACCAGCGCACGATGAACGGGCCGGTGCGCGAGGAAGTCAAGAACATGCCCGACCTCAAGGCCAGGGAGCTGTGGGCGGTCGGGCCGCTGATCGCGCTGATCATCGCGCTCGGCGTGTACCCCAAGCCGGTGCTCGACATCATCAACCCGGCCGTGCAGCACACGATGACGCAGATCCACGCTACTGATCCGGTGCCCCAGTTCCCGGGGGGCTCCGGGGGTCCCGCAGGGTCGGCCCCCCGGGCTAGCACTGAGAACGGAGTGGCGCCGTGAGCCTCGCCATTGTGACCCACACCGCGGTAGCGGCCCATGCCGCGCTGGCGGCAGCCCCTGCGGCCGGGACGATCCACCCGCCGAGCATCGAGTACAGCCAGCTGTCCCCGATGCTGCTCGTGTTCGGCCTGGCCGTGGCCGGCGTGCTGGTCGAGGCCTTCGCGCCCCGGCCCGTGCGGCGCCCCATACATCTCGTGCTGACCCTCGGCGGCCTGACGGTGGCCTTCGTCCTCACGGTCGTGGTCGCCTCCTCCAAGAGCCTGTTCAGCGGCCATTCGCCCGGTCACGTGGCCGCGATGGGCGCGGTCGCGGTGGACCGGCCGACGCTGTTCATCCAGGGCACGATCCTGGTGCTCGCCTTCGTCAGCGTGCTGCTGGTCGCCGAGTCCTCGCATGACGTGAGCCCGTTCGCCGCACAGGCGGCCACGGTGCCCGGCAGCCCGGAGGAACGCGAAGGGCTGCTGGCCGGCATCACGCACACCGAGGTGTACCCGCTGACCCTGTTCGCGGTCGGCGGCATGCTGTTGTTCCCCGCCTCCAACGACCTGCTGACGATGTTTGTCGCGCTTGAGGTGCTGTCGCTGCCGCTGTACCTGCTATGCGGGCTCGCCCGCCGTCGCCGCCTGCTCTCCCAGGAGGCGTCGATGAAGTACTTCCTGCTCGGCGCGTTCTCCTCGGCGTTCTTCCTGTTCGGCATCGCCATGCTGTACGGGTTCGCGGGCTCGGTCCGGCTGTCGGCTATCGCCTCGGCCGCCTCGTCGGACACCGGCAACACCACGCTGCTGCTGGCCGGGCTCGCGCTCGTCGGCCTCGGCCTGCTGTTCAAGATCGGCGCGGTGCCATTCCACGGCTGGAAGCCCGACGTGTACCAGGGCGCGCCGACCCCGGTGACCGCGCTGATGGCCTCCTGCACGCTGGTCTCCGCGTTCGGTGCCCTGCTCCGCGTGTTCTACGTGGCGTTCGGCCAGCTCGGCTGGGACTGGCGGCCGGCCATGTGGACGGTGGCCATCGTGACCATGGTGGCCGGCGCGATCATCGCGATCACCCAGACCGACGTCAAGCGGCTGCTGGCCTACTCCTCGATCGCGCACGCCGGGTTCGTGCTGACCGGCGTGGTCGCGACCAGCGCGGCGGGCCTGTCCGGCAGCCTGTTCTACCTGGCCGCCTACGGGTTCACCACGATCGGCGCGTTCGCGGTCGTGACCCTGGTGCGGGACAGCACCGGCGAGGCCGCGCACCTGTCCCGCTGGGCCGGCCTGGGCAAGAGCTCGCCGCTGGTGGCCGGCATCTTTGCCTTCTTCCTGCTCGCCTTCGCCGGCATCCCGCTCACCAGCGGGTTCACCGGCAAGTTCGCGGTCTTCCAGGCCGCGGTCGCGGGCGGCGCCACCCCGCTGGTGATCGTGGGCGTGCTGAGCAGCGCGATAGCGGCGTTCTTCTACGTCCGGATCATCGTGCTGATGTTCTTCTCCGACCCGGCGCCGGACGCGCCCTCGGTGGTGACGCCGAGCCTGTTCACCTCGGTGGCCGTCGGGGTCGGGTTGCTGGCTACTGTGGTGCTGGGCGTCGTGCCGCAGCCACTGCTCGGCCTGGCGACCCACGCGGCCAGCCAGCTGTTTGTCCGCTGAGCAGCGGGGCCGGCCGGGGGCCGGCCAGGTGACCGGCCTACCCCGGCCATGCCGGGCGATTACCCTGCCTTCACAATAGTTTGCAGGAGATGCCACCTTGCCGGAGCCTCGACCGGAAGCTGAGCGCCGGGGGCGCGATAGTGGCCGCGGTACACACCGACATATGGGAGGCCGAGTGGTCACTACCATCCCCCTTGAGCTACCCGATTCGCCGCTGGGTGCCGACGTCAACAAAGGCCTCGCCTTGGTCGAGGATTCGCTGCAGGCGTCCGCGCGCACCGAGCACGCCCTGCTGGCCGACGCGTCCCGGCACCTGATCGACGCCGGCGGGAAGCGGTTCCGCGCCATCCTGGTGCTGCTGGCCGCCCAGTTCGGCGACCCGCACGATCCGCGGGTCGTGCCGGGCGCGGTCGCTATCGAGCTGACCCACCTGGCCACGCTGTACCACGACGACGTGATGGACGAGGCGGCCATCAGGCGCGGTCACCAGAGCGCCAACTCCCGGTGGAGCAACGCGATCGCGATCCTGGCCGGGGACTACCTGTTCGCGCGGGCCTCGGAGATTCTGGCCGATCTTGGTCCCGACGCGGTCAGGATCCAGGCGGAGACGTTCGTCCGGCTGGTCACCGGCCAGGTGGAGGAGACCATCGGCCCCGCGCCGGGCCAGGACCCGCTGGAGCACTATATGCGGGTGGTAGAGAACAAGACCGGCTCGCTGATCGCCACCGCCGGCCGGTTCGGCGGGATGCTGTCCGGCGCGCCGCCCGAGGTCACCGAGCGGGTCGCGCCTGCCTGCGAGGCGCTCGGCATCGCCTTCCAGCTGTCCGATGACATCCTCGACGTGGCCAGCGAATCGGCGGAGTCGGGCAAGACCCCGGGCACGGATCTGCGCGAGGGCGTGCCGACCCTGCCCATGCTGCACGCGATGCGTTCGGCCGACCCGGCGGACGCGCGGCTGCTCGAGCTGCTGGAGACGGCTGACCTGACCGATCCCCGGCTGCACGCCGAGGCGCTCGCGCTGCTGCGCGCGCACCACGGGATGGAGGCGGCCCGGGCCGACCTGCGCGGCTGGGCGGAGGTGGCGCGCGGCGAGATCCTGGCGCTGCCTGACGTGGCGGCCCGCGGAGCCTTCGAGGCGCTCTGCGACTTCGTCGTGGAGCGCACCGGCTAGGCCGGGCGGTACGGCTGACCGGCCGGTGGTGCGGCCGAGCGGGCGGGCGGTGCGGCCGGGCGGGCAGTGCGGCCGGGCGGGCAGTGCGGAGACGCCCCGGCCGGGAGAAGCGGGAACGCCCCGGCCGGCGGGTGGTCCGCTCGGCCGGGGCGTCCTTGCCGCGGTTGCTACACCTTCGGCAGGTGCCACTGCTGGTTGGGCCCGCCGTTGCAGCTCCAGAGCTGCATCTGGGTGCCGTTGGCGGTGTTGAAGCCGGGGTCATCCAGGCACATGCCCGGGGCTCCCTGGTTGACCAGGAAGTTGCCTGGCTGCTGCGTCCACCCCTGGGTCGGGCTGCCGTTGCAGGTGCCCAGCACGATGGGGGTGCCCAGGTCGGCGGCTTCGCCCGCGGTGTCCAGGCACAGGCCGCCCAGCCGGAGGGTCTCGTCCAGCTGCACGGTCCAGATCTGCGCCGCGCCGCCCACGCAGGTGTGCAGCTCGACCGGTGCGCCCGGCTTGGGCTTGGCGGTCGTGCTCTCCAGGCACGGCACCTGCGAGTTGTTCTGGTCCTGCTCCGAGGAGATCGGCCCAGACGCCGGGGGCGGCGGCGGGGCCTGCGCGACGGGCAGCGGCCAACTCTGCTCCCCGCTGCCGTTGCAGTCCAGGACCTGGAGCTGGGTGCCGCTGCTGGTGCTCGCGCCGGGGTCATCCAGGCACAGGCCGGAGTCCCCGTTGACCAAGGAGTCGCCTGCGCCCGGGCTCCAGACCTGGGTCGCACTGCTGGAGCAGGTGGCCAGCACGACCTGCGTGTTGTCCGTGGTGCCCTCGCCGGCGGTGTCTAGACACAGGCCGTTGTCCAGGATCGCGCCATCCGATCCGATGAGCCAGTTCTGCGAGTTGGCGTTGGTGCAGGTGTCCAGGTCGACCGGGTCGCCGTCAGCGCCGTTGCCAGCGTCATCCATGCACAGGGCAGCCGGGCCATTACCGGTCTCGTCCTGACCCCCCGGCCGGCCCAGGCTGAACATGCCCGACTCGATCGGCCCGCCGGCCAGGTGAGTGCTCGTGTCGGTGACCGGGAAGATCGCCTCCTCGCCGTGGAAGGTGCCGCCGATGCTGTTCACGTCGGTGCCCACCAGCAGCCCGCCGTTCGAGCCCGGGGCTGCTCCGGCCGGGAAGACGCTCAGCGACGTCACGCCGGCCCCGCGCAGCGTCTGCGGCTGCCACCAGGGCAGGGCCAGGCCGGTGTTCGAGTCCAGCGCGGCCACTCCGTTGACCAGGACCGCGTTCGCCTCGCATACGTGGTTGTTGCCGCACTCGTTGTTCACCCAGCGGTTATGGCCGCCTGCGTACACCACGTTGCCGGCCACGGCGACCGCGTAGAAGGAGTCGCCGCCGGCGTAGTTGACCCAGTTCGGCTGGACGTCGGTGCCGAGGGCGCCGATGTCGAACCTGGCTACCGCGTCGCAGATGCTGGCCCCGCCGGCTGACTGGTAACCGGTGGTGGCGACCACGAAGTACGAACCGTCGGGGGAGACGTCGATGGCCCTGGTGTAGTCGTGCTCGGCCGAGCAGGGATTGGTCAGGATGGGAGCGGACCAGTTGTCGAGCGTCGCGAGAGAGCCGAGTCCGCCGCCGGTGCCGATCAGCGCGATCCGGGAGATGGCCTGGCCGTTTACCGACTGGAACGTGCCCCCGATGACCAGCGTGTTGCCGTCCGGCGTCAGCGCCGTCTGCTCGACCCCAAGCGATGTCCGGCTGATCGCGTTGCCGAGCGTGAACTGGAACGAGGAGTCGAAGGCGCCGGTGGTGGCGTTCAGCCGGGCAATGCCATGCTCTCGCTTGCCGTCGGCCTTGGCGAACACGCCGCCGACGTAGAGCGCGTTGGCGCCGTCGAACGCCAGGGCGCGTACCGGGCCGCTCACCGTCCCGGCGAAGCCTGGGACCAGCTGGCCGTCGGCCGGCTGCCCGGGGGTCACCGACAGCTGGGCGACTCCCTCGGCGGCCGTGCCGTTGACCGTGTTGAAGGCGCCTCCGATGTACACCGTGTCATTCGGGCCGGCCACGACGCTGTAGACCGGGCCCTGGTCGAGAACGGGCGCGAAGCCCGGGTCGATCTGCCCGGTGCCCAGCTGGTAGGCGAAGATGTCGTTGGTCGTGACCAGCGTGCCCGCCGCGCAGTGCCCGCTGCTCGAGGGCCCTGGCAGGCACGCCTGGGTGAACGCCCCCACGACGATGACCTCGCCGTTCACCACCGCCGTGCTGTACACGGTGGAGTGCTCACAGCCGCGGCCGTTGCGGGCGGTGCCAAACCACTGCGGGTTGCACGCCGATGGGCCCGCGAACACGTTGGGCGTCCAGCTGACCGTCCCCGAGGACACCAGGTCGGTGAGCTGCACGCCTGCCGGGGAAGTCGCCGCCTTCCTCGAGGCAGGTGCCGTCGCGGCCGACCTGGCCGCGGTCGTCCCGTGCTTAGCCGCGGTCGTCCCGTGCTTAGCCGTGGTCGTCCCGTGCTTAGCCGTGGTCGTCCCGTGCTTAGCCGTGGTCGTGGCGGGCCTAGCCGCGGTCACCGATGCCGCCGCGCTGCCCGCCATGAGCCCTGCCGTCGACAAGAGCGCACCGGCGCTCGCGATCACAACACTTACCCAGCGCTGTTTTCTCATTTTCCTTTTCCCCTCCAAGGTCCAACCCTGGAGACGCCTCAACGCCCGGAATGGGTTACATCTACTGCAAAGTAATATGTGGCTTAATCATGGGCATGGTCACCGATTGTTAATTCGTGGTCACCGGACTGCGTATGGCAGGAATAAATCACCCGGCAGGGGTGCGAAGTAGTCAAGCGATTACTTTCCTGTAGTCACAGAACTTCACCCGGGCCCCAAACGCTAAAGAGAAGCAGCTGGTAATCTGGTGCACCCCGCCAGGCCGTGTTATCGGGCTGAATCGAGACGGGTAGTGGATCTAACAGACGAGCCAAAGCAGTTCAGGGATGGCCAGCGATCAGGCCGCCGGGTGCTGGTCGTCGGCCATTACGCATCCGAGCACGCGGGCGGTGCCGGCTCGATTCCGCTCCGGCTTTTCGGCCGGTTGCGAGCGCGCGGCGTCGAGGCGTGGCTGCTGACTCACGTCAGCTCCCGTGACGAACTGGCCGCGCTGCTGCCCCCGGCCGAGTTCAACCGTGTCGTCTTCACGCCCGGCCTGCGCGGGCTGGGACCGGTCTTTACCCTGGGCGAGCGGCTGCCGGCCGGGTTGCGGACCGTCGCGTGGGCGGTCACCCAGCTAGAGCGCCAGGTCGCCATGGTGCGGGTAGCCCGCCGCCTGGTCCGCGAGCTGGCGATCGACGTCGTGCATCAGCCGATCAGCGTGTCGCCGGTCATTCCGTCCCCGCTCGCCGGGCTCGGCGTGCCCGTGGTGATGGGGCCGCTGAACGGCGGAATGCAGCTGCCCCCGGCCTTCCGGGACCGGAACTCCGCTTTCCTCACGCTTATCCACGCCGCGCGCCCGTTCGTCGCGACCGCGCTCAACCAGGTCATGCGGGGACGGCCGCTCGCCGATGTGGTGCTGGTGGCCAACGACCGGACCCGGGCCCTGCTGCCCAGGTCCGTCCGGCGGCGGGCCATCGGGCTGTCCGACATCGGCGTGGTGCTCGACGAATGGCCGCTGCCCGATGATCCGGCCGACGGAGCCGACGCCGCCAAGGGCACCACGGCCGGCGGGGCGGTGCGGTTCCTGTTTGTCGGGCGCCTGGTCGACTGGAAGGCCGTTGACCTGCTCCTCGACGTCTTTGCCCTGGTGCGGGAGAAGGTCCCGGCGCGGTTGGAGATTGTCGGCGACGGACCCGAGCGGGCCAGGCTCGCCGAGCAGGCCGGCCTGCTCGGCTGCCGGGACGACGTCTCGTTCACCGGCTGGCTCGACCCGCAGGACTGCGCGCTTCGGATGCGCTCCTGTGACGTCTATGTCTCGCCCAGCCTGCAGGAGTCAGGCGGCGTCGCGGTCCTCGAGGCGATGGCGTGCGCCCGGCCGGTGATCGCCGCTGCCTGGGGTGGTCATCTGGCGACCGTCGATGACACGGTCGGCATCCTGGTCGGCGTTTCTTCGCGCTCAGGGCTCGTCGGCGAACTCGCCGACGCGATGATCAAGCTGGCCGGCGATCCTGGCCTCAGGGCTCGCCTCGGCGCGGCCGGCCGCCGCCGGGTGGAAACCCGGTACGACTGGGACGTCCTGGTCCGGAGCACCCTGCGCATCTACGACGAGGCTTGTGTCACGGCCAGTCAGGCCAGCCCGGCCCGGGTCGCCTCCCGGTCCGGGGCGAGCTGACCTTCGTACTTGCTCGCCTCCGCCTGCCCGCTTGCCTGGACATGACTGCGGCCGCCGCCCCTTACTCTTAAAAAACTGCGGGGTGGCGGCCGCGTGTCCGGCAGCGCGGCTACAGGTTGGGTAGCCGCCACTCCTGGCTCTTGTTCAACGTGCACGGCGAGATGATCAGCTGGGTACCGCTGACCGTGTTCGATGTGGGGTCGGTCAGGCACTTGTTCGAGCCCTGGTTGATCAGCCCGTAATTCGCGCCCGGCGCCCAGATCTGGGTGGCGGCGCCGTCGCAGGTGTCGATCACGACCAGCGTACCCTTGGCCGTCCCGCCGGCCGTGGGCTCCAGGCACAGGCCGTGGATCTGGACCGTACCGTCCGACTCGAGGGTCCACTCCTGGGACGGCTCTTCGAGGCAGCCGTCGATCTGGACCTTGTTGCCCGACTTGGCCTTGTTGCCCATGTCCTCCATGCACGGCACCTGCTCGTCCTTCTGCAGCAGGTCGGAGTACACCGGCCCGGTCGCCGGGGGCGGCGGCGGGGCTTGGGCGACGGGGAGCGGCCAGGTCTGCTCGATGGTGCCGTCGCACGGGTTGATCTGGAGCTGGGTGTCGTCGGTGGTGCTGGCGCCCGGGTCATCGAGGCAGAGGCCGGAGCCCTGGTTGACCAGGGTGTTTCCGGCAGCCTGGGTCCAGACCTGGGTGGAGCTGCCGTTGCAGGTGCCCAGCACGGTGAGCGTGCCGGCGGTGGTGGCCTCGCCCGCGGTGTCCAGGCACTGGCTGTTGATCTGGATCGTTCCCCCCGGCTCGATCGTCCAGTTCTGCGTGCTGCCGTTGTCGCAGGTGGCGAGCTGGACGGCGTCGCCGGCCGCGCCGTTGCCCGCGTCATCGATGCACATCGCCGCGACGCCGTCGGTGGTACCCGGAGTCCCGCCGATCCGGCCCTGGCTGAACATGCCCGACGGGATCGAGCCGCCGGGCGTCTCGGTGCCGCCGTTGGTCAGCGGGAACATCGCCAGTTCGCTGTGCGGCGAGCCGCCGATGATGTTCACGTCCGTGCCGAGCAGCAGGCCGCCGTTGGAACCGGGGAACACGCCGGCCGGGTAGGGGTTCAGCGAGGCTACGCCGTTCCCGCGCCTGGTGCCCGGCTGCCACCAGGGCAGCGTCAGGCCGGTCTGCGTGTCGATTGCGCCGATGCCGTCGACGAGGACCGAGTTGCTCTCGCACACGTGGTTCTGGCCGCACTCGTTGTTCAGCCAGCGCTCGTGCCCGCCGACGTAGGCGACCGTGCCGGCCACCGCCACCGAGTCGAACGAGTCGGCGCCGGAATAGTTGATCCAGGTCGGCTGGATGCTGGTGCCGGTGGCTCCGGTCTCGAACCGGGAGGCCGTGTCGCACAGTGCGGGCCCGCCCGCGGTGTGGAAGCCAGTCGTGACGACGACGAAGAACGACCCGTCCGGCGAGAAGTCGATGCCGTTGACGTAGTTGTGCTGCTTGGCGCAGTTGTTGGTCAGGATCGGTGCCGACCAGTTATCGAGCGTCGCCGTCGAGCCGAGCCCGCCGCCCGTGTTGATCAGCGCGATACGCGGTGTCGACTGGCCGTTCACCGACTGGAACGAGCCGCCGATGGCCAGCATGCTGCCGTCCGGGGTCAGCGACATGGCCTGGACCTGAAGCGACGCGCCGACGGTCGGCGTGCCGAGCGTGAACTGGAAGCTGCTGTCTAGCGCCCCGGTCGTGGCGTTCAGCCGCGCGATCCCCTTCAGCTTCACGCCGTCAACCGTCTTGAACGTGCCGCCCGCGTAGAGGGCGTTGCCGTTCAAGGCCAGGTTGCGGACGTGGCCACCGCCCATCTGCGCGTTGAAGCCGGGCACGGTCTGGCCGTCGGTGGGCTGGCCGGGGGTCACGAACAGCTGGTCAAGACCTTCCTGGCTCACCCCGTTGACCGTGGTGAAGGCGCCGCCCGCGTACACGGTGTCGTTCGGTCCTGCCACGAGCGCGAAGACGGGTCCCTGGTCGAGCGCCGGCGCGAAGTTCGGGTCGATCGCCCCGGTGCTGGGGTCGAACGCGAAGATGTAGTCGGCGGTCACCGTGCTCGGGCACTGCGCATACGTCGCCGGGGCCGGCGTGCAGGCCTGGGTGAACGCGCCCGCGACCACGACCTCGCTGCCGACCACGGCGGTGCTGTAGACCGTCGAGGGGTTGCACGCGGTGCCGCAGGTAGTGCCCGCGAACACGTTCGGCGTGTAGCTGACCGGCGTCGAGGAAACCACCCCGGGGAGGGCGACGCCATTCGGACGTGCCTGCGCGGCGGTTGACGCGCTGGCCGTGGCCGCGGACGCGGCACCTGACAGGGCAATCGTGCTGCAGGCAATAACAACTGTGGCTAGACGCGGCCGCATCGGCCCCCCCTTCGAGTTAGCACAGCGTACTCCTCTTTATGGACATTTCGGTCGTCGTTTGCGGCTTCAGATGAGCGCGCCCGCACACTTGCGTCAGCCGGGTCCGCGCACTGCTGGACGCTCGAGCCCGCGTCCTGGTTGTCACCCGGGTCAACGCGTGGTCATTGGTTGACACCCGGGTCAACGCGTGGTTGCATTCTACAATGCGTATGTTTGTGCGCTAAGCGAACACCTCTCGATGTCTGTCCGGCAGTCCCAATGCCGCGCCGCGAGGAGGCAGGATCGGCCCGGGCGCCGGGTGGCTCGAGGGCGTTGATCCCTCGTCAGGAGGCGGTATGGACCGTCAGGCAGCCGGCGACAGGCCACGCCAGGAAGGACTCATCGGCAGGCGGTCCATGCTGAAAGGCCTCGGCGCGGGCGCCCTGAGCATGACCGCCGGGGGCCTGCTCAGCGCCTGCAGCTCCGGGCTCAAGGGAGCCGGCGGATCCGCGAGCAGCGGCACCATCACGATCGGCTTCATCACCCCGCTGACCGGGGGACTGGCCGACTTCGGGGCCAGCGACATGTTCGTCTACAACACGGTCAGGAAGCTGTCCGCCTACACCAAGGGGTTCAAGGTTGGCGGCAAGAACTACAAGGTCAATGTCGTCGTCAAGGACAGCCAGTCCAGCCCTAACCGGGCCTCGCAAGTGGCGAACAGCCTGATCCTGACCGATCACGCCGACCTCATCCTCACCACCTCCACGCCCGAGACGACCAACCCGGTGGCGGTGGCCTGTGAGGCGCAGGGCATTCCGTGCCTGTCTACCGTCGTGCCCTGGGAGTCCTGGTACGCGCAGCTGGGCGGCAATCCGCTGCAGCCGACGAAGACCATCAAGTACTGCACCACGTTCTTCTTCGGGATACCCGAATTCAGGGGATGCTTCATCCCGATGTGGAACCGGATTAGCACCGACAAATCCGTCGCCTGCATGTATCCGAACGACGCGGACGGCACCGCGTTCCGCGAGGGATTCGAGCCGCTGATAAAGGCGTCCGGGTACAAGGTTGTGGATGGCGGCGCATACTCGGACGGGACCACCGACTACACCTCCATGATTTCCGCGTTCAAGAACGCTCATTGCGAGCTTTTCTCCAATGCCCCGCTGCCGCCGGACTTCAACACGATGTGGAAGCAGGCCGCGCAGCAGGGTTTCAGGCCGAAGCTGGCCACGGTGGCCAAGGTCCTCCTCTTCCCGTCCGACACCACCGCGCTCGGCTCGCTGGTCAAGAACGTTGCCACCGACTCATGGTGGGGGCCGTACATGCCCTACTCCTCCTCGCTGGACGGCCAGTCGGCCAAGGATCTGGCCAACGCGTTCCAGTCGGCCACGGGGAACCAGTGGACGCAGTCGATAGGATCCAGCTACAGCCTTTTCGAGGTGGCCAAGGAGGCGTTCACCGCGGTGGACGACCCGCACGACCACAATGCGATGGCAGCGGAGTTGCACAAGGTGAACTACACCGGAATGTGCGGTCCGCTGAATTTCGCGGCCGGCCCCGCGTCCGGCGTCGGGATCATCAAGCCCGTCGGCGTGCAGTGGAAGCCGGGCACGGGCACGTACCCGTGGGTGATGGAGGTCGTCGACAACTCGCTTAACCCCGACGTGCCGGTTACGGCGTCGCTCGAGCCCACGAATGCCTGAGGCCGCGGCATCGGCCCTGCTTGAGCTCGACCGCGTGACCAAGGCGTTCGGCCGGGTCGTCGTCGCGGACGGGCTGTCCCTGCGGGTCGGGCCGGGCGACATCGTCGGCATCGTCGGGCCGAACGGGGCCGGCAAGACCAGCCTGTTCGGCCTGATCGCCGGCGACCTGCAACCCTCGTCCGGGGACATCCGCTTCGCCGGCTCGCAGGTCACGAGGCTGGACGCGGCGGCGCGCTGCCGGCTCGGCATCGGACGCACCTTTCAGGTGCCCAGGCCGTTCAGCGGGATGACCGTGTTCGAGAACACGCTGGTCGCCGCCCAGCAGGGCGGCGGCCTGCGCCGCCGGGGCAGCCATGCGCATGCGGCCGGCGTCCTTGAGCTCACCAGCCTGACCCGCGAGGCCAACGTCCCCGCGGACCGCCTCGCCCTGCTGCCGCGAAAGCGGCTCGAGCTGGCCCGGGCGCTGGCCACCCGGCCGTGCCTGCTGCTGCTCGACGAGGTGGCGGGCGGCTTGACCGACCCAGAAGTCGCGCAGCTGGTGGAGATCGTCCGCGCGATCAGGGCCGAGGGCATCGCGGTGGTGTGGATCGAGCACGTCGTGCGCGCGCTGACCGCGGCCGTGGAGCGGCTCATCTGCCTGGCCGCGGGGAAGTTCGTGGGGGACGGGAAGCCGGCCGAGGTGCTGGCCGACCCCGCCGTCCGCGGCGTGTTCCTCGGCACCGAGATAACGACCTCGCTGGCCGATCCGGTCCCGTCGGTCCCTGGCGGCCCGGTGGCTGCTGCCGGTCGGGTGGCTCTTGGCGAGCCTGCCGCGGGCGGACCCGGCGGGCTGGCGCCCCCGGCCGGCGCCGGGCCTGCCGCCGGAGACGGGTGAGCCGTCCGATGCCCCGGGGGTCCAGGGACGATGCCGCGGACGCGACCGGCCCGCCGCTGCTCGAGGTGACCGGGCTGACCGTCCACCACGGCCAGCTCCGTGCGCTGTCCGACGTGAGCCTGCGGGTGTACCCGGGCGAGGTATTCGCGATCATCGGAGCCAACGGCGCAGGGAAGTCCACGCTGCTGCGCGCGATCGTCGGCCTGCACAAGCCCACCTCCGGGTCGATCATGCTCGACGGTGCCGACATCACCCGGCAGCGGGCCGAGCGCAGGGTCGCCGCCGGGATCGGCATGGTCCCGGAAGGCAGGCGGCTCTTTCCGTCCCTCACCGTGGAAGAGAACCTGCTGGTCGGCGCGGCTAACGCCCGCGACGGGCCGTGGACGATACCGCGCGTCTACGAGCTCTTCGGCTGGATGCGCGAACGCCGCGGCCAGCGGGCGACCCAGCTCTCCGGCGGCGAGCAGCAGGCGATCGCGATCGGCCGTGCGCTGGTGGCCAACCCCCGGCTGCTGCTGCTCGACGAGCTGTCACTCGGGCTGGCCCCCGTCGTAGTCCGCCGGATCTATGCCCTGCTGCCCGAGCTGCTGGCCAGCGGCGTAACCGTGCTGCTCGTCGAGCAGGACGTGAGCCAGGCGCTGCGGGTCGCGTCGCACATCCACTGCCTGCTGGAGGGCAGGACTACGCTGACCGGCCGCCCAGCCGAGCTGACGTCCGAGCGCATCGAAGACGCGTACTTCGGGCTGTCCTCGCCCGGCGACGCCGAGTCCGGCGGTGCTGACTCCGGCGCCTCCACTGCCAGCGCCGACCCTGGCGCGGCCACCGACCCCGGCGGTGCCGCCGCCAGCGCGCCGGGAGCGCGGGCATGAGCTGGCTGAACGCCGTCATCCAGGGCGTCCTGATCGGCGGGCTCTACGCGCTGTTCGCCTGCGGGCTGTCCTTGATGTTCGGCGTGATGAAGGTGATCAATCTCGCCCACGGCGACCTGGCGGTGGTGGCCGGTTACGTCGCGGTCGGCGTCATCGCGGTCACCCGCATCCCGGCGGTCTGGTCCTTCGTGCTGGTCGTCCCGGTCATGGCGGTGCTCGGGTACGTGCTGCAGCGGACGCTGATCCAGGCCAGCCTGAGTCGCGGCATCCTGACCACACTGCTGGTCACCTTCGGCCTGTCGGTGGTGATCGAGAACGGCCTGCTGCAGTTCTTCTCGGCGAACAGCCACTCGCTGAACATCGGCTCGCTGGTGTCAGACTCGATCGGCATCGGCTCCCAGATCTCCATCGCCTACCTGCTGCTGGTGATCTTCATCGTGGCCGTCGCGGTACTGCTCGGGCTGCAGTACTTCCTCACCGCGTCGAAGCACGGCAGGCTCATCAGGGCGGTGGCCGACGACCGGGAGGCCGCGCAGCTGGCCGGGGCGGACTACCGGCACGTGTTCGGCATCGCCGCGGCGATCGCGTTCGCGACCGTGGCGCTGGCCGGGGTGGCGTTCGGCATGTACTCGTCCTTCGCGCCGACCATCGGCACCGATCAGCTGCTTCTGTTCGCGTTCGCGGCCGTCGTGATCGGTGGCCTCGGCTCGCTCTGGGGGACGCTGGTCGGCGGGATCGTCCTCGGCGTAGCGCAGCAGGTCGGCGCGCAGATCAACACCAACGACCAGCTGCTGGCCGGCTACCTGGTCTTCCTGCTCGTGCTGCTGATCAGGCCGCAGGGCCTGACCGGCGCGCGGAGCTCGCCGTGAGCGCGGCCACCGCGAAGGCCGCCAGCGCGCCGGCCCAGGTCCCGGCCCGGGTCACCCGCTCCCGGCGGCCTGCCGCCTGGCTGGCCCTGATCGGGGTGGCCGTGATCGCGGTGCTCGCCTACCTGCCCTACCTCGTGTACACCGGCACTACTAACCAGCTGATCAACGTCTTCATCCTGCTGACGATGGCCAGCATGTGGAACCTGCTGGCCGGCTACGCGGGACTCGTCTCCGTCGGACAGCAGGCGTTCATCGGGCTCGGCGGCTACTTCGTGCTCATCGCGGCGCAGCACGGCACGAATCCGTTCGCCGCGCTGCCGGTCGCGGCCCTGGCCTGCGGGGTCGTCGGGCTGGTCACCTGGTGGCTGGTCTCGCGGCTGCGCGGCGGCTACTTCGCGATCGCCACCTGGGTGATAGCGGCCGCCTGCGAGCAGATCATCTCGCGGTTCTCCTCGCTCGGCGGCGGCACCGGCGCCCCCCTGCCCGGTCTGGCCGGCCTGAGCGGCACGCTGCTGACCGCCGACACCTACTGGATCGCGCTGGCCGTGACCGTGGTGACTCTCGCCACCGTGTACCTGATCATGCGCGGCCGGCTCGGGCTTGTGCTCACTGCCGTGCGCGACGACGAGATCGGCGCTCGCAGCATCGGCGCCCGGGTCTGGCGGGCCAGGCAGCTCGTGTTCGTGGTCGCCGCCATCGGGTGCGGCGCCGCCGGCGCGCTGCTCGTCATCAGCCAGCTCAACGTCGAGCCGTCATCGGCCTTCACCGTCCAGTGGTCCGCCGAGATGATCTTCGCCACGATCATCGGCGGCATCGGCACGATCGAGGGACCGATCATCGGCACGGTCGTATTCTTCGTCCTGCAGCAGACGCTGTCCCAGTACAACGCGTGGTACCTGATCATCCTCGGCCTCGTCGCCATCGGCATTGCGCTATGGGCACCGCGCGGCCTCTGGGGCCTGTTCGCCGAGCACGTGCCCGTTCGCCTGTTCCCGGTGGGCTACTGGCTCTGGCCAGCCGGCCAGGCCCGGCCGGACGGCCTGCGGCTCGCCGCCGCCCTCCGCCTCGGGCGTCCCGGCCAGGGGGGCCGCCAGGACGACACCAGCGGTGACGATCCGTAGCCGGTGACCCGGAAGAAAACAGCGGTCTCGTACGCTGCATGCTAGGCGTGCGCGGCGCGGGACGATGACGATCGCCACCCGGGCGCCGCGCCGGAGGAGAGAAACATGGGCTTGTTCGGTTCGCACAAGACGCGGGCGGTCACCGCCGACGACGCATTGCCCGGCCGGCCGACCCCGATGCGGATCCCGCAGCGGCACGAAGTGCTGGACGGGCCGCTGGCGCCGCCGTACCCGCAGGGCACGCAGATCGCCGAGTTCGCGCTCGGCTGCTTCTGGGGAGCGGAGAAGAAGTACTGGCAGACGCCGGGCGTCGTGACCACCGCCGCCGGCTACGAGGGCGGGTTCACGCCGAATCCGAGCTACGAGGAGGTCTGCTCCGGCCGGACCGGCCACTCCGAGGCCGTCCGGGTCGTATTCGATCCGGCCAAGGTCTCCTACGCCGCCCTGCTCAAGCTGTTCTGGGAGTCGCACAACCCGACGCAAGGCATGCGGCAGGGCAACGACGTCGGCACCCAGTACCGGTCGGCGATCTTCACCAGGTCCGCCGAGCAGCAGGAGATCGCCCTCCAGTCACGGGACGCCTACCAGAAGAAGCTCACCGAGGCGGGCTACGGCGAGATCACCACGGAGATCGTCCCGGCCGGCGAGTTCTACTACGCCGAGGACTACCACCAGCAATACCTGCACAAGGTGCCGCACGGCTACTGCCCCGACCACGGCACCGGCGTCGCCTGCCCCATCGGCGTCATGAAGGCGGACGCAGTAGGCCTCCTAGAAGCCGACAACTGAGCTAGCCCGCGTGGTTCTCGCATAATCGTCAATACAGGTAGCGGGTCCCAGGTCGCCTAATCGCGATCCTGCGGCCCGCTATCCTTCGGCGGGAGCGACTGGGCGGCGTAAGGTCAGCCGAAACGATCATGAGGGAGCCCGCTCTTTTCACTCGTTCTGGCTCCGCAAATCCTGATATATCCGGACGCGAAATGGTCAGAACGCATGCAAAGGCAAGATGATCATGGTCGGTCGGGGAGTGAGGCCGGGTGGGTCAGGTTCGGCGGGCGGGGTCAGGTCGGTTGGTCGGGCGGGGTCAGGTTCGGCAGGCTACGGTCAGGTAGGCGACGAAGGTGGCCGTTAGCTGCGGTCGGCCGAGTGACTGCAGGCGGTGCTGGACGCGGGCGAGGAACTCGGCGCTCCGGGCGGGGCCGAGGGCGTGCGTGCTGGACTGCGTGGCCAGGTTGGCGAGGTAGTCCTCGGCGCTGTAGCGCAGCTGAAAGGGATAGCGCAGGCTCGCCACCTCCGCGAAGAGGCCCGCGGCCTCCGGCGGAAGGTGCCGCACGCCGATCTGCCCGGGAGGAGGCGGCGGGCTGCCTTCAACGCCCACGGCCAGGTAGTCCTCCTGCACGTCGGTCCAGAAGCGGTCGGCGTCGGCGGGCCGGGCCCACATGCACCCGGCCACGGCTATGCAGCCTCCCGGTCGCAGCAGCTGGCGGGGCTTGGCGTACCGAACGTCCTGATCGATCCAGTGCAGGGAGTTGACGGCCACTGCGGCGTCAAACGGGGAACCATGCGGCGGCCAGTTCTCGAACGAGCAGGTCACCACCTCGGCGGCGGGGAACTCAGCGAGGCGGCGGCGGGCCACTGCGGCCAGGTCGGCACCCAGTTCGACAGCGGTGACGACCAGCCCGCGCTCGGCGAGCGGTACGGTGGCCTGCCCGGTGCCGCAGCCGATCTCGATCACCCGGTCTCCCGCTTCGAGCCCGGCCAGCTCGATCAGGTCGTCGAACAACTGAGGCGGGCAGACCGGCCTAGTGCGCTGGTAGTCCTCCGCGGCCCGGTTGAATCCGGCGCGCAAGGTGTGGCGCCTCGGATCATCCTCGGCGTACCCCATGGCACCTCTCCGCTCCGCTCGACGTGAACTCGCCGCGCCAGCAGCCACGGCATCAGCAGCGACCGCGCCAGCAGCCACTGCACCAGCGGCTGTGGTAGGCATTGTCGTCGTCACTCCCCGCGGGCGCCAACTCATCCCGGAGGCTGCCTCTTGCCACTCGCCGTGCCGGTCCTGCGCCGCGTCCAGGTGCTAGCCCGCTACCCGCACCTCGGCCGCGGCTTTACCCAGGGCTTGCTCTGCGACGGGAGAGGCGACAGAGATGGCAGTGACGGCAGCATGGTATGGGAGAGCACCGGCGAGTACGGCATCTCGGTCCTGCGCCGCTACCGCCTGGGTGCCGACCGGGATGAAGACTGCGGGCTGGTCCCGCCGGAAATGTTCGCTGAGGGCATCTGCCCGGCCGGCGACGACGGCCTGTGGCAGCTCACCTGGCGCGAGGGCGTCGCGCTGCGCTGGCGGCTCGACCCGCTGACCCTGGTGGAACAGGTCGCCTACGACCGCGAGGGCTGGGGCATCTGCGCGGCCGGCGACTGCGTGATGACCAGCGACGGCAGCAGCGAGCTGGTCCGCCGCGATCCGGTCACCCTGCGGCCGCTCGGCACGGTCGTTGCCCACTGCGGCGACCGCAGCGTCACCGGGCTGAACGACCTGGCCTGGTCCGGCGGCCTGGTCTGGGCCAACGTCATGGCGCGCCCGTACCTGGCCGGCATCGACCCGGCCACCGGCAGCGTCGTCGAGGTCGTCGATGCGCGCCCGGTCGCTGAGCGGCACTGGCGCACTCCGCAGGCCGTCATGAACGGCATAGCCGCGCTGCCCGCCCCGGCCGAGTTCCTGCTCACCGGCAAAACCTGGCGCTGGATATACCACGTCCGGCTGGCCGCGGCCCGGTCTCGCAGGAACCCGCTGCGCCTGCTCACCGGCTGACGGGCCAGGCGCCTAGATCAGCAGCGCGCCCGGCCGGCCGGAGCAAGGACTGCTGCGCCTGCTCACCGGCTGACGGTCCGGGCGCGCGGATCAGCAGGGTGCTGCCCGGCGGCCGGGGCGAGAATGCAGGAACGCGGCCGTCAGGTCCCGGCCAGGGCGATGAGCACGTTGTTCGCGGTCGAGGAGATGAAGGTGGCTCCGGTGGCGACCAGGACGGGCTTCAAGACGGTGCTTGTCTGCCCGTCACCAACCTGCCCGAGGTGGCTGACGCCCCACGCGTAGACCTTCCCCGCGGTCGAAATGGCGTAGGACGTGGCCGAGCCAGTGGCCAGGCTGCGGTAGGACACGCCGGGCGGAGCGTGGAACTGGGTCGGCACCGGCTGCGCCTGCGTGACCGCGCTGTCCAGCTGGCCGGCCCGGTTGGCACCCCAGCCCCAGAGCGAGCCGTCCGACAGCATGACGAGCGTCTGCCCGTTGCCCCAGATGGAGCCGCCCTGGGCGACCCGCGTTACCGGATCGGAGAGCTGCACCCGGACCGGGACGTCGGATGACCGGCGGATGTGCCCGTCGCCGAGCTGGCCGTTGCCGTCGTAGCCCCAGTCGTAATACTCGCCGTTGGCCAGCAGCGCCCCGGAGTTGGCGAACGCGGCCACCAGCCTGGTGACGGACGCGCCGTCGATCCCCGTGACCCTGACCGGCGTCATGCTGCTCCTCGTGCTGCCGTCGCCCAGGTCGCCCTCGACGTTCTGGCCGCAGGCGTACAGGGTGCCGCCGGCGTCGTACAGCGCGTGATTGCTCGCCCCGGCCAGGGCGGTCACGTCAGACAGCGGGAGCCGGACCGGAGCGTTGTAGGACGTCGCGTGCCCCAGGCAGAACTCCCCGCCGTGGTCGCGGCCCCAGCCCCAGACGCGTCCGCGGGTGTCGACGGCCAGACCCGAGTCATAGGGCATGACGTCGTCGGGAATCGACGCGATCTTCACCCCGGCGGGGAAACGCACCCGCACCGGCTGGCTGAAGGAGCTTTTCCAGCTGCCGTTGCCCAGCTGGCCTTGGGTACCCAGACCCCAGGCGTAGAGGCTGCCGTCGGACAGCAGCGCGTACTGGGTCGAGTTCGAGGTCGAGATCGCGGTGACGGTGCCGGGCAGGGTCATGGCGGCCGGCGACATTTCCAGGCCGAAGTTGCCCGGCCCGCCGCCGAAGAACGACCCCCAGTGCTCGACCGTTGTGGTCGATGCTGCCGGGATGGTCGTCGCCTGCGGCCGCGAGACCGTCGCGGCCGATGACAGCTGCCCCGACGAACAGCCGCCGGTGAGGATCACGGCTGCCGCCACCGCACACAGGCCGGCCCCGGCGGGCAGCGACCTCCTCGTCACAGCCTGCAAAGGTTTCTTCATAGCTCCGCTCGACGATGAATATCCGGCGCGCCTGCACCCGGGACCGTGATCGGCCAGGCCAGCGCTTCGTGCCAGTCTGCCGGCCAGCCGGGGATTGCCTCGCGTCTACGGTACCGGCCCGAGCCGGTGAACTCGGCAAGGTCTTCGCCCAGGCTTGGCATTCATCTGGCCGGCTAGCCGGGTGAGCCGCCGCGCCCGGCACCGTCGCGGAAGCGGTCTATGCCGTCGGCTGCCCCGCCGCCGTGCAGGGTGGACAGGCCCAGCTGGAACTCGTTCGCCATCGCCTCGCCGTCGCTGAGCGACCCGGCCTCGAGCGCGGACATCCGGTCGCTGCGCAGGCAGGCCTGCGGCAGCGCGGCCAGCTGCGCCGCGAGCTGCTGCGCCGCGCCGAGCGCCTGGCCGTGTGGCACCACCCGGTTGACCAGGCCGGACGCCAGTGCCTCCGCCGCGCCGACCGGCCGGCCGGTGAGGATCAGGTCCAGCGCCCGGCTGAGCCCGATCAGCCGGGGCAGCCGCACCGTCCCGCCGTCGATCAGCGGGACGCCCCAGCGGCGGCAGAACACGCCGAGCACGGCGTCGTCTTCGGCGACCCGCATGTCGCACCAGAGCGCGAGCTCGAGCCCGCCGGCCACCGCGTGGCCGGCGATCGCGGCGATCACCGGCTTGGACAGCCGCATCCTGGTCGGCCCCATCGGCCCGTCCCCGTCGGGCGCAGCCCGGTTGCCCGACGGGCCGTCCACCGCCTTGAGATCCGCGCCGGCGCAGAACGTCCCGCCCGCCCCGTGCAGCACGGCGACGCTCGCGCCGGGATCGGCGTCAAAGGCGCGGAAGGCCTCGGCCAGCGCCGCAGCGGTCGGGCCGTCGACCGCATTGCGCACCTGCGGCCGGTCCAGCGTCACCGTGGTCACCGGCCCGTCCTGCTCGACCCGGACCGTCATGCCGGTCAGGTGATCTGCCAGGTGTCGCCGCCGGCCAGCAGGCCGCCGAGGTCACCCGCCCCCTGCCGCGTGCGAGCCACCTCGAGCTGAGCGGCCATCAGGTCGTCGTAGCTGTCCCTGGGCGCCTGCCGGAACACGCCGATCGGTGAGTGCGCGAAGTCCCCGGTGTCCAGCCGGGACAACGCGAACGCGTACGACGGGTCGGCGGCGTGCGCGTCGTGCACGAGCAGCGCCTCCTCGCCCACATCGGCCACGTTCACCACGTCAAGCGAGCCACGCGCGCCGAACCGCAGTCCGTGCTCGCGCTGCGCGCCGAACCGCACCGGCTCGCCGTGCTCCAGCCTGATCAGCCGCACGTCCCTGGAGCCCGGCTCGGTGACCGGCGCGAACGCATCGTCGTTGAAGATCGGGCAGTTCTGGTAGATCTCGATGAACGAGGTGCCCCGGTGGTCGGCCGCCGCCCGCAAGACCCCGGTCAGGTGCTTGCGGTCGGAGTCGATCGTGCGCGCGACGAAGCTCGCCTCCGCGCCCAGCGCCAGCGAGATCGGGTTGAACGGGGTATCCAGGGAGCCGAACGGGGTGGACTTGGTGACCTTGCCCTGCTCCGAAGTCGGCGAGTACTGCCCCTTGGTCAGCCCGTAGATCCGGTTGTTGAACAGCATGATGTTGATGTTGACGTTGCGGCGCAGCGCGTGGATCAGGTGATTGCCGCCGATCGACAGCGCGTCGCCGTCGCCGGTGATCACCCACACCGACAGGTCGGGCCGGCTGGCCGCCAGGCCGGTGGCGATGGCGGGCGCGCGGCCGTGGATCGAGTGCATCCCGTAGCTGTTGACGTAGTACGGCAGCCGGGACGAGCAGCCAATCCCCGAGATGACGACCACGTTCTCCTTGGGCACCCCGAGCTCGGGCAGGAACGACTGGAACGCGGCCAGAATCGCGTAGTCACCGCAGCCGGGGCACCAGCGCACTTCCTGGTCGGACTTGAAGTCCCTGGTGGAGAGCTTCTCCTGGCCGACCGGCACCAGGGTCAGCGAGGCCGGGCGGTGGCCGTTCGACGGCTCAGACATGGTCGATCACCTCACGGGTCACCTTGGCTAGCTCGGTCGCGTAGAACGGCAGGCCGCGCACCTGGTTGTAGGAGATCACGTCGATCAGGTAGCGCCCGCGCAGCAGCAGGGCGAGCTGCCCGAGGTTAATCTCGGGAACGAGAACCTTGTCGTACCGCCTGAGCACCTCTTCGAGGTTAGCCGGGAACGGGTTGAGGTGCCGCAGGTGCGCCTGGGCGGCTTTCCCGCCGTCTTGCCGTACCTGCCGCAAGGCGGCTCCAATTGTCCCGTACGTAGAACCCCACCCAAGCACGAGAACGCGGGCGTCACCGGTGGGATCGTCCACGGCGAGCGGCGGGATGTCAGCGGCAATGCCGTCCACCTTGGCCTGCCGCAGCCGCACCATCCGGTCGTGGTTGTCAGGGTCATAGGAGATCGTGCCGGTGACGTCGGCCTTCTCGATGCCGCCGATCCTGTGCTCGAGGCCCGGCGTGCCCGGCACGGCCCAGGGCCTGGCCAGGGTGACTGGGTCCCGCAGGAACGGCTGGAATACCTGTGAGCTGTCGGTCTCGGTGGAACCGTTCGGAATCGCGAATGAAAACTCGCTGGCGATATCGGGAAGCCCGGTCACGTCGGGAAGCCGCCACGGCTCGGACCCGTTCGCCAGGTAACCGTCGGAGAGCAGGATGACCGGCGTGCGGTACTTGATCGCGATCCGCGCCGCCTCGATCGCCACCGCGAAGCAGTCGGACGGGCTGGCCGGCGCGACGATCGGGATCGGCGACTCGCCGTTGCGGCCGAACATGGCCAGCAGCAGGTCGGCCTGCTCGGTCTTGGTCGGCATGCCGGTGGACGGCCCGGCCCGCTGGATGTCGCAGATGACCAGCGGCAGCTCGACCGAGACGGCTAGGCCCACCGTCTCCGCTTTGAGGATCATGCCGGGACCCGAGGTCGTGGTGACGGCCAGCGATCCGCCGAACGCCGCGCCGAGTGCCGCGCCGACGCCCGCGATCTCGTCCTCGGCCTGGAACGTCCTGATGCCGAACCGCTTGTGCTTGGACAGCTCATGCAGGATGTCCGAGGCGGGCGTGATCGGGTACGAGCCGAGGAACAGCGGCAGCCCGGACAGCTGCCCGGCGGCGATCAGGCCGTAGGACAGCGCGGTATTGCCGGTGATGTTGCGGTAGGTCCCCGGCTCGAGCGCGGCGGGCTTGACTTCGTACCTGACCGAGAACGACTCGGTGGTCTCGCCGTAGTTCCAGCCGGCCTGGAAGGCCGCGATGTTAGCCTTCATGATCTCGGGCTGGGCGGCGAACTTGCCCTCGAGGAACTTCAGCGTGCTGTCGGCCGGGCGATCGTAAAGCCAGGAGAGCATGCCGAGCGCGAACATGTTCTTGGCCCGCTCGGCGTCCTTCCTGGTGATCTCGAATTCGTCGAGCGCCTTGACCGTCATCGAGGTGAGCGGGATGGCGTGCACGCGGAATTCGGCCAGCGAGCCGTCCTCGAGCGGGCTGGCCGTATAGCCGACCCGGGACAGGTTACGCTTGGTGAACTCGTCGGTATTGACGATCAGTTCACCGCCGCGCGGCAGGTCGGTCAGGTTCGCCTTGAGCGCGGCCGGGTTCATCGCCACCAGCACGTCCGGGGCATCGCCCGGCGTCAGGATGTCATGATCGGCAAAGTGCAGCTGGAAGCTCGACACCCCCGGTAGCGTGCCTGCGGGCGCCCGGATCTCGGCTGGGAAGTTTGGCAGCGTGGATAGATCGTTTCCAAACGATGCCGTCTCCTGGGTGAACCTGTCCCCCGTGAGCTGCATGCCGTCACCGGAGTCGCCGGCGAAGCGGATGATGACGCGATCAAGCTGCTGGACCTGTTTGGTCACAGTCGGAGGACCTCCTCCACGCGCCGCAGTCCGCGGGACGACAGCGGCGGCGTTCCCCTTGGAGCCCTGTCCCGGGGCCGGGGTGTGAGTTAGGGTTGCCTGCATGTTACTTCGGCGGCTGTCCCTGGCTGCACGCATTTCGGCCCCTGGTTGAGGCTGTGATGTATCTCTCATCTGAGGCTGCCAGGTCTGGCTATCCCGAGGCAGCGATCGTCTCATTTTATGACAGATTCTCGCCAAAGCATCACCGAAATGTAACAAGTATTGGTGGTTGAGCTATGCCGGCGACCGCGTCGCCGACTGCGCTGTGGGCGTAGCCGCGCCGGGCCGGGAACGCCGATCGGGCGCGGGCCCGTTGAACATGTCGTGAGACGGGTCGGCGCGCGACCTTGAGCAGCGACTGGAACGGGGGCGAGGGAGGGTGCCCTACGTGCATGGGAACGTGCTGCGGACCGCGATCCTCTTCGCCGTGCTCGGCAGCCTCATCCTGGCGGTTGGCGCGACGGCCGGCGGGAGCGACGGGCTGATCATCGCCGTGCTGGTCGCGCTCGGCGTCTGCGGCATCGCCTACTTCTGGAGCGACAGGATCGCGCTGTCGGCGATGCGGTCCCGGCCGGTCAGCGAGTGGGAATACCCGCAGCTCTACCGGCTGGTACGCGAGCTGAGCAGCATCGCGCGCACCCCCGCGCCCCGGCTGTACGTGTCCCCGGCCCTGCAGCCGAACGCCTTCGCCACCGGCCGCAACCGGCGGACCGCCGCGGTCTGCTGCACCGAGGGAATCTTGCGAACGCTGGACCCCGACGAACTGCGCGGGGTGCTGGGCCACGAGCTGTCGCACGTGCACAGCCGGGACATCCTGATCTCTTCGGTGGCCGCGGGGCTGGCCACCGTGATCACCTTCCTGGCCGCGCTGGCCTGGCTGCTGCCGTTCGGCCGGGGCGGCGGGCGGCTGCTCAAGTTGGCCTTCATGCTGGTGCTCGGGCCGGTGGCCGCGCTGCTGATTCAGCTGGCCATCGCGCGGACCAGGGAGTACCAGGCGGATGCGGCGGGGGTACGGCTGACCGGCGACCCGCTGGCGCTGGCCAGGGCGCTGCGCAAGATCGAGCTGGGCACGGAGGCGCATCCGCTGGTGGCCAGCGGGCCGCTGGCCGCGGCCGGGCACCTGATGATCGTGGCACCGTTCCGGTCCGCGGGGCTCGGCCGCCTGTTCTCGACCCACCCGCCGGTAGCCGAGCGGGTCAGGCGGCTGGAGTCGCTGGCTGGCTGCCCGCGCTGAGGTTTCTGGGTTTTTTGTGCTGGCCCGGCTGGCCGGACTGGGCGCTGGACAGGTGGGCGCTGGCCGGGCGTTGGTCTGCTGCGTGGGCCGGGCGCTGGGCGGCTGAGCGCTGGAGCGCTACCGGTAGTTGACGAACTGCAGGGCGAATTCGAAGTCCTTGCCCCTGAGCAGCGAGATCACGGCCTGCAGGTCATCCTTCTTCTTCGACGAGACGCGCAGCTCCTCGCCCTGGATCTGGGCCCGGATGCCGCTGGGCCCCTCATCCCGGATGATCTTCGAGATCTTCTTGGTGTTCTCCTGGGAGAGGCCCTCTTTGAGCGCGACCGCCAGCCTGTACTCCTTGCCGGAGAGCTTCGGCTCATCCGGGTCGAGCGCCTTCAGCGAGACCTTGCGCTTGACAAGCTTGTCCTTGAAGACATCGAGGACGGCCTTGGCCCGCTCCTCGCTGTTGGCGCGAATCTCCACGTCATGATCGCCGGACCAGGCGATGGAGGCACCGACGCCGCGGAAGTCGAACCGCGTCCCGATCTCCTTGGACGCCTGCTGCAGAGCGTTGTCGACCTCCTGGCGGTCGACCTTGCTCACGATGTCAAAAGATGAGTCAGCCAAGGATTGATCCTTCCCCTGGGAATCCTGCCGCGGACGCGGGACGCGGAACAGCGTAAACCTAGACGCCAGCGTGATCGCGGCGCCGATCGTTTGCAGGGTCTGGCCGGGCGGAGGGCGTCTGTGGATGCTGGGCGTCTGCGGACACGCGGAACCACTTCCCGCTTACAACTGGCAGCTAACGGTCAGTAACCATCGTCCAGTCGGCCCCTGCGTACTGCGACATTCTAGCGAGATCCACAAGGTCGTAAAGGGGCCGGGTGCGGCCTGTGCCCCGGCGTCGGCGAGTCGTACGCGGGTCCGTTGTGCCGACCCAGGGCCGGCTCGGCTATCCTGCACTGTGCCGTCAGGTACGACGGCGCGCGGCAGGTTGCCCGAGTGGCCAAAGGGAGCGGTCTGTAAAACCGTCGGCTTAGCCTACGCTGGTTCGAACCCAGCACCTGCCACCACCTGCGGAAACA
>DASXZD010000058.1:0-3866 GCA_036502085.1 Streptosporangiaceae bacterium
GCGCTGGCCGGCTCGATCGTCGTGCTGGCGGCTGCCCGGTGCCTGCAAGGAGCCGCGGCCGCGGCGTCGGTACCGTCCGCGCTGCGGCTGCTGACCACGCTGACCGCCGAGGGGGCTGCCCGGCGCCGGGCGATCGCCGCGTGGAGCGCGGCCGGGGCCGCGGCCGGCGCGAGCGGCTTCGTCATCGGCGGGATCGTGACCGACCTGACCAGCTGGCGCGTCATCTTCTGGGCCTACCTGCCGCTGGCTGTCGTGCTGGGAGCAGTCATCCTGCGCGCGGTCCCCCGCGACCGCGACCGCGAGGCAGCAGGCCCGCTGGATGCCGCCGGGTCGGTCACGCTGACCGCTGCGGTGATGGCCGTGATCGTCGGCACCACGCTCATCGCCCAGAGCGGTCACCGCCTGCCCGGCGGCGGCCTGATCGTGGTTGCCGCGGCGCTGGCCGCCGGGTTCATCCTCATCGAGCGCCGCGCCGCCCGCCCGGTCATGCCCGGCGCCGCGCTGCGCCTGCCGGCCCTGCGGCGTGGCGCGGCCGGCGCGCTGCTCAACACCGCCACCACCAGTCCGGTCATGACCCTGGCCACGCTTTACCTGCAGGTCGCCCGCCACCGCAGTCCCCTCAGCGCCGGGCTGGCGCTGCTGCCGTTCAGCCTCGCCGTCATCGCCGGCGCCGCCTCCGCCGCGCCCGCGCTGCACCGCATCCCCGCCCACCGGGTCATCGCCGCCGGCCTGACACTCATCGCCCTCGGCGATGGCTCCCTCGTCGCCGCCGCCCGGACCGGAT
Source organism: Streptosporangiaceae bacterium (assembly GCA_036502085.1). GTDB lineage: Bacteria > Actinomycetota > Actinomycetes > Streptosporangiales > Streptosporangiaceae > PALSA-505. Next base: position 785 of record DASXZD010000058.1, read on the forward strand.
GGGGGCTGTCGTTCTGCGTGGCCCTCGCCGGCCTCGGGATCGGGCTGTCCTCGGTCGCCGCCACCACGCTGGGCACCGACGTCCCGGCCACCTGGCGCGGCACCGCCTCAGGCATCATCAACACCGTCGCGCAGCTGGGCAGCGCGACAGGCATCGCAGCGCTGCTCCTGGTCGCCGCCCTCACCACCGGCACCACCGGACGTGGCAGCGCGGGCCCGGTCATCGCCTGGGCCGCCGCCGCGGCCATCGCCGGCACCGGTGCACTGGCTTTCGCGATCCAGCGACAACCAGGACTGCAACCAGCGGCTCAGACCCCCTTACCGAGGCGGCCAGGTTGCTTCGGCCGCCTGGACAAGCGGGCTTCGCCCTGATGTCCCACCGCTAACGGCCGCTCCAGCGAGTCATGCTCAACCCCGGCAAGATCGGCGAGATATTCCAGGCCGCCCCGGTCCTCGTCCAATTCGAGCACAAGATGATCACGTGAAAATCGCTGAGAAAACCTCACGGGCTCGTGCTCCCTGGTGCGCCGTGCCAGGCAGCTTGAGTGCTCGCGTCGGGGTGGCTGTGCAGTTGAGGGTGGCGCGTGTGTCCGCGTGGGAGGGCGCCGTGCCGCCTGCCGGGCGCACCTGCGGCGGGCACCGGGTTTATGACGCCGAGTCCTTTGCCCGGCTGGAGCTGGTCGCGACGCTGCGCGAGCTGGGCCTGGGGCTGGAGGAGGTGCGCCGGGTGCTGGCGCGGGAGGACACCGTCGCCGACGTGGCGGCCGCGCATGTGGCGGCGCTGGACGCGCAGATCCGCTCGCTGCGGCTGACCCGCGCGGTGCTCAGCGCCGTGGCCAGGCGAGACCCCCGAACCGAGGAGATGACACTGATGAACAAGCTGGCGCGGCTGTCGGCCGCCGAGCGCAGGCAGGTCATCGAGGACTTCATCGCCGAAGTCTTCGCCGGCCTGGACGCCGACCCGAGGCTGCGGGAGAAGCTGCGGGTCACCCGCCCCGGAGCTGCCGGACGAGCCGGCCCTGGAACAGGTGGACGCCTGGGTGGAGCTGGCGGAACTGGTGCAGGCCCCCGGCTTCCGGCAGCGGATGCCGCGGCTGCGGACGGGGATGCCGTGGTCGTGGGCGAACCGGTTGAGGGTCTGGATGGGGCAGCCGAGCTGGGCGGCGATGTCGTCCAGGGACCGGCCCCAGGCGTGGTATTCCCGGCGGAGCCAGGCCGGGTCTAGGTAGACCACGCCGGGCTGCTGGCCTGGGGGCCGGGCGGCCGGCTCGGGGTACCCAGCAATCGGGGACCGGCAGATCCGCACGATCAGGCGTGAAGAGATCAAAGACCTGCTCGCCGTGATGAAGCGCAAGGGCCTGTCGGCGAGCCGGATCGGGTGCGCGTACCTCGTGATCAACGCCGTGTTCAACGAGGCCGTCCGCAATAAGAAGCTCGCCGAGTCGCCCAGCACCGACATCCCGGTCCCCGACGTCGTACACGCAGCGACTTCGTCCTGCCAGCCGATGAGGAACTGCAGGCCCTCGCCGCCGGGCTCCCGGCCGACTGGGCCGCCATCGTCTGGCTGATGTACGGGTGTGGTCCGCGGATCGGCGAGGCCCTCGCCGTCCGGACCCGCTGCCGCATCAACCGGGGAACGATCCTGCGGGTCCGCGAGCAGGTCAACCCGACCGCACAGCTCCGCCCGCTGAAGTCCCGGGTCGAGGGCCAGTTCCGCGACATCCCCCTGCCGCTGTACGTGTCCGAGGCGATCCACAAGCACACCGCGGACCACGGCGCGACCGAGGACGGGTACCTGTTCCAGGGGGTCATGTTCGCAGCGACGCTCGAGCAGATTCGAGTGCCGACTGCCGGGCGACCCCGGATCCGCCCGGATCGGGTGCTCGCGGACAAGGGCTACCCGTCGAAGGCCAACCGCGCCTGGCTGCGTCAGCATGACATCGCCGCCACGATTCCCGAACGTGACGACCAGATTGCCCACCGCCGCAAGAAGCCCGGCCGGCCCATCGACTTCGGGCCCGGGCAGAAGGAACGCTACAAGGGCCGCAACGTCGTCGAACGCTGCTTCAACAAGCTCAAGCAATGGCGCGGCATCGCGATGCGCTCAGACAAGACCGCCGCAGCTAGCACGCCGTCACCCTCCACTGGCTCAACACAGGGTTCAGCGACATGCCCTAGTTCTGTCAGCGAAATGCGCCCTGAATCGGGATGGGACTCGTGCTGCTTGAGGCAGCACTCAAGCGCTCATCCCAGACGGGTGCAGCGGTGACGGCGCGTTCGACAGCGGGACGGCAACCGGCATAATGCCGGTTGCGCACTGCGTCGCCGGGCGTGCTAACGTCCTAGTGATCGTGATCTACCGGCAGGAGGTGAGACCCATGAACGCAGTATCCACAGTGGGTGCTCCCCCGCAGTCCACGATCGCGCGACTGAGGTAGTCGCCACCGGGAGCGCCCGACAGGCAATCCGCGGAAGGCGGCTCCCATGAAAACAACACCTTCTTCGACTCCGCGCATCAGCTCGACGACCACTTCCGATGGCATCGCGGTGACGCGAACGCCACGGCACGGGAATTGGCCGATGCCCGGCCAGCAGGTCGACGCCACAAGACAGGCGGGCAACTCAGACAAGCGAGCCTTGGTTCTCGCCGGCGGCGGAGCGGCAGGCAATGCGTGGGAACTCGGTCTCATCGCCGGCCTGTCCGATGCCGGGGTCGAGGTAACCGAGGCCGATCTCATCATCGGGACGTCGGCAGGATCGACGGTGGCTGCCCAGATCACCAGCGGGAGACGGCCGGCCGAACTGTATGCCGCCATCCTCGCCGAGGTGCCTCAGCCACAGGCTGGCGACGCCGGATCGGACAGGGGACGCGCTCCGAATTTCTCGGGGCCGACCTACATGGAGTGGTCGAACGGAATCATCGGTTCTGCTGAGGATGCGTCCGACATGCGCCGCAGGATGGGCGCCGCGGCGCTCGAAATGGATGCTTCCGACGGCTCTGGCCAGACGCGCTGGCGCGACATCGTCGCGGCTCGGCTTCCCAGCCAGCACTGGCCGCAGCAGCCTGTGCTTATCGCGGCTGT
>DASXZD010000059.1:0-5601 GCA_036502085.1 Streptosporangiaceae bacterium
AGGTGACCACCGCGCTGCGCCAGCTGGTGGACGCCGCCGGGGAAGGGTACGGAACGATCTCCCGCAGCCTGGTCCCGGTATGACCCGCTCCGGCCGCCCGCCTCAGGGGCCGATGATGCGGGGCAGCGCGCGGACCGGCTATGTGCCGGCTAGCCCTCTACGAGAGGCATTACCGGGCCTTATCCCAGCTGGCCGTCTCCTAGTCGATGACATCGCGCTGTCCTTCTTGCGGCGTGCGGTGATCAGCCAGGCCCGTTCCTGCCATGCGGGCCGCCCCCGCCAGCCGCGCGCCGGTCCCCAAAAGAACACCCCGTGCTATTATTGCAATATGCAAGCATAAGCTAGTGCAAAGATAGGGATGAGCACGTGCTGACGGAGAGCTCGGCGGATCCGGCCGCCGTGGACGCGGTGCTGACAGCGAGCCGTTCGCTGATCGCGGTCGCGACGCGATCGCTCGGCGCGGCGGCCGAGGAGACCACGATCGCGCAGTACCGGGCGCTGGTGGTGCTGGCGTCGCGAGGAGCGCAGCGGATGGTGGACCTGGCCGAGGCGCTGGACGTGGCGCCGTCGACGGCGGGCCGGATGTGCGACCGGCTGGTCCGCAAGGGCCTGATCCGGCGGCACCGGGCGCGCACCGACCGCCGCGCCGTGCTGGTGTCGGCGACCGCGGCGGGCCGCCAGGTAGTGGACCAGGCCACGGCGCGCCGCCGCGCGCTGATCGAGGACATCCTGCGCAAGCTCCCGGCGGACACGCAGCACGCGGTGGCGGAGGCGCTGCGGGCGTTCGCGGACGCGGCCGGGGAGGTCCCCGACAGCCAGTGGCCGCCCGGCGAACCGGACATACCGCCGGGAGGCGACCCTCAGCGTGCTCGGGCGAGCGCGAAAGGACGACCATGACGAGCGCCGCAGTACCCGCGCGCCGCCCGGGCATCCGCCGGGCCGTGGCCTGGCTGCGCGCGGGCCGCGGCGGCATGTTCTTGCTCGCGCTGCTCGTGGGGGCCGGGTCGGGGCTGGGTGCGGTGGCGTTCCGGTACCTGATCAACTTCTTCACCTGGCTGGCGGCCGGGCACAGCGAGTTCGGCCAGCAGGGCCGGATCGGCAGTGCACACCTGCCGTGGCTGGGCCTGGCGTTCTTCGTGGTGATCCCGGTGCTCGGCGGGCTGCTGTACGGGCCGCTGATCTACCGCTGGGCGCGAGAGGCCCGCGGGCACGGGGTGCCCGAGGTGATGATCGCGGTGGCCGACAACGGCGGCCGGATCCGGCCGCAGGTCAGCGTGGTCAAGGCGCTCGCGTCGGCGGTGTGCATCGGGACCGGGGGCTCGGTCGGCCGGGAGGGGCCGATCGTGCAGATCGGCTCGGCCCTGGCCTCCAGCCTGGGCCAGTGGGTCAAGATGCCGGAGAACCGGCTGCGGATCCTGGTCGCCTGCGGTGCCGCGGGCGGCATCTCGGCCACGTTCAACGCCCCCATCACCGGCGTGTTCTTCGGCGTGGAAATCATCTTGCGCGAGTTCTCCGTCGATGCCCTGTTCACCGTCATGCTCTCGGCGATGATCGCCGACATCACCGCCATCCCGTTCCTCGGTGACAAGCCGTTCCTGTCCGGCTTCCCGCCGGGCATCGTCTTGCATCACGCCCGGAACTACCTGCTGGTGGCGGTGCTCGCGGTGGTCGCGGCGCTGATGGGGCTGGCGTTTAAATCCGTCCTGTACAAGATCGAAGACCTCTGTGACGTGCTGTGGAAGGGCCGTCCCGAATGGGCGCGGCCGGCCGTGGGCGGGATCGCGCTCGGGCTGCTGCTGCTGGCCATCCCGCAGATGTACGGGGTCGGCTACCCGGTGATGTACAAGGCCACCGCCGGGCAGTACGCGCTGTGGTTCCTGCTCCTTCTCGCCTTCGCCAAGATCGTCGCGTGCAGCCTGACCATCGGGATCGGCGGCTCCGGCGGGGTCTTCGCGCCGTCCCTGTTCATCGGCGTCACCTCCGGGATGGCCTACGGCGACATCGTCGGCCACCTGTTCGGCCCCGGCGCCGGGCAGCCCGCCCTGTACGCGGTGGTGGCGATGGGCGCGGTGTTCACCTCCGCGGCTCGCGCTCCGCTGACCTCGCTGGCCAGCGTGGTGGAGATGACCGGCGACTTCAGCCTGACGCTGCCGGTCATGCTTGCGGTCGCGATCGCCTCGACCGTGTCCCGGGCCATGAGCTACGGCACCATCTACACCACCAAGCTGCTGCGCCGCGGCACCGACATCGACCGCGCCACCCAGTGGCGGGCCCTGCAGGACCTGAAGATCGCCGACGCGATGCGGCCGTTCCACCCTCCGCTGGCCGTGCCGCCGCGTGACCCGGCGGCAGGCCATGGCGACGGAACCGCACCGGACTGGGCCCGCCTGGCCGGGCCGGTCACCCACCAGCAGGACCCGCAGTCCGTGTTCGGCAGCGAGTCCCTGGCCCAGGCACTGCGGCAACTGGAGGTGTACGGCCGCGATGGCCTGCCGGTCCTGTCCGCCGACGGCCGGCAAGTCGAGGGCTGGGTCACCAATGCTAGCGTGCTGCGCTTCATCGCCCGCCAGATCAGCTCATCGGCGGCCGAAGCCGCCCAGGCCCAGGCCGCCGCCGACGGGGATCACAGTGACCACGACGCGTCACTACGCCAGCCCCCCGCCCCGCTGCCCGGGTACCTGGTCATCGAGGTCGCTGTCAGCGACGGCTCACCGGCCGCGGGCGCCCGGCTGGACAGCATCACCTGGCCGCCGGGCAGCGTCCCCATCTCGGTCCTGCGCGGCCGCCGGCACCGCGACCCCGACCCTGCTCTCATCCTGCGGCCCGCCGACCAGGTCAGCCTGCTCGTCCCCGCGCCCGCCAGGGACCGGGCCTCTTGACCTGGTGGTCCAGGACACCATCTCGGAACACCTGCTGCCAGGCGCCGGCGGCTCGGGCGCCGGGACTGAGCGCACCGAGCCGGCCAGCGCCGGCAGCCGCACCTCGAAGCGGCAGCCTTCCTCGGTGTTGACCACGCTCACCCGTCCCTGGTGCGCCTCGACGATACTGCGGACGATCGCGAGCCCCAGGCCGGCGCCGCTGTCCGGGCCGGCTCCGTGATCGCGGGTGCCGCGCCAGGCCGTGTCGAAGACGCACGCCAGGTCGGCTTCGGGGATGCCGCCGCAGCTGTCGGCCACCGCCAGCAGCGCGCCCCCAGGTTCCGGCACGGCCGCGACGTGCACGCTGCCATTTTCCGGGGTGTGACGGATGGCGTTGACCAATAGGTTGGTGAGGACGCGTGACATCTCGCGGGGGTCGGCGCGGACCTCGAGCGGGCCGCCGGCCATCCTGGTCAGCCGCACGCCGCGGGCCCGGGCGAGTGCCTCCGTGCTGGCCAGGGCGTCGTTGACCAGGTCTTCGAGAGCGATCCGGCCGGGGGACAGGCGCCGGGTTCCCGCCTGCGTGCGGGAAAGCTCGAAGAGGTCGTCGACCATCCTGGCGAGCCGGGCGACCTCGGCCCGGATCTGCCGGTGGTAGCGGACCGGCTCGGCGGCGATGCCGTCCTCCAGGGCCTCGGCCATCGCGCGCAGGCCGGCCAGGGGCGCGCGCAGGTCGTGCGAGACCCAGGTCACGAGCTCGCGGCGGGAACGCTCCAGCGCGTGCTCCCGTCCGCGCGACTCCTTCAGCTTCTCGCTGGTCTCGGCCAGCTCGCGGGACAGCGCCGCGAGCTCGGCCGTCATCGGCCCGGCCGGCGATCGGTACCCGCCGTCCTGGTCGCCGAGCGACCGGGCCGCCTGGCGCAGCGCCAGGCTGCTGGCCTGCAGCTGCCGGCCGAGCAGGCAGCCGAACCCGGCCGCCACCACGGCGGCTACCACGCACACCATCATGACGACCCTGAGGTCGTGCGCGGACAGGAACATCGCCTGGGCGGTACCGAGCGTGCCCGCCACCACGGCGAGCACGATCACCGCCCCGCTGACCTGAAGCAAGAGGCGAAGTGCGGCCCGGCGCAGCAGCCAGATGACGCCCATGCCGATCAGGCCCACGCCGCTGGCGCAGCTCGCGGCGATCAGGACAACCTGGATCTGCGCGTTCACAAAGGCCCGCCTCCCAGCTGTAGCCGAAAACCCCGGACGACCTAGTTGCTATTCGTTGCCGTCCTGGGCTTGGATTGCTTGTCTAGTCCCCCCGCCTGCCGGTGCTTCGTGCTGGCTGTCGGCCTGACCGCGGACCGGGCTGGGCGGCTGCGGTTCTCCCGCGACGCGCGGCTCCTGGCCGGAAGAGGTTCCGCGCTGATCATCAGCGACTTCGTCGTCTGGCCGGGCCAGCTCGCCGGCCACCCGTTCGGCTTCCTGGTCTTCGTGGCCTTGCGGGTCTTGGTGATCTTGCAGGTCTTCGTGGTCTTCCTGGATGGCGGGCTGCTGCTGTCCCTCTCCCGCGCCGGCGGCTGGCGGCGCGGCGGCTGGCGGCGCGGCTGGCGGCCGGCGGCGCAGCCGCAGCGCGAACGCGACGGCGGACAGCAGGAACAGCGTGCCCGTCACCGCCAGCCAGTGCCACAGGTACGGATCCGCGGACAGCGTCGTCGACGCGTGGTAGGGCGACCGCAGCCGCAGGATCAGCGGGAACCACACGAGCAGCAGCAGGCCGGACAGCGCGGCGGGCACCCGCAGGTAGTTGATCCACGGTGCCGCGGGCAGCGGCGGCGCGCGGTGCCTGAGCGCGGCCATGGCCGAGCGGTCGGCCAGCGAGTACAGCGGCATCAGCAGCAGGTCGTGGCCGATGACCGCGCCCAGAAACCAGGCGGCGACCGCCACCGGATGGGAAGACGCGAGCCGGACGGCCGCGTAGCCGGCCAGGCCGAAGCAGGCGAGCAGGGCGAGCAGGTGCAGCGGGCTGGCACCGTACCAGCGCAGCTGACGTCTCATGGCAGGCTCGCGAAGGTCAGGCTGGCGACCCACTTGGTGTTGTGCACGCCGGGGTTGGCGGGCACGATCACGCGCGCGGGATAGCCGTGGTCGAGGGAGAGATCGGCGCCGTTCACGCGCAGCGCGAGCAGCGAGTCAGGGTCCGTGATCTGCCCGGCCGACAAGGCCGCGTGCCGGAAGGTGCCGCCCCGTTCCAGCGATTCCACCAGCACGCTGGCCGGACGGCTGACGCCGGCCAGCCGGGCGAGATCGCGCAGCCGCACCCCGGTCCAGGCCTGGTTGTCGGTAGACCAGCCCTCCACACAGGCGATCGGCAGGTGCGCGGTGTGCTGCTCCAGGCCGAGCAGGTCGGCCCGGCTCAGCCGGACGGGCGCCTGACCGGTCCCTTCGGCCTGGTCAAGGGTGAGGCGCCAGCTCGGACCGGTTTCCGCCTTCCGGATGCCGACCTCGGCCGCGGTCTGGTTGATCTGGAAGTCGTTGGGTCCGCTGCCGAGGTCCTGCCCGTGCGGGGCGAGCAGCGCGGTGCGGCGCAGCGGGCCGCCTAGCGACTGGCCGACCGACAGGGCCAGCAGCACGAGCGAGCCGGCCCCGGCGAAGGCCAGCGCGCCGCGCCGGGAGATCGTCGGGGCGGCGGGCGCCGGACTGACCAGGTCTGAGGCGTCCGGCGGTTCCGGCTCCGTATGGGCGGTGTCGACGC
>DASXZD010000060.1:0-17533 GCA_036502085.1 Streptosporangiaceae bacterium
CTCGGCCAGCGTCAGGTTGAGATCCCGGTCAGGAAGGCCAGCGACCGGTGCATACCGTTAGCCGGCGGGTTCCCAGCCGGCAGCCAGTGCGCTGACCCTTGCGGCCGCGGCCGGCAGCGACTGCCCCTGACCGACCGCCAGCCCGACCAGGTAGGCGGTGAGCGGCGCGGCCGGCCGGTCCACGCCGTGTGCCACGTCCCGGGCCAGATCCAGCACGACCTTCGCATCCACCGACCCTGACGGCAGGCCAAACTCCGCGCACACGGCTTCGGTCCACCGATCCAGTTCGCTCATCGCGGTACTTCTCCTTCGGGCCCGGGCCAATCGGCTGCGGGCTGGCACCAGGCGCGGGCCCGGCGCAGATCTTCCGGTGTGTCGCAGTCCAGCCAGGGCGGCGGCTCGCCGCCGCGTGGCATCAGCGGCAGCAGCACCGGATGCATCGGCCCCAGCAGCCCGCGCATCGAGCTGCCACCATAGCCGCCGAGCGCCGCCCGCAGCGCCGCGGCGCGCCAGCACCCCGCCAGCCACTGCGGCCGTCCCGAATCGTCCATCAGCACGGCACCCGCAGCCCGCTCCCCCGCCGCCGAGCCCCCGCCAGCCGCCGAGGAGCCCGAGCCCGCCGCGAGCAACGCGGCCAGGTGCGCCTCGGTCAGGAACGGCAGGTCGGCCGCGAGCACGGCCACCCACGCCGCGCTGACCTCGGCCAGGCCCCGGCGCAGCGCGGCCACCGGCCCGCCGCCCGGCGGCTGCTCGCGCACCACGCGCACAGCCGGCCCGAGCCACGCCCGCGGCGGGCCGACCACGATCACCTGCCGCGCCCCGGCGGCCCCGGCCGCGCGCACGACGGATGCTGCCAGCGGGCGCCGCCCCACGATCAGGGCTGACTTGTCGCCGCCGCCCAGCCGCGATCCCTGCCCCCCGGCGAGCACGATCGCGTCAAGATCAACCCCAGGAGATCCCGAACGGTACGCGGCCGGCCCGTCGCCATCGCACGCGGGTCCGCTGGCCGGCCGGGCCAACCGGTCAGCCGCCGATCGCCGACATCGGCCGCTCCGGCGGCAAGAATGCCGGGTCGTCGATGCCGTGCCCCGCCCGCTTGGACGCCACCGCGGCACGCCACAGATCGGCCAGCTCGGCGTCGCTCGCGCCCGCCCGCAGCGGGCCGCGCAGGTCGCTTTCCTCCCGGGCGAACAGGCAGTTACGGACCTGGCCGTCGGCGGTCAGCCGGACCCGGTCGCAGGCGCCGCAGAACGGCCGGGTCACCGAGCCGATGATCCCGACCCGGGCCGGGCCGCCGTTGACCAGGAAGGACTCGGCGGGGGCGGAGCCGCGGTCTTCGGCCGGGTCGGCGGTCACTCCGAAGTCGGCCGACAGCGCGTCGAGGATCTCCTCGACCGTGACCATGTTGTCGCGCCGCCAGCCGTGCTGCGCGTCCAGCGGCATCTGCTCGATGAACCGCAGCTGGTAGCCGCGATCGAGGCAGAACCGCAGCAGCCCGGCCGCCTCGCCGGAGTTGATGCCGCGCATCAGCACGGCGTTGACCTTGACCGGCGCGAGCCCGGCCGCGGCGGCCGCCGCTAGGCCGGCCAGCACGTCGGGCAGCCGGTCCCGGTGCGACAGCGCGCGGAACGTCGCGGCGTCCAGCGTGTCGAGCGACACGTTCACCCGGTCCAGGCCGACGTGCCGCAGCGGCCCGGCGAGCTGGGCCAGGCCGATCGCGTTGGTGGTGAGCGAGATCTCCGGCCGCGGCCAGAGCGCGGCCGTCCGCTCGACGATCCGGACCAGGCCGCGGCGCAGCAGCGGCTCGCCGCCGGTGAAGCGGACCTCGCGGATGCCGAGCCGCTCCACGCCGATCCTGACCAGCCTGATCACCTCGTCGTCGGTGAGCAGGTCAGGTTTCGGCAGCCAGTCCAGGCCGTCGGCCGGCATGCAGTACGTGCAGCGCAGGTTGCACCGGTCGGTGAGCGAGACGCGCAGGTCGGTCGCAATGCGCCCGTACGAATCGGACAGCATCTGCGACCCCCTTGGCTGCTTCACGTCACTGCGGCTACTCCCCCAGCCTACGCGGCTGCCGACAGGCGGCATGCCTGGCGATGATCGCGAATGTCCCGGCCTGGAACCGTTCGGAATCCGAGAACTTTAAACCCCCCCGACCGTCAGGCCTGCTGGACCGGGACGCTCACCGCGACGTTGCTCGCGGTTGACGAGATCAGCGTGGCTCCGGACAGGACCAGCACGGGATTCTTCTGCGTGTGCCGCAGCCCGTCACCTACCTGTCCCTGGTTGCTGCCGCCCCAGGCGTACACGTCCCCCGTGACCGAGATCGCATACGAGGTCCTGCCGCCGGTGGCCAACGTCTGGTACGTCACGCCGCGCGGCGGGAGGAACCGCACGGCAGACGCCTCCGCCGTGGTCTGCTTGTCGCCCAGCTGGCAGAAGCTGTCGTCGCCCCAGGACCGCAGCGAGCCGTCGGACAGCATGACGAGCGTGTGCCCGTTGGTCGGGTCGGAGCCTCCCTGCGCCACCTGCGTCACCGGCAGCGGCAGCGGCACCTGGACCGGCACCGTGGACGACTGGCCGGCCGTCCCGTTGCCCAGCTGCCCGCCGCCGTCAAAGCCCCAGTCCAGGTACGTGCCGTCCGCCAGCAGCGCGCCGGAGTTGTTGAACGAGGCCACCAGCGCGGTCACCTGCTGGCCGTCCAGCTGCTGCACCGCCACCGGGATCTTGCTCGTCGCCGTGCTGCCGTCGCCCAGTTCCCCGTCGAAGTTGGTCCCGCACGCGAAGACGGTGCCGCCGGCGTCGTAGAGCGCGTGGCCGTTGGCGCCGGCCAGGGTCGTCACGTCGGTGAGCGGAAGCTGCACCGGAGTGGTGAACTCCCGGCTGTTGCCCAGGCAGAGCTCGCCGCCCTTGTTGAGGCCCCAGCCCCAGACGTTGCCCGCGGTGTCGACGGCCAGGCCGGTGTCGAAGGGCATCACGTCGGTGGGTATCGAGGCGATCTGCACTCCGGGCGGGAACTGCACCTGCACGGCGGTGGTGAACGAGTTCTGCGTGCCGCCGTTGCCGAGTTCCCCGTTGGTGCCCTGGCCCCAGGCGTAGAGCGTGCCGTCGGTCAGCAGGGCGTATTCGGTCGAGTTGGAGGTCCCGATCTGCGCGATCGGGCCGGGCAGGGCAATCGACACCGGCACCTTGTTCTTGTCGATGTCAGCGGGATTCTGGTCGCCGAAGAACGCGCCCCAGTGCTCGGCTTGGCCGGCCGGCTGCGGCGGCACGGCCGCTGCCGCCGTCGCCGCTGCCGTCGCCGCCGGTCCCGTCAGGACCAGCGGAGCGGCCGCGCACGCCACGGCTCCGACCAGCAGGGCTCGCCGCACCGGGCCTGGCAGTTGTCCCGCTAACCTCATGATCAATTCCCATCCCTTTCGGTCAGTGATCCTCTTGGCGGCCAGGAAGCCCGAGCGGGATTTACGGGCGGCCTCTACGGATAGACGCGCGAGAGGCCCGCGCGGTGTACGAGGATCACAATGGCTAGTGGGCTGCCGGCCCGGATGGCATCGGCGGCTGAGGCGAGGTGTGCCGGCAATGACGGGGGCCCAGCGGGATGGCTTCGGTGAGCTGGTGCGCCGCCAGCGGATGGCCTCGGGCCTGACCCAGGAAGAGCTGGCCGAGCGGACCGGCATGAGCGTCCGGGCGATCGGCGACATCGAGAGAGGCCGCACCGGCCAGCCGCGTCGCAGCTCGATGGCGCTGCTCGCGAGGACGTTGCGGGGCGCGAGCGGCTGGGAGCAGCAGTTCAGCGTGGGTACATGATTCACCCGGCATCGACGAGCCGCCCGGGGATAGCCTCCGGGCGGCTCCCGCGGCTGCGATGGCGGGCGATGTAGCGTGACCTTCGTGGCGGTGAATGCGGAGCAGGCCGAGGACTGGAACGGAGCCAGCGGGCGGGAGTTCATCGAGCAGCGCGAGCGGCATGAGCGCATGCGGGGCGGGCTGACGGCACGGCTGCTGGCCGGCGCGCGGATCCAGGACGGGGAGAACGTTCTCGACATCGGCTGCGGCTGCGGCGATACGACCATCCTCGCGGCCCGCGCCGCAGGCAGCGGGCACGCCCTGGGCGCGGACATTTCCCGGATCCAGGTCGCCGAAGCGAGCCGGCTCGCCGCGGCGGCCGGCGTCGCCAACGCCAGGTTCGAGGTCGTCGACGCCCAAGTGCACCCGTTTCCGGCCGGGAGCTTCGACGTGCTGCTGAGCAGCTTCGGCATGATGTTCTTCGATGACCCGGCGGCGGCGTTCGCCAACCTGAGGAAGGCGCTGCGGCGCGGCGGCAGGCTGGCGTTCCTGTGCTGGCGCAGCCTCGAGGAGAACCCCTTCTTCACCATCGGGTTCGCCGAGGCCGCGGCAGCACTCGGCCTGCGCGAGATGCGCGGGCCGGGTGCCGCCTTCTCCCTGGCCGACACCGGCCGGGCACGCGCGCTGCTGAGCGGCGCGGGGTTCGGCGGCATCGAGTTCACCAAGGCGGACGCGCCGATGCTCATCGGCCGCGACGAAGACGACGTGCTCGAATACGAGCGCGCTTCCCCCGGCGCCAGCGACGTCCTGACCGGGCTCAGCCCGGCCCAGACCGCCGAGCTGACCAGGCAGGTCCGGGACCGCCTGGCCGCGTACGCCTCGCCCGATGGCGTGACCATCCCCGGCGCGGCCTGGCTAGTCACCGCCCGGGCGGCCTGAACCGCCCCCTTCGCCGCGGCCAGGGTCAGGCGCTGGCGGCTGGCCGGGTGAAGGCGAGCTGGGTCTCGAAGACCTGCTGGTCTACTTCGGAGATGTCGTCCACCTCGTGGATCCAGATATCGCGGCCGGGCTCGTGCTGCTGATAGCCGTGCGCCTGGATCCAGGCGGCCAGATCCTGGTAGACCATCGGGTAGATGCTGGCCGCCGGGCCGCTGCGCACCGTCGTGGCCGCCTCGATCGCAGGCAGCACCCGGTAGCAGGCCGGCGGCGGCAGCTCGGCCGGCTCTGCGGCCACCGGCAGCGCCACGCTCACCGTGACCTCCTCGCCGTCGGCCGGCTCGTAGTACAGCATGAACGGCCCGGCCACCGTGACCAGCCCGTCTATGCCGAGCTGGTCGAACTTGACCCGGGCGCGGTTCACCGCGGGCACCATGCTCTCCGGGCCCCACCCGGGTGCGGTGGCGGCGATCGCGACCACGCCGAGCGGCGGGATCTGCTTGACTACGATGTCGTCTGCTGGCATGCCGTCCTCCTGAGCAATGTAGCGGAGCCGGGCCTCGACTCCGAGCAGATGATGCTGCTGCCGCTGAAGTTCCCGTTCGGCCTGCGCCCGGCGCAGCAGCAGCATCCCGCGCATCTCCCCCACCGTGATGCCGCCGAGGCACTGCCGGATCTGCCCGAGGGTCAGGCCGAGCTCCTTGAGCGCGACGATGCGGTTGAGCTGCCGCAGCTGCGCCGCCGAGTACGAGCGGTACCCGGTGGCCGGATCAACCTCGGCCGGCGGCAGCAAGCCGATGTCGTCGTAGTGCCGCAGCGTGCGGACCGACACCGCGCCGAGCCGGGCGAACTCCCCGATGCTGAACATGACACGAGCATGCCCCCCTCACGCAACGAGAGAGTCAACCCCCAGCCTACGACCGCCCGGAGCGGCATGGGCGTATCAGGCGGCCCGGTACATGGCAGAGTTTACGCAGGTGGCGGAGGCGGACGGGAATCGAACCCGCCGACGACGCGACGCGCCGCTTTGTCGATGGGTCAGGGTGTTCCGAGAGGCAATATGGTGACAGTCTCCCAGCGGTAACAATGGCCCGCGCGCTCCTGGGAGATGAGGGTCAGTTCCGTGATCGTAACGGTGCGAGGGGCGAATCTGGGACGGAGCGCCTCGATGATTCGCGTGGCCGACCCAGTGCCGTCGCTGTAGGCCACGCTGACATGCGGAACCCAGCCGTCTCCGTCCCTAACCCGGCCGGGACCGAGCACAGAGGCCACCGCTTCCCGCAGATGATCCCGGACTGGCGTGAGCGCGGTGGCCGGCTTGGCTGGAAGCACGACAGCCTCGTCGTGAACAAATACCGGCCCTAGCGCCACAGTGACCGGCTCCAGGGCGGCAAGCCGCTTTCGGGAGGCACTTGTCAGCGCGCCGAGGTCGGCAGCCGGGATCTCGTCAGTGAACCCGATGCCCTGCACAGTCAGGTGCAGCCACTCGCGCGGGATCAGGTCGAGGCCCGGCAGGTTGGCCATCTTGCCTTGGCAGTCCATCGCGAGGTCAGTCACTTCGTCCGCACCCTCGAAGGTGATGTGCCACGCGTACAGCCGACGTCCCGGCCTCCACCCCGGCCGAGGCCGCCAATGGTCCCGCATCCGCACTGGATAAGGGCTCACTCTTGCCCCGGTGTGCTCATGGTGAGACCAGGGCCGGCTGATCGGAAGCTGGCGATGCGCTCGGCGAGCACCGCGGCATCATGCCCAGTGTGCCCCTGCGCGGCTAGGGCAGCGGTGACCGCGGGAAGCCTGCTCGTGATGGTGGCGACTCGTTGCCCGGCAGGCATCCTGAGAACAGGGGTGAGTTCGTGCGCGGCCCCGCCCGCATCGCCACTCCTAGCGCGGGCTATAGCAGCTCCGATGCGCACCTGCGCCCATGTGCCGTAAGCTCGCTGGTCGCCATCGGCGTAGGCGGCATCAGCGGCAGCAACTTGGCCGAGCGCCCCAGCCACATCCCCGGCTCTCAGGTGCACCACGATCGCGTAATTGGCCTGCCGGGCACGCGGGCACGCCCGGTACGCGCCTGCCTCGTCCGGCTCTGTAATGCCATCCCTGGCTACCTGCGCTCGCCTGAGCGCCTCCCAGGCCCGAGACACGTTCCCGGCTGCCTGCCAGGCGTGAGCCTCCTGGCAAGCCAGCAGCACCGCCATAGACGTGGCCGGCGAGTGCCTCAGGCCGCGCCGTGCGTAATCCGCCGCTTCCTGGTACCGCCGCTCCCACTGCGCGGCCTTGGCCAGGGAACTCAGCGCCAGTGCGCGCACTCCGTCAGCGGCTGCCTCATCCGCCATTGTCCAGGCCGCGTGGCCGTACGCCTCGGCGGCGGCTGACTGGCCAAAATCACTGGCAATCGATGACATGAACGCCAGCAGCTCAGCCGAGATCACGTACAGGTCCCGCACGTGCCCGAGCCGGTGATGGCCGCTGCGGAGAATCTGCGCCACCCGCCGCTGCAAGCTCATTGCCTCCGCGAGGATGGGTAGCGGTGACCCGGTGCTGTAGTCGTCGGTAAGACGCCGCGAAGCAGCAGCGAGATAGCCGATAGTCCCATCTCCGGTGCTTGCTCGCTCCGCCCACGCTCCCAGGTCCGTCGCGTCAACGGGTCCGAACGCGCCGAGCATGCCAGGACCAGCGGGGACGAGCGCGGCAAGCACGCCATCGCCGCCGAGAACGTCTTGGAGGCACGCAGTCAGTTCGCCGCCAGCGCCGAGGATGTCATCAATGCGCTTAGCCATCCGCGGGGACGGCTGACGCTTACCGTTCACAAGCAGGGAGACCTGGGCTGTGCTGCACGGCACCTTGCGCGCCAGGGCGCGCTGGCTGACGCCGTGCTCAGCCAGTAGCGCGCGCAGCCGTTCGGGGAAGCCCATCCGCGTACACCATTCGCGTTGACATCCGTTAACAGGCCGTTGACCAGTGCCTGTTACCACTATCACCGTAACCGGTCGGCCGCGCAGAGTGTCACCCATTGGTGCACGCGAGCAACGGAGACAGGCCCCCATGCAAGATCGAGAGCAGCACGACGACGCTACGGATCTGGAGAAGCTCGCCGCGGAGCTGGACGGCAGGGCGTATGTGATCAGCCTTGTTGCAGGCGACGGACGCCGGGCACGGCTGCACATCACCAGCCGTCAGGCGGCCCGGCTCGTTGAGTACGTCTATGCCGACGCCGAAAGCTTCTGGTGGGGGTGGGCGGAGCGCATCGGCCCCGTCGCCGACGTGGCGGGCGCGGCCCTGGCGATCAACAACGTGCTCCGCTTCTGCGGGACCCGGTAAGCCGAGCCGTGAACGAGTGGACCAGCCCAGACGAGCCCACCCTGATCGACGTACAGCAAGAGTTTCCCGGCTGGTCAGCATGGCGCGGCATCTCCGGACGCTTCTATGCCCGGCGCGGCGGCAGGGACCCGGGAGTCAAGGCCGACGCCGAGGGGGAAGACCCGCGCGACCTACGCGATGAGATCATCCGCGCTCGGTCGAAGATCAAAGCAAGCAGGACCGAATGACCGCCAGCATCACCCGGCTCACCGAACTCGCACGGCTTCGCCTCTGCGGCCAGT
This sequence comes from Streptosporangiaceae bacterium, assembly GCA_036502085.1. Lineage (GTDB taxonomy): Bacteria > Actinomycetota > Actinomycetes > Streptosporangiales > Streptosporangiaceae > PALSA-505. The sequence continues at coordinate 8,319 of DASXZD010000060.1, forward strand.
GCTGGCAGCAGCCCGGCCAACCGTGCGAGACCAGCCCACCAGGTGACCACCTCGCCCGCGAGAACGCCGAGCTGCGCGCTCGCACCAGCTTCGGCGACATCGTGATCCGCCGGAGTGCTTAACTCCTCAGCCGGCGCAGGTCGCCCGGCAGCCGCTGCGTGACCGCCGCCCGGTCCAGGTACTCCAGCAGCGGGATCGCCACCCGCCGCGTAGTCGCCAGCGCCTGCCTGGCCTGGGCCGCGGTGAACGGCTGCGGCAGCCGGGCGAGCACCTCGGCGGCCCGCGCGGCCGCCCCGGGGGCGAGCACGATCTCCGGGCTGATCCGCACCAGCAGCCCGGCCCTGGCGGCAGCGGCGATCGCCTTGCGGTCCAGCCCCAGCTGCCGCAGCCGGCCCGCCTCCGGCGCAACGAACGGGCTGTCGGCCAGGTCCTCACAGACCGACCGTACGGCGGCCAGCAGCGCGTCGGGCAGGACCGGGTCAGCGGGTAGATCCGATTTTCCCGTACGCTGCGGCCTCTCTTCCTCCGCACTGGCCGCCGGCCCGGCCGCAGCGGACGGCGAGCGCCAGCGCAGATAGCCGTCGCGGACGGTGAGCTCGCCGCCGGGGCCGGGCGCCGCGGCCAGCGCCTCGACGAGCCGGCGATCCGGCAGGCCCGCCGCCGCCCTGGCCGCCTCTACCGGCATCCCGATCGCGAGCGGCTCGCGCGCCGCGTGCTCGTCCACCGCCCGGCCGAGCCGGCCGCGCAAGTCAGCCCAGTGACCGGGATCAACGATCCACCCAGCCGCGCTGACCAGCCCGGCGGCATCCGGACCCCGGACGGGCGACGGGAGGACCAGCCCCATGACCCGCAGATCATCGGCGCGGATCAGGCCGTGACGGTGCACCAGCTGAGCGACCCCGGGCTCGGCCGGCCAGCCGGCCAGCTCGCGCCGCGCCGCGGCCGCTCCGCCACGGCGGGCGGTGGCCGGCGGCCGCACGTCGAGCACGACGGCGCCGATGATGGCCGGCCACGCGGTGCCGTCAGGGCCGCCGGGCGCGGGATGCCCGGCGGGCCAGGCTGGCGCACGGGCGGCACCGGGATCGCGCAGCAGCAGCCGGTCGGCCACGTGCAGCGGCAGCGGCTCGCGCAGGCTCAGCCGGGCGAACGGTCCGCCCAGCGGGCGCACCCGGGCCAGGGTGCGGGCCGAGCCGGCGTGCACGGTGAGCTGCCGTGGCGGGCGCGCCGCCGGGCCGTCGTCCCAGCTTTCCGCGGGGCCGGTCAGCCGGACGTCCATCGTGCCGGCCAGCGTCCAGGCGCCCGGCTCGACCAGCGCCATCCCGCGGGCCAGCTTGTCCGCCGGGCCGCCGCGCAGGTTGACCGCGACCCTGGCCACCCCGGTGACCTGGCTAGTCGGCTGACCGAGCGACTCGATGCCGCGGATCCTGACCGGCCGCCCGGCCGGGCTGACCAGCAGCTCGTCGCCGGTCCTGATCGTGCCGGCCGGCAGCGTGCCGGTGGCCACCGCGCCGCTCCCCGGCACGGTGAACACCCGGTCGAGCCACAGGCGGACGGGCGCGCCGGGGTCGGGCGACGGCAGCCGGGCGGCCAGGTCCGCGAGCGCCGTCCGCAGCTCCGGCAGGCCCTGGCCGGTGACCGAGCTCACCGGCACGGCCGGCACGCCGCCGAGGCTGCTGGCCGCGATCTCGGCCTGCGCCCGCGTGATCGCGGGCCGGGGATCGGCCAGGTCGGCCCGGGTCACGGCGAGCAGGCCGCGGCTGATGCCCAGCGCGTCGATCGCGGCCAGGTGCTCGGCCGACTGCGGCATCCAGCCGCCGTCTGCCGCGACCACGAACAGCACGGCGGGCGCGGGGCCGACTCCGGCCAGCATGTTCGGCACGAAGCGCTCGTGACCGGGAACATCGACGAAGGCCAGCCGCTGCCCGTCCGGCAGGGTCAGCCAGGCGAAGCCCAGGTCGATCGTGAGGCCGCGGCGCTGCTCCTCGGCCCAGCGGTCGGGCTCTATCCCGGTGAGCGCGCGGACCAGCGCGGACTTGCCGTGGTCAACATGGCCGGCGGTGGCGATGACCTGCATCCGGCGTCACCTCCCGGCCGCGGCGCGCACCGCGTCGCGGATCAGGTCATCGTCGCCGGGCACGACGGCCCGCAGGTCGAGCAGCAGCCGACCGGCCGTGACCCGGCCGACGACCGCGGGCACGGCGCCGCCGTGCACCGCCGGGCCGTCCCGCAGCGCGGCGGCCAGCTCCTGCGGCAGGCTGACGGCGGCGCTGGGCAGGGTCACGCCCGGCGCCCCGCCGCCGCCGATGGCCCCCTCGCTGGGAGTCGCTCGCGCGTCGATCCCGTGACCGCCGAGCGTGGCCGCGAGCCGTTCGGCACGCCTGCGGACCGAAGCGGTATCGGCGGTCAGCGCGGCGACCACCGGTGCCTGGGGACCGGCTAGCGTCGCCTCGAGCGCGGCCAGCGTCAGCTTGTCCACCCGCACGGCCCGGGCCAGCGGATGCCGGGTCAGCGTGCGCACCAGGCCGGCGCGGCCCAGCAGCAGCCCGGCCTGCGGGCCGCCGAGCAGCTTGTCGCCGCTCGCCGTGACCAGCGCGGCGCCCGCCCGCAGCGCCGTGTCGGCGTCCGGCTCGGCCGGCAGCGACGGGCTCGGCGCCAGCAGGCCGGAGCCGATATCGGCCAGCACCGGGACGCCGAGTCCGGCCAGTTCGGCGATGCTCGCCTCCGCGGTGAAGCCTTCGATCCGGTAGTTGGAGGTGTGCACCTTCAGCAGCAGCGCGGTGTCAGGACCGATCGCGTCCCGGTAGTCGGCCGCGGTCGTCCGGTTCGTCGTGCCGACCTCGCGCAGCCGGGCGCCGGTGGACTCCAGCAGGCTCGGCAGCCGGAAGCCGTCGCCGATCTCGATCAACTCGCCCCGGCTGACCACGATCTGCCGGCCGGCGGCCAGCGCGGTCGCGGCCAGGACCAGGGCGGCCGCGTTGTTGTTCACGACGGCGACGGCCTCGGCGGCGGGTACCGCAGCGGCCAGCGCAGCGATGGCGCCGCGGCCGCGGCGGGCCCGCGCGCCCGCCGCCAGGTCGAACTCCACGTCGGTGCAGCCGGCCGCCGCCTGCACCGCCTCCCTGGCCGCGGCCGAGAGCGGCGCGCGGCCCAGGTTGGTGTGCAGCAGCACGCCGGTCGCGTTGATCACCGGGGTCAGCGTGGCGGCCCTGGCGGGCAGCCCGGCCACCGCCGCGTCGGCGACCGCGGCGGGCGGGATCCGGCCGGCCCTCGCCTCGTCCTGGGCCCGGCCCACCGCCTCCTTCACCAGCGAGCGGCCGAGCCGGGCCGTGGCGGCGGCCAGCCGGGGGTCGGCCAGCACCGCGTCGGTGCGCGGCACCAGGCGCCTGGCGTCAGCGGCCGCGTCATGCGGGATGTCCACGAGCGTGACCATACCTTTTTTTACGGATCTGCCGACGGCATGGATACATGACGCTCCGCCGGGTAGCTGGCAGTCCTTCGGTCTCGTCAACCATGGGAAGTGATCAATATGGCCGGGATGCTGCGAGTTCCGCGGAGCCGTGGCGTCATGAGCGGGTTCCTGCTGATCCTGCTCGGGGCGTGGGGAGCGCTAATCCCCTTCATCGGCCCGTACTTTCACTACGCGTACACACCGACGACGGGCTGGACCTACACCACGGGCCGGCTGTGGCTGGAGATCCTGCCCGGCGCGGGTGCGCTGCTCGGCGGGCTGATCGTGCTGGTCGCCTCGATGCGGCCGATGGCCGTGTTCGGCGCGTGGCTGGCCGCGATGAGCGGTGCCTGGTTCGTCGTCGGCAGGCCGCTGTCCACGCTGTGGACGGCACACGGGGCGCAGGCGGCCGGCGTCGCGGTCGGCAGCACGCTCACCCGGGCCGTCGAGGATGTCGGGTTCTTCACCGGCCTGGGCGCGGCGATCATCTTCTTGGCCGCGATGGCCCTCGGCCGGTTCACGGTGATCGGTGCACGCGAGACGGCGCTCGCGGCCGAGGCTGAGGCTGCGGCGGAGCGACGCGATGCCGAGCAGCAGGCGGCCGGCCGGCGAGACGCCGAGCAGCAGGCCGCGGCGGACCGGCGCGACGCCGAGCAGCAGACCGTCGGCCGGCGAGCCTGGCGAGCCCGGCGAGCCGCCGACAGCGAGCGAGTTACGACCAGTCCGTCACCGGCGGAGGACACCGCGCGGGACCCGCAGTCACAGTCTGCTCGGCCCGGCGCGCGCACGACGTCCTAGCACTGGCCCGTGCCCGGCCCGGCTCGGCGGCAGCGCCGTACGGAATCATTACGCCGTCCGTACGATGCCCGTCGGCCGGGCCGGGCTCATCTGCCGCCGCCGAGGGGTAGGCTCTGCCTTCTGTAAAAGCAATGCCCCTGTGCGCGCGGCGGCCCGGTCATATCCTGTACAGATGATTCAGCCATTCACCGTCTGGTCAGCTTCCGGTCTGAAGCGGAAAGCTACCGTCGCGCACTTCACGAGGTGAGTCGATGGATCAGACGGGCCGGACCGGGGAAGACGACGTCCAACCCGATACGGGAGAGCGCTCGGCCAGTACGGGGAGTTCGCCTACGGTGACCGCGGAAGAGCATTCCGCCAATGCAGGGGACGGCAACTCCGCCGATGCGGGGGACGACAACGGCCAGCGGACGCAGCCGGGCGCTCCTGCTGCGCGGGCCAGCCGGTGGATATACTCGGCCGTCACCCGCCACCTGGCCGTCCTGGCCGGGTATCTAGGCGCGGGGATTCTCTTCACCTGGCCGCGGATCACCTACCTGGGCAACCACAAGCTGCCCGACACCCGGGACGCCGGGGCGTACGTGTGGGGCTTCTGGTGGATCGCCCGGCAGGTCGAGCACCTGTCCAACCCGTGGTTCACCCACTACCTGGCGGCTCCGGTCGGGGTACAGCTCGGCTTTCATGCGCTGATGCCGCTGCCCGGCGTGATCATGATGCCGATCACCGCGGCGTTCGGCCCGACGGTGTCCTACAACCTGCTGTCCGCGCTGATGCCGGGCCTGCTGTGCTACGCCATGTACCGGGCGGCGCGGCTGTGGGTGCGCTCCGAGATCGCGGCTATCGCCGGGGGCGCGTTCTTCGGCCTGTCCTCGATGCTGGCCTACCAGAGCTTCTACCTGCTGAACGTCGCGGCCGGCGCGCTGTTCATCCCGCTGGCCCTGGAGGCGGCGGTGCGGCTGCGGCGGCGGCCGGCCTGGGGCCAGGGAGCGATACTCGGCATCGTCGTGGGCGCCTCGCTGCTGACCGACCAGGAGGGCTTCGTCCTGGTGCTGATCGTCGTGGTGCTGGCGCTGCTGCCGTGGCTGATCTTCGGCTCGGGGCAGTCACTGCTGGACCGGGTGCGCCCGGTGGCCGTGTCCGCGCTGGTCACCCTGCTGGTCGCGAGCCCGCAGCTCATCGCCATGGTGCAGCAGGTGAATGCGGGCGGGACCTCGATCGACCCGCATCTGCTCGCCGTGTCCTACACCTCATACGGAGTCGGGGCACTCGGACTGTTCGCGCCGTCGCCACGGCTTGCCTCATTCGGCCTGACCAAGCTGGGGTCGCAGTATTACGCCCACGGCATCATCTACCGGCAGGGCCTGCATCACCATCTCATCCCGACCAGCGAGGCCACGCCGATGTTCGGCCTGGTGCTGAGCGTGCTGGCGCTGTGCGGGCTGATCCTGGCCTGGCGTCGGCGCAACTCCTGGCTGCTCGCCCTGCTCTGGCTGGGCTCGGCGCTGCTGGCCCTCGGGCCGGTGCTCTGGATCGGCACCACCCACGAGTACGTTCCGTTCGCCGAGATGCTGCACGGCGTCCGGGTCTCCGCGCTCATGCCGTACACCTGGTTCGTCCGGCTCCCCGGCCTGTCGAGCTTCCGCGAGGCCTCCCGGCTGGCCGAGCCCGGGATGGCGGCGGCCGCGCTGCTCGCCGCGACCAGCATCGACTGGCTGCGCTATCACGCCAGGGCGGCGATGGTCGTGGTGCTCGCGCTCGGCGTCCTCGAACTCGGCTGGACCGGCAATCCGCCGAATCACGTCATGCCCCCGGTGATGCGCATCGGAACCATGCCCACCGACATGCCAGACCTCAACCGGCCGATCATCGCCGACCATTCGGCGTCGGTGGTGGTCGACTTCCCGTTCGGCATCCGCGGCGGCATCCCGCTGTACGGGCAGGCGTTCGCGCCCATTTCCGAGGTGCTGGCCGCGGCCGACGGGCACCCGCTCGCGGACGGGTTCATCTCCCGGGTGCCCGCCCCGACCGTGAACGGAATCCAGGGGCACCCGTTCTACGCCAACTTGCTGAACGTGTGGAGCAGCCCCGGCGTGACCATCCCCCCGGCCACGCTGGCCGCCGCGGCCGCGGACGCCAAGCGGATGAGCGTCGGCTGGGTCATCGTCTGGCCCACGCACGTGACCAACGCCATCGCCAGGTACCTGAACAGCACCGGGTTCAAGCTCGCCTACCGGGTGCACCACATCAAGGTGTACCGGATGGGGTCGTAGCGGTCGGCCGTCCCCCGGCCCGGCGGGCTAGCTCGCAGTCGCCTGCGGCTGGTCGCCGTCGGCGTACAGCTCGTCGATGACGGCGGCGTACTTGGCGTGAATAATCCGGCGCTTCAGCTTCAGCGTGGGCGTGAGCTCCTCGCTCTCGGCCGTCCACTCGGCCGGCAGCAGCCGCCACCGCTTGACCTGCTGCACCCGGGCCAGCCTGGCGTTCGCCGCATCGACCGCGGCCGAGATCTCGGCCAGCAGGTCAGGGCGAGCGGCCAGTTCCTGCACCGACGCCGCCCCGATGCCGCGCGCCGCGGCCCACCGCGCCGCGGCGTCGCCGTCCAGGGTGAGCAGCGCGACCACGTACCGGCGGCGGTCGCCGTAGGCCACCGCCTGGCCGACCAGCGGGTGCTCGATCAGCAGGCTCTCGATGGACGCGGGCGAGACGTTCTCGCCGCCCGAGGTGATGATGAGCTCCTTCTTCCTGTCCACCACGGACAGGAAGCCGTCGTCGTCGAGCCTGCCGATGTCGCCGGTATGCAGCCAGCCCTCGGCGTCGATCAGCTCGGCGGTGGCCTCCGCCAGGTTGAGGTACCCGGGCGTGTTCAGCGGCCCGCGGGTGAGGATCTCCCCGTCCTGCGCGATCTTGATCTCCATGCCGGCCAGCGCCCGGCCGACCGTGCCGAGCTTGAACGCCTCTTCCCGGTTGGCCGTGAACGCGCCGGTCGTCTCCGTCATGCCGTACACGTCAAGGATCTTCACGCCGAGCCCGGCGAAGAACTTCGCCACCTCCAGCGGCAGCGGAGCGGCCGCGCTGGACGCCCGGACCGTGTCGCCCAGGCCGAGCAGCGAGCGGATCGGCTTCAGCACGGTCTCGTCGGCCTGCTTGAACTCCTCGGCCAGACCGGCTGGCATGGTCTGGCCGAACTGGCAGCTCTCCACGTACCGGCGGCCGACGTCCATGGCCTTCTCCGCGGCGGCCTTCTGGTCCGGGTCGGCCTGCATCGCGAGCAGCGCCCCGATGCCCGCCTGCACCTTCTCCCAGACGCGCGGCACGCCGAAGAAGCCGGTCGGGCGCACCTCGCCCAGCGTGCCCGCCAGGGCGGCCGCCGCGTCCCGGCAGAAGTACACGTGGCCGGTGACCGTGATCGCGATGTAGATGCTGAACATCCGCTCCGCGATATGCGCCAGTGGCAGGTAGGAGACCCACCGCACGTGCTCGGGGACCGTGCCGCTGGCGGAGGCCACGGCCAGTTCGTAGAGCACGTTGCGGTGCGTGATGACGACGCCCTTCGGGTTGCCCGTGGTACCCGAGGTGTACAGCAGCGTGACCGGATCCTCCGGCCGGATGGCCGCCACCCGCTCGGCTACTGCCGACGGCTCCGCCGCCAGCCGCTCCCGGCCCAGTGCCAGCAGGCCCGCCCAGCTGAGATAGCTCTCGCCTGCGGGGCAGGCCGCCGCGTCCCTGACGATGATCTTCGCGAGCCCGGGCAGCCTGCCGAGCACCTGCTGCAGCCTGGCCAGCTCGGCGGGCCCGTCCACCACGGCGATCCTGGCGTCGCAGTCGGCGGCCATGTAGGCGACCTGGTCGGCGCTCAGCGTGGCGTAGAACGTGACCGGGACTCCCCCGGCGTGCACCACCCCGAGGTCCGCGAGCACGTGCTCGACCCGGTTCGGCATCATCAGCGCCACCCGGTCGCCGGGCGCCAGGCCGACAGCGGCCAGGCCTGCCGCCAGCACCAGCGCCTCGTCCCTGGTCTGCGCCCAGCTCAGGGTCTGCCACGGGGTGCCGGGGACCGCGCCGCTGCCGCTGCCGGGGGCAGGCTGATCGCGGTCGGAGTAGGCCGGCGAGTCGCCCGACCGCTGCACGGTGGCGAGCAAGTGATCACAAAGCGTCCGGCCGGCGATGCTCTGTTCCATCTCGGCCCGCTCGCGTAGCACTTCCGAGGTCAACGCAGATCTCCTCCTCCGCCTGACGGCGGGCGCAAGCCCGCGGTACCGCGAATCTAACGCATGGCACCGCGTCGGATCACCGAGCACACCTGCGGCGTAGCCTTCGAAGGAGCATCGAGGTGGCATCGAGGTGGCAGACACTCAGGGAGGGTCATGACCGGCAGGACGGCCAGGCGGCGGATCGTGCGCATCGCGGCGTCCGGGGACGCCGCCCCCGGCGGCAGCCGGGCCGCGGTGCTGTCGCACCGGCCCGACCTGCTCGCCGCCGAAGAGCCGCTGGAGATCCGGGTGAACGGCCGCCCGCTCGCCGTCACCATGCGCACCCCGGGAGACGACATCGACCTGGCCGCCGGGTTCCTGGCCGGCGAGGGCCTGGTACACGCCGCTGCCGACATCACCGAGATCCGGATCTGCCGCGAGAACCACGACGGCCACCGGCATGATGGCGCGCCCCCGGGACGAGCGGCCGCCGACGACCGGGGCCACGGCAACCTGGCCGAGGTGACGCTGGCCCGCGCCGCCGCGATCGACGAGGACGGGCTGCGCCGCAACTTCCTGACCACCAGCGCGTGCGGTGTCTGCGGCAAGGCCAGCATCGACGCGATCAGGGTGCAGGCCCGCTACGACGTGTCCGCCGACCAGGTGCGCGTCCGGGCCGACGTGCTGGCCCGGCTGCCCGCCGCGCTGCGCGAGGCGCAGCGGATCTTCGCTCGCACCGGCGGCCTGCACGCGGCCGGGGCGTTCGCCGCCGACGGCAC
>DASXZD010000061.1:0-45919 GCA_036502085.1 Streptosporangiaceae bacterium
CGAGCAGCGCGCCGACCTCGCGCAGCGGCCAGCGCAGCTCGCGGTAGCTGCGCCCGGCGATCCGCGCCTCGCCGCCGTCCGGGGCATCCAGCCCCAAGATCATGCGCATCGTGGTTGATTTGCCGGAGCCGTTCGGGCCGAGGAAGCCCGTCACGGTCCCCGGCCGTACGTCGAAGCTCAGGCTGTCCACGGCGGCCGTCCCGCCGTAATGCTTCGTCAGCCCGCGGGCCGAAATCATCGTGGCCTCCTAGCGGCGCGCTGGTGCGTGCTCACGGTGATCACGCTAGGAACCCGGCCGCCGCGGCGGTATGCGGCTAGCGCCCGTCTTGGCCCTGGGGTTAACCCCCGCCGCCGGTAGACTCCGCGCATGACGATCACCCCCCCGGCCGCCAGCCGGATTCCCGCCGAGCGGTCCGTCCACGCCGACACGGTGGTGGACGAGTACTCCTGGCTCACGGCCAAGGACGACGAGCAGGTGCTGGATTACCTGCGCGCCGAGAACGCGTACACCGAGGCCGCGACCGAAGGCCAGGCGGAGCTCCGCGAGACGATCTTCGCCGAGATCAAGGCCCGCACCCAGGAGGCCGACCTGTCCGTGCCGGTGCGCAAGGGCGGCTGGTGGCACTACAGCAGGACGGTCGAGGGACAGCAGTACCCGATGTACTGCCGCCGCGCCGTCCGGCCCGGCGAGGACTCGCCCCCGCTGCCCGCCGACGGGCAGCCGCTGGCCGGCGAGGAGGTGCTGCTCGACGCCAACGAACTGGCGACCGGCGCCGGCTTCTTCTCGCTGGGGGCCTATGCGGTCAGCCCGGACGGGACGCTGCTGGCCTACTCCACCGACTTCCGCGGCGACGAGCGCTTCACGCTGCGGGCCAAGAACCTGGTCACCGGCGCCCTGCTCGACGACGAGATCCCCGGCACCGCCCACGGCTGCGCCTGGTCCCGCGACGGCTCGGCGCTGTTCTACATGACAGTGGACGACGCCTGGCGGCCGGACAAGATCTGGCGGCACATGATCGGCACCCCTGCGGCCGGCGACGTGGTCGTCTTCGAGGAGCCGGACGAGCGGTTCTGGGTGTCGGTGCAGCTGACCCGCAGCGAGCGCTACCTGGTGATCAGGTCGGCGAGCAAGGTGACCACCGAGGCCTGGCTGCTGGACGCGTCCGATCCGGCCGGCCCGCTGCGCGTCGTGCGGCCGCGCCGGCCGGACGTCGAGTACACGGTCGACCACCAGTCGGTGGACGGCGGCGCCGACCGGCTGCTCATCCTGCACAACGACCAGGCCGAGAACTTCGAGCTGGCCGCCGCGCCGGTGGACGACCCGGGCGCCTGGCAGCCGCTGATCGCGCACCGCGACGACACCCGCCTGCTCGACGTGGACGCGTTCGCCGGCCACCTGGTGGTCTGGTACCGGCGCGACGGGCTGACCGGCCTGGCCGTGCACCGCAACGCCGACGGCTCTGGCGGCTCTGGCGGCGCCCGCGAGATCGCCTTCCCCGACCCGGTGTACTCGGCGTCGCCCGGCCACAATCCCGAGTACCAGGCCACCCGCTTCCGGCTGGGCTACGAGTCACTGGTGACGCCGGGCACGGTGTACGACTGCGACGTCAGCACCGGCGAGCTCACCCTGCTCAAGCAGCAGCCGGTGCTGCCGCTGCCCGGCGCGGGCCCGTTCCGGCCCGGGGACTACGTCCAGCACCGCGAGTGGGCGGTCGCAGCGGACGGCACCAGGATCCCGATCTCGCTCGTCGCCGCGAAAGGCACGCCGCGCGACGGCAGCGCTCCGTGCCTGCTGTACGGGTACGGCAGCTACGAGGTCAGCACGGATCCGTACTTCAGCATCCCCCGGCTGTCGCTGCTCGACCGCGGCTTCGTGTTCGCGATCGCGCACGTCCGCGGCGGCGGCGAGATGGGCCGCCGCTGGTATGAGGACGGCAAGATGCTGCACAAGGTGAACACGTTCACCGACTTCGTCGCCTGCGCCGAGCACCTGGCCCGCCAGGGATGGACGTCGCCGGAACGGCTGATCGCCCGCGGCGGGTCGGCCGGCGGCCTGCTGATGGGCGCGCTGGCCAACATCGCACCGGAGGCGGTCGGCGGGATCGTCGCGCAGGTGCCGTTCGTGGACCCGCTGAACTCCATGCTCGACCCCTCGCTTCCGCTCACCGTGATCGAGTGGGACGAATGGGGCGATCCGCTGCACGATGCGCAGGTATACGCGTACATGAAGGCATACGCGCCGTACGAGAACGTGACCAGCCAGGAGTACCCGCCGATCCTGATCACCACGAGCCTGAACGACACCCGCGTGCTGTATCACGAGCCGGCCAAGTGGATCGCGCGGCTGCGGGCGACCGGCAAGGGCGGCCCGTTCCTGCTCAAGACCGAGATGGGGGCGGGCCACGGCGGCCGCAGCGGCCGCTACAACGCGTGGCAGGAGGAGGCGCTGGTGCTGGCCTGGATGATCGACACGGCCGACGCCAGCCGGTGATCCGCCCCGGCGGCCCGGCGGTGATCCGCTTTCGCCGATCCGAGGCTAGCCGCCCGCTTCAGCCGCCTCGATCTCGACCCGTTCGGCGTGGCTGACCTCCACGCAGAACTCGTTGCCCTCCGGGTCGGCCATCGTCACCCAGCCGAACTCCGGCCGGTTGTCGGTGACCATCGAGCCGCCTAGCGCGGTCAGCCGGGCGATCTCCTCGTTCTGCGTCCGGTCGGCGGGAATCACGTCCAGGTGCACCCGGTTCTTGGCCGCCTTGCCCTCGGGGACCGTGGTGAAGTACAGCTTGAGCTGGCCGGGCCCCCCGAACGGCACGAAGAACTCCCCGTACTCGGCCACCTCGGTGGCCGGATGGCCGGTCACCCCGGCCCAGAACGCGGCCACCGCGCGCGGATCCGCGCAGTCGAAGGTGATGTTGCTGATGATTGACGTCAACGCACGCTCCTTTGCCTGCTGGCCCCTTGGCCCGCGGCCGCCAATCTCCCGCTGATCGGCCCCGCGGTCAACGCATTTTCGCGGCCGGGCGCCTGCGGGGGCGCCGGGCGGGCGCCGGCCGGTCAGGCCGGGTCGAACCGTCAGGCCGGGTCGAACAGCGCGCTGACCGATTCCCCGTCGTGGATCCGGCGGATCGCCTCGGCCAGCGCCGGGCCGACCGACAGCACCGTCAGCTTGGCCAGCCGCCGGTCCGCGCTGATCGGCACCGTGTTGGTGGAGACGATCTCCGTCACGTCATCCCTGGCCGCCAGCCGCTCCAGCGCCCCGTGGCAGAACAGCCCGTGCGTGCAGGCGATCGCGACCGAGCGCACCTGCTGCTCGGCCAGCCGGTCGAGCAGCTCGTCCAGCGTGGTGCCGCGGGCCACCTCGTCATCGAGCACGATCACGTGACGGCCGGCCACGTCGCCGATGATCGAGCTGATCGTGACGCGGGTGTCGCTGTGCCGCTGCTTGGCCCCTGCCGCCACCGACAGCCCGAGCAGCCGGGCGAACGCGGCGGCGCTCTGCGCGTAGCCGAGGTCGGGCGAGACGACCACCGAGCCGGACAGGTCACGGCCGCGGAAGTGCGCGGCCAGTTCCTTGAGCGCGTGCAGGTGATCGACCGGCACGGAGAAGAACCCGTGTACCTGCGGCGAGTGCAGGGTCATCGTCAGCGCCCGGCCAGCCCCGGCGGCGACCAGCAGGTCGGCGACGAGCCGGCCGCCGATGGACACCCGCGGCTCGCTCTTCTTGTCCGAACGGGCGTAGGAGTAGTGCGGCATCACCACGGTGACCCTGGCGGCGGATGCCCCCCGGGCGGCGTCGGTCATCATCAGCAGCTCGACGAGGTGCTCCTGCACCGGCGGGACCAGCGGCTGGATCAGGAACACGTCCCGCTCGCGGCAGTTGGCCTGCAGCTGCACCTCCAGGCAGTCGTTGGCGAAGCGGCGCAGCCGCACCGGATGCAGCGGCGTCCCCAGCTGCGCGCAGATCTCCGCGGCCAGCTCCGGGTGGGCGCTGCCGCTGAACACCGCGATGTCTCGCACCAGGCACTCCTCGTCGGTGCTCGTGCTCGTCGTATCAGCGCTAGTCGTGGTCAGGGACTCGTCGTGGTCTGAGCTAGTGGGCCGCCAGTGCTGGTCGCGGTCAGGGCTGGTAGGGCGGCAGCGCCAGGGCGTTGCGGATGGCCTGCTGGACGAGCTCGCGCTCCGGCCGTGCGTCCACCGTCACAACGTATTCCTTGCGCCGGAACACCTCGAGCACCGGATTGGTCTTCTCGTGATAATCCCGCAGCCGCACGGCGAGCGCCTCTTCGGTGTCGTCCTCGCGGGTGACAAGCTCGCCGCCGCACGAGTCGCACTTGCCCGGGGTGTGCGGGCTGTCCGCGATCAGGTTGTAGTCCATCCCGCAGCCCGCGCACAGCCGCCGGGCCAGCACCCGGCGGTGCACTTCGCTGTCCGGCATGTCCAGGTGGATGACGCCGTCGATGTCGTAGCTCTCCAGGAAGAACTCGGCCTGCGGCCGGTTGCGCGGGAAGCCGTCGATGATGAATCCGTAGTTCCAGTCGTGCTGGCTCAGCCGGCCGGTGACCACGGACTCGACCAGCTCGTCGGCGACCAGCTCGCCCGCGGCCATGGTGCGGCGCACCTGTGCGCCCATCTTCGTATGGTGCTGGACGTTCCACCGGAAGATGTCGCCCACGCTGATGTGCACCAGGTCCAGGCCCGCGGCGAGCATCATGCTCTGGGTGCCCTTCCCGCTCCCCTGCACGCCCATGATCACGTATTTCCGCATGCCGCCACCCTGGCATGCCGCCCCGGCCTGCGGCGGGCCGGGGCCTGCGTCACACCCGGCCCGCTCCGGCGGTGGGCAGCGGCGCTACAGCCGCACTGAGATCGGCCGCATCGAGCAGGTCGTCGGCCTGGCCGGTGAGGGCTTCACCCTGCCAGCCATCCGCCGGGTGCTGGAACTGCAGGCCGAGGTTGCCGACCTGCAACGCCAACTCGCCGTCGAGCAGGCCAGAAAACACCCAGCGGGCCCAAGGCAGGTAAACCGGCTGGCCATCAGCCACCTCGCCGCCAAGTCCCGCCGGACAGCAACCGGGAGGGCCAGGCCATGACCATTGTGGAGTTCCTGCAGGCCCGTCTGGCCGAGGATGAGCTGACCGCGCAGGCGGCCATCGACGGCTCGCCCGGCTGGCGGACCTATTACGACTACCGCGACGTCAAAGACGACGACGGGCACTTCATCGTGCTGGCCGACAGCCGCTACCCGACCGCCGCGCAGGCCGCTCACATCGCCCGGCACAGCCCAGCCCGGATCCTGCGCGAATGCGAGATCAAGCGGGCGCTCATCGCCGACTACCTGCACCGCGACGCCTTCGGCGACCAGACCGGCCGCGGCACCCTCGAGGACACTCTCAAGACCCTCGCCACAGCCTGGTCCGGCCACCCTGACTACGACCCAGCCTGGTCCTAGCCAGGCACGGCTGCAGGAGCCCCCGGTCTGATCCTGGCCCGGGGGTTCCCGCAGCTAGCCCTGTTCCTGCCCCCATCGCCCGGCTCGCCCCGCACCAACCGCGCCGGGCACGAGCTAACATCCGGTAACCGGAGACCCAGGCCAGCGCCCGGAGTGGCCAAGCAGCCACCGAGCGGCCGAGTAGATCCAATCCCTACACGCATATCGTGGCACGATGGAAGCTGGAGAACTGAGAGGTGAGGCGTGAGCCACCTAACGTCCGGCGATCACGAGAACGTCTCCGCCCCTGCCCCGCCGGATTCCGCCGGCACTCGCCCGGCCGCGCCGGACCCTGCTATCCCCCGGCCCGCCGTTTCGGATCCCGCCGCCCCTGCCCCTGCTGGTCGGGGCCCCGCCTCTCCCCCGTCTGCCGCGCCGGACGTTGAGGAAGGGGGCGACTCGGCCTGCTGGGCTCACCTCGTTTGCCCCGAATGCGGAGCCATGCTCGACGACACCACTCACCGCAACGGCTGCCCCGCCGCCACCACATCATGATCGTTTCGCCTTTGCATGCGTTCTGACCATTTCGCGCCCGGATATATCAGGATTTGCGGAGCCAGAACGCGTGCAAAGTCAGGCTCCCCATGATCATCGCGACTTTGCACACGGAGCGGGGTGGCGCCGGGGTGGGCCGAGCCGGGGGCGGGCCGGCCTGGAGCGGGTCAGGTGGCGGAGCGGTCGGGGTCTAGGCCGAAGCGGCGGACGCAGGCGTCTCGCACGCGCGGGGCGACCAGTGTCCGCAGCTCGGGCCAGTCCTCAAGCAGGAGCCGAGGGTGCAGGAAGCGTGCGATGTCGTTGCGCTTCCCCTGGCTGAGCACGATGGTGTAGAGGCAGAGACGCCGACCGGCGTCGGCCACGTCGAACTCGCGCAGCCCGTGCCAGGTCAGGTGCACGGGCAGCACCACGATGCCCAGCGCGGGGCCGCAGAGGTCGTCGAGCCGCTCGGGAATCCGGGCCGCCGTTCCGCGCCGCCGCAGCACCTGGGTCATGGGCATGGCCCAGGGTAACCTGACCTGCCCGTTTTGTCCCCTGCCCGGCTGCCGTGGCTACCCACCTCTCCTGCCGTCGTCTCCTCCTGCCCCGCGGGTCGCCTGGGCCGCACGTGCCTGCGGCTGCGGCCGCCCTCCCCCGCCGCGGCTGCCCTCCCCGCCGCCGCGCCTCGCCCTCCACAGTCACGGCCTCGCCCTCCACAGTCACGACCTCGCCCTCCACGGTCACGGCCTCGCCCTCCGCTATCGCGGCCTCCCGCTCCGATGCCGCCGCCGCGGCGAGGCCGAATGGCCGCCGCCATGTCCGGCCCGTGTCCGCCCCGTGCCCGGTCAACCGCCAGGCGGCGCTAGGCTTCATGGCATGTCCAGCGCCGAGGCCGAAGCGCCGGGCGTGGCTGAGTCCGCGCCGGCCGGGTGGCGCTTTCTCATCTCCCGGCGGTGGCTGGGCTGGCATCTCGCGATGGTTGCGGTGGTGGCCGGCATGCTGGCCCTGGGCTACTGGCAGTTCCGGCGGGCCGAGGAAGGCAACGCGCTCAGCTGGGCCTACACGTTCGAGTGGCCGGTCTTCGCGGTTTTCGCCGTGGTGTTCTGGGCCAAGACGATCAGGGACGAGTTCAAGCCGCCCGAGATGGACATCGCAGCCGACCGGGCGGAGCTGTCCGTGGGCGCCGGCGTGGTCGCCCTCAGGGACGGGCCCAGCCGCGACGGGGATCCCGACGACGAGGATCCCGGCGACGCGGAGCTCCGCGCCTACAACGCCTACCTTGCCCGGCTGCAGGACCAGGTGAAAGGGGCACGGCCGATGGCACGGGCTCCGCTAGCCGCACAAGCAGCCGCCAGCCGCAGAAGCAAGAGCAGAAGCAAGAGCAGAAGCAAGAGCAGGAGGTAGCGCAATGGAAGCAGCCGTGCGCCGCTACCGGGTGATGGCGTACATCACCGGTGCGGTGCTGATCGTGCTCTGCTTCGTGGGGATCCCGCTGCAGATAGCGGCGCACAACGATGTGATCGTGAACGACGTCGGCACGCTGCACGGGATCCTTTACATGATCTACCTGGTGGTCGCCTACCTGCTGGCCAGGCGACTGCGGCTGGCCATCGCGCCCACGCTGCTCGTGCTGCTGGCCGGCACGGTCCCGATCCTCACGTTCGTGGTGGAACGCTGGATCAGCAGGAAGTACATCGCCCCCGCCCTGGCGCAGCCTCCCGTCGCCAGCGGGGCCACCCCCCGCGGCCCGGCCCGGACCCGCTGACCGCGGTCAAGGCCAAGGCCAAACCCAAGGCCAAAGGAAAGTACCGCCATCTGTGCCGGCCAGCAGTATTTCGCCGAACGGCCCGACGCGGCGCACCGGCCCGGCCTGGTTCACGTCGTGCTGCCCGGCCTGCACCTGGGGCTGGAGACCGACGCGGGGGTGTTCTCCGCGGGCCGGCTCGACCCGGGCACCCGGCTACTGCTCGATACGGTGCCCGCTCCCCCGCCGTCCGGAGACCTGGTCGACCTCGGCTGCGGCTACGGGCCGATCGCCCTCGTGCTGGCCGCCCGCGCCCCCCAGGCGACGGTGTGGGCGATCGACGTCAACGAGCGGGCACTTGGGCTGTGCGCGCGCAATGCCGCCCGGGCCGGCCTTCGCAACGTGCGCTGCGCCACCCCCGAAGACGCCGCGTTGCCCGCCGCGGTGACCGCGATCTGGTCGAACCCGCCGATCAGGATCGGCAAGCAGCCGCTGCACGCCCTGCTGGCCGGCTGGCTCGCCCGGCTGGCCCCCGGCGGCAGGGCCCATCTCGTCGTGCAGCGGCACCTGGGCGCCGACTCGCTACATGCCTGGCTGGAGCAGCAGGGCTGGCCCGTCACCAGGGTCGCGGCCAAGTCCGGCTACCGCATCCTCCGGGCAGAAGCCCGCGCCGAGCCGAATGACGCCCAGGCCCAAGACCCCCAGGAGCACGACGCGTGACCTGGGCACCAGTTCGTTGCCCTCCGGCCAACCGCTGTTTGCGCCTTCTTCGGTATCGGACGGCATACTCAGTGTCATGCTGCAGGCGTTCCTAGATCAGCCGGGCCCGATCGCGTTCGCGCACCGGGGCGGAGCCACGCACCAGCCGGAGAACTCCTGGCCGGCTTTCCGGCATGCGGTGCTGCTCGGCTACCGGTACCTGGAGACCGACGTGCACGCCACGTCGGACGGCGTGCTTGTCGCCTTCCACGACCCGACCCTGGACCGGGTGACCGACCGCGCCGGCCGGGTCGCGAAGCTGCCGTACCGTGAGGTCTCGGCGGCGCTGATCGGCGGCACCGAGCCGATCCCGCTGTTCGCGGATCTGCTGGACGCGTGGCCGGATGCCCGGTTCAACGTCGACGTGAAGGACGAGCCCGCGATCGAACCGCTGGCCGAGGTGCTGCGCCGGACCAGGGCGTGGGACCGGGTGTGCGTCTGCTCGTTCTCCTCGCGCAGGCTCAGCGCCGCCAGGCGCGCGATCGGCCGTCCGGTGTGCACCGCGCTCTCGCCGTCCGGCCTGGCCGCGGTCCGGCTGGTCGGCGGCCGGCAGAGCGGCGGCGCCATGATCGCCCGCCGGCTGGCCGCTACCGGCGCGCGGTGCGCGCAGGTACCCGCGATGATCGCCACCAGGAGCTTCATCCGCCGGGCGCACGACCTCGGCCTGCAGGTACACGTCTGGACCATCAACGACCGCACCGAGATGACCTGCCTGCTCGATCTCGGCGCCGACGGGATCATGACCGACGATACGGTCCTGCTGCGGGACGTCATGGCCGAGCGCGGCCTGTGGCCGCCGGGCAACCTGGTTGCGATAGACCTGCCCGGATGCGATTGGAACCGGTCAGAGCGGGAATCTTGTCCGGGTACTCAGCGTTAACGAACATGACGGGTGATGGCCTGGGAGGCAGTACGTTATGGCGGAACGCGCACTTCGCGGCACTCGGCTCGGAGCGACGAGCTACGAGAACGACCGCAACACCGACCTGGCTCCGCGCCGGGAGGTGGCCTTCGAGTGCCCTAAGGGCCATCATTTCTCCGTCCCGTTCGCGGCCGAGGCCGAGATACCGGCGACCTGGGAATGCCGGGTCTGCGGGGCGACGGCGCTCACGGCGGCCGTGGACCTGCCCGCCCAGAAGAAGATCAAGCCGCCGCGCAGCCACTGGGACATGCTGATGGAGCGCCGGACGATCGCCGACCTCGAAGAGGTCCTGGCCGAGCGGCTGGCGGTCATCAGGGAGCGGCGCGGACTGGGCGACGGCGGAGGCGGCGAGACGCGTACCCGCCCGGCCGTGCAGCGTAAGAGCGCGTAAAACCCTTTCTTCCTAACGCTGAGACGGCTCGCCACTGCGTCTGCGGACGCGAGCGAGCCGCCCGGCGATCCCCCACTGGGTGACCCGCCACAGGGCCTCGCGGACGATCGCGTTGCTCATCTTGCTCGTGCCGTGCGCGCGCTCGATGAACGTGATCGGGATCTCCAGCACGGTGAGCCCGGCCCTGATGGTGCGCAGCGTGAGGTCGATCTGGAAGCAGTAGCCCTGCGAGACCACCTGATCGAGGTCGATCGCCCGCAGTGCCCCGGCCCGGTAGGCGCGGAATCCGCCGGTGGCATCGCGCACCGGCAGGCCGAGCAGGAGCCGGACGTAGACGTTGCCGCCGCGGGAGATGAACTCCCTGGACTTCGGCCAGTTGACGATCTTCCCGCCGGGCACCCACCGGGAGCCGACCACCAGGTCCGCGCCAGCCAGCGCGGCGAGCAGCCGGGGCAGATCCTCCGGCTGGTGCGAGCCGTCCGCGTCCATCTCGATTATGGCGCCGTAATCGCGCTCCAGGGCCCATCGGAAGCCGGCGATGTACGCCGTGCCGAGCCCGGACTTCCCGGTCCGGTGCATGACGTGGATCCCCGGGTCAGCGGCGGCCAGCTTGTCCGCCAACTCGCCGGTCCCGTCCGGGCTGTTGTCGTCCACGATGAGCAGGTCGGCGTCCGGGGCCGCCTCGCGCACCCGGCCCGCAACGGACTCCAGGCTCTCCCGCTCGTTGTAGGTGGGAACGATGACGATCGCGCGGCCTACCGGGGGATAACTGACGGTCACGCTCTCCTGCCTTCGCCCTGGTCTTGTCGCATCATTAGCAGTCGCTGCGCAAGGGTAACCGATGCGCCTGACAGCCGGGAGCCGGCAGCAGCACCGGGGAGGAGGGCCCGGGCGTCCCTTCGGACCGGAGTCCGTCCCGTCGGCAACGAGCTCGGCCTCCGTTGTCTACTGGTTACCCGGGCCCATCCTGGGTCCAACCCCCCATCCAGCCGGGTCCTGATCTGCGGCCCCGTCCGCGCTGCGCCTGGCACTCAGGCGGGGTTATGCCGATCCCCCGCCGCACGCAGCCCAGGCCGGTCGCCTCGATCGCTCCGGCCGGTCAGCCCGGTGCTGGACTGCGCAGTAACATACCGCTGTTCGCCGCGATGTCAACCCGCCGCGGAGCGGCCGGCGGGCCTAGTCCGCTTAGGCAGCCGGCGATACGATTGAGCCGCCCTAGGCGATCTTCCAGCGGAGGGATAGACCATGAGTGAGGGTCCAGAGTCGGCCGAAGAGGTCTCCGAAGCCCAGATAGCGGTGCACTGGCGCGAAGAGAAATACTTCTACCCTCCGGCCAGGTTCATCGCCCAGGCGAACGGGGCCGACTCCGACATCTACCAGCAGTTCGCCGAGGACAAGTTCCCCGAGTGCTTCCGTGCCTACGCCGACCTGCTGAGCTGGGACCAGTACTGGCACACCACGCTGGACACCAGCGAGGCGCCGTTCTGGAAGTGGTTTGTCGGCGGCAAGCTGAACGCCTGCTACAACTGCGTGGACCGTCACCTGGCCGCCAGCGCCAACAAGGCCGCGCTGATCTGGGTCCCCGAGCCCGAGTCCGTGGATCCCGTGGTGATCACCTACCGCGAGCTGTACCACCGGGTCAACGAGTTCGCCGCACTGCTGCGCGACTTCTGCGGCGTGCAGGCCGGCGACCGGGTCACCCTGCACATGCCGATGGTTCCCGAGCTGCCGGTCGTCATGCTGGCCTGCGCCCGGCTGGGCGTCATCCACTCCCAGGTCTTCGGCGGGTTCAGCGGCGCCGCCTGCGGCGGCCGGATCGCCGACTCGGGCAGCCGCATCCTGATCACGATGGACGGCTACTACCGCAGCGGCGACCTGATCGACCACAAGATCAAGGCCGACGAGGCGGTGGAGGCCGCCCGCAAGGAGGGCACCGAGGTCGACAAGGTGCTCGTCTGGCGCCGCCACGCCGGCCAGTACGCGTCGCAGACGCCGATGGTCGAGGGCAGGGACTTCTTCGTCGATGAGGTCATCGGCGACTACCGCGGCCAGCAGGTCGATCCGGTATCGATGCCGGCCGAGGCGCCGCTGTTCCTGATGTACACCAGCGGCACGACCGGCCGGCCGAAGGGCTGCCAGCACAGCACCGGCGGCTACCTGTCGTACGTGGCCGGGACCTCCAAGTACTACCAGGACATCCACCCGGACGACACCTACTGGTGCATGGCCGACATCGGCTGGATCACCGGCCACTCCTACATCGTCTACGGCCCGCTGTCGCTGGGCACCACCTCGGTCATCTACGAGGGCACGCCCAACTACCCGGACGCCGGCCGCCCCTGGCGGATCGCCGAGCGGCTCGGCGTGAACATCTTCCACACCTCCCCCACCGCGATCCGGATGCTGCGCAAGGTGGGCCCTGACGAGCCGGCCAAGTATGACTACCGGTTCAAGCACATGACCACGGTGGGCGAGCCGATCGAGCCCGAGGTCTGGCGCTGGTACCACGAGGTCGTCGGCAAGGGCGAGGCCGTGATCGTCGACACCTGGTGGCAGACCGAGACCGGCGGCTTCCTCGGCACCACGCTGCCCGCGCTCGGCCCGATGAAGCCGGGCAGCTGCGGCCCGATGGCGCTGGGCATCTACGCCGAGATCAAGGACGAGGACGGCAACGCCCTCGAGGCCGGCAAGGCCGGCAACATCACGATCAGGAACCCGTGGCCCGGCGTGTTCGAGACGATCTGGGGCCAGCCCGAGCGCTTCGTGGACACCTACTACCGCAAGTACAACACGGACCCGGACAGCAAGGACTGGCACGACTGGCCGTACTTCGCCGGCGACGGCGCGGTGCAGGCGGCGGACGGCTACTTCCGGATCCTCGGTCGGGTCGACGATGTGATCAACGTGGCCGGCCACCGGCTGGGCACCAAGGAGCTGGAGTCCGCGTGCCTATCGGTCGAGGAGGTCGCCGAGGCCGCGGCGGTCCCGGTGGTCGATGACGTGCGCGGCCGCGCGGTCGAGATGTACGTCTCGCTCAAGCCCGGGGTCGAGGCCGACGGCATCGCAGCCAAGGTGACCAAGGCGATCGAGACCGAGATCGGCAAGATCGCCCGGCCGAAGAACATCTGGATCGTCCCGGACATGCCCAAGACCAGGTCCGGGAAGATCATGCGCCGGGTCATCGCGTCGGTCTCCAACTTCACCGACGTCGGCGACATCACCACGCTGGCCAACCCGGAGGTCGTGGACGGCATCAGGCAGCAGGTGCACAGCGCCAAGGAGGCCAGCGGCGAGAAGCCGCGCGAGCTGACCGAGCAGGAAGAAGCCGAGATCAAGTCCTTCGGCCAGGAGTAGCCCGCAGGACCGCCCCCTCATGGCGAAGGTTTGGTGCGCTGCCGCCGCCCAGAGTCTTTGCCGTCAGGGGGAAGCAGGCCCGGCGGGCAGCGCCGGCGGGATGCGGCGCAGATCGCCGAGGGAGCGGCGCCGCTGCAGGGCGCAGGTCAGGCGGTGAAGAACTCCAGCAGCTCGGGGGCGAGGGCGTCGGCGGACACGCTGTGTACCTGGCCGTCGAGCACGCGGTGCACCGCAGCAGGGACAGCGCTGGTGACCGCCCGTCCCGCGCCGGCCATCCAGGCCGGGCTGTTCCCGCCGGTGAGCACCAGCGTGGGCTGGGTGATGGCTGCCAGCCGGCTGGCGGGCAGGGCATTGCCTGGCCCCATCACCCTGGCCTCGTAGGCCAGGGTGTGGGCGACAGCCTCGACGCCGGCCCAGGACGGGTCGGCCCGCATGGCGGCGGCCGCGGCCGCGGGCACGTCGGCCGCCCGGGTCAGGAACAGCTCGGCCGCGTCCCCGCGCTGACCCGCCGCCACCAGCCGGTCCAGCCGGCCGGCGAAGTCGCCTGGCAGCGCCGGCGCATCGTCGCTGACGTGGTAGGGCGGCTCCCATACAGCCAGCCGGGTGATGGCGGCGCCGGCCGCCGCGGCGGCCAGGGCCAGCCCGGCGCCGGATGACCCGCCGAAGACCCCGGCGGAGCCGCCAGCCGTCTGGATCAGCGCGTCCAGATCCTCCAGCTCGCGCTCGACCGCGTAGGGCTGGGTGTCCCCGCTGTCGCCCCGGCCCCGGCGGTCGTAGTTGAACACCGTGAACCACGGGGCCAGTGCGTCCGCCACGCCGGCCAGCGGAGGGTGCCCCCGGCCAGTGAACGCGCCGTGCACCAGGATGACGGCCGGCCCCGCGCCGGACCGGTCGTACGCGATGGCAGTGCCGTCGGCCGAGGTCACCTGGCCGGTCACCGTCCGGCGGGCTAGATCAGGCACAGCGCCTCCCAGTGGTGCCCGTCCAGGTCGCTGAAGCCGCGCTGGTACCGGTAGCCCTCGTCCCTCGGGGCGCCGACCGGGCTGCCGCCCGCGGCGATCGCCTTGTCGGCCAACTCGTCCACCTGGTCGCGGGTCTCGACCCCGAGGACGAGGATCACCTCGGTGCTCGCCGCGGCGTCGGCCACGCCCTTGGTCACGTACCCGGCGAACGCCGGCTCGGCCAGCAGCATGACCTGGGTGTGCTCGCTGATGACGACGGAGGCCATGTCTTCGGTCGCGGCATAGAATTCAAGGCCCAGGCTGGTGAAGAACACCTTGGACCGCTCCAGGTCCTTAACCGGCAGATTGACGAACAGCTTGGTGGCCATCAGTTGATCCTTCCTGAGGTTGCCCGCGCCCCTGCGGCCCGGACACCTTCAGTCTGCTGATCCGGGGCCGCCCGGTCTTGGCTCCTGGCGCCAGCCCGTTGACGTTCCGCGCACAGTGCCCTCAGGCGGGCCCCTCAGGCGGGCAGCACCTGGCAGGCCCGGCGGTACTCCGCGGCCGTCATCCCGTAGGTGCGGCGGAACAGCCTGCTGAAGTGAGCCGGGTCCGGCAGGCCCCACCGGGCCGCGACCGCGCCCACCGGGACGTGCGCCAGCGCCGGGTCGGCCAGGTCATCCCGGCAGCGCTCCAGCCGCCGGCGGCGGATCCAGGCGGCCACCGTGGTGTTCTGGGTCTCGAACAGCCGGTGCAGGTAGCGCACCGAGATGTGGTTCGCGGCGGCGACCAGGGCCGGGGCCAGGCCGGTGTCGCCCAGGTGCTGCTCGATGAAGACGTGAATGCCGGCCAGCAGCGTCTGCTCCCTGGACTCCGCGCCGAGCAGCCCGGCCTGGCCGGCGTGCTCGGCGACGGCCGTGCTGACCAGGTTCATCACGACCGCGGACAGCCGGGCCGCGCTGGCGGGCTGATAGGTCTCCAGATCCTGGGCCACCCGGCGCAGCAGCGGCCCGGCCAGCGCGCCGGTCCCGCTGTCCCCCACGATCGGCACGGCGGTGAGCCCGGCGACCGCGTCCGTCGGCAGCGCGAGCTGGTCGCGCGGGAAGCCGAACACGGCCAGCCGCACCGGCGAGTCGTAGGCCACGTCGTAGGGCCGGTTGTAGTCGTAGATGGCGAACTCGCCGCGGTTCAGCCGCGCGGTGCGGCCGTCCTGGGTGATCAGCGGGGCTCCCGACACCGCCAGCACGACCCGGTACAGCTCGGCGGCGTCGTCGCGCCGGATCAGGCCGGAGGTGCGGTGCACGCTGTGCGGCGTCGCGGTCTGCACCCGGCCGACCGCGACCGAGCCGAGGTGCCCGGCCACGATCTCGCCGCGCAGCGGTACTCCCGGATCGATCCGCACGTCGAGCGGGCCAAGCGTGTCGGCCACGATGCTGCGCCAGGCCTCGTACCGTTCGGCGGACGGGATGTCACGCGTGCGAATCAGTACCGTCACCCGCGCCGCCCTCCCCTCGGCCGCCAGGCCAACCGCCCACGCTCATGGTAACGGCGGCCATACCGGGGTAATCACCGTTATATGGGCCCGGCGTGCCGAGGGACGGGCCGCTGGCTAGTGGAATCCGCCGATGAGCGCCGTGCGGCAGGCTGGGGTGCCGACGCTGGCGAGGAAGTTGTCATAGGTGCGGCTGAACGTGTGGGTGATGCTCGGCGCGCTCCAGGCGAAGGTGCCGGCGAAGTCATTGGGGTAGTAGTAATCGTGAAAGATCGCTGTCTCCCCGCCCTTGCTGACGCCGCTGCGGGGACAAACAGGTAGGTGCCCTGCGGGCTGAGGAAGGTGTAGTTGAAGTAGCCCGATACATACATCACCACCCTGCTGCTCAACCTCGGCCTCGTCACGGCGCTCGTGATCACCGGGCTGGCCGCGCACTCGCTGGCCGTCCTGGCGATGGGCGCGGACTACCTCGCCGACGCCGCCGCGATCGCCGTGTCGCTGCTGGCCATCTGGCTCGCCGCCCGCCCGCGCGGCTACCCGAAGGCCACGACCCTCGCCGCGCTGGTCAACGCCGGGTGGCTGCTGGTGCTGAACGTCATGATCGCCGCGGCGGCCATCTGGCACCTGGCCGCAGGCGCCCATCATGTCGAGGGCCTGCCGGTACTGATTGTCAGCGCCATCGCAGCGGCCGTCATGCTGGCCGGGGCGCTGATCCTCGGCGGCGACGCCGACGACGACGACGAGGACGGCACCGAGGACCTGAACGTCAAGGCGGTCCTGCTCGACACCGCCGCTGATGCCGCCGCCGCCGCAGGGGTCGCGGCCAGCGGCGCGATCATCCTCGGCACGGGCGGCTGGTACTGGCTCGACCCGGCCACTGCGCTAGCCATCGCGGTGATCATCGGCTACCACGCGCTCAAGCTCACCCGCAAGGTCGCGGTAGCGCTCCGGTCCCCGAGCGCTTCGCCCTGATGCTGCACGCCGACAACTTGGCGTGCAAGCACCGACACCGCAACCGGCAGGTAGGCGGCCCAACCGACATCTTCAGCGCAACCCCACACTTGACGCCAGAACGCGCATGTGCCTATGGTGGACCCGCCATGGACCTGTCGTGGATCTCTCATGGTCCTGGCAGGCTAAAGTAGCAGGTAGATGGCAGTTTTTCGGTCAGATATCTGAACCTGCCGCGAGCCGAAGCCTATGCTCGGCGCGGTATGGCCGGCGCATTCGCGAGACCGGTGTCCCCGTGCTGACCAGGGACGGCGAGCAGTTCGGCATTCTTGAGCATGTCCTCGCGGTGGAAGAGGAAGACATTTTCGAGGGCATCGCGGTGTGGGTCGGCGGCGGGACCTGGGCCCAGCGCAAGGTTCAGCGCGAGCTCAGCTTGGGGCACCAGTCCGCGGCCCGTTTCCTTGAGACGTTCCGCCATGTACGGCGGAATGTTCGGCGGGGCCCGGTGGCGGCAGGAGTAGCCCGCCGGCCGCCCGGGGTCATGATGAACGGCCGCCTGCGCCTGGTGGCCGGAGCCGTTACCCGGCGGGGACCGCGGGGACCACCACGGTCCCTGTCGCGGTGACGGCGACGACCGGCTCGGCCAGCACGACGGCGGCGGACGGGCCGCGGCCGGGGTCGGCCCGGCACGTCACCCTGGCCTCGAAGGCGAGGTCGCGGCTGCGGCGGCCCACCCTGGTCACCGTCGCGGTGACTTCCAGCACGTCGCCGGCGATCACCGGGGAGCGGAACTGGACGTCGGAGTAAGACGCGAACAGTCCCTCGTCGCCGTCGCCCTGGATGCAGACCTCGGTGGCGAGGTCGCCGAACAGGCCCACGATGTAGGCGCCGTCCACCAGGCTGCCGCCGTAGTGGGCGTGACTGTACGGCACGTACCGGCGGTGCGTGACGGTCAGCCCGAGCCGACGGTCGGCCGCTTCGGCGGTCACGCCTCAGCGCCGACGACGGGCACCGGGGCCGGCGCGAGCGCGTGCACCAGGTAGCTGGCCACCTCGCCCGGCGTGGTGCCGCGGCCGAAGACCCGGTCCACGCCCAGCTCGCCGGCCATTCCCGGGTCGAACCGCGGCCCGCCGACCACGATGGCCGGCCGCTGGTGGTCGGCCGGGACCGTCCATCCGGGATAGGCGGCACGGAACGCGGCCGACAGCTCCCTGGAGTTGGTCAGGTGCGCGTCCTTCTGCGTGACGACCTGGCTGACCAGCACGGCGTCTGCCCTCTCCGCGCGGGCCCGGTCCACCAGCTCGTCCACCATGACCTGGGCGCCGAGGTTCACCACCCGCATCTCCCGGTAATATTCGAGGCCCTTCTCGCCAGAGTGCCCCTTGACGTTCAGGATCGCGTCGATGCCGACCGTATGCGCATCGGTGCCGATGCACGCCCCGAGCACCACCAGCTTGCGGCCGAGCCCGGAGCGGATCCGCAGGTTGACCTCGGCGGCCGGCAGCAGCGGGTACTCCCGCTCCCTGACCGTGACCTCGGACAGGTCGACCAGGTGGGCCGACCGGCCGTAGACGATGAAGTAGGTGAAGTCCGGCCCCATCCCCTTCGCGTGCACCACCATCGCGGCGTCCAGTCCCATTTTGGCCGCGAGCTGCAGCGCCGCGCCCTCGGCCCTGGCCCGCTCGGTGGGATCGCCGAACGGCACCGGCAGCGTGAACGACAGCTGCACCCGGCCGTCGCCGGTGGTGTCGCCGTACGGCCGGATGATCTTCTTCTGCTGGCCGTTCGATGGGTGATCGGTCATCACACACCTGCCTTCTGGACCAGTGCGCTGTCCTGCGACAGCTCCGCGGTGCCTTCCATGATCTCGATCGCGGGATTGACGTAGCCATCGGCCCGCTTGATCACGCCGTCCAGTCCCTTGCCGCCGTCGGCCGGCCGCTTCGTGATGCCGAACGTGCCGTCGGCGATCGCGGTCAGCAGGCCGTCCGCGCCGATCGTGCCCAGCAGCGTCACCGCCTCGCCGAGCACCTCCTTGGCCCGCTGCTCGATGAACCCGCCCGGCTCGGGGCGGAAGCTCTGGCCGAGCCGCCCGGCCGCCTCGCGCACGTACCGCACGTTCTCCAGGGCCAGGTCGCGGTCGGACAGGAACGGGGTGTGGATGCCCTCGGTCATCATGCCGATCAGCAGGATCGACTGGTCGGTCATCATGCCGCACAGGTTGAAGAACGCGTCCAGCAGGTAGCCGGCGAAGACGTTGCCGGTCATGTGCTTGGTCGGCGGCATGTACTTCAGCGGCGCGTCGGGGAACAGCTCGCGGACGAGCTGCGCGTGCGCGAGCTCGAGCAGGAACGAGTCGGGCACCGCGGGGTTGATCTCGAACGCGTGCCCGAGGCCGAGCTGCCAGTCGGCCAGCCCGGCCTCCCGGCCGAAGTACTCGTTGAGCAGCTGGCTGACCACCACCGTGTGCGCGCTGTCCACCGCGTCCGCGGTGGTCAGGTAGTTGTCCTCGCCGGTGTTGATGATGATCCCGGCGCGGGCGTGCACCTGCCGGGAGAACCGCTGGTCGATGAAGGTCCGCACCGGGTTGATGTCGCGGAAGATGATGCCGTACATGCAGTCGTTCAGCATCATGTCCAGCCGCTCCAGGCCGGCCAGCGTGGCGATTTCCGGCATGCACAGGCCGGACGCGTAATTGGTCAGCCGGACGTAGCGGCCGAGCTCGCGCGATACGTCGTCCAGCGCGGCCCGCATCAGCCGGAAGTTCTCCCTGGTCGCGTACGTCCCGGCATAGCCTTCGGTGGTCGCGCCCTCGGGCACGTAGTCGAGCAGCGACTGGCCGGTGGACCGGATCACCGCGATGATGTCCGCGCCCTCGCGCGCCGCGGCCTGCGCCTGCGGGATGTCCTCGTGGATGTTCCCGGTGGCGACGATCAGGTAAATCCACGGCTTGGGCGGATCGCCGATGTCGTGCAGCATCCGGTCGCGCTGCTCGCGCCGGGCGTCGATCGCCGCGATGCCCGCGCCGACTTCCCGGCCCGCCGCCTCGACGGCCGCGCGGGCGTCCGCGCCTTCCGGTATGCGGAACGTGACCCGGCCCGCGGCCGCGGCGGCGGCCAGCGCGGCGAGGTCGGCATGCCCGCCGGACAGCAGGGCGTCCCAGACCGGCAGCGCGATGCCGTGCTCCAGGCCGACGCTGCCGCACACCGCGTCGGCCAGCCGGTTCACCCACGGCATGCCCTCGCTGTCCGCGCCGTCCAGCCCGGCCAGCCGCAGCACCGCCCGTTCCACCGACACGGTGGTGTGCGTCTGCGCCAGCTCCACGATCGGCCGGCCGGCCCGGGCGGCCAGCCGCCTGGCCTGCGTCACCACGGCCGGGTCGAGCCCGAGTCTGGTCGTCACGATGCCTCCCCTGCGATCCTGGTTTCGAACAGCTTCCTTACGCCTGCGTGCTCGCGGATCAGCCCGAGCGCGAGGTCTGCGTGGCCGGGCACGTATCCGTTGCCGATCAGCATGGTCACGTCGGCGGCCACGCCCTCAGCGCCGAGCGCGGCGGCGCTGAACGAGGTGGCCATCGAGAAGAAGATCACGGTACCGCCCTGCGCGGTGGCCAGCACCGCGCCGCCCTCGCAGCCGGGCACGTCCACGCAGACCACGGTGATGTCTGCCGGGCCGCCGCTGCGCTGCACGTCGCCCGCCAGCCGCACCGGGTCGCGTGCGTCGGAGACGGTCACCTGGTCGGCGAGCGGCGCCAGTCGGCCCGCGGCGCGCAGCGCCTCGGCCTCGGCCTCGTCCCGCACGATGCCGATGACCCGGCCGGCCCCGGCCTGCCGGGCCGCGGCCGCCGACAGCGACCCGCTCTTGCCGGCCGCGCCGATGATCGCGACCACCGGGCGCGGGCCGGAGCCCGCGATCGAGCTGGCCACCCGGTACGTCAGCGCGGGCGCGCCGCACACGTCGAGCACGGCCAGGGCCAGCGGTCCGGGCAGGTCGCCGGGGAGCACGGTGGCGATGGACCGGCCGAACAGGATTGCGTGCCCGTCGCAGGGCACCTGCTCTGAGCTGCCGTCCCAGCGGGCCAGCCCGTCGGTGATGACCAGCGGCGTCAGGGAGAGCGACACCAGGGTGGCCACCCGGTCCCCCGGCCGCAGCCCGAGCGGGGAGGCCGGCCCGACCTCGTCCACGACCCCGGTGAGCATCCCGCCGGAGCCGGTCACCGGGTTCTGCATCTTGCCGCGGTCGGCGACGATCTCGAGCACCGCCGTGCGCATCGCGTCCGGCCCGTCGTGGGTCTCGCGCAGCTGGCGGAACGACGCGGCGTCCAGGTTCAGCCGCTCCAGCCGGATCCGGACCTCGTCCGGCGCGATCAGCGGGCCGGGGTCGAGCCGCCACGCGGCCTGCGGCAGCACGCCGGCCGGATCGAGTACCCGGTGCAGGCCAAGCGGCGAGTTCTGCTCGCTCGTCGCGCGGTCAATGGACGCCGTCACGCCCTCATCCTTCCGTCAGCAAGATTTCCTGCCTGAAAGTATACTTACCGTAGCTTCTTTCGCAGTATGTCGCCGGAACAGGCTATCGTTGGGCCGAAGGTAACTAATGCCCGAAGGAGGCCACCGTGGTCGATCAGCCGTACGCGTACTCGCGCCGGGAGCTCGCCGAGCCTGACTGGCGGCGCTTCCCCGGCTGGGCGGACGTGACGACGGCGGACTGGGAGTCGGCCCAGTGGCAGCGGGTGCACTGCGTCAAGAACCTCCGCCAGCTGCGCCAGGTGACCGGCCCCGGCCTGACCGAGGAGTTCTGCGCCGACGTCGAGCGCGACCAGCGCGAGCGCGCCACGATGTCGATGCTGGTGACGCCGCAGATGCTCAACACCATGGCGGCCGGGCCCCGTCACCTGGCGCCGGATGACCCGGGCTTCACCGACGCGTTCTACGCCGATCCGGTGCGCCGGTACATGATCCCGGCGTTCAGCGACCGCCGGGCCGACTGGCCCTCGCATCCGCGCGCGTCGCGGGACTCGCTGCACGAGTCGGAGATGTGGGCGGTGGAGGGCCTGACCCACCGCTACCCGACCAAGGTGCTCGCCGAGCTGTTGCCCACCTGCCCGCAGTACTGCGGGCACTGCACCCGGATGGACCTGGTCGGCAACCCGACGCCCACGATCGACAAGCAGAAGTTCGGGATGGCCAGGACCGACCGGCTGACCGCGATGCTCGACTACCTGCGCCGCACCCCGCAGGTGCGCGACGTGGTGGTCTCGGGGGGCGACGTGGCCAACCTGCCGTGGCCGCGGCTGGAGGAGTTCGTCAGCTCGCTGCTGGACGTGGACAACATCCGCGACATCCGGCTGGCGACCAAGGCCCTGATGGGCCTGCCGCAGCACTGGCTGGCCGACGACGTGCGGGCCGGGATGGAGCGGCTCGCCGCCAAGGCCGCCGAGCGCGGCGCCAGCATCGCCATCCACACCCACGTGAACGCCGCCCAGTCGGTCACCCCGCTGGTGGCCAGGGCCGCCCGCGCCATGCTGGACACCGGCATCCGCGACGTGCGCAACCAGGGCGTGCTGCTGCGCGGCGTCAACGACACTCCCGAGGCGCTGCTCGACCTGTGCTTCACGCTGCTCGACGAGGCCGCGATCATGCCGCACTACTTCTACATGTGCGACATGATCCCGGGCAGCGAGCACTGGCGGCTGACGCTGCCCGAGGCGCAGCGGCTGCAGGAGCAGATCATGGGCTACCTGCCGGGCTTCGCCACCGCGCGGATCGTCTGCGACGTGCCGTACGTGGGCAAGCGCTGGGTGCACCAGGTCGCCAGGTACGACGCCGAGCTCGGCATCTCGTACTGGACGAAGAACTACCGCACCGCAGTCGAGGCCGGCGACCCGGACGCGCTCAGCCGGGAGTACGCCTACTACGACCCGATCTACATGCTCCCGGCCAGCGGCCAGGACTGGTGGCGAGCGCACGCGGCCAAGCCCGCGCCCGTGCCGGCCAGCGCTGTGCTACCCGACGCTGTGCCGGCCGCCGGGTAGCTGTGTCCGCCGGGTGACTAGGCTCGGCGGGTGAACAGGTGGACGCCGGCCGACGTGCCGCGACGCGGCCCGGGTGGACGCCGCCGCGAAGCGGATCGCCGACGCTGCGCCGGGCGCTGACGTGGGCACCGTACGGCTGAATCTTGCTTCTCTCGCGTCGATCAGGCAAGCCGCCGAAGAACTGCTGCCCGACCGGCTGACCGGCGTCAGCTACCCGGTCTGAGGGGCCGGGCGGCCGGGCGGCGATGAACTAGGCTCATCAGGTGACCCGCAGAAGCGAACAGCTCAGCCCGGAACTGCAGGCCTACCTGACCGCGCACAGCAGCCCGCCGGACGACCTGCTCGGGGCGCTGGCGGCCGAGACGCTGCGCCGCTTCCCCGACGAGAGCGGCATGCAGATCGGCCCGGAGCAAGGCACGTTCATGACCCTGCTCACCCGGCTGATCGGCGCCCGGCGCGGCATCGAGGTCGGCACCTTCACCGGCTACTCGTCGATCTGCGTCGCCCGCGGGCTGGCCGACGGCGGCCAGCTGATCTGCTGTGACGTCAGCGACGAGTGGACGTCGGTCGCCCGCGGCTACTGGGACAAGGCCGGCCTGTCCGGCACGATCGAGCTGCGGCTCGGCCCTGCGCTCGGCACGCTGCGCGCGCTGCCTGCCGAGGCGGCCTTCGACATCGCGTTCATCGACGCGGACAAGACCGGCTACATCGGCTACTGGGATGAGGTCGTGCCGCGGATCAGGCCGGGCGGCGTCATCCTGGTGGACAACACGCTCTCGCACGGGCGGGTCGTCGATCCGGAGCAGACCGGCGACGTGGTGCAGGCGGTCAGGGACTTCAACGATCACGCCCTCGCAGACAACCGGGTCGGCCTGGTCCTGCTGCCGGTCGGTGACGGCCTGACGCTGGCGCGGAAGCACTGACGCCGGTGAGCGCTAACGCGGGCACCGGCCCCGGGGAGATCACGCCGGACGGCTGCGCCGTCGATTTCTACGCGCTGCTGCCGGCCATGGGCGAGGCACCGATCGTGCACGAGGCGGCGGGCGACGGCGCGTCCGTGCTCGAACTGGGCTGCGGAACCGGGCGGATCCTGCGGCCGCTGGCCGCGCTCGGGCACCCGGTGCTCGGCGTCGACGAGTCACCGGCCATGCTGGCCCGGATCCCGGATCTGCCGACATTCTGCTCGCCGATCGAGACGCTGGCGCTGGACCGGACGTTCGGCGCGGTGCTGCTGGCCAGCACGATGATCAACACCAACCCCGTGCAGCGGCAGGCGTTCCTGGCGACCTGCCGCCGCCACGTCGATGCCTCCGGCGTGGTGGTGATCCAGCGGACCTCGCCGGACTGGTTCGCGACGGTCCGGCCGTCTCAGCTGGAGGTGGACGGCATCCGGCGGGTGCTCAGCTCGGTGCGGCAGGTTGATGATCACCTGGACATCGTGGTGGAGTATCACGTCGGGGACCGGACCTGGACGCACGCGTTCAGCCCGCATGAGATAAGCGAGGCGGGCCTGGCCGCCGACCTCGCCGCGGCCGGGCTGCAACTCGGCCGGTGGCTCACCGACGACCGCACCTGGTTCACCGCGCGGCCGGCCGCGGCCTAACTGTGCGGCCCCGCGCGCAGTTGTTAGGTTCCCGGTCATGGACACGAGGTCGGAGCGCTACGCGCTAGATGTTGCGTCGGCTCTAGAGGCACTGTCCGGCCCACGACTTGTCGGCGTCTACCTGCATGGCTCGGCCGTGCTCGGCGGGTTCGACGCCCGGCGCAGCGACGTCGATGTCCTGGCCGTGCACGATGGCCCGATGACGGCCGGGCGGCAGTCAGCGGTCGCCGTCGCGCTCAGCGAGCAGCAGCTGCGCTGCCCGGCGCGCGGGCTGGAACTGAGCATCGTCACGTCCGAGTCCGTCCGGCACCCCACGGCCCGGCCGCCCTTCGAGCTGCACCTGACCACTGCGCCGCAAGACACCAAGACCGTCGACGGCCACGGGCACGCCGGCGACCCCGACCTGGTGCTGCACCTGGCCGTATGCCGGCAAGCCGGGCGGCCGCTCGGCTCGTCGCGGCCTGCCGCCGAGGTCTTCGGCCCGGTTGCCGATGATCTCGTCCTAGCCCAGCTGGCGGCCGAGCTTCGCTGGGGCACCGGGCATGCACCCGCCGAATATGCCGTGCTCAACGCGTGCCGCGCGTGGCGATTCGCGACCGACGGCGCGCTCGTGTCCAAGATCGATGGCGGCCGGTGGGCGCTCGGCCGCGTACCCCCCCGGGACCGCCAGCTGATAGAGACCGCGCTTGACCGTCAGCGGTGCGGGCCCGCCGCCACGCCGGACCCGCTCGCCGTCGAGCGGTTCGTCCGCAAGATCCTCCGCAGGTGGTAGCTGCACGCCGAGGCGGACAGGCCGGTCACCTCGGCGCACCCGGTCGCCGCGGCCAGCCCGCCGAGGGCCAGGTGCTCGAGTTCGGCCAGCCCGCAGTTCCGGGCCGTTCGTGGCCTACGAGTTCACCACGGCGGGGACGCGGGACGGCTAGCCGGCCCCGGCGTTCGTCGCCGGGCCCGCGGCCCGCAGCTCGGCCCACGCGGTCGCGTGGCCGGCTACCCCGTCGTACCCCCACCGGTGGGCGATCGCGTCGACCAGGACCAGTCCCCTGCCGTCCTCGTCTTCCTCGCTGACCTGGCCAGCCTGGCCGGCCTGGGGCGCCGGCCAGTCCGCCGCCAGAACGGTCAGTGCCTCGGCCGGGGCATGGTCGGTGACCTCGACCCGGACGAGGCCGGGCCGGGCCGTGACTACGACGTCAATCGCGCCGCCCTCCCCCGCCGCCGTATGCCGGATCGCGTTCGCCGCGTACTCGGACACGATCAGCTCCGCGTCGGCGGCCAGCGGGTTGGCCGCCAGGAAGGCCCGGACGAAGAGCCGGGCCACTGGCACCATGGAAGGCACGCCTGGAACGGAGATGGACCACCGGTCCATGGGAATTAACCTCCGGCAAGTGATGTAGTGGTCACTGCATATAAACTTGTGATCACAAGATATCGCTGTGGTCACAACTTGTCTGCCGTATCGGCGAGAATGACTATCGACCTGCTGGACTGCCGTCAGGGAGATGGAGAGCCGATGGGCGCGCCTACCGATCCGGTCTATCTCCGCGTGCTCGCGGACCTGCGGACGCAGATCCGCGACGGCGTGCTTCAGCCGGGCTCCAGGGTGCCGTCGCGCAACGCGATCATGGCCAGGTACTCAGTTGGCGAGACGGCCGCCAAGCATGCGCTTCAGGTCCTCGGCGCCGAGGGGCTGATCGAGGCCCGGGCTGGGTCAGGGTCCTACGTGCGCAAGATCCCTGCCGTGCGGCTGCTCGAGCACGACCGGCTGGGGTTCCCCGGCTCGCCGTTCGGCCTGGCCGAGTCGGCCGACCGGGCCGGCGAGACCAGCGGGGCCGATAAGCCCGGCGAGGCCGGCGGGAGTGGCGCGCAGCCGGCCGGCGAGGCCATGCGGCAGGCGTGGGAGCACCACGCGGAACGGGTGCAGGCGCCGACGTCCATCGCGCGGCGGCTGCGGCTGAAACCGGGCGACCACCGGGTGATGCGTACCAGCTATCTGCTCAAGGCAGACGGCACGCCCGTCCAGCTGGCGACAAGCTACGAACCTATGGCTATCACCGCGGGGACGCCGGTGCTGCTGCCCGAGGAGAAGCAGTTCGCCGGCCGCGGTGTCATCGAGCGGATGAGGGTCATCGGCATTCAGGTGGATCAGGTCGTGGAGGAGATAGCAGTCAGGCCGTCTGAGGAGTCGGAGGCCAGCTCGCTGGCCATCAGCCCCGGGACGCCGGTGCTCTTCATCGAGCGGGCGCACCTGGCGGGCGACCGGGTCGTCGAGGTCTGCGACATCGTGATCCCGGCCGACCGGTACCGGCTCAGGTACCGGATTCCCGTGCCGCGCGCCGAATAGCCGGGTGGCCGAATGGCATGTGCCGCGGCCCTCTGACGGGCGGTGACCTATTCGAATTCATGCTCGAACCATAGAGGCTGCGCCTCGCAAAGCGGCCGCGACACGCCGGGCGGCGGCTCAGCCCGTGCCGGTCAAGGGCGGCCCGTGCCGCTCAGCCCATCGTCCACCGGGACGTTCTCGGCGGCCAGCCGGTAGCCGGAGGCTGCGGCCTGCAGTTCCAGCAGGACCGCGAAGTCCTCGTCGGTCCGGCCCTGCGCGACGGCGGCCTGCAGCGGCTCCCTGGCCGCCGCCGCCACCGGCATCGGTACGCCGTGCTCGCGCGCCGCGTCCATGCCCAGGTCGAAGTCCTTGCGCAGCAGCTCCGGCGTGCAGGTCGGCGAGAAGTCCAGGTTCACGAACGCTGGGGTCTTGTACCGGGTGAACATCGAGCCCAGCACGCTGTGGTTGATGAAGTCGAGGAAGGCCGCCCGCGGCATGCCCGCCTTCTCGGCGAGCACGGTGATCTCCGACAGGTTCTGCGCGATGACGCCGAGCAGCAGGTTGTGGCAGATCTTGGCCAGCCGGCTCAGCTCGCCGTCCCCCACGTAGCTCACGTGCCGACCGAGCAGGCCAAGCAGCGGCGCCAGCTCCGCGTAGGCCTCGCCCGGCCCCGACACGACCAGCGACAGCAGGCCCGCGGCGACGACCTTCCCGTTCCCGCTGACCGGGGCGGCCAGGAACGCGGTCCCGCGGCGGGCGGCCAGCGCACGGACCTCGGCCGAGGCCTGCGCCGAGACCGTCGAGCAGTCCACCAGGAAGCGCGGCGCCCGCACCGGGTCACCGAGCAGCGCCCGCACCACCGCGACCAGGTCGTCAGAGCCGGTCACCATCGTGAACACCACGTCCTGGCCGGCCAGGTCGCGCGGCTCACCGGCGACCCGCACCCCGGCGGCAGCCAGCGCCTCGGCCTTGCTCCTGGTGCGGTTCCACGCAGTCACGGCGACCCCGGCGCAAGCCAGCCGCGCCGCCATCGGCGCCCCCATCCGCCCGGTGCCGATCCAGCCCACGGTGAAGTCCAGGGACTCGCCCATCGGTCACTCATCTCTGTCGCAGCGGATTCTGCCGCAGCCGGCCCCTGCAATCGATTGTGATCTTATGCGCCGGTTCGCCGGACCGTCAACCACGCCGGCGACCAGCCCATACACCCGGCCCGTGGCCCGGTCGCGGCGCGTGCCACGATGAACTGTGCGGATCACCAGCGTTGAGCCAACCGAACTGTTCACCGGCACCGTCGGCCGGCCACTCCAGGTCATCCGCGTCACGGTCGTCAACGACGGCCCGCGGATGCTCCGCGACCGGGCGGCCGCCGCGGCGATCAGCGTCGAGGGGGCCGGGGTCAGCACGCCGGAGCCTGCCGCGGTCAGCGGCCTGGGCCCCGGCGGGCAGCGCACGGCCGAGGTGGGCGTCGAGATCGCCGCGCCGTACCAGCCGGGCAGCCCGCGCAGCGTCACGGCGATCGCGCGGACCCCGGACGGCCGGACCGAGCAGACGGCCGAGATCACCGCGGCCGAGCCCGGCTGGACGATGTGGATGGTCTCGCACTTCCACTACGACCCGGTGTGGTGGAACACCCAGGGCCAGTTCACCCAGTCCCGGCTGCTGCTGCCCGACGAGCACGGCCAGCTGCCCGAGGCGCGGACCGCGTTCGAGTTGGTCACGCTGCACCTGGACGCCGCGCGGCGCGACCCCGACTACAAGTTCGTGCTCGCCGAGATCGACTACCTCAAGCCGCACTTCGACGCGCACCCCGAGGACCGCGAGGACCTGCGCCGGTTCATCGCCGACGGAAGGATCGAGATCGTCGGCGGCAGCTATAACGAGCCGAACACCAACCTGACCAGCGCCGAGTCCACGATCAGGAACGCGGTGTACGGCATCGGCTACCAGCGGGACGTGCTGGGCGCCGACCCGGCCACCGCCTGGATGCTGGACGTGTTCGGGCACGACCCCGGCTACCCGGGGCTGATGGCCGCCGCCGGGCTCAGCTCGTCGTCCTGGGCGCGCGGCCCGTTCCACCAGTGGGGCCCGCACGGCACCGTGGGCAGCAACGAGCGGATGCAGTTCGACAGCGAGTTCGAATGGATCTCGCCAGACGGGACCGGCCTGCTGACCAGCTACATGGCCAACCACTACGGGGCCGGCTGGTCCACCCACCGCGCGCCCGACCTGGCCGCGGCGGAGCAAGCCGCCTACGAGCAGTTCCAGCAGCTCGCGCCGGTGGCAGCCACCAGGAACGTCATGCTGCCGGTCGGCGCCGACCACGTGATCCCGTCCCGCTGGGCGACCGGCATCCACCGCGACTGGAACGCCCGTTACGTCTGGCCGCGGTTCGTGACCGCGCTGCCGCGGGAGTTCTTCGCCGCGGTCCGCGCCGGCGCGGCGGGCGGCCGCACCTGGCTGACCCCGCAGACCAGGGACATGAACCCGGTCTACCCGGGCAAGGACGTGTCCTACATCGACACCAAGCAGGCGCAGCGGGCCGGCGAGGTCGCGGTACTGGATGCCGAGCGGCTGGGCACGCTGGCCAGGCTGGCCCCGGCGGCCGAGGAAGGCGCCGGCTTCCGCTACCCCGCCGAGTCACTGGACAAGGCCTGGCGGCAACTCGTCTACGGCGCGCACCACGACGCGATCACCGGCACCGAATCCGACCAGGTGTACCTGGACCTGCTCGGCGGCTGGCGCGAGGCCTGGCAGCGCGGCGACGAGGCCCGCCGGGACGCGGCCGCGCACCTGGCCGGCCTGATCGACACCCGCGCCGCCGCCGAGCAGGCGAAGCCACCGGACCCGCTGCTCGGCGCGGTGGCCGTGTTCAACACGCTGTCCCGCGCCAGGCCCGGCATGGCGCAGATCACGCTGACGCTGCCCGAAGGCGCTGCACCGTGGGCCACGCTGCTCGACCCCGGCGGCCGCGAGCAGCCCTGCCTCGCCGAAGGCGTCACCCGGCACCCCGACGGCAGCCTGGCCGAGGTCACGCTCACCTTCCGCGCCGCCGACGTGCCCGCGCTCGGCTACCGCGGCTACCTGATCGCCGCCGCGCCCGCGCCGCCGGACGAGCCGGGCTGGCAGGCCATCGACGGGGCGTCGATCGAGAACGGCAGCTACGCCGTGACCGCCGACCCGGCCCGCGGCGGCGCGCTGAGCCGGATCTACGACAAGCGCGCGGCGGCCGACCTGCTGCGCCCCGGCGCGGCCGGCAACGAGCTCGTCCTGCAGGAGGAGTACGACTACCACCCGCGCTGGAACGAGGGCCAGTGGCTGCTGTCCCCCAAGGGCCACGGCCGTCCGGTATCGGGCCCGGCTAGCGTCCGCGCCGAACGCTGCGCCGCGGGCCGCCGCCTGGTCGCCGAGGTCACCGACGGCGACCTGCGGTTCACCCAGGAGACCCTGCTCTGGGACGGCTCCGACCTGATCGAGTTCCGCACGCACGCCGACGGCTCGATCGGGCATGACCGGCTGCTGCGGGTCAGGTTCGGCGCCGACGTCCCCGGCGGCCTGCCGGTCTACCAGACGGCCACCGCGGCGATCGGCCGGCCGCTCGGCGTGGCCGACACCGACGTCGCCGAGAACTGGTTCACGCTGGACAATCCGGCCCGTGACTGGTTCGGCGTCGGCTCGACCGCCCGCGTCGCGACTCCCGACGGCAGCATGCAGGCCATCGGCGTGGCCGAGGTCATAATTCCTTTGCTCCCGAACGGTGACGCCGGCTCGCAGGCTGCTATCAGGGAACTCGTCGCGGCGCTGGCCGGCCAGGGCGTCACCGCGACCTGCTCCCGGCCGGACGGCCCGCGCTACGGCGCGCTGGACCTGGACTCCAACCTGCCGGACTTCCGGATCGCGCTGGGCGGTCCGGAGCAGAACCCGTTCACCGCCGAGGTGCTGGCCGCAGCTGGCCTAGACGCACCGGACGGCCGCCTCTGGGTGCCGGCCGGGCGCAGCCGCGCGGAGGCGTTCGTCGCGGGCGCGGACGTGCGCGCCGCCCGCGACCTGCCGGTGCTGATCGTGACCTGGCCGCCCGGCGGGCTGGCCGCGGCGGTCGGTGCGCTGGCCCGCGACCTGGCCGATTCGGTGATCGAGGTGCCCGCCGCCAGGCTGGGCGAGCCGCTGGCCGGCCGGTCGGTCGCGCTGCTGAACCGCGGCACGCCCGGCGGCCTGGTCACGCCGGACGGCACGCTGCACCTGTCGCTGATGCGGTCCAGCAGCGCGTGGCCGAGCGGGGTCTGGATCGACGGCGAGCGGCGCACGGCCCCGGACGGCAGCAGCTTCGCCTGGCAGCACTGGAGCCACACGTTCGAGTACGCGCTGGCCGCGGGCACCGGCGACTGGCGCGCGGCCCGCTTCACCGCGGCGGGCGAGGACTACAACCACGACCTGGTGACCTGCCCGACCGGCCTGCACGCCGGCCCGCTGCCCGCCGAGGCCAGCCTGGGCTCGGTCGACCCGCCCGAGGTTACGCTCACCGCCCTCAAGCCGCGCGGCAACCCGCTCGCCTCCGGCCGGCCTGGCGGCCCCGGGCAGGCCGACGCAGGACCGGCCGACTTCGGCGTCGTGATGCGGCTGCGCGAGACCGTGGGCCGGCCGACCCGGGCCACGGTCCAGCTGACCACAGCGGCCAGCCCGCGCCATACCGACCTGCTCGAAGAGGCGGACGGCGCGACCCTGGACACCGAAGACGGCGCCGCTGTCGTCGGCCTGCCGCCGTGCGGCCTCGCCTCGGTTGCCTTCAGCCAGCCGCCGCCCCTACCCCTCGCCCCTGCGCCCCCCGCGACGGCTGCTCCCCCAGCCCCCGGCACGGGGGTCGATGTGCGCATTGAGTCCCACCAGAGGGAAGCAAACCGCGGATCGACCACCGTGCGTCCGGGCGCCGAGCCGGCCCAGCCGGTGTTCACCCGCTACTGGCTGCACGGCAAGGGCCCGGCCCCGGCCGGGAACCTGCCGGTCGCCGTGCACATCAGCCCCGGCCGCGCCGCGCTGGACGCGGGGCAGGACGCCAGCGTAAGCCTTCGGGTCACGGTCGCCTGCGGCCCCGAGCCCGCGGCCGGCCTGGCCGAGCTTGACCTGCCCGGCGCCCTGACCGCCGACCCTACGGGCCCTGCGGGCCCCGCAGGCCCGCTGGCCTACGAC
Organism: Streptosporangiaceae bacterium; assembly: GCA_036502085.1. GTDB lineage: Bacteria > Actinomycetota > Actinomycetes > Streptosporangiales > Streptosporangiaceae > PALSA-505. The sequence goes on from DASXZD010000061.1 coordinate 31,649, forward strand.
CTGCCGCCCCGCGGGCACGCGGCCTGGGACGTCACGGTCCGCGCGGCGCCGAGGGCAGTCCCCGGCCGCTACTTCGTGGCGGCGCGGATCCGCGACGGGCTCGGCCAGCTCCTCGAAGACGCCGCGCTGGTCACCGTGGGCGAGCCGGACAGCCCGGACCTCAGCCTGCCCCTCGACGAGCTGCTGCCGTTGATCGAGGCCGACCAGCAGGCGGCCGGCGCCGAGCTCGACCTCACCCTGGCCGGCCAGGCACTGGTCCTGGCCCCTGGTGAGCGGGGCGAGCTGGCGGTCAGCATCGGCAACCGGGCTGGATCAGCGATCAGGGGCGAGGCTCAGCTGGTTTCTCCGTTCGGAAGCTGGAACTCGCTCGGGCCGTGGACGCTCGGCTTTTCCGCCGGGCCCGGCGCCGCAGTGACCCTCAGGTACCCGGTGTCGGTACCCGCCAGGGCGCGGCCCGGCACGCAGTGGTGGGCGATCGTCAAGGTCATGTACTTCGGCCGGGTGCGGTACACGCCCGCCGTCCTGGTGACGGTCAGGCGCTGACCCCGGGCAGCGCCGCGACCCTGGTCTCCAGCGCGTCCAGCCTGCGCCGCAGATCGCCGATAACCTCCGCGTCGGCGGCCAGCGTCGCCTGCCGGCCTGAGGCGTAACCCGCCAGGATCGACAGCATGGCCTTGCGGGCGCTGGCCGGCTCGGCGCCGAGCCGCTGCAGCACCCGGCCGGCCGCGCCATCCGTCTCGGCGATCAGCCCGAGGACGAGGTGCTCGCTGCCGACGTAGTTGTGGCCGAGATCGACCGCGGCCTCCACGGCGCCGGCGATCGCCCGCCACGCGGGCCGGGTCAGCTCCCCGGCGGCGCCGTCCGCCTCGCCGTCGTCGGCGCCGTCCTGCGGCAGCTCGTCCCGCAGCGCGTCGGTGTCGATGTCGACGGCCTGCAGCACCCGCAGCCCGAGGTTGCCGCCCTCATCGAGCAGGCCGAGGAGCAGACGGACGGTGCCCGTGGGCCCGGTGCCCGCCTGCCGGGTGAGACTGAAGATCCGGCTCAGCCGGGCCGTCATGCGGCCCTCGATCCCGGTCAGGATGTCCGGGTGCCGGTCGGGGTCGAAGGCCGGATCCCTGATCGCGCTGATCGCCTTGCGCGCCGTGTTCACCGAGCGCACGGCGGCGGCGAGCGCCTGCTGGCACACCGGCGAGACGGCGAATCCGGCCGCCCGGACCGCGGCCGCGAGGTCGTCGGGCAGGTACACGTTGATCTTCGGCATGACACGCTCCCGTCATATCCCCCCGCCTGGGGTTACAGTATAGGGTTATACAGGAGATGCGGTTTATCCGTCAATTGTCACCACCGGTAGCTACACACCTGCCCGCTGCTGACTACACCCCTATATGCACAGGTCGGCGGATGTGCTCAGGCGCGCCACGGACTACGTTCTGTAACTGCTCATCCCATGCGCCGTGCTCGCGCATCGGCCCCCAGGGCCGGCACGGGCTCGGTCGGCCGCTCGGAGGGGAGGCGGTCAGCCACGCCGTACGGGTGCGGCAGGCGGGTCCGGGCCAGCGCCCGGGCCCGTCGCTTTCGCCGGTCAAGCTGATGCGAGATGATCGCGGCGGGGTGATCTGGCGTGGCGATGGGCGGGCATGATCCGGCGCTGAGCACGGCGGCGAACTACCGGACGTTCGCCGGGGAGGCCAGGGGCCGCTCCCCCGCCTACGAGGCGCTGGGCGCGGTATACCGGAGCGACCTGCCGACCGGCCTGCCCGCGCTGGCCGCCAGGGCGCCGGACGTGCCGCTGCGCGCCTTCCGCGATAGCACGTTCGTGCTGGCCCGCGACGGCCGCACCCCGCTGGCCCTGGCCGACGGGCACGGCGCCTGGCTGCGCTGGCTGCCGGACGGCGGATTGCGTAGGGTTTGAGCGATGCGCCGCGTGATGACTGCCCTGGCCCTCGCGAGCGCGGTCGTGACAGTGGCCGCCGCCTGCTCGTCGGGGCCGGGGAAGGCGCCTCCTTCGCCCGTCCAGGTGCCGGCCACCTACTACCTGTCGCTCGGCGACTCCCTGGCCCAGGGCTACCAGCCAGGTGCCTCAGGCCGCAGCGTGGTGACCGGGCAGGGCTACGCCGACCAGCTGTACGCGGTGCTGCGCCCGCGCCAGCCCGGCCTGCGGCTGGTCAAGCTCGGCTGCGGCGGCGAGACCACCGCCACCATGATCCACGGCGGGATCTGCCGGTACCAGGGCGGCTCGCAGCTGGCCGCCGCAGTCAGCTTCCTGCGCGCGCACCGGGCCCGGATCTCGCTGGTCACGCTGGACATCGGGGCTAACGACCCGCAGTCCTGCCTGACCGCGACCTCGGCCGGCAAGCTGGTGTCGTGCACGGTCACCGCGCTGCCGCACGCCACCTCGAACCTCAAGGCGATCCTGGGCGCGCTGCGCCGGGCCGATCCCGGCGCGCACATCATCGGGATGAACTACTACCTGCCGGCCCTGGCCGAGTGGCGGCACGGGCTGCCGGGCGAGTTGCTCGCCCGGGCCGTCGAGCTGGCCGCGGCCGGCTACAACGACCTGCTGGACCGCGACTATCGCGACTACCGGGTGCGGGTGGCCGACGTGGCCGGCGCCTTCGCCAGCGGCGACTTCGGCTCGCCGGCCAGCGTGCCCGGGCTGGGCCGGCTGCCGCGCAACGTCGCGGCGGTCTGCCGGTGGACCTGGGAGTGCGCCCCGCCGCCCCGGGGCCCTAACGAGCACCCCAACCAGGCTGGTTACCGGGTGATCGCGCAAGCTTTCCTGGCCGCCGGGGCCGCTTCGGCGAGAAGACCGGAACGGTGACCATGCCGGCATCGGCCGGCATGGTCACCGTTCGGATGAAGCACAGCCTGACGGGCTGACGGATCCGCACTCCCCTCAGGCCGCACTCCGCAACTGTGCGGTTACTTCTTGCCGAAGCTGTCGAACTCCTTGTTTCTCACGCCGCCGAGAAAGGCGTGCCATTCATCGGGCGTAAACTCCAGGACCGGCCCGCGCGAATCCCTGCTGTTGCGAACGCCCACCCCGCCATCGGGCAGGCCTGCCACCTCGACGCAGTTCCCGTTCGAAAAACTTAGCGAGCTCTTCACCCAGGAATAGTCCGATCCCGGTCTTTCGCGGCGGCTCCTGAGCGTCGGCCTTCTCACTTCTTTGCCTCCTGATTTACCGTGCTAGCGCCGGCCCATGCAGCTACAAAAAGTAATTAACTATTCACCAGTTGTAGTCACATAGCCCTCAAAGGCCACATGAGCTTTAAGGTGGTGCGAGGGACGCAGGATTGTCTTTAGGTCCCAGAGCTCATGCGGGGTCCCGAGAGTAGCAGAGCAGACTCATTTAATATTGCAAAATCTGCACATAGCGTCTGGCCTGGCTGATCTTGCTGCCGGAGGGCCGGGCATGCGCCTTGCGGCCCCCGGCGGGCGGGCGCCGGGGGCCGCCGGGCCCGGTCAGGGGATGGCGACGGACGTCCAGCCGGAGCCGGCGTTCACGGTCTTCATCAGCCCCAGGCCGTAGGCGATGACCGGGCCGCCGCTGAAGTGGATCAGGTAACCGGTGCTGGCAGAGGCGTAGGCCAGGTCGCGGACCTCCAGGCCGCCGTCGAAGAAGGTCCGCCGGTTCCAGGTGTGGCCGCCGTCGACGGACCGGTACAGGTAGCTCGCCCCGCTGTCCGCCGTGAGCGTGATCACCTGCGGGTTGAGCGGCGGCATGGCCAGCATGCGGACCTGCCCGGGTTCGGCCGGCCGTCCCGCCTGCTGGAACGTGCGGCCGCCGTCGGTGGAGGTGAAGACCACCTTGCGGCTGAAGCCGGGCTGCGGGAATCCCTGGTCCGAGCAGGCCAGCGCGACGTCGGACGCCGACGCTGCCGCCACCGGGCTGGCGGACAATTCGGCCCGCGGGCAGCGGAACGGCAATGCAGACCAGTGCTGGCCGCTGTCGGTCGTCGTCCACAGCTCCGGCGCGATCCCGGCCCAGACCGAGTGGCCCGATACCGTCAGCGCGCCGGCCGGCGATACGCCGGGGACCAGGCTCCACGAGGTGCTGCCCACCTGGCTGCGGTACAGGCGGGCCGTGTCGAGGCCGGCGCGGGCCGGCTTGGCCGCGGCGAACACGATCCCGTCGGATGCGGCCAGCGCGGTCACGACACCGGGCACCGCCGCCCGGTGCCATTGGCGGCCGCCGTCGGTGGTGACCCACAGGCCGGGGTTGAACAGCCAGCCGTCGCGGGCGTTCTCGAACCGGACGGTGCTGACCGCCGACCGCGGCGATCCGGTGTACGGCGGCACCAGCGAGACCGGCGGTGCGGGCACCCTGGTCCAGGACTGGCCGCCGTTGACGGTCTTCTCCAGCCGCGCCGTGCACGGCAACTCACTGCAGTGGCGGGCGCCCAGCACGAACCCCGCCTGCGCCGATACGAAGCTGGCCGAGTCCGCCTCGAACCCCTTCGGCGGCGGCGGATTCCCGCTTGCGGGCCGGGCCGAGGCGGTGCCCGCCCCTGCCCCTGCAAGCAGCACGGGCAGGACAGCCAAAGCTAGCGCCCGGCCGGATGACATCTTCATGATCGATCACTCTGAGCTTCCTGCGGGGCTGCCGGTTTGGTACGCACTTATGACGCCGCAGCCGGCTCATTGGTTGGGCAGATCTGTGCGGACGCGTGCCTTAGTCCGCAGCCCGCTCGCCGACCGAGACGAGCACGGGGGCCGGCTCGGGCTCGGGGCGCGGCCGGCGGATGGCCAGCAGGATCACCAGCAGGGCGCAGACATCGAAGATGGCGGCGACGCCGAACGACGTGGCCATGCCGCTGGTGATGACGTGGTGCGCCTGCGCCAGCCGCGTCGCGCCCGCCAGCGGGTGCGCGGCGGCGTGCTTGCTCGCGCTGCCGTACACCGCGACCAGGGCGGCCAGCCCGAGCGAGCCGCCGACCTGCTGCATGACGTTCACCATGCTGGCGGCCGCGCCGGAGTCCTGCGGCGGCACCCCGGCCAGCGAGGCCGTCGTGAGCGGCACGAACACCACTCCCATGCCCGCGCCGAGCAGCAGCATCGGGCCGAGCACGCCCGCGGCGTAGCCGGTGGCCGGCCCGACCTGGGAGAGCCAGGCCATGCCGCCGATCACCGGTAGCATCCCGGCTGTCATCAGCGGCTTGGGCGCGAACCGCGCCATCATCCTGGGGGCCAGCCGGGAGACGCCGAACAGCGTGATCGTCAACGGCAGGAAGGCGATCCCGGCCCGCAGCGGGCTGAAGCCGAGCACCTCCTGGACGAACTGAGTGAGGAAGAAGAACATCCCGAACATGCCGGCCACCAGGAGCAGCCGGGCCAGGAAGGAACCCGAACGGCTCGGGCTCGCGAACAGCCGCAGCGGGGTGATCGGCTGCCGGGCCCTGGACTCGTTGACCAGGAACAGGCCGAGCAGGATGGCGGACACGGTGAGGGCAGCCAGGGTCACCCGGTTCCCCCAGCCGTCCGAGGCCGCCCGGATGAACGCGTAAACCAGTGAGGCCATGCCGGCCGTCGAGGTGATCGCGCCGGCCAGGTCGAAACGGCCCGGCTGGCGGGTCGTCTCCGGCACGAACAGCGGCGCAACGGCCACGACCGCGATGCCGATCGGCACGTTGACGAACGGCACCCACCGCCAGGACAGCCATTCGGTGATCACGCCGCCGAGGACCAGGCCGAGGGATCCGCCGCCCGTGACCACGCCGGTGTAGATGCCGAGCGCCCTGGTGCGCGGCCTGCCCTCGGGGAAGGCCGAGACGATCAGCGCCAGCACCGCGGGTGAGGCCAGCGCGCCGCCGACCCCCTGCAGGGCGCGCGCCGCGAGCAGCTCCGCTGCCGAGGTCGCCAGGCCGCCGGCCAGCGAGGCGAGGGTGAACAGGCCGATGCCAGCCAGGAAGACGCGGCGCCTGCCGAGGATGTCGCCGGCCCGGCCGCCGAGCAGCAGCAGGCCGCCGAAGGTGAGCGTGTAGCCGTTCATCACCCAGGACAGGCTGGTCGAGCTGAAGTGCAGGCCCGTCGCGATGTGCGGCAGGGCGATGTTCACCACGGTCAGGTCGAGTATGACCATCAGCTGGGCGGCCAGCATGATGACCAGGGCGATGCCGGGCCGGTCAGGCCGGCCGCGGGAAGGTGCCGCGCGGCCGGTGTGTCGTATCGTGCTGAGTCTGGACGTCTTGGCTCCTGAGGTAGAGTGGAGGGACACTCCGGTTACTATACGGAGGGTGCCTCCGGTTTGCAACCGAATTAGACGCTAGCTGAGTAGATTCGTGACGATGACCTCCAGCACAAGCACCACAGGCACAGCCGCCTCAGGCGCGGGCCCGACCCAAGGCGCGGGCACCCCGGCGGGCGGCCCGCCGCTGCGGGCTGACGCGCGCCGCAACCGCGAGCGACTGCTGGCCGCGGCGACCGCGGCGTTTGCCGAGCACGGGGCCGATGCGCCGCTCGAGGACATCGCCCGCCGGGCCGGGGTGGGCATCGGCACCCTCTACCGGCATTTCCCCACCCGGCTGGCCTTGCAGGAGGGCGTCTTCCGCAGCCAGGTGGACGCGGTCTGCCAGCGCGGCCGCGACCTGGCCGGCAGCCCGGCCCCCGGCGACGCGTTCGCCGACTGGCTGCAAGCGCTGTCCGGCTACCTCGCCACCAAGCGCGGCCTGTCCCAGGCGCTGATCGCCACGCTCGGCCGCGACTCCGAGCTGATCTCGTCGTGCAGCCAGCTGATGAAGACGACGGCGGAGCAGCTTCTGCTGCGCGCCCAGGAAGCCGGGCAGTTGCGCGCCGACATCTCCGCCATGGACGTCATGCGCCTGGTGCACGGGATCGCGGTGGCCACCGAGCGCGCTCCCGGCGATGCGCCCCGGCTGCTCTCGTTGATGATCGACGGCCTGCGCCCGCCCGCCGGCTAGGCGTCGGCGTCCCCGGCCAGCCCCGGCGGCCGGTTCTCGTACGGGGTGCTCAGCACGATCGTGGTGCGGGTAGACACGTTCGCCGCCTCGCGGATCTGCTGCAGCAGTTCCTCCAGCCCCACCGGCGAGGCGACCCGCACCTTGAGAATGTAGTTCTCCTCCCCCGCGACGCTGTGGCAGGCCTCGATGGCATCGAGGTGGGCGAGGCGCTGCGGCGCGTCGTCGGGCGCGGCCGGGTCGAATGGCTTGATCGAGACGAACGCGGTCAGCGGCAGGCCCGCGTCGTCCGGGTTGATCAGCGCGGCATAACCGGTGATGACACCGCGCCGCTCCAGGCGGCGCACCCGCTGGTGCGCGGCCGATACCGAGAGCCCGGTCTGGCCGGCCAGGTCGGTGAAGCTCATCCGCCCGTCGCGCGAGAGCAGCCAGACAATCCTGCGGTCGATCTCTTCCACGCCGTCACGGTAGCCTCCCGCGCGCCTGCGCCGCATCCCGCACGATGACAGGTAACGAAACGGTAACGGGCTTTACGCTCCCGTAACAAAGCGCCCGGCATCCGCTGCCAGGCATCCTGGCCGGTTACGCTGCCCGGACCCGGCCGCCCAGAGTTACGGAGCCCCAGCGATGGCCCAGATCGTTCTCGACCAGATCGACAAGATCTACGCAGGCGGTGTGAAGGCTGTCGATCAGCTCAGCCTGGACATCAAGGACGGCGAGTTCATGGTCCTGGTCGGGCCCTCCGGCTGCGGCAAGTCCACCGCGCTGCGGTCCATCGCCGGCCTGGAGGAGATCAGCGCGGGCACGATCACGATCGGCGACCGGGTGGTCAACGACCTGCCGCCCAAGGACCGCGACATCGCCATGGTGTTCCAGAACTACGCCCTCTACCCGCACATGACCGTGGAGCAGAATCTGGCGTTCGGGCTGCAGCTGCGCAAGACGCCCAAGGACGAGATCCGGCGCCGGGTCACCGAGGCGGCCAGGATGCTCGGCCTCGAGCAGTACCTCAAGCGCAAGCCGGCCGCGCTGTCCGGCGGCCAGCGGCAGCGGGTCGCGATGGGCCGGGCGATCGTGCGCGAGCCGCAGGCGTTCCTGATGGACGAGCCGCTGTCCAACCTGGACGCCAAGCTGCGCGTGTCGATGCGGGCGTCGCTGAACCAGCTACACGAGCGGCTCGGCGTGACCACCGTCTACGTGACCCACGACCAGGTCGAGGCGATGACGCTGGGGCACCGGGTGTGCGTGCTGCGGGACGGCAGGCTGCAGCAGGTCGATACGCCGCAGCGGCTCTTCGACGCGCCGGTGAACCTGTTCGTGGCCGGCTTCATCGGCTCGCCGGCGATGAACTTCGTCACCGCCGAGCTGGTCCGCGACGACGGGCCCGCGGTGACGTTCGCCGGCTACAAACTGCCGGTGCCCGCCGCGGTGTTCGAGCGCAAGCCCGGGCTCGACGGCTACGTCGGCAAGCAGGTCGTGCTCGGCGTGCGGCCCTCGGACTTCGAGGACGCCAGCCTGGCCGAGGCCAGCTGGGCCAGGATGCCGGTCAAGGCGGGCGTGACCGAGGAACTCGGCAGCGAGATCCACGTCATCTTCACGATCGAGGCACCGCCGGTCGAGCACGCCAGCATCGCCGAGGCGGCCAAGGGCGAAGAGGGCGAGGACGAGGCGGCGATCGCGCTGGCCGGCGGCAAGTCGCTGTGGACCGCCCGGGTCGCGGCCCGCAGCGACGTCCGGCCCGGCAGCCCGGTCGAGCTCGCCGTCGACACCAGCAACCTGCACTTCTTCGACCCGGTCAGCGGCCTGTCCATCGGCCACCCGCAGGCGCCGCCCGCCTGAGGCACGGCGCGAATACTCTGCCTGAGGCTGGGGAGATGCGGGTGATGACTGACATCGACACAGCCGCCGACATCGACATCGTCCTGCACGAGCAGCGGGCGACGGTGCGGATCCCGCTGGCCGGCCAGGTCTCCCAGGACTGGTGCCGCCGCTATCAGGAACTGGCCGAGGCCAAGGGCGTGCCCGCCAGGGCGGAAGCCCATCCCGGCCGGGCCTGGGTCGTCGTGGACATGCCGGGCTACACGGTCGGCCCGGAGGTTCTCGCGACGATGGACACCGCCAGGGACCTGATCGCCAGAGCCGACGCCACGCAGGAATCGGCCGGCGCCGAAGGACTGACGTCCGCGGTTCGCGACTGGTGGACCAAGCAGCGAAGCTAACCTGTCTTGCACGGTCATCACCGGCGCCGAGGGAGTAGGTCATGAGGCGAGCAATGACAGGCATGGCTTTCGCGACGGCCATCATGATGTGCTGCACCGGCACCGCGAGCGCGGCGACCGCCGCCGCCGGCTGGACCGTCCAGCCGGTACCGCTCAGGGTGCGGAGCGGCGAAACGCACGGCGGGCTGTTCGCGGTCAGCTGCGCTATCGCCCGTAACTGCGACGCCGTCGGGCAGGACGTCAATCGCTCAGGGACGACCGCACTGGCGCTGATCGAGCACTGGAACGGCAGCACGTGGGCGGCGCGGGGAACGCCCGAGCCCGCCGGCGCGGTCGACAGCGGCCTGGCCGGCGTGTCGTGCGTCAACGGGGTGACCTGCACGGCCGTCGGGTCCTACGTCGATAACGCGGGCACGTCGCTGACCCTGGCCGAGAACTGGAACGGCGACGCGTGGATGGTCCAGCCGACCCCTAGCCCGGGCGGCGCGGACGACAGCGCACTGCTCGCGGTTTCGTGCGTTTCGGCGGCCAGCTGCACGGCCGTCGGAGATGACGGCGGCGGCTCCGGTACCACGGTCACGCTGGCCGAGCACTGGAACGGCAGCACCTGGACGGTCCAGCCCACTCCCAGCCCGGCGGGCGCGAAGGACAGCGCGCTGCTCGCGGTTTCGTGCCCGTCGACGGCCAGCTGCACCGCCGTCGGCCACTCGGGCACCAGCCTGCTGGCCGAGCACTGGAACGGCAGCACCTGGACGGTCCAGCCCGTCCCGGGCCCGGCCGGCGCGAACGACGGCGAGCTGCTCGCGGTTTCGTGCCCGTCGGCGGCCAGCTGCACCGCGGCGGGGACCTACGCCACCGCCTCCGGGGGCAGCGCGCCGCTGGCTGAGCGCTGGAACGGCAGCACCTGGACGATCAAGCCCACTCCCCTGCCGCCCGGCGCGGACGCGGGCGTCCTGTCCGGGGTCTGGTGCGTTTCGGCGGCCAGCTGCACCGCGGTCGGATGGTCGGAAGGGATCGGCACCTCGGGAGCGTCGTTTGCGCTGGCTGAGTACTGGAACGGCAGCACGTGGACGGTGCAGGCCACCGCCAGTCCAGCGGGGCACAAGGCCCTGGAGTCGGTCGCCTGCACGTCGCAGCATGCCTGCACCGCGGTCGGAATCACCCCGCAGGCCGGGCAGAGCACCGCCATGAGCCACCCGCTGGCCGAGCAGGAGCAGGGGTAGCCGAAGGCCGAAGGTTAGCGAGTCCTGCGGCGGCCCGGCTCCAGGGGCGGGGCGCTGACCGGGCAGCAGATGCGGCTCTCCGGCTCGGGCACCGGGCGGTCCGGGGTCGGCCGCAGCACGTCGTTGTCGATCAGCAGGCCGGACAGCACCGCCCCGGCCACGAGCAGGCCGGCGCAGATCAGCATGGCGGCGCGGAAGCCCGAGTTGAACGCCCCAGCCGACCCGTGGCCGCCGATGGACAGCCCGACGGCCGCGGGCAGGCCGGCCACCGCCAGCAGCCCGGCCGCCCTGGCCACCGCGTTGTTGACGCCACTGGCCACCCCGGCGTGCCGGGCGTCCGCGCTGGCCAGCACGGTCGCGGTCAGCGGGGCCACGGTGGCCGACAGGCCGATGCCGAACACGCACACCGCCGGGAACACGTCGGCGAAGTACGAGGCGTGCGGGCCAATCCTGGTCATCAGCAGCAGCCCGGCCGCGGAGGTCAGCGTGCCGCCGGCCATCAGCCAGCGCGGCCCGGTCCGCTGGGCCAGCGCGCCGGCCCGCGCCGACAGGGCGAGCATCAGCAGGGTCGCGGGCAGCGTCGCGGTGCCGGCCTGCAGCGGCGAGAAGCCCGACACCACCTGAAGCTGCAGGATGAGCAGGAAGAACAGCGCGCCGAACGCGCCGTACACCACGAACGTCACCACGTTGACCACGGTGAACTGGCCAGACGCGAACACGTCCAGCGGCAGCATCGGCGGGGTGCCGCCCGGCGTGTTCGTGCGGCGGCGCTCCACGATGACGAACGCCACCGCGGCCGCCACGCTGATGACCGCGGCCACCGTGACCCTGGCCGCCACGCCCTTGGCAGGCGCCTCGATCAGCGCGTAGCTGGTGCCCGCCAGCGCCAGCGCGGCCAGCGCGGCACCGGACACGTCGAACCGGCCGTGCGCCATCGGGTCGCGGGTCTCCGGCACGTGTCGCGACGTCACCGCGATCACGATCGCGGCCAGCGGCAGGTTGAGCAGGAAGATCCAGCGCCAGCCGACGGCCGACACGATCCACCCGCCGAGCAGCGGCCCGGCCGCGCCCGCCACCCCGCCCAGGCCGGACCACGCGCCCACCGCGCGCGGCCGGTCCTCCGGCGCGAAGCTGGCCTGGATGATCGCCAGCGAGCCCGGGGTGAGCAGCGCGCCGCCGATGCCGGCCAGCGCGCGGGCCGCGATCAGCACGCCGAGGTCGGGGGCCAGCCCGCACAGCGCCGACGCGAGCGCGAACCAGGTGACCCCGACGATGAAGATCTTCCGGCGGCCGAGGCGGTCGCCGAGCGAGCCGCCGAGCAGGATCAGCCCGGCCAGCGTCAGGGTGTAGGCGGTGACCGTCCACTGCAGCCCGCCGAGCGAGGAGTGCAGGTGCGTGCCGATCGTCGGCAGGGCCACGTTGACGACGGTCGAGTCCAGCATGGCCATGCTGGAGCCGAGCACGGTGGCCAGGATCACCCAGCGCCCAGCCGGCTGGCCGAGCCTGATCGCGCCTTCCGCGACCGGCATCTCGGCACCTTGCCCGCCGGCGCTCGGCCCCGGCCTGCCCTCGCCCGTCGCTGCCATCCGATCCGCCGCCGTTAGCGGCGGCCGCCCCTGGTGAGCCAGCGGCCGATGACCAGCCGCTGGATCTGGTTCGTTCCCTCGACGATCTGCAGCACCTTGGCCTCGCGCATCAGCCGCTCGGCGGGAAAATCTTCGACGTAGCCGTAGCCGCCGAGGATCTGGACCGCGTCGGTGGCCACCCGCATCGCGGCGTCGCTGGCGAACAGCTTGGCCATGGCGGCCTGCGGGCCGTACGGCAGCCCGGCGTCCTTGCGCCTGGCCGCCTCCAGGTACAGGGCGCGGGACGCCTCGACCGCGGTGGCCATGTCGGCGAGCATGAACGACACGCCCTGGAAGTCGCCGATCGGCCGGCCGAACTGCTCGCGCTCCTCCGCGTACTTGACCGCCGTCTCCAGCGCGGCCCTGGCCACCCCGGTCGAGCAGGCGGCGATGCCGAGCCGTCCGGCGTCGAGCGCGGCCAGGGCGATCGAGAACCCCTGGCCCTCCTCGCCGACCAGGTGATCGCGCGCCACCCGGGCCGAGCTGAACACCATCTGCGCGGTCGTCGAGCCGCGCATCCCCATCTTGTGCTCGGCGGCCGCCGCCGTCACGCCCGGCGTCTGCGCCGGAACGTGCAGGCAGCTGATCCCCTTGGCGCGCTGCGGCCCGTCGGCGTCGCCGGAGGTACGGGCGAACAGCGTGTAGAAGTCCGCCTGGCCGGCATGCGAGATCCACGCCTTCACGCCGTCGATCTGGTAGCCGTCGTCAACGGCGGCCGCCCGGGTGCTCAGCGCAGCCGCGTCCGAGCCGCAGTGCGGCTCGGACAGGCAGTAGGCGCCGAGCATGTCGCCGGCCAGCGCCGGGGCCAGCCAGCGCTCCTGCTGCGCCGCCGTGCCCGCGGTGGCCAGCGGGAAGCAGGTCAGCGTGTGCACGCTCACCCCGAGCCCGACGGTCAGCCAGGCGCTGGCCAGCTCCTCGACGACCTGCAGGTACACCTCGTACGACTGCCCGCCGCCGCCGAGTGCCTCCGGGTAGGGCAAGCTCAGCAGCCCGGCCTGGCCGAGCGTCCTGAACGCCTGCCGGGGGAACGTCGCCGACTTCTCCGCCGCGTCCACCGCCGGGCGCAGCTCGGCGTCGGCGATGTCGGAGACGAGGCCGAGCAGCGCGCGGGTCTGTTCGTCTTGTCCGGGCCGGTCGATCATCACGCGGCCACGATGATCAGCTCGCGGGTGACGTTGTTCACCCGTTCGCAGCCGTCGTCCGTGCACACCACGATGTCCTCGATCCGCGCGCCGTGCGGTCCGGGGTAAATCCCCGGCTCGACCGAGAATGCCATCCCTGGCGCCAGCGGTTCGGCATTCCCCGCCACGATATATGGGTCTTCGTGCGTTTCCAGGCCAATACCGTGCCCGGTCCGGTGGAAAAAGCTCGCGCCGAAGCCGGCCGCGGTGATTGGCTCGCGCGCCGCGGCGTCGACCGCTTCGGCCGTGACGCCAGGCCGCACGGCCGCGCAGGCGGCGTCCTGTGCGTCCTTTAGCACGGCGTAATAGGCGGCGAACTCGGCGGGCGGCGTGCCGACCGCGTACGTCCTGGTGCAGTCCGAGCAGTAGCCGCTGGGCATCGTGCCGCCGATGTCCACCACGACGGCGTCGCCGGGCGCGAGCACCCGGTCGGACAGCTCGTGGTGCGGGCTGGCGGCGTTCGGCCCCGAGGCCACGATCACGAAATCCACGGTGGCGTGCCCCCCGGCCAGGATGGCCTCGGCGATGTCCGCGCCGACCTCGCGCTCGGTCCGTCCGGCCCGCAGCCAGCCAGGGACGCGCTCATGCACCCGGTCGATGGCCGCGCCCGCCTCGCGCAGGGCGGCGACCTCGGCGGGAGTTTTCCTGATCCGCAGCGGGCGCAGCGCACTGCTGGCTAGGGCCAGCCGGGCCGAGCGCAGCTCGTCGCGGAACCTCAGCACGAACAGCGCCCACATACGGTCGGACAGGCCGACCGCCGAGACCCCGCCGAGCATCCCGGCCACTAGGGCGAACGGGTCAGAATTGGGGCCTGTCTCCTCCCAGGGAACGATCTGGACCCCGAGCGAGCCGGCCGGCGAGGCCTGCGCGGCGCGCAGTTCCAGACGCGGCACGAACAGGGCGGGGTCGCCGTCCGCCGGGACGGCCAGGCAGGTCAGGCGTTCTAGCTGCTTGGCGTCGTAGCCGGTGACGTAGCGTAGGTCCGGGCCGGGGGTGAGCAGCACCGCGTCGAGCCCGGCCGCGCCCACGGCCTCGCGCACGACTTCCAGGCGGCTTGAGGGATACAGGTCCACGGACCAAACCCTAGTTCTGCGACACCGTGCTGA